>JBFRWI010000217.1:0-78153 GCA_051439505.1 Hormoscilla sp. | reverse complement strand
ACGGACTCGAAGATGCTGTGAAAGCAGGATGCGTGGAAAACTGGATGACTGCTTTCCACACAGTTGATGGCAAAACTCAGTTGGTTCCCAGAAAACAACCGATATTTCATACAAACCGCATTAGCCTAGTGAAGACGCTGTTATCCTCCTTGGTAGCAATGGCAGCAGGTGGCGATCGGTTGAAACTGCATTTCAACTGCAAATGTATTGGCGTAGATCTCGATCGCCAAACCATCCTGTTCGAGTCAGTTTCCCCAGATGCAAAAGCCGAACTCAAACCTTTACTGGTACCCTACGATCGCCTAGTAGGAGCCGATGGAGCCCGTTCGAGCGTCAGGAACCAATTCCTGAAAACTCCATTTTTCGACTTCGAGCAAACTGCGTGGTACAGTTGCTATAAAACTCTATTTTTACCGAGTAAAAACGAGAAAACAGGGGGCGATATACAGCCCTTAGCTTTCCATGTTTTGCGAGCCTCCGAAGGAATTAATTTTACAGCCAGTCCCCAAATAAGCGGTGGGTATATTGGTGTTGTCTTTGTTCCCAGAACCAGACAAGATATGCTTAATTTTGCATCCGTAGCTCAGGTGAAAGAGTTCTTTCGGCAATACCTTCGGGAAGTCAGCCTTCTCTTATCGGATGCAGAAGCAGAAAATTTTATGAAGCGACCGATTTCTACCCAAATGAGAGTTCGTTGCAGTCGCTATCATCATAGTGACAGGGTGTTGTTAATTGGCGATGCAGCTCACGCGGTTTCTTCGAGCACTGGACAAGGCTGCAATTCTGCCTTGGAAGATGCTCATATTTTCGCTAGCCTTTTAGATGAATGGGAGGAAAGCTGGGAAATAGCTTTAGCAAAATTTACCGAAAATCGCGTACCAGATGCTCATGCTTTATGGGAGATAGATGGTAATATTGCTCCATTTTCTAAGGTTCTTTTTGTCGAATTTATCCTCCGGGAACGTTGGGCAAAAATTGCCAGCCGTTGGTTTCCAAAATTGGTAGCACCTTCTCTACGGGACTTAATAGGAAGCAGCACGGTACCTTTTGCTGAAATTCTGAAAATTTATAGCGGGTGGGTGGCTAAGGTGAAAGCCTCCAATCAGAAAATCGCCTCTCGTGCTATAGTAAAATAGAAGCAAATCAAAGAAGAGTAACATGAACGTTCGCGCATTTTTCCGAGCAACAAAAGTCGAGAGCGCCAAACCGCCCTACGACACCATTCACCTGAAAATTTTCTATCCCGCCCAAATGTCAGATAGCGAAGCAGAGCGAAATTTAGGCATTGTGCCTGTAAATTCCCAACAAGCACCGTTTCCAGTGGTAATCTTCTTCAACGGCGTTAACTGCGGTATAGAAATATATCAATGGCTAGCAGTTAAGCTAGCCGAACGGGGAATAGTAGTGGTAACATTCTCCTGGGTAGCAGAAAATATTCCCGGCCTGGTAGCCATCACTCCAGGAGTCGATTTCGCCATGTTAGCCCCCAATACTTACGGCACTGGTCCTACGGCCTCCGCCCTGCCAACGCTGTTATCAGAGTTGGAACGGTTGCAATCTGAGGGCATCCTCGCGGGTATGCTCGATCTAGAACGAATTATCTTAGGCGGGCATTCTGCTGGTGGCCGGGTAGCTATTGAAAACTGCGATCGCCGTTTTTTTCCTCAAGTCGCTGCTGCTTTTGCCTACGCTGCCCACACGGCTGCTGGTACGATGATGGGATACGAACCTGGGACTATTTTGCCCCTGCCAGACTCGTTACCATTGTTATTGATGGGGGGAACTTGCGATGGAGTCATTGCTAATAGCAGCCATCGCTATGGAGTAGTTTGGGAAGAACCGACAACGCCAACAGTCCGGACTTTCCAAGAAGGGATGACTGGCGGACGAAATGACAGCTATCTGGTGCTGCTAGAGGGGGCAAATCACTTTTCTGTAGCTTATCCCTTCGATGCCACCACGGGCAGGCCGTTTTTAGATTTTCCGGCAACCCAACCCGAGGAGGAAATTCGTTCTTTAATGGCGGAAACAATTAGTCTATTTATCGATGCTCACGTGCGCCAGCAGCCCACTGCCTTGAGCACATTTAACGAACTGCTGGAGCCTGCTAATCCTCTGATTGCATCGGTGGAACGCAAGTAATTTGGCAGTCCGTTTGTAGTAAGGACTAAAGTCCTCCGTTTGTAGTGAGTACTTTAGTCCTCCTCACCCGCTCGCATGCAATTGTTCCAGGGTCACGCTCTGAAAAGTTCCTTGCCTGTCATACTTAACGATCAACTGTTGCATCTGCTCGGAGGTCACTAACCAAGCAGTTACGATGGTAAAGCTAGTACCAACGCTCACGCGATCGGGACAGCTAACAGAAATGCGATCGGGGAAAAAGAAAGATTCATTTCCTTCATATCCCCAATTAAATTTCTCTACCTTAACAGCAGGGGAAACCTGTAGATCGGGAGTCATGGTTACTGAGGTGCCTTGCCAAGCACCCCTAAAAGGCGGTTCTGACAAGCAATCATTTTTAGTAGACCAATTTTTACGTTTGTTCGGATAACCTGCTGCATCTTCCCGCTCAATTATCGTGCCGGTAAACTCACCATTGCCCATGTAAAAGCTGTTCGTACTCAGACGTAAATGTTCGTGGATTAAAAACAACTCAATGACACAATAGTATCCTAGTTTCAACTGTGTCGTTACCCAAGCTGCGGCCCCCTGGGGAAAGAAAAACCCCCGCATCGTTGAGGTTGCTGGATGAAATAATCCATCGGCTAAATTATGCAAATCCTTGTTTATCTGCCAACTTTTTTCCGACTTTTTACCACCAGTCTCATCTAGGTAGTAGGTATTCGTCTGAGTGATTTGCGTCTGTTGTTGATTTCCGCAAAAACTTCTGACTCCCACTGAAGAGTCTATTACCTCTCCTCGAAAGCTATAGCGCGTGCGCAGACCATGCCAGTCCTGCAAATGATGCTGGCAAAAGTTCTGCCAGTTTTGTTCCTTGAGTTCCATATGCTTATTCTCCAACTAATGATTTAGGGGCGATCGCCATTGGATTATATCATGGTTTAATTGCCCAGAGTGCTGATATCCTATCTGTGCTAATTTACTCTCGATCAAATCATCTATATCTGATCCAAAAACACCCGATCGGAGTTTAATTACCAACGCTTCTGCCACTTCTATTACATCTAGAAAGCTGGCATTTTGATAGTTGCGGTCTTCATATTACTTAATTGTTACTTCAGAAATACCCGTAAGTGCCGCTAACTCTTTGGGGCTTATTTTAGCCGCAATTATGGCTTGGATTAGGATCTGAACGATCGCCTTATCTATGGTGAGTATCCTCAGAAGATAGTTATGTTTTCAGTCGGTTGAAAACCGACTCCTACCGAGTTACCTGGCGTCGCCTGGTAACGCAGGGGGTTTAAACCTAATGCGGGCCATGAGAATAATCGAGAACGCTGCAAGATATCAGATATAATCAAAGATTAGTCTGGGCAGCACCGGACTGGAGTAGCAACAACTGCCCGATCGGGTGCTGCCCCATGAAGTCAAAATACAATTGTAAGAGATTATGAGCGACGGAATTAGTTTTCTGATGTGTACACCCGACCACTACGATGTGGATTACGCGATCAATCCCTGGATGAAGGGAACGTTCACAAATCATCCCGCGGTGAATATCGAGCAAACCGTGGTGATGAATAAGGTGAGTGAGGACCTCAAGCAACGGCTGACATCGGTGGGGTATAAGGTCAGCAGCAAAATGACTCAAACCCTGATGATTGCGTTGACTAGAGATCCCTAACTCCGCGATCGCAAGTGCGCGCAGCGCTACTCCAAACTCCGAACTCGCGTCGAAGAGGTTTGCGATGCCCACCCGTTATCCCCGATCGCCCCACCGTTATCCCCGCCCTAAAGGGTCGGGCTACAAGAACTTGCGCCCGCCTGCGCGGGCTTTGGTTGTAGAGTTAGGTTCTTCTAAGCTTTGCCTGGTGGGGCGATCGCCTGCTGCGGGGGCTTGGGAAGGCAATTGTGTTATCATATTATGGATACATATCCAGGGAGATTGATTGATGAAAACTGTCTCATTCCAAGTTCCAGAAACGGTGTTCGGGGCTCTGCGCCGAGAACCAGATGAATTTATTCAAGAGATGCGCATAGCTGCGGCGGTAAAATGGTATGAATTGGAGAATATATCTCAAGACCAGGCTGCTGAAATTGCGGGTATAACCAGGTCAGAGTTTATCAAGGTTCTGTCGCGCTACAAAGTTTCCGTCTGGCAATACAAAGCTGGCGAAATAGCTGAGGAACTGGCAGATGCGGATTGAAAGAATTGTAATTGATGCTTCGCCTTTGATTATTCTGTTTAATAGCAAACTTGCCGACTTATTACCGCAACTGTTTAGCGAGATTATTGTGCCAAGAGCAGTTTGGGATGAAGTGGTATCTGGTAGCACAACAGATGTCGCATCTCAACAGCTACCCCTTACATCTTGGGTTAGGGTCATTGAAGTTTCGGCTATTTCTACTGTAATTGCAGCTTGGAGCTTGGGTTTAGGAGAGTCAGAAGTTTTGACCTTCGCCTGGGAAAATTATGGCTATCGAGTAATGGTCGATGATGCCGCTGCTCGGCGATGCTCTCGGATCTTGGGAATGGGTACTCTTGGCACTGGCGGAATGTTGGTATTGGCAAAACGACGAGGACTTATTTCTTCAGTATCCTCTTGTATTGAATTGGTACGCGATGCAGGTTTATGGATATCAGATGAAGTGGTAAGTCTGCTGAAACAAGAAGCTGGGGAGGAGTAGTTAGTGAGTTTCGGTCGCGGGCTGTCGATCGAAGACACTCATGGGTGCATCTCATATTTGCGTTGCCGCCCGATTTTTCCGGAACGGTACCCTAAAGGGTCCAGCTACAGATACAAAGCCCGCCTGCGCGGGCTATATTGCAAAACACCGGATGCACCCGACAGTCACCGCGTTACAATTAGGGATATGAGAGTAATTGCTGAAACTATGACACGGGAACTAATCGACCTGAGAACAAGCATCTTAGAAGAACGATATGCCGATGCTTTACTAATTGTGGACGAACTAGAAGCCATGAGTAAACAGGCAATTCTGCGTAACATTGAATCATTTTTGCTCAGGTTGCTGATTCATTTGATTAAAAACCAAGTTGAACAGCGCTTAACCAATTCTTGGGTGGCTGCAATTACTGCTTCGATCCGATCGATCAAAAAGCTGAATCTCAAAGACAATAAAACCTCCTATTACATTAAACCAGATGAATGGGAGCCCATGCTGTTAGAGGAACTGGAAGCAGCAATTAGTGATGCCAGTCGGGAAGTGATGAATCTCAGGATTAGTCGTTCTCAACTCTCAGAAATGGTGGATAGATCGCAGCTAATATTGACTGCCACTAAGCTATTATCTCTGACATATAATTCTTCAGCAAGAGAGTTAGAAGAGATGATGGACGCGCAGTTAATTCAGTTGCCATCCGGTGAAGACTGGGAGTTGGAAAATAGAGGATAATTTGGGCGATCGCACCCCTAAATATCCTATAATATAAATATCCGATGCAGCGAGAGGGAAAAACCATGACACAGGAATCGACCACACCCCGTAGGGTGGGCACCGCCCACCTACTGGGCTAACTACATTATATTAGAGTTAGGAAAATCAACTAGCAGGAGAGAGCAAATGCTTACTTATGAAGAGGTGCTGTCTGAAGTTAAACGCCTCCCGTTCCCAGATCAAACTCGGTTGCTGGACGAATTAAAAACAATAGTTCGTCTCCCGGTAGAAGTTGAAGGTGACTCCGAAGAACTTATCCCACCCGAAGAGATCGCAGAAAGCGAAGCAGCATGGCAAGATTACCTCACCGGTCGCGATCGGGGTATATCTTCAAAAGAACTCAAAAAGAAGTTGTTTGGAGAAAAAAATGGCTGATTACATTTTACTCAAAGCAGCAGAACGCTACTTAGAGCGAATGCAACCAGAGGAGCAAGTGCGTATTGTTAATGCTTTGGATGCTTTAATTACCGATTCAGAAATGCTTGATATTAAACCTCTTAAAGGTCGGACTGAGTTACGGTTGCGGGTGGGGAAATATCGGGTGCTGTTTTTCGAGGACATAAAGAACGAGTTATATATTGTAACTCTGATTGGTCCGCGTGGGGATGTTTACAGCTAATATTGACTGCCACTAAGCTACTATCTCTGACATATACTTCTTCAGCAAGAGAGTTATAAGAGATGATGGACGCGCAGTTAACTAATTTGCCATCCGGTGAGTTTTAATATTGAGGATGATTTGGGCGATCGCACCCCTAAATATCCTATAATATAAATATCCGATGCAGCGAGAGGGAAAAACCATGACACAGGAACTAATAGACCTGAGAACTAGCATATTGGAGGAACGATATGACGATGCTTTACTAATTGTGGATGAACTAGAAGGCATGAGTAAAAAAGCAATTCTGCGGAATATCCAATCATTTTTAATCAGGATGATGATTCACTTGATTAAAAACCAAGTTGAGCAGCGCTTAACCAATTCTTGGGCGGCTTCAATTGAAGGTTCTATCTTTGAGATCCAAGATTTAAATCTCAAAGAGAATCAAACATCTTATTACATCAAGCCTGATGAATGGGATACATTTCTGGAAAAAGCAATTGAATTAGCAATTCGTCCAGCAAGTATGGAAGTTATGAATGGAAAACTAAATCGATCTAAACTTGCAGATAGAATAGATAAAACGCAGTTGATATCAGCGGCGAATCAATTACTTGCTCTGACTTACAATCATTCAGTCAAGGAGTTACCAGATATCATTGATGAACAGTTAACTAACTTGCCAGGAGGTGAAGAATGGGAGTTGAAAAATAGATGATATTTGGGCGATCTCTTTTTTGGTTAACTCCCAGATCGCCTCATATAGTTGGCAACAGCTCTAATTCTGAATGAGAATAAATTGCATCATTATTGTCCGCCTTTTCCCGCACAGTAACAGTTAATTCTAATCCTAGAGGTTTGAGCCAATCTGCTAAACTATAAATAGCATCGCTGCCGAGTTTTCCCAACAATTCATATAGTTTTTCTTCATGCAGTTTAGCTTGTTCTGGGGACATATGCAATTCACCCAAAGCTAAAGTTACATCTTTAAGTTCTAGCAGCAGCAGTTCCGGTTCCGGGTCTTCTGCTTGTAAGATTGCCCAGAGATAACCCGCTGCTTCTAAAGGTTCTTTGAGTGATTCAATCAGATATTCTTGGTAGCTTCTACTTTTTTGCATTTTCTATCTCCTGTAGTCTTCCCAATATTCGCTCCCTATGGTAGTAATTTAGCTCAAGTCAATGCCGAGGAAGCGGTCCAAAAGTCGGGATCGCCAGACATAGCGCAGCAATAAACACCAGATCAGTGATATCAAACCTAAGAACAAATAGTCGATCGGGCTCAGCAGGGACAGATCGAAAAATTCCCGCAGGGGCTTCACAGCCAAAATGATCCCATAGATCCCGATCAGGATCGAAGCGACGATCGAATAGCGCCAGTCCCCACTCAGGGGTTCGCCCCCTACCCATACTCTCGTGGGGGGCTTGAGAAAAGGCATCAGCAGCAGCCCGCACAATACCAATATTGTCACCAAAGCGCTGCGGGGAACTGACAGCAGCCGATCGTCTAGCATCCATCCAGAGTCAGCAGAAGCCTGAAAAATCGCAGCCACCAAGTAGCCCAAATATACTCCCAAAGCTACCAAGCTTAGGCTTAAGGTCGCTGGCAGGGTAAAATGAAGCAGCGATCGCATCATGCTGCGCTGGGGTAGATGTCCCGGCTTTGCCCAAAGGGGAATACTAAAGCTCGGCCACGCCAACCCCAGGATAGTGACCACAGCGCTATGCTTGTTCAGCAGCGGAAAGGTGAAACTGACCAAACCCGTAGAAAAAATTAGCAGGGTCACGGAAAACAGTCTCACCATAAACAGCTTCATCACATCCTGAATGCCATTGCGGATGCGCTGTCCTTCCAGGAAAGTATAGGGTAAAGTTCCAAAGGAATCCTTCAGCAAGACAATATCAGCTACATTCCGGGTAGCCTTACTACCGCTTTCCATGGCAATAGCTAAGTTCGCCTGCTTGAGGGACAGGACATCGTTCACCCCATCCCCGATCATGGCCACGTAATTTCCCTCCTGGCGCAGAGTCTGCACCAGCTTGGCTTTTTGCTCGGGGACTATCCGACCAAAGATCGTACCCTTAAGGGCAGCCTGGGTGAACTGGGCCTCATCCATCTGGGCCAACTCCGGTCCCGAGATGATTTCGGTAGGTTGGTTTAGTCCCATCTGTCTCACCAAGGCCGCCACCGTTTGCGGGTTGTCACCGGAGATAATTTTCACCTCAATGCCCGCCGACCCAAAGCGATCGATAGTTTTGCGGGCTTCGGGACGCAACTCGTCGCTAAAGCTCAGTATCCCCAGGGGAGTGAGATGCTCGGGCAAGCAGGGTTGGTCGGCCACATTTTTAATAGAGGTAATCTCAGCACTGTAAGCAAACAGGAGCACGCGCCACCCCTGTTCCGCCAATGTCTCGATCTGTGCTGTCAGTTCTCCGTTCAAACGGACAGCAGTAGCCAGCATTTCCGGAGCCCCCAGGACGTAGACGCCGTTGTCAAAAGTCAGGGCACTCCACTTGCGGGCGGAAGAGAAATGAACCTCGGCTTCGACAACTCTCTCGCGTCCCGGACAAGCTTCATCAATAGCTTCAGTGGTGCGGTTTTTCGTGGTAGTGCTAGCGGCATAATCACCCAAGAGTCCCCGCAGTTCCCGCTCACTGATGCCAATGGGGTAAACAGCATCTAGCTTAATCCGGTTAGCAGTCAGGGTGCCTGTTTTGTCCAGACAGAGCACGTTCACATTGCTCAATGACTCTACTGCGTTCGCCTGCTGGATCAGCACCTGCTGCCCTACCATCCGTAACGCCCCCAGGGTGTAGGCGAGGATGATGGTCATGTACAGCCCGCTGGGCACTAACCCGGCGATCACCGCTGCTCTCTGCACGCCATCGGCGAAGGAGATGATATCGATCGCCGTCGGAATGGCAACTAAAATCCACAGAAAGCAGGCCACTAACACAAATACCCGAATCATCAGGTTGATTTCCTGCTGAAGCGGGGTCTGCATCTGGCGAAAGGCCCGGGCCCCGACTGTCAATTGATAAGCCCGACTCTGGGTGCCCACTTTTTGAGCCTCGCAGTAGGCACTGCCATTGACACAGAAGCTGCCAGAATAAACTGGATCTCCAGCTTGTTTGGCAATCAGGTCTGACTCGCCAGTCAGCAGAGACTCGTCCACCTCCATGGGCCCGGAACCAACGACCTGTCCATCCACCATAATCTGATCTCCCGGGGAGATATAGAGTAGATCTCCCAGTACAATTTCGCTCGGATCGATGCTTTGCTCTCGTCCAGAACGGATGACAGTCACTTTGGGGCGGAACAGTAAGGCGATCTGATCCAGTTTGCGTTTCGCCGCCATCTCCTGAACTACGTTCGCGACTACACCCCCCAGGATGACCACCACTACCAGGAACGCATCGCCGAAATGTTGTAGCTTGATCAGTACCACGCCGATGGTCAGGAAAACCGCGTTGATGAAGGTAAACAGGTTCTCCCGCAAAATCTGGCCATAGGAACGGCTAGTTGACAACTTGACATTATTGCCCTGGCCCGCTGCACGGCGTGAGACTACCTCGCGATCGCTCAATCCTTGTAGACCCGACATGTGCTTGACATCAGAGTTATTCATATCTTATGAAGTGACGATTTATCTTTGAGGTGGTAGCGGTTTTAACTCTTTGAGTCTGAGACTGCAAACCAGATACCCTCAACCACGCGATCGCCTCAATTTCTCGGTCGGGAATTCAGCCTCCAAATCACCAAAAAAGGGACCCCTAGTCCTAATATCAGGTTTAGTCCCGACCAGACGAGGGAAGTAGACTGGTTCCAACCATAAATGTAAAATCCCCGGCGGTATGTAGCCATTGAGTGAAGTGTATCCCACAGCAAATAAGCTGACATGCCCACAGAAAGTCCGATCGCCCCATCTCGCAGCCATTTCCAGGCTCGCTTGCTGCTGCGATGCATCCCCCACAAGCTGGCGAACAGCAAACCGATCGGTAGCAAAACCGAGTGAAACAGCCAACTGCGGTGATAGAGAAAATTCCATTTTGTCCATTGATACAGACGCACATCCCAGTCTGGCACTGGCAGATAAAAGAGGTCATCGGACAAAATCGGCACACCCAGTTTGCGGAAAAAGAACCAGCCACTGGCTCCCCAGATTAGCATCACAAAGAACCAGATGAGGTTAATTTGGCGCATTCCCGCTGGGGCATAGCGTTTCGATAATTGCCAAAATCCGATGCCAGCAGCTAGCCCAATTACGAAATATATGAATTGCTCGGTAGATATCATAGTTCGAGTAGAGTATGGTTTCAAGCTCAGTGTAATGTTGGGAAAAACTGTAGCGCCGCTCACAGCCTCTCGGAAGCGCTATTCGCACTACCCGAGAGGCATCGCCCCATAATCAATTATGGCCATCGTGCCGAAAGGGGCGATCGCCTCAATTTCTCGGTCGGGAGTCCATCCCCCACATCACAATAAAAGGCACACCCAGCCCTAAAATCAAATTTAGTCCCAACCAAGCGAGGGAAGTAGACTGGTTCCAACCGTGAATGAAAAAGCCCCGTTTGGTCATCGAGTACAGTGCATCCCACAGCAAATGCGCCGACATACCTACAGAGAGACCAAATGCCCCATCTCGTAACCATTTCCAGGCTGGCGACCTGCTGGGATGCATCTTCCATAAGCTAACGAACAGCAAACCGACTGGCAGCAACACAGAGTGAAACATCCAGCTGCGGTGCAGCAGGAATCTCCATCTGGTCCAGTTATATAAAGGAATATCCCAATCTGGCACTGCCATATAAAAGAGGTCACCAGACAAAACCGGGACATGCAGCTTGCGGAAAATGAACAAGCCACTTGCCCCCCAAATTAACATAACGAAGAACCAGATGGGGTTAACTCGGCGCACCCCAGCTGGGGCGTAGCGTTCGGTTAGCTGCCAAAACCCCACAGCCACAGCTAGGCCAACCACAAAATGCATCAGTTTATCGGTAGATATGTACATAGGCCGGAATTTGTCTTATGAATTCAAGCTTAGTGTATCCTTCACCTGAAGCAGTCAGTGACGAGCGCAAGCGGATCGTGGGCTGACTCACCACAATCCTAGAATTTTCACTTAGATCGGGAGTAGAGATTTCTCAGATTCACTTCTCAAGACTCCCAAGACGCGATCGATCGCATGTTGCGTTCTGTAAGCAAGGGCAGGATCCTGCTGGTAGATGAAATCTCGGCAGTGAAAAACTGCTAACAGTTCAGGGCTTTGCACATTTTGGGGACGATCCTTGTCATCTCTTTTTTTTAAGTTGTCACAAGTCATTATCAACTATGATGACAAGCTTTCGTGGCTCAAGCACGATCGGTGTCGTCGTGCAACGCCAACAAAAAAAGATGCCATCACCAAAAAAACTTGACAGTAGAGGTTGTTGAGTGCTACCTTATAGATAGCTGCGGATGTGGCGGAATTGGTAGACGCGCTAGATTTAGGTTCTAGTGTCTTATGACGTGAAGGTTCAAGTCCTTTCATCCGCATTAGTCTAAATTTGTCCTGTCCAATTTGTCGGCGTAGCATGAGCCGAATCATGGCTATACTGGGATAGGGCCCTGCTGCCGCTCGATCGTCAGAAACCCTTGCCCTGTCGAGGGTTGGCGCGACAAAATTGACTGGCTGTCCACCGCCGAGGCAACAGCGATATTTCTTTTGAGGACCACCGGTCCACCGGAGCACTTCCTCCAATGAGGCGGCTGTTTGTGCATCGAGACTACCGGCAGGCTTTGGTAAGCTGCTGTTGCGGTTGTCCGTTCACCGCCGGTGATGGCTGTGGAGCGATCGCCCCAACTGGGAGATCCCGTTTGCTAGTCTTGTAGAGTCAAGTAAAAATATTTGCTTTGTTCATCCCCACACCCGCCCAATTGCATAACTATCAAGTTTGGTATCGGCACTCACCAAAGACCATGAGCGATTCATTGCTTGAGCAACTAAAATGCGATCGCTCTCGATCGGATCGGGTTGGAATTTAAGGGAAGTGAAGCATAAGTTATTGCATCTTCAAATGTAATTTGATTCAGAACATTACAGCAACCGCCATCTTGAGAGCGCAAATATTCCCACTGATATTACCCGTTCGATAAAATAATGCGTACAGATCGTAAACCGCGATAGCGAGCAATTTATGTCCCTCGATCGCCCATTAGACAATGAGACGACTATACTAAAGTGGATAATCAGGCTAGGAGATTCCTATGTCGAGTGCTTCCAAAGAAAAAGTTGCCTTGGTTACGGGCGCTTCGTCCGGGATCGGTAAGTCGATCGCACAGCAACTTCTCAAAGATGGCTGGATAGTTTATGGTGCAGCGCGGCGAGTAGAGAAAATGGCTGATATCGCCGCTGCGGGGGCTAAAATCCTGCCTCTGGATGTGACGGATGAAGCCAGCATGACAAGCGCCGTGCAAACATTACTCTCTACAGAGGGGCGAATTGATGCACTGGTGAATAACGCCGGTTACGGATCCTATGGGGCGATCGAAGATGTGCCCCTGCCAGAGGCGAAGCGACAATTTGAAGTGAATATTTTCGGATTAATACGGCTAACGCAACTGGTTCTGCCCGCAATGCGTGAGGCCCGATCGGGTACGATCGTCAATATCAGTTCCATGGGTGGACGAATTTGGACCCCGATCGGGGGTTGGTATTACGCGACGAAACATGCGCTGGAGGTTTTATCCGATGCGTTGCGGGTAGAAACAAAACCCTTTGGCATTCGAGTGGTGGTCGTGCAACCCGGGGCAATTCAAACTGAATGGTCCAGCATCGCCGCCCAGACCTTACGAGATACTTCCAAAGGATCGGTTTACAGTGCCATGGCCGAACCCATGGCAAAAGGACTCAGCGATTACCCGAATGCTTCCAGTCCCGATGTGGTGGCCAAAGCAGTTTCACTGGCTGTGAACAGTCGCAATCCCAAAAGACGATACGCTACACCTCAGGATGCCAAACTGCTTATATTTCTGCGTTGGCTGCTGCCAGACTGGGCTTGGGAGCGTTTGATCGCCGCCGCCATTCGATAAGTTTTTGGATGGATAAGCAAAGCTTGTCCATCTCAATTATCCATCCCACACCCGGCTAATTGAATAAGTATCAAATTTTGTATCGGCACTCACCAAAGACAACGATCGATTCATTGCTTGGGCAACTAAAATGCGATCGAATGGATCGCGATGCTTAGAAGTTAAGGGAAGTGAAGCATAAGTTATTGCATCTTCAAATGTAATAGGTAATTCCTGGATATTTAATGCCCTCATATTAACCCTAATCATTTGTAAAGGCGTTGTCAGTGTTAACTTCCCAATATTAACCTTGATAGATATTTCCCAAATTGAAGCAATACTGACAAATACAGATTCCGTGTTTTCTATATTTTCTTTAATCGACTTTGGGAGTCTAGGGTTATTATCAAGGAACCAGAGCAATACATGGGTATCTAGCAGCATAAACTGTCAAGTCCATTACATATAGTCTTTGAGGTCTTCAAGGGGTTCATCAAAATCATCTGACATGATAATCATCCCTTTCATCGTTCCGGCAACGCGATACTTTTTAGGAGGCGTTTCTTGTTCCGTAGGCTGGTTTGCAGCCGGGTGGCCTTTAGCCATATATTGTTCGCGATTTTCTATCAAAGAATCAATATACTGTAATACTTTCAATTGTAGAGATTCAGGAAGACTCTCTAATTTTTCCAAAATAGCAGGTTGGATCATCAGTCTTTCTCCTTTTCAGTTTTAAATAATAACGTTACAGCAACAGATGAATATCAAAAACATTCCCACTGGTATCGTCCGATCAAATCCCCTGTACATATTATAAACCGCGATTTGGCTTTGTGCCGTTCCCAGTCGCCCCCCCAAACTCGATTTTCTCACACACTTCGCTGTTACGGTTGTCGGTCCGTAGGTTGTACCCCACACCTATGATTTAATTAAACAGATATGGTTTGACAGATAAAATCATCCGATCTAAAGTGGTTCTGTTGTGTTTGAGAAGATTGTGTCCCCATAATTCATTCCTATTGTCGGAACAATCTTTTGCCAGTGCTTCTCCAATTTCTTCCCAATTCCTTTGGATGTCGCTCCTTAAACTCTCTGGTTCAGATAGAACACCGAGAACGAATACCCGATCTCTTAGTTCTTCTGGAATTTTGCTCTCTACATAACTCAATCGATCTTCATCCCGATCGAAATCAATAAGTAAAAGAATCATTCTATGGGGAATGTTTTGCATTTCCAGGGCATGAACCTTCTGGAAATCATCCAGAACTTTTTTCCAGCCTCCAGAGGGGGGCAGGACTTGAATAGCACGGCTATTCAAGTTTGGATGGAGAATAAATCCGTTGGCAATCTGACGATTAGCATCATCCTCTGGTAACACAAGCAGCTGCGGCCTATACTTATTTATGCTCATAATTATACATCACCACGAATTAAGGCATCCACAAGATTGCCTCTAATATAAATATCGCTGAGCAGTTCGAGCAAAGTTGGCTCTAAGTGACTTTTCCGATGAAGCACGAAGGTATTTTCATCTGAAAATTTTCGGATGGCTTCAGGATTATGAGATGTCACTAAAATTTGTCCGCCATTCTTAAATGAGCGTCGCAATGATATGACAAAATGTCCCACCTCTGATAGGGAAAGATAGTTTTCCGGCTCATCCCAAAAGCAAAAAAGCGGTCCATATGATTTATTGGCAGCTAAGACAAAAGCACCGAGAAAAAACCATTTTTTACCATCAGATAAGTCTTTAAAGTAAACGCTCAGCTTGGCACTGTTTTCTTCAAAACTAACGATCGTGCTTTTGAATTCTTTGCCGATAATTTCATTCTGAAAATCTTTAATGTCAGGCATAATTTCTCGGAGATATCCATCCACCTGAGTATAGGCAGCGGGATAGCGACTGAGTAACCCAGCAAACCACTCCCCAAAGTTGGAACCATCTCCCTTTGGCTCCAAAGTCTCGCCATGGGAATTTCCGGTCATTAAGCTTGGTATTGGCGCTAAAATAATCATGCGTGCCAGCCAAGTCTTGAAAATATGAAGTGGATCGGTTTGGGATCGCTCTTGAATTACTGTTAGGGCCACAAGATGCCAATCCACCAGAAACTGATCTTCAGGATTTCGCGAACTCCTATGAAGAGTAACTTGAGCTTCTTTGCGAGAGTAAATTTTATTTTCTTCAACTAGAAGTTGCTCTTCGCAAACTCGCAGTTCTCTCAATTTTTCACGTGACTCAAACGCAATGACATATTTGTATAATTTCTCATCAAGCAATACTTCTATTTCCAAGCGGATCGGCACATCATCTCTGCCACGAGCGAAATCCTTTGATTGCACGAGTTCTCCAACTCTATTTATGCCTCGACCGATACTCTGAAGCACTTCTAAGGCACTGGCAATGGTTGATTTACCCGTGCCATTTTTGCCGATTAACAGCGCCGATGACATATCCTTGAGAGTCAGTTCAAAGTTTTCCAGACATCTGAAGTTGTGTACATATATTCGTTGCAGCATAGCCTTCAGTAATTAAAGTAGAGCGCGACTTCCCTAACTATTATCGCTGGCTCCTGTTCCCTTGGAACCTATCTCCGGATTCTGGATAAAATTACCCAGGTAGAGTCTGACAAATTCATCTGCTATCGAAGAATCAGTCGTTATCTTTATGGTTCGCGATTATAGCCTAGAAACCCGGTATGGAGTCAACACCGGGTTTCTTGATGCTGGCATTGAGATGGAACTGGCCAGACTAGGACATTGCCCGATCGACTGCTGCCAGTGCCATGTCCACTTCCGAGGCGGAGACGATCAGGGGTGGCACAAACCGGACCACTTTAGGACCGGCAGGAACCAGGAGCAAGCCTTCCGCCATTGCCGCCTTAACGACATCAGCAGATGTCAGCTCAATGTCAGCCGCCAGTTCCATAGCGTTAATTAAACCCCAACCGCGTACCTCAGCAATAAGTTTGGGATATTTAGCGGCGATCGCCCTCAACCCCCGGCGCAGTTGTTCTCCCCGTTCCCCGACATTTTGGATAATTTGCTCTTTTTCCATAGTTTGGCAGACAGTCAAAGCCGCTGCACAAGCAAAGGGATTGCCCCCAAATGTGCTAGCATGATTTCCGGGCTCAAACACGTCGCAAAACTGCTTGCACATCAGGGCCCCAATGGGGATACCGCCCCCTAAAGCCTTAGCAGAAGTGAAGATATCCGGTTCAATGCCGAGATTTTCATAACCCCAAAGCTTGCCACTCCGCCCCATGCCCACCTGCACTTCATCTAAGATCAGCAGAATGCCCTGGCGATCGCATAATTGCCTGAGCCGCAGGAAGTAATCTACATCCCCCGGACGCACGCCCCCTTCTCCTTGTAACGGTTCTAGGAGTATGGCCGCTACCCGACGTTTACCCGCATCCAGAGAGGCGATCGCCCGTGTTACTGCCTCAAAATCGTTATAAGGCACGTAATGAAACCCGGGCATTAAGGGGCTAAAATTCTTTTGGTACTTGGGTTGACCTGTAGCAGTAATTGTTGCCAGGGTGCGTCCGTGGAAGCTGGCATGAGCCGTCAAGATCGCCGGTTCGTCAATATTTAACTTTATGTGGGCGTATTTCCGCGCCAGTTTAATCGCGCCTTCATTCGCCTCCGCCCCAGAGTTACAGAAAAACACCTTGTCGGCACAAGAATGTTCTACTAGCCACTTCGCCAGTTCCCCCTGCACCGGAATATAATAAAGATTAGAAACATGATGCAGGGTCTGGATTTGACGGGTCACCGTTTCCACCAGTGCTGGGTGAGCATGTCCGAGGGCGCAAGTAGCAATGCCAGCTACAAAGTCCAGATATTCGCGTCCTTCCGTATCCCAAACGCGGCATTTTTCACCCCGTTCTAGGGCGATCGGGAAGCGCCCGTAGGTGGACATCACATAATTATCAAACTCTGCTTCATTGAAAGCACTTGACTGCACCGGAGTTGACTCCGTAGTCATGGGCGGGTTTAACGTAGCGGTTTGGTGGCTCACTGGCTTATCCTTTTGCTTAACGGCTTACAGATCCTGAGTTGACAATTATATCCTCAAAACCTGCGTAAGAGTCAATTTTCTGTCAGTATATCCTCACAATTTCCCAGGCAGTGTGGATCTGCAACCATACTGTTGGATTACTCGATTTGCAATTTACAATTTGCAATTTACAATTGGTGACTAGCATTGTACTCGACTTCACAGCAGAAATATCGCCGCCTCCAAACCCAAATAATTTTCGGTGCCCTATCCCTAGGGGGGGTCTTCGCCTTCGGCACCTTATGGTATGCGCTGGTTGAGGGCTGGTCCTTGTCAGATGCGGCTTACATGACCGTAATTACCCTGGCGACAGTAGGTTATGGGGAAATCCATCCGATGGGCGATCGGGGGCGGTTGTTCACCATCGCCCTGATTTTTATGGGGGTGATTAGCATCGGTTACATTGTCAATCGCTTGACAGAAGCCCTGATTGAGGGCTACTTTCAAGAAGGCATCAAAAGGAGGCAGTTTCATCGCTTGCTAGATTCTCTGAACTCACATTACATCCTCTGTGGATTTGGTCGCACCGGGCGGCAAATTGCCTTAGAATTTAAGGCAGAAGGCATCTCTTTTGTAGTCATAGATTCGGATCCGGACTTCATCAAGGAGGCCCAGGAGCTAAATTGCGTGGTGGTCCAGGGAGATGCCACTCTGGATGAAACCTTGCTGACCGCCAAGATCGAACAGGCGATTTGTTTAGTCGCTGCTTTGCCCTCGGATGCCGAAAACCTCTATACTGTACTTTCTGCTAAGACTCTCAATCCCCACATTCGGGCGATCGCCCGTGCCAGTTCTGAAGAAGCCATCCAAAAACTGCAACGGGGGGGTGCAGATGCCGTTGTCTCGCCCTATATTACTGGCGGACGGCGGATGGCGACTGCTGCCCTCAGACCCGAGGTGATGCATTTTGTCGATGGGATGATTACAGGTAAGAATCGATCTTTCTACATGGAAGAGTTTCTGATCGATCCCCAAATCTGTCCCTTCATCGGCCAATCCCTCCAAGAAACTAATTTGCGATCGCAAACCGGGGCTTTAGTTTTAGCCATTCGCCGCTATGACGGCACCCTGCTGGGCGGTCCGACAGGGGAAACTCTCTTACAAGCTGGTGATTTATTGATCTGCATGGGCACCGCCGAACAACTGCGACGCCTCCATCACCTCCTTGGTCCTCTCAGTTCCAGATTCCGTTCGTGAATTAGACGATCGTCTTGGAAATATATTTTACCAATTACTAATTACCGTCAAAACCGATTATGGCCAGTCGGTGTTTCCGCCCGTTGTGCGACTAGCGATCCCAGGAAACACCTTCGGTGTCTCCCGGTCCAGATCCCGACTGGATGGGACAGGGGAACGCTGCGCGAAAAATCGAGGTGAAAACTATTTGTGTGCTAGAATACAAAAGAGTCAAACCACAAGCTTTAGTTGTGTTACTAGAATCACAAACACCCAGCCCGAGCAGCAAAAGTGGGGATCGCCTGTTAGCGGCGATCGCCCGGCGGATCGGCAAATCTCTGAATCTGGAGGAAATTCTCAACACGACGGTCTCAGAAGTCCGGCAACTACTAGGCTGCGATCGAGTCATAATATATCGTTTTCAGCCAGATTGGAGCGGTGAGATAGTAGTAGAATCGGTAGCCAGTAACTGGACATCGATGTTAGGAATCACTATCAAAGATCCTTGTTTTACGGAGGAATATGTAAATCTTTACAAAAATGGTCGCATCCTCGCAATAGCAGATATCTACAGGACAAGTCTATCCCAGTGTCATATAGATTTACTGGCCTATTTTCAGGTACAGGCTAACCTGGTGGTGCCGATCGTGCAAAATAGTCCGGACAAGGAAAAGAAAAGCGCTAATAAATTGTGGGGTTTGCTAGTAGCTCACCAATGCCGCTCTTCCCGCCAGTGGCAAGAGTCGGAAATAGAGTTGGTCAAGAGTCTGGCAACCCATGTCGCGATCGCCATTCAACAATCAGAACTTTACCAGCAACTGAAAACGGAACTAGCGGAACGCAAGCGGATGCAGGTGGCCCTGCAACATAGCGAAGAGCGATTTCGCAACCTGGTGGAAACCACCAGTGATTGGGTGTGGGAAATAGATGAAAACGCCGTCTACACTTACGTCAGTCCGAAAGTGCGGGATATCTTGGGCTATGAACCAGCAGAAATGGTGGGGAAAACTCCCTTCAACTTCATGTCTTGGTTAGAAGCTGCTCGTGTTGCCAAGATTTTTGCGGAAATTGCCTTGTCCCAGTTGCCATTGAGCTGTATGGAACATAGCCAGCGCCATCAAAACGGTCGGGAAGTGCTCTTAGAGACCAGCGGCGTTCCCTTCTTTGACTTGAATGGCACCTTTCGCGGATATCGCGGCATCGCGAGGGATATCTCCGAACGCCAACGGGCAGCAGCAGCTTTACAACAAGCTCATCAACGCTTAACTTTTCATGTCGAAAACTCTCCCCTGGCAGTGGTGGAATGGGACAATAAGTTTCGCATCCAGCGTTGGTCCGGTCAGGCTGAGAAAATCTTTGGCTGGAAAGATCGAGAGGTTCTCGGCAAGCATTTTAGTGAGTGGCCCTTCGTCTACGACGCCGATCTGAAAGCCTTCACTGAGGTGATGGCGCGGTTAATAGATGGCAGTCAGCCTCGCAATATCAGTCGCAACCGGAACTTGACTTCCACGGGCGCTGTGGTTCATTGCGAATGGTATAATTCGGCCCTGCGAGACGAGTCAGGCCATTTAGTCTCTATCCTGTCTTTGGTTCTGGACGTGACTAAGCGTCAACTGGCTGTTGATGCCCTGCAAAAGGCCAACGAACAGTTGGAAATGAGAGTCGAAGAACGCACTGCCCAAATTCGCCAGACTAACCAACAGTTGCGTTCGGAGATCGCGCAGCGCCAGCGGGCCCAAGAGGCATTGCAGGTGACTCAGTTTACGGTCGATCGGGCGGCGGAAGCTGTCTTCTGGATCGGGTTAGATGGGCGATTGTTGTATGTAAATGAGGCCGCCTGTCTGCTACTGGGTTACGATCGCGAGGAATTGCTAGGGATGACGATCTCTGAGATTGAAGCTAACTATCCTGCTGAGGTTTGGGCCCAGCGTTGGACTTTGCTGAAAGAAAAACAATCTTTAACCTTTGAATCTAATTATAAAAGGCAGGATGGTCGCTTCTTATCGGTAGAAATTACTGCCAATTACCTGAAATTCAAGGGCAAGGAATATCAATGTGCTTTCGTCCGCGATATCGCCGAGCGCAAGCGGGCGGAAGTCGAAGTGCTCAAAGCTTTGAAAACAGAAAGAGAACTATCCCAACTGAAATCCCGCATTGTCTCTGTGGTTAACCATGAGTACCGCACCCCGCTAACCACTATTTTATCTTCTGCTGAGTTACTAGAATATTACGGTTACAAATGGACAGATGAGAAAAAACTTCAATATCTCCATCGCATTAAAGCTGCTGTTAACCATCTGACTCAACTGGTTGATGATGTCCTGATTATAAATAAAGCTGAGGACGAGCCGCTGGAATTTAACCCGAAACCCATAAATTTGGCGATCTTCTGCCAGGATTTGACTGAAGAACTGCAAGCTACAACCCGAGAAAACCAGCAGCTAAGGTTTGACTTTCAAGGGAATTGTCCCCAGGCGGTAGTGGATGAAAAACTCCTGCGGCAACTATTGACTAATTTGCTGACTAATGCTATCAAATATAATGCTGACGGTGGCCCAATTAATTTTGAACTTATTTGTCAGTCCCCTGATAATTGGCGACAAGGTAAGAAAAAAATGGTGATTTTTCGCATTCAAGATCGCGGCATTGGCATCCCGGAGGAGGATCGAGGACGACTGTTTAAGTCTTTTCATCGCGGCCACAATGTGGGCAGCATTACTGGGACGGGTTTGGGGTTAGCAATTGTGAAAAAAGCGGTGGACTTGCATGGCGGTGATATTTCTTTTACAAGTGAAGTCGGCGTGGGTACAACTTTTACTGTTAGGTTACCAGTCTATTCTGATACAGATGAATGATGATGTTAGTTGTAGGTTGTCAGTTGTCAGTTGTCAGTTGGCTAAAAATCAACAATTCACTTCATACGAGATAATTCTTCGTCTGTCAGACGGCAAATTCGCCAGTCGGGGAGAATCTCGGCACCGATATGGCGATAAAATGCGATCGCGGGTTCGTTCCAGTCTAAAACTGCCCATTCCATCCGCCCGCAGTTGCGCTGAACGGCCAGTTTTGCCAGATAAGTAATCAGGGCTTTACCGATACCTTGACGCCGATATGCGGGCAACACAAATAGATCCTCTAGATGAATTCCTGGTTTGGTTAAGAATGTGGAATAGTTCTGAAAAAATAGGGCAAAACCCACAGCTTTGCCCTCCTCTACTTCAGCTAAGATAGCTTCCACTAAGGGGCGATCGCCTATAAGATGTTCTTTCAAAGCATCTACGTTACCCACAACTTGATGGGATAGATTTTCATACTCTGCTAACGCTTTAATCAGTTCAAACAGTATTGGCGCATCATCTGGGGTAGCTGAACGCAATATTAGGTTCTCGGTATCTGGTGACATAAGATATTTTGGCGAGGTTAGTCGTAGGTTGGGTTGAGGTCCCTTACCCAACAGCAGTAAGCTGATTACCCGGTCTTTTGTTATCCTAACACAAAACAGGACGGGACCAGACAAGAAACCGGGTTTCACCCGATCATTTTGGATCCTGAGGCCAGAGTTGGTAAAAGAAACCCGGTTTCACCCCATTCTCAATTGGTCTCCTGGCCCGCCGTGGGTTAAAACCCACGGCTAATAGCTAAAGTGGGTTAAAACCCACTAAAAGCTCCCCTCGTTCCCTGGCGGAGCCAGGGAACGAGTTATCGAGGCTCCGCCTCTAGTTGAAAATGGTGCAAGATATGAGTAAAAGAAACCCGGTTTCTGGCTATAGCGCGATCGCCCCCCGGACGTCAAGACCAAGAAACCGGGTTTCTGCAATAATTTTTGCTCCTCAACCCGAGTTGGTAAAAGAAACCCGGTTTCTCGCCTACGCCCGATCGCCCCCCGGACCTCAAGACCAAGAAACCGGGTTTCTGGGATAATTTTGGCTCATGATGCCAGATTTGGTAAAAGAAACCCGGTTTCTGGCCCCCGCCCGATCGCCCCTGTGGACCCGAAGACCAAGAAACCGGGTTTGGGGCGATCATTTTGGCGAATGGAACCAGTTGTTGTTGCTTGAGGAAAACAGGCAGGTTTTACTGTAGATTCAAACGCCTCCCAGGATCGCAAGACATGGGCACGATCGTATATTATATGGCGCAATTGTCTTGTGATACTGCCTGTATAACTTCACCAATATCCGGTTTTTGACAAGCAATTACTTCATCTGGTAAATGCTTGTGATGCGGGAAACTGGACAACTCGGGAAAATGAGGAGTGCTATCATACCGAAAAATTAAGTTATTTTGCTCATCCTGACAGTGATACCGATAATCTAGCCACATCAACACATCTGTCTCAACCGCGATCGCCTCATTAATTTCCAACAAATGGCCTCCTGTAAAACGAACGCGAATCCGCAAATTTGCGCGCTGTGGGGTCAAAATTTCTTCCTCATAGCGCTCGATATAGGCATTCTCTAATGCCATGAGTATCTGTTCAATCCGCACGAGATAGTCATCCAGTGTTTTATGCAACATTTTGTAACAGCTTTTCTACATCTTGCCGTAACACCAAAAAGTGGCGATAATCATTTGCCCATTCTACAAACGCTACTTCATCCGCAAGTTGCCCCTTGCTATAGCGATCGAAAAACTCCTCAGAATCCATACTGTGCTGACTTTCATACAAACTCAGACGCTTTGCTACCGCAATCAGCGCATCCAAAGGTGATGTGTATACTATCCGCTGCTTTCGCATTTTTAACCCCCTAGTGCTTCATTAATATATCTTTGACAACTACTCACGGTCCTCACGCGCGGCCCCCGATCGCCCATAAGACCCTCAGACCAATAAACCGGGTTTCTGCAATAATTTTTGCTCCTGAGGCCAGAGTTTGTAAAAGAAACCCGGTTTCTAGCCTACTCGCGATCGCCCTTCGGAATCTCATCAATCTTTTCACGGTTGTTCTCCTATAGCGAGAATGAGGAGCGCTACTCTAAATTATTAGCCTTAACATACAAAGATTCCCAAAAAATAACTGCTTCATCCAGTAAAGATTCCGGCAAATGTTCGATTAACGCCATCGCCTTGTGACGAATATCATGACTCATTTTTGACTTTTGCTCTCGATTAATTAAACCTTCTTTGCTGCCATCGGATATTGCTTGTTTACGGTTGTATTCAAAGGGCTTCGATAAAGCTTCTTCGTGACAAAAAATACCACATGGCAGTTAAACTACTTCTTTTTTGTAAGATTTAACCACCAAATTACTCACATTCATGGCAACTCGTTGATTAAATTTAAACAACTCTGAGAACCGTGGCTCTGCATGAGTAGTTTGCAGTTGAAAAGCACCCACTAGATTAACTTCAGTTGTAAACATGAAGATTTGCCGCTCTTCACCAATGGATAATAATACCTCATGGGAGTTAGGCGCTTGGGCCGGTTTAATAGACAAAACTTTGACTTTCATTGTCTCAATGAATAAATGGCTTGACTATTCCAGTAATTTCTAAATTCTTCTCGATCCATTTTCTAACTTGTAGCATCCCAAGGGTCGCGAATGTTGTTCACGGCGAACGGTTGACAACGGGCGCAAGACCACACCGGTTTCAAACCCCAAGGGAGACGTTTGAAACCCCAACAGTGGGGCACCGGTAGCCGCTAGTAGGTGCCGGTGGAGGTAAAAGTGCCCAGGACCCGACTCCCAGGTCCGTGATTTAACTGTACTCCTCTTCATACTGAAATCCTGTACCCAGGGGAACTCCCTCGCAGCGAACGGCGAACAGTTCACGGCGAACGGTTGACAACGGGCGCAAGACCACACCGGTTTCAAACCCCAACGGAGAGGTTTCAAACCCCAACGGAGAGGTTTTAAACCTCAACGGAGAGGTTTTAAACCCCAACGGAGAGGTTTTAAACCCCAACGGAGAGGTTTTAAACCCCAACGGAGAGGTTTTAAACCCCAACGGAGAGGTTTAAAACCTCAAGGGAGACGTTTTAAACCTCAAGGGAGACGTTTTAAACCTCAAGGGAGACGTTTTAAACCTCAACAGTGGGGCACCGGTAGCAGCTAGTAGGTGCCGGTGGAGGTAAAAGTACCCAGGACCGGTGCGGTCTGGGTGTGGTCTTGCACTGGTTGGTTTCAGGAGCGATCGCCTGTCCTGCCATCCTTCCCTGACAATGGTCGCCGCCCCTACCAACGCCGCCCGAACCCTAAAGGGTCCGGCTACTCGAACAAAGCAATGTCATTGCGAGCGCAGCGCGGCAACCTTCCTGCGCGGGCTAGATTACATGCATCATCAATGCGGCTATCAACTACTTGTGACCGCACCCATTTAACTGTACTCGTCTTCATACTGAAATTGCGGGTGTGTACCCACCAAAATTAGCTTGGCTTCGTTCAACTATACCCGCGATCGGGCCTGAGAGCGCAGGTATTCCAATACTACTTTGGTGCCTCGTTCGTAAGCAGCAGCGATTTCGGGGCTGATAAAATTGCCGTCCTGGTCAAAGAAAATCCTGTCGTCCAGGTCAAGCTGTTCCAACTGACTTAATTGTTTGATTACTTTTGGCAGGCTGTTTATTGGGTCTCCCAAGAGGTGAAGCCGTTGCAACGAGGTGAGTTTTCCCAGTACTTCTGGCAGGCTGCTTATTGGGTTGAAAGCGAGGCTAAGCACTTGCAACGAGGTGAGTTTTCCCAGCGCTTCTGGCAGGCTGCTTATTTTGTTTCTTGAGAGGTCAAGCTCTTGCAACGAGGTGAGTTTTCCCAGCACTTCTGGCAGGCTGCTTATTTGGTTTCTTGAGAGGTCAAGTTGTTGCAACGAGGTGAGTTTTCCGATCGCCTTCGGCACCTCCGTGAGGCCCATACCGCTGAGATCGAGTATTGTCGATCCATCTCGCCGTGCTTGGTCAATGCGCTGCTTTGCTTTTCTGTATGCCTTGCTCATGAACATAGCGTTTTATCCCCACTTCTACAGTAATGCTAATTGTATCACGGCCTTCCCTACCACGGGGGGAAAGTTTGATATCCCGTTTGCTAGCGCCCGCCCCCTGCCAGCCAGACCCCGATCGTTTTTGTAGGGGTGCAAGCTAAGGGGCGATCGGGGAAGATACCCACGGACAAATTTTCTTCCGCAATGCAACACCAAGCCACATCGCCCAGACCCCGATCGTCCCACAAGTACGATCGGACCACAAGCCCGATCGTCGATATGTTTTTTCCTTAACATGAGTTCTTGAGGGTGCATCTCACTTTCGCAAAGCTACATTTATAATACATGTAATTTAGCCCGCGCAGGAAGGTTGCCGCGCTGCGCTCGCAATGACATTGCTTTGTTCATGTAGCCGGACCCTTTAGGGTTCGGGCGAGGCAAAGGATCCAGATGCACCCGTTCTTGAGACATATTCGCGGGGGGCAGGGCGAAGCATTTGGATATATACATTGTCGGTTTGTCTCATAAATTATCGCCCAAATGCTAGCTGCTGCGCAGCCGCTGCGCAGTGGGCGCAGTGCGCGTAGCGCTACGCCCCTACAGTTATCTTTGCAACGAAAGGCTTACGGGTAGGAGCCGGATAAACCGGGTTTCTTTTACATTCTATATCTGGATGCTAATATCTTCGGCAGAAACCCTGTTTCTGGTATGCGCGCGCGATCGGGCGTTTACCTCCTTGCCGATTTATACTATTATAGTATGAATGGTACAGGCGATCGCTTCCATTGTTGACCTCGAATCAATTCTCGATCGCCAAGCCATCAAAATATTGAAAATCGCGAACATTATTCGTCACGAGAATTAATTCCCAGATCCCAGCTAAACTCACGACCTCCATCAGGGGAACGATCGCGAACGTCTCCCCAAATCTCATCGGGATCGATATCCAGTTCTTCGACCCCATATTCTTCACGCCACTTCAGCATGGCCTCCCATAAATTACCCGGCTTCTGCTGCGGAATCACCTCAACCGTCACCTTTTCACCGTCGGCAATATCCAGATCCCAGAGCAGCTCGATCGTGCGTCCCCGTTTGATACCTTGAATCACCATAAGCTAATAACAATCAACATCTAGCTCCATCTTAACAGGTCGGTTGCCTTTTCTCACCGAAGACGCGATCGCCCTTGGTGCCCATCCCCTACCGCAGCCAATTTTTCAAGCGTTGGGCCACTTGAGGGCGACGCAGTTTACGCATAGCTCGGGTTTGCATCTGACGAACGCGCTCCCGGGACAGGTTTAACAGGGAAGCTACTTCTTCTAAAGTGTACACTTCACCCGTAGATAAACCATAACGCAAGCAAATGATATCGTTTTCCCGCTCCGTCAGCACCTCTGACAAGATCGTCGTCAGATCTTGACGCATCATGATTTCGCTGATCTGCGCTTCGGGCGATCGGGTACTGCTATCTTCGAGTAGTTCCAACAGTTCCGTGTCTTGCTCTTTGCCAATGCGGTGATTCAGAGAAATCGAACTCCGGCGTACCTGCTGTAGATAGCGTAGCTGTTCGATGTCAACTTCTATCGCTGCTGCCAATTCTTGCTCAGTCGGATTGCGCTGTAGTTCTTGTCTGAGATTTCGTTGAGCTTTTTTAAGCTTGTTGAGCTTCTCCACCACATGAATTGGCAACCGGATTGTGCGCCCGTGATTTGCCAGGGTACGGGTAATCCCTTGACGAATCCACCAGTAGGCGTAGGTGGAAAATTTGTAGCCCTTTTCTGGATCGAACTTCTCCGTCGCTCGATCTAAACCCAAGGCACCCTCCTGAATTAGATCCAGGAATGGCACTCCCCGATTTAAATATCGCTTGGCGATCGACACCACCAATCGCAGATTCGCGCGAATCATCTTTTTTTTCGCCATCCTGCTATCATGCAGGCGCGTTTCCAGCTGCTTTTCGCTTAATCCTGCTGCCTGGGCCAATTCCGCTGCTGTCGGCCAATAACCCAATTGAGACTCTAGTCGCTGGGAAAGTTCTTCTATTTCCTTCAGGTAGCGAATACTACGGGCTAAAGACACCTCTTCTTCTGGTTTTAGTAGCGGATAGCGGGCCATTTGCTTGAGAAATGAGCCGATCGTGTCATCTTTGCGGAGCTTGTTCTCTTTCCCTTCTGACTTTGACTTCCTCTCTCTAACTGCAACATATTTTTCTTCTGGCAACGAACTGCCGACTAAATCTGCTCGATCTGCATCCATGATGGCCACTTGATGATTACTTATTTGGGACATGCTATCTCTTCGATCTTAAAAAACTACTTTTTTCTAGTGATTTTAGGTTAATTTTATCCAGATTGCATTTACTTATATTAACTATTTTTTTATTTATATCCCCCCTTAAACTCAGCTAGTAACAGCTTTTTAGTCTCGGCTACTTTTGGAATGTTTCTCTTCTCTAACAAAAGTATTACATGATACAATTATCAGGGGTTAGCCAGGCAAAAAAGTGGGTGCAAAACAATCAAAGCATTTTCCGATCGAGATGGCAAGGGGCATCATGAGTGTTATCAGGGTCCGTAGTTTGATAGAATAACACATGATCGATCTATTCTATGGGGTGGTATGTATAATCGGGACTATAGTCCATCATCGGTAGCAGTAGCATCATCGGCTTCGGACTACCACTGTGGGACAAACACTGATAGGTGGGTAGAAGTCTTAGTGGACTGTGCGGGGGCATCGGAACAGGGTCAGAAGTTATACACATACCACATTCCGCCAGATTTGTCACTGTCGGAGGGGGATATATTGCAGGTGCCCTTTGGACAGCAGCAGTTGGG
Organism: Hormoscilla sp.; assembly: GCA_051439505.1. Taxonomy (GTDB): domain Bacteria; phylum Cyanobacteriota; class Cyanobacteriia; order Cyanobacteriales; family Desertifilaceae; genus Hormoscilla. The sequence continues at coordinate 49,929 of JBFRWI010000217.1, read as the reverse complement.
GGCGATCGCCATTCGGCTGCTGGATAGTCCCCCTGCTGACTTGGCCCCCGAGAAAATTAAAGATGTTAAAGATGTCGTCAATCCGGGGTTCTTCCCGCCTACCTACTGGCAGCTATTACATAGGGTAGCGTCTTACTACCATACAGAACTGGTGCGGGCGATTAGAATTGCTCTACCGCCGGGACTGTTGGGGAAGGCCCAGCGTCGCATCCGCCTCACCTCTGCTTATCCGGGGGGAAAGGCGATCGCCGATGACCCCTTCCTCACACCGGTGGCGCGACAGTTGCTGGAGGTACTGGAGTCGAGCAAAACGCAGGATATTTCCTGGAAAGCACTCCAGGGTCAGGTGAAAGGTGCTAATCGGCCATTAAATTCATTATTACAGCGTGGGTGGGTACAAAGCTATCTGGAACCGCCGAAACTCTCCCGCCCAAAACTGCAAAAAGCCGTGACTCTCACTAGCGATACTTTTACTCAAGAATTGACGAAGCGACAGCAGGAAGTCTTAGGAGTTCTCAAGCAGCGGGATGGTGAGTTGTGGTTGTCTGAGTTACTAAAAATATCGAAAACGAGTTCTAGTATAGTCAAAGCCCTGGAAAAAAAAGGCTGCATTGCCATCGAAGAACGGGAACGGTTGCGCCGCGATCTGGGAGTCGCCCAAAAACCCGCTCGCCCCAAAGTCCTTAACCCAGATCAAACCAAAGCCCTCGATACCATTACCAAGCAAACGAGATATTCCCTGCTGTTGCTGCACGGGGTTACCGGTTCGGGAAAAACGGAAGTCTACTTGCAGGCGATCGCCCCCATCTTAGATAGCGGGCGATCGGCCCTAGTGCTGGTTCCCGAAATTGGACTTACCCCCCAACTGACCGATCGATTTCGGGCCCGTTTTGGTTCGGGGAAAATTTTTGTTTATCACAGCGCCCTTTCCGATGGCGAACGCTACGATACCTGGCGACAAATGCTGATGGGCATTCCTCAAATCGTAATTGGCACGAGATCGGCTGTTTTCGCCCCCCTACCCAAGCTAGGTTTAATTATCCTGGATGAAGAACATGACAGCAGCTTTAAGGAAGACCAACGCAGTCCCACATACCATGCTCGCACTGTAGCTGCTTGGCGGGCCCAATTAGAAAATTGTCCCCTCCTCCTGGGTTCCGCTACCCCTTCTTTATCAAGCTGGGGAAGTGTAACTCGCAGCGCCCAATTTCTCTCCTTTCCCGGACTGGAGAGTCCAGAGGAAGCCATTGATAAATATTACCTTTCTCTACCAAAACGCATTGCCCACCGCCCGATGCCGCCAGTCGAAATAGTGGATATGCGGCGAGAGTTACAGGCCGGAAATCGCTCCATATTTAGTCGGGCCCTGCAAAAAGAATTACAAAGATTAATCGAGGAAAAGAAACAGGGAATTTTATTTATTCATCGGCGGGGACACAGTACCTTTGTTGCTTGCCGCAGTTGCGGCTACGTGATGGAATGTCCCCACTGCGATATTTCCCTCTCCTATCACTATACTCACGAAGGGGCAACCCAACTGTTGCGCTGTCATTACTGCAATTATACAGAAATTCAACCACAGCAATGTCCGGAATGTAATTCCCCCTACCTGAAACATTTCGGCAGCGGCACGCAGAAAGTTGCCCAGGAATTAGCTAAACATTATCCATCCCTGCGGTGCATCAGATTTGATAGCGATACCACTCGGAGTAAAGATGCCCATCGGAGATTGCTGACGGAATTTTCTGAGGGGAAAGCCGATATCCTGGTGGGAACGCAAATGATTACCAAAGGACTAGATCTAGCCGCAGTAACTCTGGTGGGGGTGGTCTCCGCAGATGGCTTGTTAAATTTTGCCGATTATCGAGCGAATGAGAGAGCATTTCAAATATTAGCGCAAGTGGCAGGTCGTGCGGGTCGTGGCGATGACGATCCTGGTAAGGTAATTATTCAGACCTATTCGCCAGAACATCCAGTAATTCAAACGGTGCAGGATCATGATTACTGGTCTTTCGTGGATCGGGAATTAGCAGAACGGGCTGAGTTCAATTATCCTCCCTACGGAAGATTAATTTTATTACGAGTGAGTGGTTTAGATTTAGCAGAGGTGGAAGCAACTGCCCAAAAGTTGGCAGAGGTGCTGACTCCCGAGAATGATGATTACCAACTGTTAGGACCAGCTCCAGCTACTATTATGCGGGTAGCTAATCGCTATCGCTGGCATATTTTGCTGAAGTTTTCTCCAGTAAATCCCGTACAGTTACCAGATTTGCAGGAGTTGCGCAGCCATTGTCCCGATTCTGTTAGTATCATGGTAGATGTCGATCCTATTCAATGGTAACCGGATGTCCGTAGCGTCCGAAAAAAACCTTGTATCGTCAAGCACAACACCAGAGGGGAAAATTCTTAAAATTTTCTTGTCATACAGTTGACAGGAGGCAGGATAATGGGTTAAGCTAAGAAAAGACGGGGCTCCGATCGGATGCCAGTCAAAGTAGAGACAGTAAGTTTTAACTTGATGCAAATGCACAAAGCTTATGAAATGGCGTGTAATTCTTGAAAGAGATTCGGAAACAGGGGATTGGGCGGTTTGGTGTCCGGAATTACCCGGTTGCGTTTCCGCTGGGGAAACGGAAGTAGAAGCTTTAGAAAATATTCGTATCGGCGATCGCTCTTTATCTAGAACCAGATCCCATAGAATTAAAATCAGGTGCGGTTTTACGAGAGGTATCGGTGGGATGAGGAGTATTAGACGCATGAATGCCGATGATACCGAACGGATATTGGCGCGATAGCGATCGCCTGCCATGCCGCGCGATCGCCATGTAAACTGTATGAAAAGGAGAGAGGTACCATGAGCACCGAGGTGAAAACATCTTTATATGAAACGGACTACCAAATGTGGCTAGAGAAAATCCTGGTGCAGTTGAGAGTGGGTGATTTTACGAATATAGATCTAGAGAATTTGATTGAGGAGATAGAAGACTTGGGGAAAAGTGAGAAGCACGCAGTTGCTAACTATTTAATGAGGCTTTGCGAACATCTACTCAAAGTGAAATACTGGGAGTCAGAACGAGAAAATTGCTTGAGAGGCTGGGAGGCAGAGATCGCCAATTTTAGGCGGCAAATCCAAAGAAGACTCAAAAACAGTCCTAGTTTGAAAAACTATCTACAGGATAATTTTCTGGTGGAATATGGTAATGGGAGAAAGATCTTCCTCAAAGCTAGCGGACTTGAGGCAAATCTCATCCCCGAACAACCCTGTTTTACCCTGGAAGAGGCCCTAGAGGAAGACTGGCTACCCTGGCAACCGGAATAACCGCATCCCCACCCATTCCACTCATTCACCCATCCGCACCTATGTCTCAACCACTCACAGGAGGCCCCCACAACACCGCCAGCGAAACTGCTGCATTGAATCTCTCATGGACTTGCTCCGGGGATTTGATAACTAACTCTTGCAATTGTTATAATTTGACTCAGATCCTTATCACCAGAGCTACCGAATGACCCAGCAGACCACCTACGGCCCCCATAACCCCTGACCTGTAAAATGTATTGTATGAAAAGGAGAGACAAACCCATGCTCATGGAAACAGAGGTCAAAACATCTCTATATGAAACCGACTACCAAATGTGGCTAGAGAAAATACTGGCGCAGTTGAGAGTGGGTGATTTTACCAATATAGATCTAGAGAATTTAATTGAGGAGATAGAAACTTTGGGTCAAAGCGATCGACGGGCAATAGCTAGCTTTTTAAGGCGACTTTGCGAACACTTGCTCAAGATGAAATATTGGGAATCTGAGCGCGAAATGTGTTTTAGAAGCTGGAATTTGGAAATTATAAATTTTCGCATTGAGATTATGGATATTCTCAAAGATAGCCCCAGCCTCAAAAACTTTATCCAGGAAAATTTTGCTCGGGAATATGCTAAAGGGAGAAATACATTCCTCAAAGCTAGCAAACTTGAGGCAAATCTCATCCCCGAACAACCCTGTTTTACCCTGGAAGAGGCCCTAGACGAAGACTGGCTACCCTGGCAAGCTGAATAGTCTCATGCCCCTTGACAAAATGTGAGATAATATATTATCATGGATGCCAGAAGAGGAGGTGTAGCCCTATGCCAGCCAAGGATCTCTATCACGATGCAGTCAAGTCAGCCCTCATGAAAGCGGGTTGGGTAATTGTTGCCGACCCCTACCGCATTCAAGATAAAGATGTTGATTGGTATACTCAGCAGACGGATATTCGCCCGATCGCTGCTGAACGAGAAGGACGGAAAATCGTAGTTGTCATTCAAAAATTTGTCGGGCGATCGCTGATGATTGACTTCCACCATGCAGTTGGGCAGCATGTCGTCTATCGCAGCCTGATGCAAGCAAGGTCATCTGAATATCAGTCTTATATGGCAATTGACGACATTATCTATGAGAACCTATTCAAGCGGGAAGGGATTGCGTTTTTAACCAGAAAGAGTCAAATTAACCTACTGGTTGTGGATATCGAAGGACAGGAGATCGTGGAATGGATAAGCTAGCTGATTACCGCCAGATCGTGCAAAAGATCCTGATAGAATATCGGCAATGGGCTGCCGGTGCAAATCAACCTGGAGTAACCCAGTGTGTTTCCTTTGATGAAGAACGGGGGCACTACTTCTGGTTCAATGTAGGCTGGGACGGTAAGCGTCGAGATTTTGGAGTGACAGTTTATCTGAGGATCGATCGAGGTAAAATCTGGATTGAAGAAGATTGGACGAAACAAGGCATTGCCAATGAGTTGCTAGATGCGGGAGTCCCCCCCGAAGATATCGTTCTAGGCTTTCAGCATCCTAGCAAGCGACCTCTGACTGAATTTGCCAGTTGTTGAAGTTCTGAAAAGATATCCTCTAAAGTTGATACGGTACAACCCCAAAAACCAGGAACCCGCCCTATGGATAGAATAGATTACTATCGTCAGTGCGTGAAAAACTTTCTGACTGAGTATTCCAACTATGGATCCCAACAGCCAGAGATGGAGACTCAATTAATTTTCGATACAGTCAACGATCATTACCTTTTGCTCCGCACGGGTTGGGATGACACCCGCCGGGTTCACTGCTGTATTTTTCACTTTGATATCAAAGATGGCAAAATCTGGGTCCAAGAAAACAACACCGATCTTGAAATTGATGAAGACCTAGAAGAGATGGGCATTTCCAAGAAAGAAATCGTGGTTGGTTTCCATCATCCCTCTATGCGCCAGTATTCCAAATACGCTGTTTCATAGGAGACCGATCCTGTTTATGTTTTAGGTTTCCCATGGGTGTGGTCACAAGTAGTTGATAGCCAAGAGACAAGAAACCGGGTTTCTGAGATCAATTTAGGGGCAAAAAGCAGCCATTTCCATAGAAACCCGGCTTCTGACCCCCCACGAGAGGTCTCCTTGTACCAACGGTTTTTGACCCAGCAATAACTGCCAAGTAGTTGATCCGATGTAATTATAAATCCCTATCTGACGAACAAAGTAATTCAATTTCAGCCAGCATATTTTGTCGGGCTTTTGCTTCCTGTTGCTCGAACATTTGAGCCGTAAAATAAATGCGCGGACGCTGCAAAAGCTTTTTCAATACATCTATTCTGCCTGAACGATATTCCTCAGAGCTTAACCAAGCATATTCTCTGCGAATTCCTTTGGCATAAAACCGATAAGATGATTCATCTTCTCCCAAGATGGCTAAATCGGCATCAAGCAGAATTTGACTGTCAATATCCTCTGGATCCCCTTGATGATGTTTGGTATTTAAGATCATCTGGGTGACAGCATCAATGGTGGATGGCGATATTTTTAATCTCTTTAATACTTTGGCTGCATAGGCGGCGCTTTTTTCTTCGTTATCTTTGGCTTTGGGGTTGTAGATCGCATCGTGGAACCAAGCTGCTAACTGAATGGCTGGGTAATTGTTGGCTTGGCTTTCCCAGGGGGCGATCGCGTCTAGCATGTATTTAACATGAGCGAGACCGTGGTAAAACCGGTCATCACTGGAATAAGCATTAACTAATTCCCAGAAAACTCCGCTCCCTATTCGGCGATCGCCCTTTTGTGGCAAAGATTGTAGCAAAGATTGCCACTGAGATTTTAGTTCCAGTCCATTGATATGATTTTCGCTCGACATAACTCAGTCAAAGGAGTAAAATAAGGGCAGGGTCAAGGAACGCTCGCGATCGTCGTCCTAATAATTCTCGGTTAATAAACTGTCATTGCGAGGGGGTTACCAAACCAACATTGTTCCGCTGCTCGCCACCGATCCCCCCGAAGCAATCTCACCGACGACGCCAAAACATTCTTCATCTCATATGGGACGAGGGGATTGCTTCGGGGGGGTTAACTCAATTGAGTATTAAGTTAGTCGCTACGTCCCCCCCCCTCGCAATGACAACCTATATCATTAACCGAGAAGTATTGATCGTCATCCTTGGCGATCGCTCCTTGGGAATGTTATATTATCTCTGATGTAGATGAATAAAGAACTATGCCAGACGCGATCGTCATTGGTAGCGGCATTGGGGGGTTAGTGGCAGCAAGCCTCCTGGCCCGCTACGGTAAAGATGTCCTAGTATGCGAAAGTCACGGTATTGCTGGGGGTGCGGCCCACAGCTTCTCCCGCCAAGGATTTCAATTTGATTCCGGTCCTTCCTTTTACTGCGGTTTGAGCGATCGCCATTCTCTCAATCCCTTGCGACAAGTGCTGGATGTCCTGGAAGAATCAGTGCCAGCAGTGGCCTACGATCCCCTGGGACATTATCATTTTCCCGAGGGCACTTTTCCAGTTTACGGCAATGGCCAACGTTACCGATCGGCTGTTGCCCAAATTACCCCCCAAGGGGCAAAAGAACTAGAGCAATTTGAACGCCGGTTGCTGAAACTTTATCAGGCCCTGCGGGGCATTCCCACCATCGCCCTCCGGGCAGATTTAAATGTGATTCCCCTGTTGCTGGGGCGCTATTTGCCTTCTCTCTGGCAATTGCTGCCCCAGTTGGGGATAATTAATAGTTCCGTGGGCCAGATAATGGACCGCACGGTACGCGATCGCTGGGTGCGGCGGCTAATCGATCTAGAATGTTTCTTACTTTCAGGCTTGAAAGCAGCAGGTACGATCGCCCCGGAAGTAGCATTCATGTTGGGAGAACGGAGTAATTCCATTATCGATTATCCTGTAGGTGGCAGTGGCGCGATCGTCGATGCTTTAGTGCGAGGGTTAAAACGCTGGTCGGGACAGTTGCGTTTGGGGGCCCACGTGGAGCAAATTCTGATCGAAAATGGTAAAGTCGCGGGGGTGCGCTTGCGGAAAGGAGAAATTATTTCCGCCCCCATCGTAATTTCCAATGCGACAATTTGGGATACCTATAGCAAACTGCTGCAACCGGAAGATTTACCCCCCTCATACCGCCGTCAGGCATTAGCAACTCCCGCAGTTGAGAGTTTCATGCATTTACATTTGGGCATTAAAGCGGATGGACTGGAAAATCTGACAGGACATCATGTTGTCGTGCATTCATCCGATGTCGATATCGCCACGCCGGGGAATACCTGCATGATTTCTATTCCTTCTGTCTGGGATCCAACTCTGGCACCAGCAGGACATCACGTCATTCATGCCTATACCTTGGAACCCTTTGCCGGATGGGAACGCGATGGCACTTATGGCCAGAAGAAAGAAGCGCGATCGCAACCTTTATTCCGGGCCTTAGAGAGAATAATTCCCGACTTGCGGCAACGAATTGTTTTGCAGCTGATCGGCACCCCCTTAACCCACGCCCATTATTTGCGGCGCGATCGGGGGACTTACGGCCCCGCGATCGCCGCCGGTCAAGGCATGTTTCCCGGACCGCGAACGCCGATCGCTGGGTTATACCGCGTCGGGGACAGCACCATGCCCGGCATTGGCGTCCCCGCTGTGGCCGCATCCGGCATTTTCTGCGCTAATAGCCTGGTTACCCTACAGCAGACAGCTGCTTTAGTCAAGGATATTGGTATGTAGTCTGAAGAATGAAGGGGCGATCGCGCCACAAGGGGCGATCGCACCGAGGAAAAATTTTCTCGTTCTTTCTCAACTACTAAATATAACCGAACGTTTACCCTTGCGACATTAAGTATTGTTAAGATATATAACACAATGTTACGACCGAGACGACTCCCAGACTCCCTGTCACCCTGTAACCGGGAGCGATCGTCACCACCGGTCAGACTTACCCTTCAGAACCGGTTAAATAGCCAATAGCCGGATGGGAGTCATTGCAGACCCGATAAATTTTCTTAGTTGATAGTTAAGATTAATATTTATCTATAATCAATTGACAATTCACAATTGACAATTCACAATTGACAACAGATGTTATTTGATTTCTGGATCGAGAATTATCGAGGGGAACTGGCGGCACTCAGCGGGGCTTGTTTATGGGCCACTGCTTCTGTAGTCTATACTTATCTGGGTCGCTCTATCCCACCGCTATTACTCAATCTCAGCAAAGGGGCGATCGGGATCGCCTTCATTCTGTTCGCCCTGATCCTGCAAGGAGACTTCGCGCCATCAGCAACCCCGAGGGCGATCGGGTTGTTGACGCTCAGTGGCGTGGTGGGCATTGGTTTAGGAGACAGCTTTTTCTTTGAAGCATTAAATCATTTGGGAGCCAGACGGGCGCTGCTAATTGAAGCGTTAGCGCCCCCTCTAACAGCAGTTTTTGCCTTAATTTTCCTCCAAGAACAGTTATCAATTGGCAACTGGTCGGGTATTTTTATAACTGTTGTTGGCGTCAGCTGGGTAATAAGTGAAAGAGTCCCCGAGGTAACGGGAAAACAGCGCCAACATCCTCTACGGGGCACGATTTTTGCTTTGTTAGCAGCTTTGGGACAGGCTAGTGGAGCGGTGCTATCGCGATCGGCCTTATCTCAGAGTGATATTAGTCCCTTGTGGAGTACCTTATTTCGGCTCTTAGCTGGAACCATAGTAATTTTGCTGATATTGCCCAGTCAACGCCAGGGTAAAGACTGGCTAAAATTCCTCAGTGACAAGCGGTTAATAGGGATTATCATTTTAACAGCTTTTGCCGGTACATTTCTCGGCATTTGGTTGCAACAAACCGCGTTTAAGTATACAGCAGCAGGCATTGCCCAAGCACTGCTGGCAACTAGCCCTCTTTTCGTATTGCCCATTGTCATCTGCATGGGCGAGAGAGTGAGCAAGAGAGCTTTGGCAGGAGTTATGGTGGCGATCGCCGGTATTTTCATTCTCTTCAACTAAGTAGTGAGGTGGGACCATGAGGAAAAAGATAGAACTTCCCGAATCATGTAATTTTTCCGATTATTTCCAATGTAACTACTATCCAGAGGATATCTTAGAATATTTCGGTTATGGATTTGCCTCGAAAGAGCTAGTTTTGCCGCAATCTCAACAACAACTTGAAGGTTTGTCATCTCTGGATCGGCGACTGAGAAGAAGCCTTCCTTATATCGCGATCGATAACGAGATGGCGAGACGGGAGTTTTTGATTGCGCCTGTATTAATGGACTTGATAGATTATACAGAAGCGAAACTAAAAGTTTCCTATCCCCTGGAAGTCGAACCGCAACTGAAAGGTTCTCTGGATTACTTTTTGCAATCCGGAAATAATTTATTGGTAATTGAAGCCAAAGATGAAAACATAGAACGGGGCTTTAAGCAGTTGGCAGTGGAATTAATTGCAGTCGATCGCGCCATGGCAGAAGCAGGGGAAAATCAGTTGTATGGAGCAGTTTCCATTGGAAAAATTTGGCAGTTTTCGGTGCTGTCACGTCTGGAAAAGCAAATTACTCAAGACTTTAACTTATATCGCGTTCCCGCAGACTTGGAAGAGTTGATGCGCATATTGGTTGCTATTTTAACTGGAGAATAGTTGCGCGATATATAAATATGTTTTATTCTATTTTTAAGCATTATTATATTGGTCGATTAGCCTCCTAGCCCGCCGTGGGTTCAAACCCACGGCGGGCTACCAGCGAAGTGAGGAAATCTGTGTCACGCACTTAAACTTGGAAATAGTCGCGATACCAAGCAACAAAACGCTCAACTCCTACCTCAATGGGAGTGCTGGGTCGAAAACCCACGGCCTTTTCCAAATCCTCGATATCCGCGTAAGTGATGGGAACATCTCCAGGCTGCATCGGCAGCATATTCTTCTGCGCCTTCATCCCCAGACATGCTTCTAGGACTTCAATAAACCTGAGCAATTCCACGGGCTGATTGTTGCCAATATTGTACAGTTTATAAGGGGCGTGACTGCTTCCCGGGTCCGAGTCAGTCCAGTTAGGATCCGGTTCGGGAATCTTGTCTAGTACGCGCACTACTCCCGTAATGATATCATCAATGTAGGTAAAGTCCCGTTGCATCTTGCCCTGGTTAAACACGTTAATGGGTTCTCCAGCGAGAATGGCTTTGGTGAACAAAAATAAGGCCATGTCCGGGCGTCCCCAAGGTCCGTAAACCGTGAAGAAACGCAAACCCGTGGTCGGTATATTATAGAGATGGCTGTAGGTGTGGGCCATCAGTTCGTTGGCCTTTTTCGTTGCTGCATACAGACTCAGCGGGCGATCGACATTATCGCGGACGGAAAAAGGTGTTTTGCTATTCGCGCCATAAACAGAACTAGAGGAAGCAAATACCAGATGCTTGACTCCCCCATGACGACATCCTTCCAGAATATTCGTAAATCCTACCAAGTTGCTATCTACATAAAGGTGGGGATTTTGCAGAGAATAGCGCACCCCTGCTTGGGCTCCTAAATGAGCCACTTTCTCTGGTTGATGGCGATCGAACAATTCCGGGATGGCCTGGCGATCGGCTAGATCCAGCTTAGCGAACTGAAACTGCTGGTGTTGTTGCAGCTGTTTTAACCGATCCTGTTTTAAGCTAACGTCGTAATAGTCGTTGAGATTATCAATGCCAATAACAGATTCCCCCCTGGTCAGGAGATGTTGACAGAGGTGGAAACCAATAAAACCAGCGGCTCCAGTGACTAATATACTTCCCATTCTCGCTCTAACTTTAACATGAACTGTAGGGTGGGCATTGCCCACCACCTATATTATACCTGAAAGCTGTAGGCATTGCCCAATTTAACATGAACTGTAGGGTGGGCAATGCCCACCACCTATATTATACTTGATAGTTCGTAGTAAGCGCTTTAGCGCTTCCGTGGTGGGCGGTGCCCACCCTACAGTTCGTAGTAAGCGCTTTAGCGCTTCCGTGGTGGGCGGTGCCTACGAAATGCTGGTGGGCGGTGCCCACCCTACGAAAGCTAAAGACTCCAGTAAGTGATTTCAGGAGGAATGGTATCCGGGTTAAAGGCAGATTTTACATCCATGAAAATACCCTCGGGATGCAGACATCTGAGCAAATTTTCAGGTGGCATTTCTAGATAGTGGCGATGCTTCACAGCCAATACCATAGCATCTAAATCACAGAATTGCTGCCAATTAGTTAACACTATTCCATATTGATGCTTGACTTCTTCGGCATTAGCCAAGGGGTCGTGAACTAAGGGGGTAATGCCGAACTCTTGCAGGGCCTTGACAATATCCGGCACGCGGCTGTTACGGGTATCTGGAACATTTTCCTTAAATGCGATACCCAAAATTCCTACCCGGGCTTTTTTAATGGAAACATCTCTATGGGTAGTTATCAGCTTGATCAGCCGATCGCCCAAAAAAGCCCCCATGCCGTCATTAATATGGCGTCCTGCCAGAATCACTTGGGGATTATAACCAATTTCCTCTGCCTTAGCCGTGAGATAATAGGGGTCAACGCCTATGCAATGACCGCCCACCAGTCCCGGTTGAAAGGGCAAGAAATTCCACTTGGTGCGCGCGGCGGCTAAGACATCGGCAGTCCGGATGTTGAGGCGATCGAAAATCAAAGCCAGTTCATTCATTAGGGCAATATTCAAATCCCGCTGAATATTTTCGATTACTTTAGCAGCTTCCGCCACTTGAATGGAGGGGGCGCAGTAGATCCCCGCGTCAATAATAGCGGCGTAGACATTGGCAACCCGATCGGTGGTTTCTGGATCTTCTGCGGAGACAACTTTGACTATTTTTTCCAGGGTATGTTCTTTATCCCCGGGATTTATCCGTTCTGGTGAATAGCCTAATTTGAAATCTCTAGACTGCTGTAAACCCGATCTTTCCGCTAAGATGGGACCGCATATTTCCTCGGTGACACCCGGATATACGGTAGATTCATAGACTACCACAGAACCAGGTTGAAGAACTTCACCGACGATCTGGGAAGCAGAAAGGAGTGGCTGAAGATTCGGAGAATGATGGGAGTCGATCGGGGTGGGGACAGCGACAATAAAAAAGTTGGCTGATTTGAGGTATCTGGGGTCGCTGGTAATTTTCAGGGTTGAGGTTTTTAAGTCTGCAGTTGTAACTTCCCCCGTAGTATCAATAGCCTGTTGCAGCGCTTCTACCTTGCGAGTATTGATGTCAAAGCCAATTGTATCGGGAAACTTTTTCGCAAGGGCTAATGCTAAGGGGAGACCCACATAACCTAGTCCAATGACTGCATTTTTTTCTGTCATGGGAATTATCTCTCTTTGGTAGATAGGGCAGATGCGCCCAAATTGTGCTTGCTAAATATTGTCTGTGGTGGGCGGTGCCCACCCTACGGCTTGTCTGTGGTGGGCGATGGATGCTGTTCCACAACCTGTTTGTCCGGTGTTAGAAAGGTCAACCTTTTCTAAGAGGAACAGACCGAGGATCGCAGATAAAGTAATTATCGCCCCGATCGCATATTTTATCCCGGCAAAGGGCAGCAATGTAGCGAGTAAGGATCCTGCCCCACAAAGGAGGGCTGCCAGGTAAATTGTCGCCGCCGTCTTACGGATGGAAAGCCCCAACTTGACTAGGCGATGGGAGGTGTGATCTTTGCCTCCATCAGTAATTCGCAGTCCTCGACGCAGACGGGAAATGGTTACCAGGGTGGTGTCGAAGATGGGGATAGCGAGAATGAAGATGGGCATTATAGCGCTATGTTCGAGGTTAGTTGGAAAGCCAACCATTAGCCCCAATGCTGCCAGGATAAAACCCAATAGCAGACTGCCCGCGTCTCCCATAAATATGGTAGCCGGATGCCAGTTAAATCGCAAAAATCCCAGGGTTGCGCCTGATAGGGCTGCTGAAACTATTGCTACTCCAATTTGTCCTTGGTGCAGGCCGATCGCCCCGAAAAACAGACAGGCGATCGCCGCCACCCCCGCCGAAACTCCATCCATATTATCCAGCAGATTCATGGCATTGCAGATCCCCACTATCCAAAACATGGTGATGGCAATATCCAGCCAGTAAATTCCCGATATATCCACCATCAACCCGGATAGAATGATGGCGAACGCGGCTACAATTTGTCCTAATAATTTCGGCAAAGGATTGAGTCCTTGTAAATCATCGTACAACCCCACTCCGGCAATTAATGTGGCACCGATAATCAGAGAAAGTCCCTCGGACAAAAGCCAGGGGCGATAGAAGATGAGTAAGCTGGCTAGGAATGAGCCGTAGATAGCAAGTCCTCCCAATAAGGGAATCGATTTAGCATGGGACTTGCGCGGACTTGGCTTATCCAACCAGTGGAGGTTATTAGCAGCCGATCGCGCCAGATAAGTCCCACCCATTGCTATTAAGGCAGAGATTGCCAAAGTAGCAATTAGCAGGTAGCATATATTCATGGTTTTTTGAATGCTTAACAATCTATATTGAGCTTCAAGATTGCTAATTCATGTTTCGCAAGATAACTCGATTTTGATTTACTTTATTGACAAATAAATGGTTGTAGAGATTGTCAATATCGCTAATCAGACGCTGAGAATTGAATTTGTTCAGAGCAAATTCTCGGGCCCGATCGGCCATCTGCCGCGTATCTGCTGGAGACTGAAAAATACTCAGCATTGCCTTTGCTAAAGCCTCAGCATCTTGAGGCGGTACGATCCGACCTGTTTGGCCATCGGTAATAATATCCGGGACGCCGCCAACGCGGGTGGAAATTACGGGACAACCGGCAGCCATTGCCTCAATTAAAGATGCTGGCGTACCTTCATTATTTGAGGAAATAACCACCCCATCTAAGTCGGCATAAATTTGCGGCAAGTCGCGACGCCATCCCGTAAAGATGACGACATCCTCAATGGCTAATTTCTGGGCGTAGGCTTCCAGTTCCTGGCGCAGTTCGCCATCGCCGATGAGGGCAAAGCGAATTTGCGGATTTTGTTGATGGGCGATCGCGGCAGCATCCAGAAAAAGATGTATATTTTTGATGGGAACTAGACGCCCGACCGCAGCAATTAATTTTTCATCGGACCTCAAGCCCAACTGATGGAGAAACTTACCTTTTGGAGGGAGTAATTTCATTGCTTGGAGTTCAAAACCTAAAGGTATCACCTCTATCTGGCCAGCATCGGCGATGCCGTAACTGGCAATTTCCTCGCGCAGGTGGGGGCTGATGGTTATGAGGCGATCGCTCATCCGGGCGCAAAACTTTTCCAACTCGATAAACAGTCTGGTTTTAGCCGCACCAAAATAACCGTGAAAAACATGTCCGTGAAAGGTATGCAGCACGAGTGGCACCCCTGCCAAACGCGCCGCCACTCGTCCCACAAAACCCGCCTTCGCCGTGTGGGTATGAACGATATCCGGCTGCCAGCGCCGCATCAAGCGATAGAGTTTGAACAGAGTCACCAGGTCGTAGCGCGGGTTAATTTCTCGTCCCAGTTCGGGAATGATTTCCATCGATAGCTGACGCGCTGTCACCATATCTTTCATGCTGCCTTCCCGCGCACCTTCCATGCCAGTTACTAACAGGCACTTCATACCCAGATGAGTTAAACCTTCATTGAGTAAGGTAACGTGAGTAGCGGGACCGCCTAGATTCAGGCGGGCTACGATCCGCATGACCCGGATGGGGTTTCGCTTTGAGGAGAGATCCACAGTTTCGTCACCATTAATTTAGTCCGCTACTCCTGTTTTCGGAATCTCTACTCGCGATCGGGACGAAAATTAAATCCTTTTTAACCGCCAGCTTCCAGTTGCTCTGCCAAGGCCATCAGCCAATCCATAAATGCTCTCACTTCAGTTTCCAGCTGATGCCATACTGGGGGATAGCCCGCAACAAGCTGTGCCACCCGTTGTGGATCTAATTCAAAGCCATAGATATTTCGCACTACATGTCGAAAACCTAGGTACTCTTGCAGACGGCGTGCGGTTTCTGTTGTCAGGACTGCCGGACGACCCTCCCGTTCCCCGCTCATCCGCTCCAGCAGCCGCTTGTGCCAATCGTAACCCGACGGTAAGGCACCATTCAACTCGGAAGCGATCGTCTGAAAAATCCGTTCGCAGCCCGTGTAAAAGTTATGCAGTTTTAAGGCGAGGTTCTCGTAAAAGAGGTGAGCGCGATCCGGTTCTCGCTCAATTATAAATTGCACTTCCTCAATAGAATGCTGCAAACGCTGCAAGCGTTGCAATTCCATTTCAATATCCCGAGCGAGTTCGCGAATTTCGCTAGCCGACATCTGCTTCATAGATAAATTCTCCTGTTTCGAGTACGCGCTGGCGAAAGTGAGGATCCAGATCTTCCAAGGGTTTCAAATCCACCCATAGCGGCGTCAGGCGATTCGCCGCTGCCAAAGCAGCAAAATAGTCATCCTTGCGGATGCCAGCGACTGCCAGATCGATATCCGACCCCAGTGCAAAACCTCCCCGCACTAAGGACCCAAACAGGATAATTTGCTGGGCCCCAAACTCACTGACTAAGACTTGGACGATCGCTTCTACAGCCGCCCGTGCTTGCCGTGCCATTTGCTGACTTTGTGCCTGCTGTTGCCTCTGACGGCGACGCCAGTAGTCGATATGTTTCTGTTGAATTTCCATGTTTTAAGTATGGCATATTCAGTTCCAGCATATCCGGGGACGCACCAACTTGTCAACCCCGATCGCGAGCTTTCCTTAAGGCATCGATATAGGGTTGCGGCACCCTATTGTCCCACCAGCGGGCTTTTTCCGAATAAATCCAGACGTAGCGATCGGTATATTTGAGAGCCAAGCCCACAGAATTTTCAAACTGCTGGGGGGTAAAATAGTTTTTGGTAAAATTATCTTGCTGCCAAACCCGACCATTATCCAACCATAAACCAAAACTAGCGCGATAATGATCGATATATTCCTGTTGCACCTGGGTTCTTTCTAACCCGCGTTTATGCATTAAGTTATAGGCATCCCGGAACTGTTTCTCTTGCTTGTAGGGATAAGCAAATTCCCAGCCATCAAAAATCAGGGTACGAGGGGCGGCGGCTTCTAGCATACCATCCAAAAACGACGGCAAAAGACCGTAAGCAGCAGTTTTTCGAGGTTTGCCCCGAGAGTAGGCAATGTGGTATCCAAAGGTCAGCAGGATGTTGATATCAGGATAAACAGCATTAATAGCCTGCATGAACTCTCGTCCCCGCTGTCTTACCTGTTGTTGATAGTCGGCGAAGCTATAATCCCGATGCTGTGGTTGCTCCGGATAATGGAAAGGCTTGCCTTGATATTGTTCCACATCTAAGAGAATTCCTCTTAAATTGCCTGATTTGGCAATTTTGGCAGCCAGTTGAGCATTAGCAATGACTGACTTTAAATTATCATCATACCAGTCTATCCGCCCTGGAACCACATTAAATCTTAAAAAGTTGTCAGTAAACTTACTAAAGTTGCTATTCTGTAAAGCGGCAAAGGACTCTGAGTAATCATCAAGATCCAAAAGGCGATCGCCCCAGACATTCCAACTAAAGCGACCACGGGTGTCATCGGGACCGCTATTTGATTTTAAGTCTAGAACTAGACCGTCAAAGGGAAATCGTTCCATCTCTTGGATGCGATCTCTGACATAAGTTGGTGTCGGCGTCCCCCAACCCCACTCGATAATTTTGGCATTCTGGTTCAGGGCCGGCTTCACTGAAGGAGTGGGCGAGTTACATGCTACTACGATCGCGCAGGTAATTAGAGCCAGTGAGAAGAGGAATAAAGCCATCGAATACTTGCTGTTCATTAATCTTCCCAAAAATACATCACTAAACATCCAATTTTTATGGTTTTATTGCACTGACTAAATAACCAATCGGGTAGTCATTTGCATTGCGATACCTCCCACCAGATCGCTTTGTTATCTGTTTGTCAAGTGCTAGGGAAATTTGTAAAGCACTACTACGAAATGGGGTGGGAATCAGAAAATCAATTTGAGCCAAAGCTGCTGTCACTGCGCCACCTCCACAGGGTTTAGCTTTAATTTCAACGAAACCTACATTCGACAAGCTACTCTCTAAAGCAAACTTTGTGTAACGAAAGTAATCACTTGGATCGCCATGTACTCGTAACAAAAACGGTACAGCTATATATAGTATACCCTGGGGAGCTAGCACTCGAAAAATTTCCTGGAATACCTTCTCAAAGTCATATATATGTTCAAAAATGTTAAAAGCAAGACAGCGGTGAAAAAGGTCAAAAGGAATACCTTGTTGGATATCTGCAACTTTGGTGGGCTTCTTTTCAGCACTGATATCTACCGAATCAACTTTGTACTTGTGAAATTCCGGAATGAGCCGGTGGTAGCTTGCAGATCCAATTTCTCCAGAACCAAGATCCAAAACAGGCGATCGCAACTGTAATCCTGACTGCACTTCTGCATTCATAAACGAGCGCCAAACACTTTTTCCTGAAGCAAATTCAACGATAACTTGACGATAATTCATATCTCGTGAGGTGCTAAACTTTATATCGGTATTTCCCCCAAAAGAAACCCGGTTTCACAGACCAAGCTCTAGCTATCTATGAAAAGACGATGCCAAATTTCCAAAGTGAGCAAAGTCCACAATTGATGAGCCCGATCGCATTTTCCGCTCTGATGTTCGTCAATGAGTTGCCTCAGAAATTCCGGTCGGAAATAACCTCGGTTCAGGGAATCTCCAGAAAGGAGGAGCTCTGGTACGTAATCTTTGAGGTCAGTCCGGAACCAACGACCGATCGGCACGCCAAATCCATGTTTTTGGCGATGAATAATATGGGAGGGCACAATTCCTTCTAGGGCTTTCTTCAGGATGTACTTGGTCGCGAGTCCTTTGAGTTTGAGATTTTCGGGAATGCTGGCGGCAAATTCAATCAGTTGATGGTCGAGAAAAGGGCAACGGGCTTCCAGAGAGTTGGCCATACTCATCCGATCGCTCTTAACCAGTAGATCCCCCGACAGATAGGTTTTCGTATTGACGTAAAGTAGCTGACTCAAGGGGTTGCATTCCCTTACAGGCTCGACGAGGTAAGTTTGAAAATGGCTCGCCAGATCTAATTCAAAGCGATCGGCCATCAGTTCGCGAATAAAGTTGGTTTGAAAAATCCCCACCCAACCCAAATAGCGTTGTGCCAGAGGCAGGGGGGCGCTTTCTACAAAACGACGGGTACGGCGCACAAAGCTATTGTAACCAGTAGACTCCGGTAAGTTACGCAGGAGATAAATGAGGGCGGTTTGCAATAGCTTGGGAGTGCGGCGGTAGATTTCAGCTAACCGGGATGCTGCAAAGCGTTCGTACCCGGCAAACAGTTCGTCCCCCCCATCGCCTGTGAGAGCAACGGTGACTTGCTGGCGAGTCAGTTGGGATACCAAATAGGTGGGGATAGCTGAAGAGTCGGCAAAGGGTTGGTCGTAGTGCCAGACAAGTTTGGGCAGCAGTTCGATAGCATCAGGTCGGACGATAAACTCGTGGTGGTCGGTGCCATAAGTATTGGCAGCCATCCGAGCATATTCTAATTCGTTGAAAGAGGGGTCGTCAGCAAAGCCAATGGCAAAAGTCCGGACGGGTTGGGACATCAACTGCGCCATATAGGCGACGATCGCAGTGGAATCAACACCGCCACTGAGGAAAGCTCCCAAAGGCACGTCACTAATCAGGCGCAGGCGCACTGATTCTTTGAGCAGTCCTTGCAGTTTGGGGATGATTTCTGATTCTGACAGTTGTCTGTCGGGGTTGCTGGGATAGCTGACATCCCAGTATGGATAAATGCTGAGCTGTCCGGAACGAGCGATCGCGGCGTGACCGGGGGGGAGTTCGTAAATTTTTTCAAACATCGTATCCGGCGCAGGCACATAGCCGTAAGCCAAATAGAGGGGGATAACAGGACGATTAACTCGGCGGGGAACCGACCGATGGGCGAGGAGCGCTTTGATTTCTGAGGCGAAAATGAAGCGGTTAGCTTCTTGGTAGTAGTAGAGGGGTTTTTGACCGGCCCGATCGCGGGCGAGAAATAGCTGGTTTTTGGGGCGATCGTAAATGGCAAAGGCAAACATCCCTCGCAAGAGATGAACGCACTCAGTTCCCCAGGCTTCGTAAGCTTTGAGAATAACTTCCGTGTCCGTGCGGGTGCGAAAGTAATGGCCTTTCGCTTCCAGTTCCTGACGTAGTTCTAGGAAGTTATAAATTTCGCCGTTGAAAACGATCCAGCAGGTTTCGCTTTCATTGGCGATCGGTTGCTGTCCCGTAGCCAGGTCAATGATACTGAGACGACGCATGGCTAACCCTGCGTTTTCCAACAGTACAGCACCACCTTCATCTGGACCTCGATGAGTTAGAGTAGCGTTCATGCGCTCTAGGATAGAGCGATTATCATTAATTAAAGGATGTTGGTTTATCCAACCACAAATACCGCACATAGTAGGTGAACTTTGTCCTAATAGATGTGTAAACAGTGCTTGAAGGTTAAACCACCGCCTTATGGAAAGGGGAGATAACGAATTTATTCAACATAACAATAACTCAGTAATAATTTGTACAAATTCCAAACACTAAAATCCTTATGCCCATAGTAACCCCCGGTTGGGTAGGGAGGGCGAATATAATGTTTAGTGATGGTTAGATAAAAGATGTTTTGCGTTGCACATTTTGGGATGATAGCAGCCAATTGTTAAAATTGGCGCTCTGGCTAATTGCTAATTAAAAAGAGAAAATAGATACTTATGACTACAAATGACTATCTAAATTAGCCATTGACAATTAGCAATTAGCAGCCCTCATCATCCCGTCGTTGTGCAACGCCAGATGTTTATACAGCCTGCAAGTGCGCTCGACCATTGCAGCAACAGTAAAATTTTTCTCTAAGCGATCGCGACCAGTTCGACCCATTTTCCGGGCTAAAGTGCGATCGCTCAACAGCCGACAAATGGCATGAGCTAAAGCAGTCGGATCGTCTACGGGTACTAACAATCCTGTTTCACCCTGACGAACAATTTCTGGGATAGAACCAACTTGCGTGGCCACAATTGGTAAACTCGCTGTCATCGCTTCTAGGAAAACTAAGCCAAATCCTTCCCATCGAGATGGATGAACGAATATATCAAATCCTGCCATCATCCCAGCGGCATTTTCCCGATAACCAAGAAAGTACACTTGTTGTGCAATGCTTAATTGATTGACTAACTCTTGAAGTTCTTGACGTAATTCTCCATCGCCAATAATGACTAATTGAACGGTGGGAAATTGCCGAACCACTTCAGACATCGCTTTAAGTAAGGTTGTATGTCCTTTTTGTTCCGTCAGACGAGCTACAATTCCTAGCACGGGAACATCATTGCTCCAGCCAAATTTTTCTAGCCAACTGCGATCTTGTTTCACTGAATCTGGATTGAGTCCATAGGGAATCACTGTAATTTTATTGGAGGAAATTTGTTCAATTTTTTGGCTAAATTGCTTGACATTTTCAGAAATACAAATTACTCGATCCATTAACTTCATATTCCAAGCTATCGCCCACCTCCAAGGAATATGTCTCCGGAATTTGTCATCGTTATGATGGGTGGATATCACCCACTGGACTTGAGCGAGTCTAGCGGCTAAGGCACCATATAAATCAGCGTGTAGTAAATGGGTATGAACGATCGCATAGTTTTTTTGTTGAATAAAATTCACTAAACGGCTGATAAGTCTTGGATTTAGATCCCCTAAGATTGGCATGACCTCAGTTTGTATTCCCAGTGATTGCATCTCGTTCAAAAAAGAACTAGGATGGTCATGGCGATCGGTCAAAACCAGCATTGTCGGTTCATATCCAGATTCTTTTAGCCTGGGTAGTAAGGTCAGCAAGTGGTTTTCTGAACCCGCAATATTTGCCACCTTTTGAATATGAAGAACTGATGGATAATTTTGCATTTTGCTTGCACAATTTAATGGATATCACTTGAATAAATCAGGGTTTATCTCCTCATCATCGCCTTCCGGGAATCCTCCCAACCTAACATCAGCACCAGGGGCAGCAATAACCACAGATTAAAAATATGTGCCATTCCTTCTCCGATCATCCCCCAAAATACTCGCAAGATCATCAGATAAATCGGAAGAGCAGCTTTCCGCACGGTTTGATTTTGAAACCACTCATAGATACCTCCGCCTAAAATCCCTAATAATAACCAGCCAAACCAAACCCCAATCCAATCAAAATTGGCATATAACTCTCCTACGGCAGTTCCCCCCATGTTATAGTCCCAAGATAAACTTTGATAATAAACACTGTAAGATGATATTCGATCGCTACCTGAGTAAGCTAAACCTGTTAAGATGACTCGCCAATCATAAAATTTTTCTCCATAAATATATTTACCAAATGGTCCAAATACAGACATAAGCATCGGTTCTCCCATAAAAAACGGAATTTTGTATGGGATCACTTCTATAATAATTGCCACCTGCTCTAATCGAGAAATACTTCTGCCAATGGTAATGGTTATATTCGCCATAATAGAAGAATTAACCCGAATCAAAAAATCCCAAAAACTCGCATAATTAGCCGAAGAGGTCAGTAAACTGGTCGTCGCCCCAAATCCGATGATAAACACGGCAAAAAATATCGCTAAAATTCCGACGGTTTTATTGGGTATATTCCACATATAATAAGAGGTAATAAATAAATAAATCATTAAATTTAAAGCTCCTCCTCTTGCTTGCGAAACCGTCAAAAATATAAAATAAAATAACAGAGTTACAATCACAAAAAAGCGTTTCTGATATTTACTATCTACCCATAGTTTAATCTGCCCAGGTAAAATTAATAAACTCAAATATACAAAAATTCCAGTACCTTTGGTGACAGATCCTGCCCTAGATACGGCTAATAATCCACCACTCCTAATTAAAACGATTAAAGAACTGATGAGTCCCAGAATTACCAAAATAAAACTCCCGGTTAAATCGAACCTTTTGTAAAAACAAGAGGGAAAGTTTAGCCAAACATTTTTGCCTATACTAAGATGATATCCAATTAAAAAAAATGACCAGGAAACCGCTGATAAAAAAATCGTATCTAGAATAATCGCACTGATATTTTTCGTATGAGGAAGTAACCAATAATCATTGATAGATAAGACAAAGGCCGGAACATAATATTGAATCAGCATTGTGGTAGCCAGGATGATCGGAGGTGAAAACAGATCAATCTTGTAGCCTCTTTTGGCAGAAACGACACTCATGCCAGTCAATATCGTACCGATCGCGGCTGTTAGGGTTAGCTCAAACCAAAGGTCTTCAGTAACATTCATCGTTTAATATTTATTAATTTTTTTGATAATTGTGGAAACACGATGATTCCACGTAAACATTTGAACGTCTTGTTCTGCTTTCTCAGATAATTGACTTTTTAATAAATCGTTCGTCAGCAAATATAATAAGGATTTGGCGATTTTGTTGATGTTTGAAAAATTTACTACATATCCATTTTGACGATCGCAGATAATTTCCAGAATTGCAGGTAAATCACTTGCTAAAATTGGAGTTCCAGATGCCATATATTCAAATAGTTTCATTGGCGAAGTGAAATAAGCAGAAAACTCCGTCCATTGCCAAGGAATTGTCACCACATCACACGATCGCATCCAAAGGGGCACCTGATTATTGGGGACGCGATCGACAAACTGAAGGCGATGTTCTGACACACCTAAACGATGAGCGATATCAAGATAACTGGGTACAGCTTCCATTGGTCCACCCACGCACAACAGTAAAGGTTCTTTACCATCGATAGGTGGCAACTGAGCCATTGCCTCTACCAGTTCCGGTATGCCTTTTTCCATTTCCATCGTGCGAAAGCGTCCAATATAGCCAATAATCGGACGATCTAAGGGAAGTCCGAGGGGTTTTCGGCATTCTTGTTTATCTGGCAAATCGGCAAATAGAGACAAGTCCACTGCATCAGGCTGAACGATAACTTTTTCAGCCGGAAACCCCATTTCTACAAATTCTTTTTTGATAAATGAGGTCAGTACGACCACAAGCTGCAATGCTGAAGTTTGAGTGAGTTGACGCAAAAGCAACCGTTGCCCTCTTTTGGGAACCACATGAGCTTCGTAAACCGTTGGCAGTCCTAGCCGCACTAACCAGAAAGCTACAGTAATGTCGCGGGTATAGTACAAATCTGCTTTTTCTCGGCCAGCTATCCAGGCAGCATAAAATCCCCACAAAAAAGCATGAGTAAAAAAGAACAGCGGAAAAGCTCGATCGGGAATAAATTTAATCAATCGAACTACGTCCCAATTAGGAAGCGTCTGGATCTTAAATGTGGGTGTAATCCCGTAGTAATCAAACACGCTGGTAGTTTGCAGACTGCTATTGGGTTGATGGCGATCGGGATGCACCAGTAGCACCTCCAGACCGTTCTGGGCGAAGGCTTCGCACATTTTGCAAATTTGATAACCGTGTGCTTTTTCGGTTGGCATCCGAGCATTTGCAATGTAAACCAGTCGTTGGGGAATCATACTTTTTTTGAGATAACAAATAGATGGTGGATTGGGTTTGAAGGAACTCTGTAATGCTTTTGTAACTGGAGAGATTCAACTGCTGCGATTTTCCTCAAAATTTTTGCTAACGAACACCCCGGACGTCCGATTTCCCAATGATGGTCTTTGGAACTTTGTGGAACATTCAGGACTCTGTTAGTTAGTCTAGGAAAACTGACAATTTGTCGGCTCGCATTACGACTGGAAAAAATTCTGAGATCCAGACTCAGAAACCAACGCACATCTGGAACGCTAAACAATAGGTATTGTTTAGAGACTCTTAACATTTCTATTAAACTCAGTTGAAGCAGTTCCAAGGGCTGATGTTCTAGTACCTGAAATGCACATACGCAATCAAATTGGTTTTCTTTACAAGGTATTTGAGTGACAGTACCAACATATGTAGGATTTGTTTCTGTTATGATATCTAAGGTTTCAACTCCAATGTTTCTTTGAGATACATAGTGACTCATAAAATTGTTTCCTGGCCCTACCTCTAAAATGGTTTTTCCAGGATTAACTAAAGTGAAAATCTCATTAATTTGATGCCAATATGACCCAAATCTACCTTCGTAGTCGTAGCTGTTTTTAAAATAAGTATTTTGATGCATAATAGATGGCTCCAACTAACCTATCGCCAATAATATAATTAGATTCACTAATTTATTAGTTTATGATTTTTGGGCTGTTAAGTAGTACATAAGCACACAATATCAGCCGTGACCCATTCAGTTACTTGAGATTCTAACAATGGCCGATATGACCGTCGATCTCCTCCACCCAAATCCAATATCCGACCCTGTATTTTGACTCGTTCGCGAATAATCTAGTTCATCCTAACACGATCGACTTGCCTTTCCATAGCCAGTAAATAACTTCTTTAAATTTCATAAAAACCTCTCAAATAATGTTGATTATTTTTTCAAGTAACAAATTGTTCAATTAACTTTTCTACTAATCCAGTGATGCTGTGATGATTAACTACGATATTTCTCAGGTTTGTAGTCATTTCATTTTGGTTAATTTCAGTCATGGATGATAACAGCAAGAGGCGATCGCGCAATTTTTCAACATCCCAATCAATTGTCCAATTCTTAGCCAACTTCGTACCTAGTAACTCGGTAAAAGCAGGATTAGCGATAACAGGAACACCACAACTCATGGCCTCTAAAACTGCTTTATCTATCGAGCCAGTTTCGGAAAGATTCACAAAGCAGTCAGCTTGTTGATAGTAATCAACGACTTGGGGAAAGGGGATACTTCCCGCCCAAAACACTGTATCTTGCAACTGATACTGCTCCACCTTATTCTTTAATTCAGCTTCATAAAGTTTGTCTGACTCGCTTGCTGGTCCCCCTACGATTTTTAGGCAAACAGACATATCTGGCTTTTTTTCGCTCAATAAGGCGATCGCTTCAATCAGTAACTCTACCCGTTTGATGGGAGACAGACGCCCCACGGTCAGAATTGTAAAAGGACGTTGCCTTGAACTTCGATATTGTTTAGGAACAAAATGTTCTGTGTCGATTCCATGACCAATTACTCTAACTTTATTACTGGGAATCCGAAAACTTTCTTTGGAAGCCGTGACCACGCGATCGACACAAACTGTAGCTAAACGTAGAATTGGAGTTACAGATTTATGGGTGTACCATAAAACGGTAGGAATCTTTTTTAAGCGAAGAAAAGGCGCGGCCATCACCGCAAATAGAGGCATCATGTGAGCAAAACAAGCATCATAATGCTGCTCTGCTAGTAACCTCCATACAATGCGATAGAACTCGATCGCCCTTCGGGGTTCGCTATATCCCTTTTCCTTGCCAACGGAGTAAACCCGGACATTTTTGGGGACTTTAATATTGCCCGATCGCATGGTAATCACATCAATAGATTCTACCCGCTCTGCCAGAGCTGTAATCCAACGAGTGGCAAACCCTAAAATAGGGTCATCAGCATCCGTTGCCAAGTTAAACCATAGGATATGCATAATTTTAAATATTTAATGGTTTTTCCCGTTTTACGAAACTTTTTGGAAAAGCATGATGCCATTCCAAAAAGTTGGATGTCCATTATGAAAAGTGGCGCAATCCAAGATCATTTGGTACTGGTGTGGGCTTTGTCTGATAAAATCTAAAGTCGCTTGCTTAGGATCACTTTTTCGAGTATCATCAACCAAAACCAGGCAATTTTTTGCAAAAAAATGTTCCGCGATTTTCAACCCCTTTAATTGATTTTCATAGCTGTGTTCCCCATCATATATATAAAAACCGATTGGCTCTTGATGAATTTTCGCAAAATATTCTTCATAGTCGAGGTCATAAAAAAAATGTCGATCGCTTTTTAATTCATAAAACCGTTTCAAAAAATCATCTTTAGGACCGCCAAATTGAGAAAAGTTATCAACTCCTATACATTTTTTGTCGCGATGATTAGCCATACCCGCTAAAAATGTAAATCCGTTCCAAACACCCACATTAACAAAAGCTTGAGATTCAGGCATTTGCGCTATGCCTTGGTTAATCAGTGCCGCGATCGCAAATGTTGACATTTTGGGAATCTGACAAATTTTTCTTAATCTTTTTTTCATCTCTCTTTCATTTTCGGGAATTTTTGTATTGGCCATCTCCAGAGAAAGCCCCAAAGATTGAAATAATTGGGTAGTTTTATGAAATCCCCTGGGCATTTTATGGCTAGGTTGAATTAAGCGAAATGAAATTGAGGTAGCATAAGTGGTGTAGTCCATTTTTGATTTTCTCCAATTTTTCCGGCTAGCTGGCGATAATTCTCTAGATTCTGACTACAGAATCGGAATTTCTTTCAATCCTGATTTTTTGCAAAATTTGGACGAGATGTTTGGTAAAACTATTAATTCGCAAATAATCTTCAAAAATATGCCGAGATTTGATTTGCATTTCCACAAACCGATCTGGAGCAATATTTTGATGAAAATCTAGGATGTTTTTGCCAATATCTTTTATTTCTTGATGACTTACAAAGACACAAAAACTGTGATAATTAATCCGTTCGCTAAGGGGGAGGACGCATTCAGTATCTACAAATAAAGGAATTCTCCCCAAACTTAACGCTTCATAAAATCTCATGGAATAGTTGCCATCTCCTTTGACGCAGAGGACATAATCAGAATTCAACAGATTATTAACAAACTGCATTCTTAACTGATTTTTTATATCGGGGTTCAGCAGATACCCAGAATATACCTGATTAATCACAAAATTTGTTTGAATATCCGGAAATTTTCTCAGGTTTTTCAGAATATACTCACGAAAAAATAGTCCTTTTTTGAGAGCAGCAGCTTTGGGATTAAAAATCGAGAGATAATTGATATAAGCTGTTTTCGGCAATTTGGCGATCGCAGTGGTTAATTTCGGCTTTCCCCACCCACAAAATCCAATCACTGGAACTTGGGGTTTAGCTCGAATCCCTAACTGATTATTGCAGTATGATTGCAGCAAGTCTTCCGCATATGCTGGGAGAATGATTTCATTATTCTTGAGATTAAATCGATATTGACTCGTCCTCAGAATCACAGAGTTTTTCACGTCAATCTCTGCCGTTGAATCTCCATAAGCATCTATCAGGATCGGCTGCTCTTGCGCGATCGCTTCTTGGACGAAAGTTTTGAGGAGGTTGGGGTTGTATTTTTGCAGCAACCAATAATTATGAGGAATAAAATAAAAATCTGCATCTTCAAGACTGTCTACAATTTGATAGTAAGCAGAATCAAAATATTGCTGTTGCCAAACGGCACTGATAAAAGGAGTAGAAGCTTTGTAGATAGACCCCCAAAAAGGATACAAAAGGGGACTATAGCTTAATTGGCGATCTATTAATCTAGAATTGACGTAAAGTTTAATTTGACTTTCCATTAATTTGTACCTACTCAAATTTGAGTCAATAAAATCCAAGCCGTGGTCAAGCCAAAAAAGGAGTATTGTGCCTCGGTAGCCAAGTTATCAAGTAAAAGACGCATTATTTATGTCTCCTTGATTTAGCAATCTTTGTGCGGCCTCAAAAATATTTTGATATCCCTGCACATAAGTTGCTGTGGAAAAGAATTGCTCTGCAAAATCACGAGCATGGCGTCCCATTTCTTTGGCATCAGTGGGGTGTTCTAGCATCCAGCGGAAGCGATCGGCCAATGCTTTTTCATCTCCTGGGGGCACGAGAAATCCATTAATGCCTTCCTGCACCATATCAGGAATCCCACCCACATTACTGGCGATCGCAGGTGTCCCAGTTGCCATCGCCTCTAGAACGACTCGTCCAAGTCCTTCCGAGAGGGAGGGCAGCACAAAAACTGACGCCTGACTCATATATTTTGCTAACTCTGGCTGATCCAGTTGTGGCATAAATTGAACCTGACTCTCTAGCGGCAATTTACTGACTTGCGCTTTCAACTGGTCAGCGTAGGCTTTGTCATCCTCACGTCCAATAAGAACTAACTCGGTTTGGGGAAAATCTTGGGCAATACTGGCAAAGGCGTTGACTAGATGAGCAACCCCCTTTAAGTAAGTCAACACGCCAGCATAAACAATTTTTGGGGATTCATGCTCATTCCTTTGAACGCTAACATTTAAAAACATTTCTATGTCTGTCCAGGCAGGAAATTGTACAATTGACTTGTCACTCAACCATCGCTGTAATTGTTGCCCCGTAACATGAGACACTGAGCGTAGTAAGTCAGCACTGTTAAGGGTAAAATTCGCAGCATATCTCATCAATAAGCGATAAATGCCCGTAAATCGAATCTGCTTTTGTAAAAAGAGACTTTCTTCAAAATCACCATGACTTTCCACCACTAATACAACCTGTCTCCCAAACCAATGGGCAATCATTTTTGCTAGGGCTGCTGCAACCCCTTCATAGGGGCTTTGAGCCACCAAAATTTGCACCCTATGTCGGAAAATAACCCACAGACTCAGGGTTGTTCCGAGAATTAACATTTCTGCATAGCGCAGCAGCGTCCAAGGTAGCTGGGGCATTAAATAAAAGTGAGCGTGTTCGGTAAACTGGCGCGGTAGAATGTTTTGAGAAAAGCCGATTATAAACAACTCTCCTAATGGCTGAAGAGCGCGAAATTTTTTCTCGCTAGTTTTATCTAGGGGATTGCTATAGCGAGCGCCACCTATCCAGCAAAAAGCTATCTTTGGGTAAGACTTGCGTTTTTCCCAGGTTGGTATGCTAACATATTGTTGATTAATCACGGTTTTTTTAGCTCGATTATTTTGATATTTATTTCAACAAATTATCTGGTTTAAGCTGTGGCTTGATAAAGATTAACGTAAGCTGCGACTACTTTGTTCCACGACATACTTTGAGCAAAATATCTTGCATTACGAGACATTGAAGACCAGTCGAAACTAGGATCTAGTAATTTGATCATGGATGCAGCGATCGCATCAGTATTTCCTTGCTCTACTAAAAAACCACTGTATCCATCTTTAATCGCATCTTCATTTCCGCAGTCTAAAGATCCGATAGAAGGCACCCCAAATGAATTTGCTTCTAAGTGAACCAGACCAAACCCTTCAAAACTATTACCGACATTCATAGAGGGCATCACCAGACCACGAACTCTACTGTAGTAGTCATTAAGTTGCTCTGTGGAAATAGTTCCTAAAAAACATACATGGTTTTCAAGATGATTTTCATATATCTTATTTTTAACTTGTTGGACATAGTTTGTCTGAGAAATAGAACCAGCAATATAGAGTTTCGCCTCTGGAAACTTTTCAACCACTTTTGCCAGGGCTTCAACAGCTTGCAAGGTTCCTTTCCTGGCTTTGACTTGACCGACTGCTAGAAAAGCGTTCTCACGTTTAGGAGGCTGCTCATTGTTTGGAAATAACTGAATATGTTCTGTGTTGACTCCCAAAGGAATTACTTGTAACTTATCCGCAAATTCTGGTAATCGTTCGTTCATTAGTTTAGCGACATAATGACTGATAGCCGGAATACTCTCTGCTAATTTATAAGATTGGTAGTAGAGATTACTATTTTTTTGATTAAGGCTAGAGAAAGCATAAGTTCCGACTGCATTAACCAGCAATTTTTTTTGTCTATTGAAGCCGCAAGATATGCTAAGGGCATAAACGGCTCTGCAAAACAGTGGACTATGTGACACTTGCTAATCTCTTGGCGAATTTTCAACCAGTCCCATAGTAAATTAATCGGTTTGCGGATGCCATTGGAAAAGGAACGGAGAACGCCGTAGCTTCTGAACCCATCTTTATTAGCGTTGGGAGCAGAACTATCCAGAAAAACGACAGATTCTATTCCATAGTCAGGAAGCCGTCTAATAATTTCGTAGGAATAACGACCCCATCCGTTATCAAGAGATAAGCTGGTGGTAAGACAAGCAATTTTCATGGTTTCATTACAGCTAAAACTGCTCCTAAAATTTAGATGATTAATGACTGACGCCGTTCTTGTAGCAAACCGCCATACTGCCGTAGCCAAAGTTCTGCAGTAACGGGCGATCGCGATATGTATCTAGGGCTCTTTGCACAGACTGCAATGACTGGATATAGTGGGCCAGATAAGGAAACAGAAGTGGCCCTGCTTCAAACTTCTCAATTTGAAAACCAACACTTTCTATTTGCTGACGCATGACCCAAGGGAAGCGCCAAATATGGGGTAACTCGTTATTCCCTGCATATCCTTCATCTGGGCCTTCTTTTCCGGACAACCAAGCAACAATTGTTTTGCTCAGACCAATGGGCATTGCCATGATCGATCGCCTGCCCAACTTCCAATAGCGATCGCCACCCAGCAGTACCCAACAAGCTGGATTTAAGCAAGTAGGCATGGCAATCAGCGCCACACTCCCGGTGACACGGTACAACTCGCGCAATCCCTGATGCAAATCGGGTAAATGTTCGAGTACGTGGGAACTAATTACAATATCAAAGCTATTGTCTGAAAACGGGAGATTTTCCGCGTCTCCTTGCAAAAACTTAGGGTTAACATTCCACTGAGAAGCTAAACGACTAGCGGCCTCGATATTGGGTGCAGATAAATCAACTCCAACAACATCAATCCCTTGCTGTGCGATTAAGCAACTGAGTACGCCTTCTCCACAACCGGCATCAAGTACCTGCATCCCTTTTTTTAGATAAGGTAAAAATTGGTCATAAATTTGGCGGTGAGTATAGCTTCGCAGCCAATAAGGCGAATTGTATCTTTTATCAAAAATGCGATCTGGGTAAGTTTCGTAGAAGTCTTTTACTTTGGCGATCATTATAATTCTCCAGCAACAGCACTAGCGATTTTCCACTTGTAAAGAAGATAAATGGTGGCAAAGAGATGCCCTCCCAACCCACCAGTAATCAGCCACACCCATGCCAAGCCCACATACCCTCCCACAGGGATTGCAAATGCAAAGCCTGTCAAAGTAAGCATCACAACCAAGACTGAGTTACTAGCCCAAAATTTCATTTCCCCAATGGTCATAAACACTGGTTTTAGCCAAAAGAAGGTTAGCCAAATAGCGGAGCCTAAAAATAAAAGCTGGATGGCTGTAGCAGCAGGCTGATATTCATCGCCAAAAAATATTGTTAATCCGCTAGGTAGTAGTAGGGTGACAACTAAAACAGTTAATCCCAAGGGCAATCCCACCTGAAAGGCTAGTTTTTTGACTTTATTTTGAATGGCAGATATCTTGCCTAAGCCGGAAAGTCTTGATATTTCAGGGTAAGTGACAGATTGTAACGGCCCGACAAAATAGCTAACGATGCTGCTCAATTTTTTTGCTAGTTGATAGTAGCCAACTTCTAAGGGACTGCGAAAGTAGCCTAATAATAAAATATCAATTTGCTTGGGAATCGTTCCTATCAGTGCTGTGATATTGTTGTAGAACAAAAACTTGAATATTTCTTGACTCTGCTGTTTAAGATGTTGGCATTTTCCTTGAAAAGGTAATGCCCCCCAGTGGCGATAAATCATAAACCACCCGATCGCCCCTTGAACCAATCCCGTTACTGCCATGGCAATGGTATTTCCCCAAACCACTCCTGCGACTTGCCAACCGGCGAACGCTAAACTTAAAACTAACACCACGCGCAAAAATGTTGTGCAAGTTTCAATCCAGGCAATCAAATTAAATTTACCCAATGTTACCATAACTGCACGAGAAGTGCCCACTAACCCTCGGGGAATGAATGCTGCTGCATAGACTACTATTAGTCCTACAGCTTCTGGACGGTGAGCAATTGCTTGGGCCGCCCAACTTGCTGTAGAAAACACGGTGAAAAAAGCCAACATAGCTATGCCTACATCTATTATATATCCCAATTTACACATCCCTAGCACCCGATCGCGATCGCCCCGAGCATAAAATTCGCTCAGATATTTCACCGAAGCTTCCGCAGAACGAGCATCAAAAAACGCGAACACCAAACCAGGATAAGTCATTACCAAGGCCGCCATCCCGTAGCGTTCCGGTCCCAGCCAACGGGCCACAAAAATCCCCTGGGCAAAACTCAGCATGGCTGCTACTAAATTGGCGATCGTCAATACTCCCACGTCTCGGACAAATTTTCGTTTGATGACTTGCGTGCGGAAGTATTTCCACAGCTTTGGTAATGACTGCATCTACCTCTAAAGTTTGTTTGGCCAATCACGTATTCTGGAGCTATATTGACGATCCGGAACTTTTTTGGGGCAGTAGCCAATAAATTAAGAAACCCGGTTTTCTGTAAAAACCGGGTTTCTGGGCTGCTGGCGCCTTTGGCCGCAGCAAAAACTTTACCCTCGTTCCCAGGGTCTCCCTGGGAATGGGAAGTCTGAGGCTCTGCCTCCTGTGAATTACCCTCGTTCCTAGGTCTCCTCACTAGAGAAAACTTTATTTGTCAAAGGAGGCAGAGCCTCAAAACCCACGTTCCCCGGCGGAGCCAGGGAACGAGAAACGAGAAAAAACTCAGCCGCACGCAGGATTAACTGGCGATCGGCTAAAGCGAGAATTCTTTTTTCTTCTGCACTTAACTCTGATTCAACTTCAAAAAGGCGATCGCGCATCTGCATCATCTCTGCTAGCTTCTGCAAATTCAACACTTAGAGAGTAATTCTTTAATATATCGTTCATTTATGCTTCATTTTTTAAGGCAGGTAGAGGATCCAAATCCTCCTTTCCAGGGGTCGCCAATGGGAACGATAAACGGCTATATTCTCCATCAAAGATATGGTCTTGGTGGGCAATGCCCACCCTACGGCTAATGGTTTCAATTAGCCATTAACCATTAGCCATTGACAAACCTAACATTAGGCAACCCAGCCAACAGCGGCAGTGCTGACTACAGTATCCAGGTCCGGTGTAAGCTCGATCGTATAATCAAAGGGCGAAGTAATGCTAGTATCAACTCGGGTCATGCGGCTGCCATTCGGGTTGCGGGGATTAAAAAAGGAGCTAGCATTGACGACCAAGTTCCCACTGCTGTTAACAGATAAATCGGTTACAGTCAATGTGTTACTATTTCCGTTAGTGAGCAACGCTGACACATAAGCCGCATCTGTCAGATCCCCCGTAGCGAGGTCGAGTTTACCCACCACTGATACCTTGGCACCGCCTCCCGATCCGTAGCTGTTCAGCCAACTGAATTGACCAGTGGCACCCGTTGCCCGACGCCAATCTTCACTGACACTGCCTTGGGTGCCGTCCGTGGTGAAGGCGGCAAACAGGTTACTGCCATCCCACAATAAGCCCAAACCGCGACCGTCAGCACCTGTGGCTTCATAGTCCGTTTTTACCCAATTGTTCCTGGGGTTACTGCTGTCAAAACTGGCAATAATTGGGTTTTGATTGTTACTCGATGCTTGCCAGGTACCCACATAAATGGTTTGGGTGCCGATGGTGAGACTGGCGGCACCGGTAGCGGCGATCGCCTGTTCGTCATCTCCAGGAGAGAACTTAATCGTGTCACTATTAATAACAGCGGGGAGGGCCGTACCACCGCCACCGCCACCGCCATTATCAGAAGCTTCGGGTAAACTATCCTGCAAGCCAATTTCCCAGTCCAAGTTAGAGACAGTAAACAGATCGACTTCCGAGTCCTTGCTGGTGCCATTCATCAGCCAGAATAAATTCTCTCCAGTCTCATAGTTGCGCCACAAAATATCGATATTATTATCGTTGTTATAGTCTCCCGTGCCGCTCATGCGCCAATTCGTGTCGGCCAAACTTTCCAGAGAGACTTCACTGCCCTCAGTAGTGCCATTCATCAACTGCACCTTATTCGCGCCGGTAGCATAATTGCGCCAGAGAATATCGGTGCTGCCATCGCTATTGAAGTCCCCCGTGCCACCAATTTGCCAGTTGAGGTTAGTCTCGCTAGAGAGGAGAACGCCGTTATCATTGCCATTATCCATCAGCCACACCTCATTGGACCCAGTCTCATAGTTACGCCAGAGAATGTCGTCCGCGTTGCCATCATTGTCGAAGTTGCCGACGCCCTGTATGCGCCAGTTGAGGTTAGCTACACGAGAGAGAGTCTGGCTTCCGACTCGATTTCGACCCTCCATCAGCCACACCGCATTCCTCCCGTTATCATAGTTGCGCCAGATAATGTCGTCCTCTTTGCCATCACCGTCAAAGTCGCCCGCGCCCTGCATCCGCCAGTCGGAGTTACGTACCCGGGGCAGGGAACGGCTACGAACATAATTTGTGCCGTTCATCAGCCACGCCCCATTCACTCCCGTGGGATAATGGCGCCACAAGATGTCGGGAACGCCATCGCCGTTGAAGTCCGCAGCGCTTGATTCTGCTGTCTTCCTCTTTAAGACTATCTCTTCAATTGCTTTGGGAGGGGGTAAAGGAGCCAGCGGCTGTTTTTTCGTCCGATTTTGATTAATAGTCTGATTATTTGTCCCATTTTCCGAGCCAAATAATATTTGATTCAATTCTAAGAACCCTTCATCATACGAGGCAATGGCAATTCCATTATTGTCCAAGTTGATTTCCCGTTCGCCAGTTTCTCGGTATTGTTCTTGCTCCTTGGGCAGCATGTCCTCAATCAAAAAAAAATCCGTTCCGCTATCTTCGCCAAACATTGCTTCCAGTCCCTTAGTTTAATTAACTTGATGCACCCCGATCTCTGACCAACGCGGTTTCAATCTCGGGAATTTCTGATTAATTGAGGAGCGATTATTCTCCTGCTCTCTCCACTATCTTAATCAACTATCAACAGCTACTAAACCGTATATTTACTTAATTTTTCTGATTTCCCCTCCATAAAATTATGTAAATTACATGTCGATCGCCTTTACATGAGAAGTTAAACTATCATATATATGGCCAGCAACCACGATGATATGCTGACAGTAAAGTGGCAGTTTCTGACACCAAACGCTGCCAGCTAAACTGGCTGTTCTGAGAAAACCTGCATTTATTTGCTCATCATAAACGGGTTCAGAATTGTCAAGGCATCTTCGATTAACTGGTTGTGCTGCAAATCTTCCGAATACAGTGTGGTACAACCGACTTCAAGGGCCGCCGCAATAATCAAACTATCCCAATATGAAAAATGGTACTTGATATTGATCCCGATCGCTCGCTTAATACATCGCTCGTCAATACAATAAATACTATAACTATCGATCAGATCGTTGACGATACTTTGCGCTTCTTCTTTGGTTGTCAAGTTTTTGCGCGTCAAGACACTATACAGTTCGTTCAACACCTGAATCGACAGGCATATCTCACCAAAATGGGCATTAATCAAGTTTTCTATAGTCGCTGACTTCGGATCTGTACTATAGAGATAGACCAAGAGATTGGTATCCAAGAAACATTTAGATTCTGTCATAAAGTTCTTCCCGGTTAAAGCGATAGTCTGGCGGCAGATCGAAACGATGCTGCGCCACCTTGGCTAAAAATTCATCCTTTTGCTTGAGAGCCTCTTGTTTCTCCCCTGATTCTTCTTGCAACACAATGACTTTCAGCCGTGGCTGTAATTGCGCCAAATATTCTTGCGGAATCCGAATCATTCCATCTTCAATAGTAGCTTCAAACTCAATCGCATACATCGCATTATTCCTCTATTGTTCCAAATTGAGTTATGACCAGATCGACAAGGGTCGATAGTGAAACCTCATTAGATATATAATACATCCAATTAGCTCGGCATTCCGCAATATTTTCGCAGATCGGCAGATTTTTTTTGTAACTGCTGTTAACCCCGATAATATGCTGACAGTAAAGTGGCCGTTTCTGACACCAAACGCTGCCAACTGAACTGGGCGATCGCCTGCCTGCCTGCCGCCGCCAGACCCTGGCGTTCTTCTGGGGATTTAACTAAGGTGGAGATGATTTCACAAAGGCTTTTACGAGCGCTAGGATCTACTAACCTGCCATTCTCTTTATCTCTGACTAATTCTGGCGTACCTCCTACTGCGGTGGCGACTACGGGCAATCCTAAACTCATTGCTTCTAAGACTACATGGGGCAAGCCTTCGTAAGTAGAATTGAGGACAAATAGGTCACAAGCTGCCATTAATGCTAGCATCTCTTTCTGGCAGCGTTGCCCCGCAAAATATACCCGATCGCCCATCTCTTGTTTGGCCGCGATATTTACTAAAAAAGATCGTTCGGGACCCTCGCCAATAATAACTAATCCGACATCATCTAAGGGGGCGATCGCCTCGATTATTTTATCTACCTGCTTCCAAGATACTAACCGTCCCACCGTTACCACCTTTATCGGTGTCTTTAATGGGACAACCGCCGGCTGAAGACCGGAGGGCAAATCTACCGCATTATAGATAACAGCAATTTTTCCGTGGGGAATGCCCCACCCAGCTACTTGGCGGGCCAGGTACTTGCTAGGGACGATCGCTTTGTCAGCTTGACGGATACTCCAAGTTCGGATGGCCTTAAGAGTTTCCACCTGCAAATTATATCGCTGCTGTTGAAATACCTCAAAATTGTCCTCCACCCAACCCCTGTTTCTAGCCCGTTCCCAAGCGGGGTCGCCGACCACTTTCATCACCAGGGGTTTGTGCAGCCATTTATTCCCTAAGGCTGTTTCCAGAAATACTCCGTTAGCATAGATGAGATCTACATCCCGACCGTAATAGCAGATATACTTCACGTAATCCCAGGGACGACGCCAAAGGGCTACTCGTCGGTTCATGCGCACCACCTGAAAGGGAAACTCTAGAGTATCGTAGTCGAGATTTTCCGGTTCGCTAGTGGTCAAAACCAGCACCTCGTGCCCTCGTTCAGTCAAACTGGCTGCGATCTTGGGTACGTAGGTGGCAGGACCGCCAATATCTGGGGGAAAGATGCCCGTGACTAGCAATATTTTCATGCCACAACCACTTCCTGCTGGCGATCGCAACTAACTATTACATCTTGGAGGATTTCCGAGAGTTCGTGGGTGGGTTGCCATCCCAAATATTGGTAGATCTTAGAAATATCTGGTACCCGCCGCTGCATGTCCTCAAACCCAGGGGCATAAGCTTGTCCGTAGGGCACGAATTGGATGCGAGAATCGGAATTGAAGCTTTCTCCCTCTACCATGGTAATTACCTTGCGGGCTAAATCCAAGATCGTAATTTCTTGCACTTGACCGATATTAAATACCTCGCCAATTGCTTCGGGCGCTGATGCTAATGCTACTAGGGCCTTCACCGCATCCTGCACGTGCAAAAAACATCGCGATTGGGTTCCGTCTCCGTACACTGTTAGGGGTTCCCCCCCTAACGCCTGCTGCACAAATCTCGGAATTACCATGCCATAGCGCCCCGTTTGTCTCGGACCTACTGTATTGAATAAACGGGCGATCGCGACGGGCAGTTGTTTTTCCTGGTAATAGGCCAATGCGAGAAACTCATCGACCATCTTGGAAGCAGCATAGGACCAGCGGTTGCGGATCGTCGGTCCCAGCACCACATCATCATCTTCTCGAAAAGGAATGCGATTTCCTTTGCCATAGACTTCCGAGGTGGAGGCAAGAATCACTTTCGCCTGATATCGAACTGCTGCCCGCAGAACTGCTTCCGTGCCCATGATATTAGTTTGAATCGTGCGCACCGGATGAGAGACGATTAATTGCACTCCCACCGCCGCTGCCAAATGGACGATGATATCTGCTTCCGACGCCAAGCGGTCCAACACCACTTCATTGGTAATGCTGGCATAGGCAAAGTGAAAATCCCGATGAGGAAGTAAATGGCGAATATTATCGATACTGCCAGTGGAAAGGTCATCAATTACCGAGACGCGACAGCCTTGGGCCAAGAGGGTTTCACATAAATGAGAGCCAATAAATCCCGCGCCCCCGGTGATCAGGTAGGTTAGGGGTCGCTGCTGCATGAAGGGTTTAGAAATCATAAGGGTGACGCTTGCTATATTGTCCACTGCTTTGCTTACCTATACCTGCGTTAATCTGGCAAACAGGACAGTAAATTTTATTTTTGTAGAGAAAAGTGGGGGCATCTGGTCTGGCAGATTTTTCCTGATGGACGCGCTTAACTCAGTATCACTGGTTAGCCTAGAGCATTGGTCAAGTAGAAGCTATAAACCGGGTTTGGAGGTTCATCTTCACCAGACATATCAATGCTCAGACCGGAGAAACCCGGTTTCTTGACCGACTAGGACAGCAAACAGTTTTTTATCTGACCAAAATGAAATGCGCGTTATCTTAATTCTGATTACCCTGGGGAATTTCAGCTACATAGCCATGCATATGTTGACTCAAAAGGCTAAGGTAGTCTCAAACCCTCAGCAACTGTCCCCCACCAGGGACAATGACCTCGATCGTTTTTCCGAACTTGAACTAAAAATAGCTTCGGAAATTGCGCCACCTGAAACTCTCAACATACCGCAATTGTCAGGGAACAGCTATGCTTTGAACTCGAAGGGCACGCGACCATCTCCGCAAGCATCTGACGAGAATATTGGTCAACTCCCTCTGACATCACCCATAGCAGTGCCCAGTAATCTAGGCAGCGATCTGCCTGAATTTAGCCTGGGTTTTCCAGAGAGTTCCCCGATAGCTGCTGAAATTCCCACGGTTCGGGAAAAATATCCCAGAAGCATAGATAACTCATTTCCTCGCCCTTCCCCTCCCTCGACAATTGCGATCGCGCCGACTCAAACCCAGCCAGTCCTAGCCTCTTACCCAGTTGTCCCGACAGCAAATCCCCTGCCCAAGGGCCGTGCTAAAGACCTATTACCATTAGAAAATGCTGCCCAGAAGCAGGCATTCGTCCAGAAAAATAAAACGGTTGTCGCCCAAGGTATTGGCCAAGATAGTAGCCCGGTTTCCCCTGCCGATGTTGAAGAAATTCGCCGCCTGCAACAGCAACTGGAAGGTTTAGAAGCAACAACAGTGGCGGAAAATGAGGCCCGATCGCCTGGCATGACCATTGCCATTCCTTCGGCTTTTGGTGCCGATAACAATACCCTCTACACTGCTGCTAGCTTTCAAGAGAGGGTGCGCGGATCTGAGTCAAATGACGGTTCTTTAGGTTTGGGAATTGGCCTAGGGGATGCTACTGAATCTGTGGGTGTAGAACTCAGCTATACCTTCGCTAGCTTTGGCAACAATACTCGCGACTTTGGCAGTGGCGCATTTAATCTCAAAGTCCATCGCCGGTTATCAGAGGATTTCGCGATCGCCGCTGGAGTGAATGGCCTTGTCAATCTCGGCGATGACAATGGTTTTGAAAACAGTTTCTATGGCGTGGCCACCAAGATTTTCCGGACAAAAGAGGATATCGATCGGCCCTTCAGTCGCATTGTGGTAACTGCTGGTTTAGGGAATGGGCACTTCCGCACGGCTGAAGCACTGTCAGATGATGAAGACGGAATCAATGTTTTTGGTAATGTAGCATTCAGGGTAGCGCAACCCGTGAGTATCATCGCCGAATGGTCGGGACAGGACTTGGGAGTAGGACTTTCCATCGTCCCCTTTGAAAACATCCCTCTAGTAATTACTCCCGCCGTGCGCGATCTTGCTGGTGGCGGTAATAAACCACGGTTCGTCTTGGGTGGTGGTTTTCTCTATCGGTTTTAGTTAGTTTTTAAAGGAGGAAAAGTAATGCACGCCATAATTAAGAGCAGTTGCCTTATTGGTCTTTCCCTGATTTTATCAGGCATTGGTATGAATTCAGCTAGGGCGAATTTTGGACTGCAAGAGGATTTCTCGGGAGCAAATGTTTGGAACAGTCCTGCACCTACATTTGTGGGTGCTGATAGCCCGATAAGTCCTGAGATTATCAATACTGCCAGACAGTTATCCCAAGAGTTAGAAAATGCCTATATTTCCAGTGACGCTCAGGGACTCGATCGCGCCATCCAGGAGACCAAAGATTTCTTAAATAGCCTGAACAGGGAGCAAGCGGAACAATTGAGACGTTCGCGAGCATTGCGGATTTGGTAATTTCCTGATGTATCACTTAACAAGCATGATTAAATATTTTATACTTTGAAAGGTATCGACTTGCGCAAAATGGAGAAAAACGTGTCATTGCGAGGGGGGATCCCAAAACCTCCACTGTGGTATGCTTTTACTTAAGACCCCCGAAGCAATCTCCCACACGCTCGCAGGAGATTGCTTCGGGGGGGGGAGTTACTTCCTCTCGCACAAGGATCTCTCAATTTGCCCCCCCCCTCGCAATGACATATTAGCTGCTTTGTGAAGCGCAGTTCCTGACCTTTCGCAGTATATCTGAAAACTGACAACTACCAACTGTTACAATATGGTTGCTTCTGAAGATTCCTTATTACATAACGGGAACGAACAATATCCACCCTATGCTATTCCCTTGCCCCAGCCTGATGAAGATGGTTTAAATCTACGTCAGCTATTATCTGTGGCCCGTCGCCGTGCCTTCTTGCTGTCAGGGGTGAGCCTCGCCGTTAGTTCTGGAGTTTTAGCTAAGGTCTTGACTCAAGAACCAGTTTATGAGGGGAAGTTTCAGCTATTAGTAGAATCAGTTAAAGGTGAAGAAAATTTCGATCGCCTGGCCCCAACCCTGGCCAAAAATGCTGGGAGGCCAGAGCCTACCCTGGATTATGATACACAAATTCAGGTACTCTGGAGTCCTCAAGTCATGGCTCCTACCCTGAAGGAAATTCAATCTCAGTATCCCGAGGTTGATGAAGAGTCAATTCGGCGCAACTTGAGAATTAACAGATTTAGAGAAACGAAAATTTTAGAGGTTAGTTATAACGATACAGCTCCAGAAAAGATTAAATTTGTCTTAGACGAATTTGCCAATAGCTATATCAAATACTCTCTGAGCGAGCAGCAAACTAGCCTGCGACAGGGATTGGAATTTGTCAATAGACAGTTGCCCATCCTCCAACAGCGAGTGGATAAACTGCAAGAAAATTTACAAAGCTTTCGCCAAAAACATAATTTAATTGAGCCAGAAGTTCAGGGGAGGCTGTTGTCCGGGCGCATTAGCAATTTGGCGCAGCAACGACAAGAAACGAGATCCCAGTTAGTGGAAACTCAGTCCCTGTTAGCAAGACTGCAAAAACAATTGGGGGTAGACCTGGACCGGGCGATCGTCTACACGGCCCTGAGTGAAGCCCCGCGCTACCAACAGTTACTCAACCAGTTACAAGAGGTAGAAAGTCAGATCGCGATCGAATCAGCGCGGTTAACTAAAATTAATCCGATCGTGCAAAGGTTGCAAGAACAGCGCAACAATTTGTTACCTTTGTTAGCACAAGAAGCTCAAGCAGTGCTGGGCAGCAAATTTGCAGAGGTAGCAGGAAATGTGGGAGCATTGGCTTCTCCTAATTCAATTCGCCTAGAACTGACTGGCAAGCAGATAGAGACCATCAATGAAATGCAGGTGCTGGTGGCTCGCAACTGGGCGATCGCTCAAGCAGAAGATGTACTGGGTCAGCAAATGCAGCAATTGGCAATTATTTCCCGCCAATATACTGATTTACAACGCTCGCTGGAAGTAGCAACGGAAAGTTTGAATCGCTTTTTGGAAGTGCGGGAAAACCTGGAAATTGAAGCAGCACAAACAGCTTTGCCCTGGCAGTTAATTTCGGAAATAGCAGCGCCGGAAGACCCCACCTCCCCCAATGTACCCCGCAGTTTACTCTTAGGGGCGATCGCCGGATTACTGGGTGGCGCCGGAGCGGCTTTATTAGCGGAAAAGCTGGACAATAAGTTTCACTCCTCAGATGAGATTAAAGACGGCACGGGACTAGCAATTTTAGGCATGATTCCATTTAGGAAAAAACTCAAGCAGAAAGGGCAGCCCGATCGACAACCCTCACTAGAGTCTTATGGTAGATATCGGGTTTCTGTCTTTGAGGAGGCTTTCCGTTCTTTGCATGCCGATCTGCAATTTCTCAGTCCCGATCGGCCCCTGCAATCTCTAGTTATCAGTTCGGCTTTACCCTCAGAAGGTAAATCAACTATTGCCTTAAACCTAGCCCAAGCAGCTGCTATAATGGGGCGCAGAGTGTTGTTGGTAGATGCAGACTTGCGTCGTCCTGCCATTCATATGATGACCGATCTGCCCAATGCTTGGGGACTGAGTAATCTGATTTCTACAGACTCTTTAGACTTGCAGGAAGTCACCCAGCGATCGCCTGCTGAAGACAACCTGTACGTGTTAACTGCTGGTCAAGTACCGCCAGACCCCACCCGACTACTCTCCTCCCAAAAGATGCGAAACTTGATCGAACAATTACAAAATTTATTTGATTTAGTAATTTTCGATACTCCTCCCCTGGCCGGTCTCGCAGATGCAAAACTGCTAGCAGTTCATACAGGAGGAATTGTCATGGTAGTCGGGTTGGGTCAAACTGACAGGTCAGTTCTGAAGCAGGTTTTAGACGGACTAAAACAGTCTCATACTTCGGTTTTGGGCGTGGTTGCCAATGGTGTTAAACGCTATACCTCTCACTCCTATGGCTACTACTATCAGCGATACTATGCTTCCCGATCGCCTGAATTAAGAATTGAGAATTGAGAATTGAGAATGGCTAATTGCTAATTGCTAATTGCTAATTGCTAATGTCCAAAGGTATTGTCCACCCCAATATTTCTCGGTTAAGCATTTTATTTTTATTTGTCATTGCGAGGGGGGGTACTCCCGCGATTAACGGCCTGCTCAATTTAGATAACCCCCCCCCCGAAGCAATCCCCGCCCTGTATGGGATGAATAGGGATCCTGCGTCGTCGGGGAGATTGCTAGCCCTCCTGCGTCGGGCCGCTGCGCTTTTACGAAGTGCGCGACGCAGGAGCGCTACGGGGGTCTGATCGCGGCGATCCCTACAATGTCGGTTTGGGCCCCCCCTCGCTCCGGACAGGTTGTATCCCTTGAAGTATTGTTGTCCACCCTACATTTATCAATCTCAAATGAACGAGAAACCATGAACAAGCAAATATCCTTATTTTTAACTTTGTACTTGTGTTGTTTTGCTTTCGATAATGTGGCGATCGCGCAAATTGCTGCCAGGCCACAAAGCCCGGAAATTGTTACCCAAGTTATTCCGGAAACAGCTTATACCCTAGGAGCGGGCGATCGGGTGCGCGTGGAAGTATTTGACGTGCCAGAATACAGCAACGAATACCAAGTATTAATCGACGGCACCATCAACCTGCCAGTCATCGGCAGCTTGCTAGTCAGAGGACTGACAATACCCCAGGTGACGCAATTTATTTCTCAACAGTATGGGCCCTTTGTACTTCGACCTTTAGTGACAGTTAATCTTCTCGCCCCCCGTCCCGTAAAAATTGGCATCTCTGGAGAAGTAAATAGTCCGGGGTTTTACACAGTTGCCCTCACCGCCGATAGACAATTTCCCACCATCACCGAAGCAGTTAGGTTAGCAGGCGGTCTCACAGGAACCGCTGATGTCCGCCAAGTCCAACTGCGGCGAATGTTTCAAGGAAAAGAGCAACTTTTCATCGTTTCTTTGTGGGAATTATTTCAGAATTCTAACTCCGCTTTCGATCTTAGCTTGCGGGATGGGGATACAATTATTGTGCCCACCGCCAGCAATATCGATCTGGAGCGAAATCGTCAACTAGCAGCTGCTAGCTTTGCCCCACAAATCACCCCACCCCTGAAAATTGCTCTGGTGGGAGAAGTGTCCCGTCCGGGAGCTTATACTATTAAACCACAAGAAATTAGAATCGATCGCGATCGCATCCGCAGCAGTCCGCCCACCTTGACAGAGGCGATCGCCCAAGCAGGCGGAATTACCCAGCAAGCTGACATTCGCCGCATCCAGGTCCGCCGCGCCGATCGCGCGGGAAACGCCCGGGTAATTTCTCTCAATTTGTGGGAACTGTTACAAGCAGGAGACCTCAGTCAAGATGCCATCTTGCATGATGGAGATACGATCGTCATTCCCACAGCCCTGAGAATTTCCTCAACAGAAGCACCTTCCTTAGCAGCGGCTAGCTTTTCTCCCGATACAATTAATGTGAATGTAGTTGGAGAAGTCCCCCAACCTGGTATTGTAGAAGTTCCCCCTAATACCCCCCTCAATCAAGCCCTGCTAGCAGCAGGAGGATTTGACAACCGGCGGGCAAGTAAAGCATCCGTAGAGTTGATTCGCCTCAATCCTAATGGTACAGTTGATAAACGCAAAATTAAAATCGATTTGGCTGCCGGGATTAGCGATCGCACCAATCCCACTCTGCGGCATAATGATGTCATTGTCGTCAGGCGATCGACCCTAGCTGGCGTTTCTGATACCCTGGGAACCATTACCAGTCCTTTGGGAGGTATTTTCTCGATCTTTAACTTTTTGCGAATTTTTGATTGATGGCTAATCGAAAAATTAAAATTAGTTATGTCAATTAGCAATTAGCAATTAGCAATTAGCAATTAGCCATTTTC
This sequence comes from Hormoscilla sp., assembly GCA_051439505.1. GTDB lineage: Bacteria > Cyanobacteriota > Cyanobacteriia > Cyanobacteriales > Desertifilaceae > Hormoscilla. The sequence continues at coordinate 5,238 of JBFRWI010000217.1, read as the reverse complement.
CCCTGTGTTACGAGACCGCCCATGAGATACTATGATCTTATGGGCGGTCTCGCGATCGGGTAGTGCAGCTGTTACCCCAGGGCCACCAGATGTGAGGTGAAACGAGGCAGCACAAAGGACGGATGCGCGACCCAGGACCGCTCGAAATTTGTGGCCAGTTCCACTTTCACCCAAATTCCAGTAGCCTAGATTTATAGATAAATACGAGCTACCAAAAGTATTAGGTATAAATACTTATGATCCAGCCAAGCACTGACCGGCAAAGGGAAAACCTCTCTAACCAGCACATAGAAACAGCACTAGAGAACAGCTATCAGCTGCTGTACGCCATGGTGGAGGGCGCTAGCGATGCGATTTTTCTGAAAAATCTCTCCGGACAGTATTTGATGCTAAACTCGGCCACGGCTCAAATATTTGGCCTGTCCACCGAAGAAGTATTTGGCAAGGACGATACCCAACTGTTGCCTCCGGAGGTGGCGGCCCGGATCCAGGAGCAAGATCGCCTGGCGATCGCGACCGGAGAAACTCAGGAGGTAGAAGAGGAGATCCCGACAGGGGGAGTGCTGCGAACCTATCTGACCAAAAAAAGTCCTTATCGTGACAGCGAAGGTAAGGTAATTGGACTGATTGGCGTGAAGAGAGATATTAGCGATCGCGTCGAAATAGAAAAACAGCTCAGATCCACCAACCAGAAGCTGTCCCTGCTGATAGAACAAACTCCCCTCGCTTTCATTGAATGGAACCAGGATTTGTCCATTACTGCCTGGAACCCGACAGCATCCACAATGTTTGGTTATAGCGCCTCGGAGGCGATCGGGCAACCTTTGTCTTTCCTGATGCCAGAGAATGCCAAGTCCCAAGTCAACCCGGATAACTTATTAACGAGCAATAGTAACTATTGCAGCACTAACGAAAATATCACTAAAGATCTTCGCCACATTACTTGTCAGTGGTATCACACGCCCCTGAGAGACTCGACTGGCAACTTTATGGGCGCGGTATCCTGGGCTGTGGATATCACAGAGCGAGTCTACACCGAAAACCTTTTGCAAGCAGAACATGCACAACTGCGAGCTGTATTCGCTGGCATGACGGATGTGGTTTTCGTATGGGATGCCCAGGGAAATTATTTAGAAATTGCTCCGACTAAACCGGTGCTATTCTCACAAGCAGAAATTCGGCTAATTGGCGATACATTGCATAATGTATTCCCCATAGAATTAGTAGAGATTTTCCTCAGTTGTATCCAAGAAGCTCTCAAATCTGGTGAACCTGTAAGCTGCGACTATTGTGTGCCCATTGAGTCAAAAGATGTGTGGTTTGCGGCTACGATATCGCCCATTTCGTCAGAGCAAGTAATCTGTATATGCCGCAACATCACCTCGGAAATGGAAAGAGAACAGGAACTGCTGCGATACCAGAGACATTTAGAAGAGTTGGTGCAGGAGCGGACGGCTAAGTTAGCTCAAATGAACGAGCAACTGCAAACAGAGATTATCGGACGCCAGCAGTCAGAGGCGGCTTTGCAGAAAAGCGAAACTCAATATCGCTCGGTGGTAGAAAATGTTAAGGAAGTGATTTTTCAAACCAATGCCAGGGGAGAGTGGAAGTTTCTTAACCCGGCCTGGACGGAAATAATGGGGTACTCGACAGCAGAAAGCATTGGCAAGCAATTGTGGGAATCAATTCATCCGAGCGATCGGGCCTTAGCCCGAGAGGAATTTTCCCAACTGATGTCATGCCAGAGGGATTATTATCGCTGTGAGGTGAGATGGCTGACATCAGTTGGTAAGATTCGTTGGGTGGAAGTTTTTGGCAACCGGATAGAGGCTGAAGATGCCACGGTACAGGGGGTTTCTGGGATCCTCAATGATATTACCGATCGCAAACTGGCAGAAGAGAAATTGCGCGAAACGGCGCGGAACCTGCAAGCAGCTCAAAGAATGGCCCATATCGGTAATTGGGAATTTGATGTGGCGACCCAAACCATGACTTGGTCGGCAGAATATTTCCGAATTTGCGGCCTCGAACCGGGTACAGCACCGACATTAGATGAATTTCAGCTTCTGCTGCATCCCGAGTACCGGGAACCCCACGCCCAAATGGTTCAAGAGGCGATCGCCACGGGGAAATCTTACCAAATTGACTTTAGCATCATCCGCCCAGATGGCGCAATCAGACATATTAGCGGTTGGGGAGAAACGCAAAAGAATGACCGTGGGGTTGTCGAACGGCTATTCGGGTTAGTAATGGATGTCACAGATCGCGTCATCGCCCAGAAAGCTTTACAAAAATCGGAAGCGCGACTGGCAGGAATTCTCAATCTGGCGGCAGATGCGGTGATTTCCATCGATGCCGGACAACGCATTACTCTGTTCAACCAAGGCGCAGTGAAAAAATTTGGCTATAGCCCCTCAGAGGCGATCGGTCAGCCCCTGGATATCCTGTTACCCGAAAGGTTGGCCCACATTCATCGGCAGCATGTCGATCGATTTCAGGAGTCTAGCGAGAGGGCCCGGCGGATGGGCGATCGCCTAGAAATTTTAGCCCGTCGCCGGGATGGGACAGAATTTCCCGCAGAAGCCTCCATTTCCAAGCTGTATTTAGAAGGTGAAATTATCTTAACAGTCATTCTCACCGACATCACCGAGCGCAAGCAGGCAGAATTAGCATTGCGCCAGAGCGAAGAACGGTTCCGTCAGTTGGCGGAAAACATTAATGCCGTCTTCTGGATGACTAACCCAGCTAAAAGCCAGATGATTTACGTGAGTCCGGCCTATGAGAAAATCTGGGGTCGCTCCTGTGAAAAGTTGTACGCGGAACCCGCTACATGGTTGGATGCTATCCATCCAGAAGACCGCGATCGGATGGTCTCGGCCTCGACACAACAGGGGCGCGGGGAATACGATCAAGAATATCGGATTATAACAGGGTCCGGAGAACTTCGTTGGATTCGCGATCGGGCCTTCGGCGTTGAAAACGAGGCGGGCCAAATCTACCGGATAGCTGGAATAGCCGAAGATATTACCGATCGCAAGCTGACACAAGCAGCATTAGAACGAGAACGCCAGCATCTGCGGCAAATTGTCAGAAATGCTCCCGTAGCAATGGCAATGTTCGACAGCCAAATGTGCTATATCGCTTACTCTAATAAATGGTTGGCCGATTATAATTTAACTGACGACTCTCTGATTGGTCGCAGCCACTATGAAATATTCCCATATCTACCAGAGCGCTGGCAAAGTATTTATCAGCGAGCCTTACAAGGGGAAGTCATCGGGAATCCCGAAGATCTATTTGATCGGGAAGATGGCAGTAAAATATATCTGCGCTGGGCAATTCAACCCTGGTACGAACCTGATGGTACGATCGGCGGCATGGTTATGGTGACAGACATCATCAATGAATTGGTAGAAGCGCGGGAAGCAGCCCTAGAAGCGGCCCGCCTGAAATCGCAATTCCTCGCCAACATGAGCCACGAAATCCGCACCCCCATGAACGGGGTGCTGGGAATGACGGATTTGCTCTTGAAAACGCCCCTCAACGAGCAGCAACGTGATTTTGTGAAAACGCTTTATAGCAGCGGCGAGAACCTGCTGTTGATTATTAACGACATTCTCGACTTTTCTAAACTGGAAGCTGGGGAAATGCGGCTGGATCCCCATGATTTCGACCTCAAAAAGCTCCTGGAAAACCTGCTGGATTTGTTTGCGCCCCAAACCGCTGCGAAAGGTCTGGAATTAGCTGGGGTCGTCGAACCAGAAGTACCGCGTTTCCTCAAAGCTGATGCCGCTCGCCTGCGTCAAATTTTCACCAACTTGATCGGCAACGCCATCAAATTCACCGAAACGGGAGAAATTGTCATCCAAGTTAGCGTGGATAGACCGAATGTCAACTCCTGCGCGGATCGGAATAATACCTGTGGCGACCAATGCCACCTGCGGTTTAGCGTCCGGGATACGGGAATAGGCATTCCCAAAGCAGCTCGAAAAAAGTTGTTCAAATCTTTCTCCCAAGTAGACGCCTCCACTACCCGCAAATATGGGGGGACGGGTTTAGGTCTGGCTATTTGCAAGCAGCTGATAACGTTGATGGGTGGGGAAATTGGCATAGAAAGCGAAGAAGGGGTTGGTTCCACCTTCTGGTTTACGATCGCAACTGAATGCGGCAGTCCCGTGTCGGAAGAGACGATCGATTTTCCCACAGAAGTGATCACCGGGAAGAAGCTGTTGGTAGTGGACGATAATGCCACTAATCGCCAGGTGGTGCGCCTGTTCGCCACGAGTTGGGGGATGGAAGTTTCCGAAGCAGAAGACGGCCAGAGCGCCCTTACTGCTTTACGGGACGCCGCGACCGAAGGCAAACCTTACGAGGTGGCGTTGCTGGACATGCAAATGCCCCAGATGAACGGCGAAATGCTGGGGCAGTTAATCGGAAACGAACCTGCTTTGGCCCAGACGAAGTTAATTCTGCTGACTTCTCTCGATGGGGGGGACATCGCCGACCGCGTGCGGAAAATCGGGTTTGTCGGCTATTTACTCAAGCCCATCAAGGAATCGTCGCTGTACGATTGTTTAATGAGTTCCCTGGTCAGCAAATCGGAGGTGGTCGGGAGTACCCAGTCGGACGCAAGTGACCGTGAACATCATGTCCCACAAAATTTTCATGCTGTTAAAATTAAAATTATCTTAGTGGAAGATACCCCCATCAATCAAAAGGTGGTACTCAATCAGTTGCGACAGCTGGGTGTCGAGGCTGATTGCGTAAATAATGGTCAAGAATTTCTTGATACAATCGAGCAAGAGTGGTATGAAATTGTGTTGATGGATTGTCAGATGCCAGTGTTGGACGGCTACCAGGCAACGCGCTTGCTGCGGGAACGCGAAGGTGATGAGCGTCATGCGGTTGTGATCGGCCTGACGGCAAATGCGATGAAGGGCGATCGGGAAAAATGTCTGGCAGCGGGCATGGATGACTACCTCAGTAAACCAGTATCGATGTCAGATTTGTCAGCCGTTATTTCTCGATGGCTACCATTAGAGGCCAAAGAGCCAATCCCCGATAGTGACTCACCCGTAGATAGCGAGGATCGATCGCCAGTAGATAGCGAGCGCCTGGAAGAAATCACGCGAGGAGATGAAGAGTTTAAGTTAGAACTATTGCAAGAGTTTGTCGAGGATGCCTTCACAGACTTAGAGGAATTACAAACAGCTCTATTGGCAAAAGATGCCGGGGCGA
>JBFRWI010000216.1:0-18079 GCA_051439505.1 Hormoscilla sp. | reverse complement strand
GCCCGTTGGTGGTGGATGCGATCGCCCGCCAGTTGCGAAAAACCGGGTTTCTGAGATCTCCTCTAATCTTTATCCAAGGTTCAAAAAGAAACCCGGTTTCTGGTGCTGGTGGTGGGTGCGATCGCCCCTTTGACTGGTTAAAGCAAGAAACCGGGTTTCTGAAATATCCTCTGGCGCAATGCTAAGAGCGATCGGGCGACCGTAGCCGACGCCGGGTAGGGCGCGATCGGCCCGCGGACGGTCCGAAAAATCGATAAAGTACCACTCCGGTGATGTCAGATACAATTATCGTCCCCCAGCCATGGATAAGCCAGCCTTTCCTGGCGAGAGAGTCTCTGTATACGCCGGTGCGGTGCAGGTGGTGACTGCGAGTAATAACCTCCCACCGGAGCAATAACCTCCCTGGGAAGGAGCCTGTATACGCCGGTGCTAGCAAGTGGCGATCGCCATCGGTGCCATTTTGGGAGCAATAACCTCGCAGACTGCGAGAGCATCGTCCAGTACGCCGGTGCCAGCAGGTGACAACTGCGAGTCATAACCTCCCAGGGATAATTTGGCATCGAAGCGGCCTGTATACACCGGTGCCAGCAGGTGGCGATCTCGCCATCAATAAGGTGCCACGAGAGCATCTCAAGAATGCATGAAGAAACCCGGTTTTGTCGAAAAACCGGGTTTCTGGGCTAGTATAACCGGCAACAGCACGTTCGGATCCCCGCAGCAAAAGATACTTCCCAGCAAAGGGAGCAACAGGTAACAAGTAGTAACCGGTGGCTATTCCTGAGTCAGAATAGCAGGATAGATAGTTTCCCGCAGGTTTTGGCCAAACTTGACTCGGACTAGCAACCGTTGAGGACCGCTGATATTTCCGGGGATCATCACCGTGAGAGTACCGCGACTATATTTAACGCATATTTAAATATGCTAACAATTTTGCTCTAGTTTGTGCAGATGGCCGTGGTTCCACCGAGCGATCGCCCCCTTGCTGCAAGAAACCGGGTTTCTGAGATATCTTCTAATCTTATCCAAAGTTGAAATAAGAAACCCGGTTTCTGGTCCGGGGGGGGTGGTGCGATCGCATCAATTTGGTCTTCCACGGGCGATCGCTTAAGGGTGCGGAAAAAAAATCCCAAAAGAAATTATCCCATTTGGGGAAAACAATACTACAATTACTTCAAGCATTATTTATTAGTCGGTAAAAACTCATATCTGGCACCATTGCCAACTAGAGGAAGAGCCTCTATAACTTGTTCCCTGGCGGAGCCAGGGAACAAGGTAAAAATGCTTTCTAGACAATGTAGAGAGTGGGTTTTAACCCACTTTAGCTAAAAGCCTTTGGGTTTGAACAAAAGGCGGGCCAGGAGGCTAATTGACTAATTGACTAATCGAGAAATTATGTCTATTTTCTTTCACGAACAACTTTACAGAACGCCAGCATTGATGGCCCAGCTAAAAGATTTACCCGTAACCATTTGCGGTGCGGGGGCCCTGGGTGCTAATATAACCGAAAACTTGGCGCGGACTGGGTTTGCTAAGCTGAGGATAATCGATCGCGATCGCATAGAGGAGCGCAACCTTTCCACCCAACCATACTACAAATCCGATGTTGGTGCTTATAAAGCGAAAATGATCGCCAATAGTCTCTACCGGGCCTTGGGAGTAGCTGTAGATGGAGTTACCAAAGAATTAAACTCAGCTAATGCCTCGCAGTTGTTAAAGGGAAGCGCCATGGCGATCGACACCTTTGACAATAGCGTCGGGCGTCAAGCAGTAAAAGATTACTGTGCTGAGGCAAATATGCCCTGTTTGCATGTAGGTTTAGCTACAGATTATGCCGAAGTCATCTGGAATGACATCTATCGCGTCCCCTCCCCTGCCAATGATGATGTTTGCGATTATCCCTTGGCACGGAATCTGGTGATGCTGACAGTAGCTGTCGCCTGCGAGGTGATTATTACCTTTGTCGCTAGCAAACAGCAGCAGAGTTTTACCATGACTCTGGGAGATTTTGCCGTGAAACCCTTTGAGTTATGAAAATCTTTGTCATTTCCCGCCAATATCTACTATGATAGAAATAACCCGCAGCCTGACCAAAGGAGCTTACATACTTATTCCCAAGTAAAAGAAAAGCGCCTCTAACTTCTGCGGGTTTCTCCAACGGCGAATGTTAGATAAAAAAATCCCTCTTCCAAATTGGGAGAGGGCGTAAGGATAAGAGAAAAAATTGTTAATTAAGACCGGGGCTGTTTATTCCCCTTTGTTATCCCCCTTGAAGCTTGCTAGCCATTCATTGAGTTGCTCGCCAGCAAGATCGCGAGCCCCTAGACCAAAGGCCAGGGCGATCGCCACAGCAATAGCACCCAAAAGCAAGCCAAAAGCCAAATTAACAATGTCCGGAGCAATTCCCATCCGTTGCAGTGCCATCGCACCCACCAAGATGAGAATCGCAATGTAAGCAGCCTGACCTAAAAATCCCGCTTGGTTAGTGCCAGAACTGATAATGAGGTTTTTGACGAAGTTAGCGCCAGCCAGACCAAGGGCAAACACTATTACCCCGACTAAAACCTGAGCAGCTATCTGCAAAATCGTCCCCAGAATTAATGTCAGTGCATTTAAGCCCAGGATATCAGTTGCCGTAATTGTGGCAAACAGCATGATGGCCACCAGCACCAGGGTGCCCACAATCTCTGAAGGGGTTTGGGTCTGGGTCTTTTGCAGCAGAGTCGGCTGTTCGCCATCCGATGGCGGCTTAGTATCACTTGTCTGTACTGATTGCAAACCCAACCAAGAAAAGATATTGTTGAACCCAAATTGCTTGAGGAGTTCTGCCACTAAATCCGAGACAAACCTGCCGATCCCGTAAGCTATGGCCAAAATCAACGCCGCCACAAACAGCAGGGGGACAATGCCGAGAATATCCTCCAGCATCGCTACCGCTGGGGCAGAGATGGCCTCAATGCCGACAGCGTTTAAGGCCGCGATCGCAAAGGGAATCAAAACCAAAACATAAACGATCGTACCCACTAACCGGGAAAGGGTTTGGGTGTCGCTGGTGGGAGAAAGTCCAAACCTCGACCCCAACTGGTCTACGCCGCTTGCCAGTAACAGATTGGTAACGATCCGACGCACCACCGTTGCTACCAACCAGCCTGCCACAGCAATCAATCCCGCCGCCACAATGTCGGGCAGAATCGAGAGGAATTCATCCAGTAGCCCCTGTACCGGTTCTAACGTGCCCTCAAGCTGTAAAGTGCTGAGAATGGACGGCAGAAATAGCAGGAAGATGAACCAGTACAGGGCATTTGCCAGGGTGTTACTCACCGCCAACTGGTTGCCACCAGGCTGAGGACCGACTTGCTGACCCAAACGCCGATCTAAATTAAAGGCATTTAGCGCCCGCGTCACCACCATCTTGACGATGGTTGCTAGCACCCACGCGATCGCCAACAAAAGTCCTGCACTGGCTATCCTGGGCAAGAATGTCAGAATCTCACTCAGGAAATTATTCAGGGGCTGAGAAACCACCTGTAGCTTCAGGGCGTCCAAAAAGGCCACGAACACGAACACCATGATCAGCCAGAACACTATATCCGAGACCCATTTCTCAGTCTGTAGCGTTGACGGTTGATCGGCACGACCCGTGACCCATCCTGCGATCTTGTTATCCAGCTTGGTGCTTTTCAGTATTCCTCTGGCCACTCCTGCCAGAATTTTAGCCACTATAAAGCCGACTACCAGAATCAGCACCGCAATGGCGATATCCACCAGACGAGGGATTAAGCTGGAAAGATCGGGCATTGTAAATTGTGCCAGAGTCGGTGGCACCGACATCCGATCTGTTGCCATTATTGGGCCTAACCCCACCGATTGAGTTATGCCTTGCCACATTTCATTCATAGATTTTTTCTATCCTCAACGATAGTCAGTTGCCAACATTGCTCCAGATAGAAGCTTTAACTTGGAATTATCCTCCCGAGTGCGTCAGTTTCCTGACTGTTACCGAGCATACCGGTGCTCAGATCGATAATTTTCGGCTCCTGACCTGGCGCACAGGGCATTACCATAATTACGGTCTCCGCTTTTTGGTATCGCCCAGCAGCATTTCATATCTATATCCCAACTATGTCATCTAGTCAAGTTTTTGAGCAATCAATTCTCATTCATGCCAGTGCTGCTGTAGTCGAGCGCTGCATCACAGAGCGGGATTTGATGCACCGATGGCTTCACCCCATGCTCCGGTGTGAGCCAGGGGGTACCACGCAAGAGGAAGCTACTTGGGATACTAGCATCGGTGCTAGAGGTCGCTTTATTATCCAGATTCCTCTGTGGCAGCCTACCTTGGAAACTGTGGTGGTCGAGCGCGAACCGGGCAAGGTGGTCTGGGGGTTTTCCGGATTTTTCCGAGGACAAGACCTCTGGGAATGCCAACCGGCAGAAGGAGGAACCCATCTGCGGAATCAATTTTCCTTTGAAATTCCCAATCCCCTGATCCGCTTTGGTTTTAATGCTTTTGCCCAACGCTTGACGAGGGCGGACATGCAGGCCCAACTGCAACGCCTCAAGCTCGTTGCAGAAAGTCTTCAGTCCTAATTATTTCTCAGCTGCTGTAGCAACTGGCGAATCATACCAGCATCTTGTGCATCAGGAGCGATCGCCAGATATTTCTCCAGGTCAAGACAGGCCGCTGTTGGCCGTCCCAGTTGGAAGTACAGAAGTCCTCGATCGCGCAATTGGTAGGGTGCTTGGGGGAAAAGCAGTAAAATACGTTCGATCGCGGCCAAAGCTTTGCGAGGATCTTGTCGGTTGAGGTAAATCATCTTCAGATTCGTCAGCATCCGGGCCAAGAACTGCTGGGGAGCGATCGGTTCGAGAAACTCTGGCAATAAGTGTACAGTCCGCCCATAGATCTGAGCTAGTCGTTCCTGACAATCCTGCGGAAACAGAATTTCGCCACGATCGAAAGCATCGACAAAGATGCCAGCATCTTCAAAGTCCGGACGCATCAGAAAATGTCCGGGCATGCCGATACCCAACATGGGAAAATCAAGCCGCCGAGCAATCTCCAAATATACTAGGGACAAAGTAATGGGAATGCCAGTCCGGCGATCGAGCACGTCATTTAAGAAGCTGTTGCGGGGGTCGTAATAATCATCGGCGTTCCCCGTAAAGCCCAACTCATCGTACAGGTAATGATTAATAGTTTTAATCACTCGCAGAGGATAGCGATCGGCTGGCAAGCGTTTTTGGACCGCTGCGGCCATGCTGTCCAATAGCTTGAGGTATGCTTCCACATCCAGGGTTGGGTACTCTTCGAGAGCAATGTAAAGAGCGGCCTTTGCCAGGTTGATTTGCGGAGAGATTATTTCCTGATAGAAATGTTTTCGTGCTTCCATTATATTGCTTATCTCTGAGAAGAAGTTACTCCCTGGGGTGCTGCTAAGTTTTTCAGTTGGGGACCGATGAGGATATAGGTGAGCATTTCTCCCTTTCCTTTTACTTCGATCGCCCCTCGGGGTTTACATCTAAAATTTTCCTTGAGGTGTTCGTAGGTGGCTTCCGAAACCTGAATGTAACCGGCAATCCCGTGAGATTCCATGCGACTGGCAATATTTACAGTGTCCCCCCACAGGTCGTAGATAAACTTTTTCACCCCAATTACTCCGGCCACCACTGGACCCGTGTTGATGCCGATGCGAATTTTTAATGTCTGGGTGTTATGACTATTGTACTGCGCTTGCTCTGCATTAAATTGGGCAATCACTTTTTGCATGTCTAGGGCCATGCGGGCGATCGCCGAGGCATGATCTTCCCGTGGCACTGGCAGTCCTCCCACTACCATATAAGCATCTCCAATGGTTTTAATTTTCTCCAACCCATGTTTATCTGCTAGCTGGTCGAATGCCGAGAATATCCGATTGAGCAACTTGACCAGTTCTATAGGAGTCACCTGGGATGAGAGCTTAGTAAAGCCAACAATATCAGCAAATAGTACCGTCACTTCGGCAAAGTCATCGGCAATCGTCTGCTCTTGCCGTTTCAGTCGCTCCGCGATCGGTTTTGGTAAGATATTTAATAGCAACCGCTCTGACTTTTTCTGTTCTTCTTCCAATTGCTTTAAGGCCGAGCGTAAAATAATCCCAATGATCACGGCCAGTACCAATGCCACTAGCATCGCCCCCAGGAGGACTTTTCTCGCCAACTCGCTAGTCTTGGCAATTCTCTTTTGGGCCCGGAGAATTTCCTCGTTTGCTAGGTCGATCAATTTATTAGAAACCGCCGCTGCTCGATCGTCTGAGCTAGTAATTCTGCTGCGGATATTGGCGTCCAGTTCGCTAACCTCTTGGGCAACTTCCTGATGAGCTTCCAAATAGGATAACATAGATTTTTGTCTAGCAACGTCTATGTTCTCTCTAGAGATAATCCCCGATCGCAATTGGGCAATGATCTCAAACAGCTTCTCTTTTTCAGACTGCTGGCGCGTCAGCAGATATTCTTTTTCCGCAAATTTAAGCTGCTCGTACAGGTTGAGCAACATTCTATCGTTAACCAGCTGCAGCTTGAGGTACAGTAAGGAAGAGTTTTGTTGTAGCCTATTCATCAGGCCGATATCATCCATACTTAAATCACCCACTAGCCGCACCGCGTCATTGAAGCTGTCAGAATATTGCTTCACCAGTTCGACATAACTGACCACCTCTGGGTTGCTACGGCGCAAGGCATCGCTCACATTCTCACCTGCCAGTAATTTTTGTAAGCCCCCACTAATGTCGATCGTTTTATTAATTTGGTTTTGATGAGTTCTCAGATATAATTGGGTAACATTGTCCAAATTATTGGTTGACCAGCGCAGAAAAAAGTCCCTTTCTATCTGGCGGGCTTTTTGTAAAGCTTTATCCATGGCAATCACCTGACGTTGGATTTCCACGCTAGTGATGATTGCAGCATCTGTTTCAGTACGTACAGTTTTTAACGCTAGCAAGCCTGTCATTGATACTAATACGATTAGTAGCAATAATGCTGCAAACGCCGGTGTCAACTTGTCCGTAGTACTCAGATGCACCCAAGCTGTAGCGACGTTGTGCCACAACGCCTTTATTAATCTCCAGGCACGATGTCGCCACCTCTTCATACCGATATCACCTTTGGGAAGTAAAAAGTTAAAACCTATACCATTTACTTTCAGCTTGCCCCACTGCTGGTTGGGGGTGGGGGTTGGGGGTGCGGATTACTTGTCATCTACCATGAATGCTCGCTCTCTAGGCTATTGATTGCAGCTCTTAGCCAAATGTCTAGGCCAAATAGAAGAACAATCATCAAGCCTGTATCTGGCTGTAGTCTACCCCAGAACCGTACTGCCACGCATCTATCAAGCGACGGTAGTAGTATTGTTGCACTCCCGGTAAGGCTTTTGTCCAGGGGGCGATCGATCGTCCCAAGGGATACAATGCCCTGTAAGCCGCTAGGTTGGTATAGTGAATCATCCAGTCAGCTAAGGTCTTCACTCCGACCTGCCCAATCACTTTGACAATTAAGTCCGGCTGACGGAAGGTCGCTTGCAGCAGGGTTTGGGATAAACCGCGCAACTGCACGACATCTTGGAGAAACGGGCGCATGACCTCGTCTCCGAGTTCAGACATGATCGTAAATATTTCCCCGAGCAGGCAGTTGATTCGATCTGGAGGAATTTTTTGGCCCAGGCCAACGCTCATCGACCGTTGAAACAGCCAGGTAAGGTCGAGATTGGGTTGATAAGGTTGTAAGATTGCGAGATCTCCGGCGGAAAGGGCACTATTCCTCAGGGCATCGGTAATCCCTGCTGTCAGGCGCTTCAGGTGGCGAATCATGGCACCAAATCCGCCGAAACTCAGAGGCGATTGATTACCGCTACTGTCTCCTACAGGTAAAATGCGGTTGAAGGGGGTTTTTAAGGGGCTTTGCTGGTAGCAGGGGAAGAAGCCAAATAAGGCTCGTTGCCATTGCAGTTGGTCGAGGTCGATCTGCTGGTATTCTGGCAGGTAGCGCAGGTACTCGTCAAAGAAAAATTCTAGGCTAAAACGGTCTGGGTGAGCATCTATATAGGTAAATAAGTATGTGGTTCTGCCATCCCTGGCGGGGAAGGCTTCCCAGAAATACTGGCATTGATTAAGCAGAGGAGTAAAGGAAACTAATATGTCGCCGGTGTCGTTGCCAGGAAAGCCTTGAGCGCAGGTGCCGACTACTAGGCAGATGGCGTCTGGTTTTTTCCCCTGCCTTGCCTGCCGCCCTATGGGAGAAAAATGCCCCATGGCATCTAGCAATAGGCGGGTCTTGAAAACCCGATCGCCCGATAATACTGCGATCCCATCTGGATGAATGACTGCTCCTGTAAAGGCGGTATTTTCCCACAGTTGACCGCCGGCGGCTATAAATTTATTTTTCAGGGTTTCTAGCAGATAGACTGGATCTACGCCAATGTTGAGTACGTCGCGCACCCAGATATCGGGGCCACCATGGAAGCTGATGCGTGCTGGGTTATACTCGGTGGCGATCGCCCTTTCCAGTTCCGCTGGTGTCAGTAACTCCAATTCTAAGAGCACTTCCAGTTCCCGGCGGCAGATATTCCACTCTTGCTCTCGGCCCCGCAGGATTCCCCGTTCCATTACGGCCACGCGCAGCCCTTGTAATTGCAGGGCGCAGGCAATCATAATGCCTAAGGTGCCACCGCAGACCACCACATCCCCATCTACCTCTGATAATGGGAGGGGGCTCTCTTGCACTGTCTGAGGTACGGGGTTGGTATTTTCTTTGATAGCTTGCCAGAGTCGATCGGCCCGACGCAGTCCTGATAGGACATCTCCTGGTAGTTGCGAGAGTATTTGTGCTGTTTGTGTCATGAGACAAGATAAGGCATCACGGATGCACCCAGTACCACCATCTTAACCTGTCTGGAGAGCTTTCCGTGCAGTTATCAGTGCCGATGTCTCTAGGAAACCCGATTTGAGCTGTTGGAGATTTTCGCTGATTATCCGACCCCAAACCCTTGCGGATGCTAATCTCCCAGCTCTATCTTCAGAAGCACTCTTCTAGAATCCCTCACGTCCCCAGGCACCCTGAACAAATTGAGATTGTCCCCTGAATCACTGAGTTCATCAACGACTACTTCCGTGCGCTCGTCTATTCTCAATTGATTCTCTTGGCGGCTTCTTGAGAGATCCGCCGAGGCATCAACACCAGCTGGGGACAGTCGGTTAAATGACCTTTGGTAATCTGAAGATGTCGTGCGACTCTCAATGGTACGCAGGGATTCACCTGAGAGGGTGACATCTGCTTGGCTCGATCGCCTGCCTGACTGTGCCTCTGCTGCTGGTATCCACCAGACTGCGGAGGCTGCTATTGCTAAGACTGCTAGTTGTGATCTGCGCATTATTTTTTTCATGGCTTAATTATATCTACTATGTTTTTTGCCTCTTGGGAGCTGGCGATCGGACTTGGGGTGCGATCGGTATCTCCAGTAGGGGTAGCGTTGGATAGTGCATGAGGTGTGGGTACGGCCCACCCTACTGGTGGCTTCTGGTGGGCAGTGCTACTGGTGGCTTCTGGTGGGCAGTGCCCACGCTACATAAGAATAGCACTGACAGTAGGTAAAAAGTTGTTGAGAATTTTTGTCTGCTATGTCTGTGCCATTCACCCTAGATCGATGTCTTGCCTTAGTTGCTACTTTGTTTACTCTAGTTTTCAATTAACAATTGCTCAATTCTCAATTATACAAATCGGTGAACAAATTCATAAGTCCAATCGACTCTTCCTTTGCGTAACATCGCTGGGTCTAGTCTTTCTGTGGTATTGCAAGTCATCAATACAACGAATTTTTGTTGCAACTGCACCCCCGATTCCTCTATGACACTATTGTACAATGTTCCATCCAGTAAACTGAGAATATGCTCAGTTTTATTATTTCTTTGAGCTGCTGCCATTGAGCGGTCTTGGGCCAAGTTATCTGCTTCATTGATGATGAGACAAATCCGTTCCAGGTAACTGGGGGGGATAAAGTTTTCCACCGCATCATGGTCGAGGATAAAAATTACATATCCTAGGGGCATTAAGATTTCTTTGGCCACCGCTTGGGTCCAGGCTGTTTTCCCCGTACCTGGTTCACCTTGTACCAGAACTGCTAGCTGGTTTTGGTCGATTATTGCCTGCTGAACTTTGTCAGTGAAGCTTTGGATATCTGCTGGAAATGTTTTAATAGGAAACTGAGAATGTACCTGTCCAATCCGATTTTGATAACCACTGAGCATCACTGCTAGATTGTAAGTGGCTTTATTCACCAGTGGGGCAATGTCTTGGGCGATCAGCGTGTAGCGTCGCCGGCTGCGGCCCATATTATCTATTTGCAGCCAAACTTGAAATTTTGACCAGTAGGCGGAAACGCTGCCCAGGGTTTCCACCCTTTCCCAACTGGTAAATTTTTCTACAGGATAATAAAAATGTCGGTCTAGGTAATACTGTGTGATTAATTCTGGCTTGGACAATAATTCCAGAATCTTGAAAACGGTAATCTCCTGGAGCCGGTTGAGGACATAATCGATGGGAATGCGATCGCGGCTGACTGACTGAACTATTGGTGCTTCTGTACTGATAACATCTTTATATCGATAATCTGGGGCTAGGGGCTGGGGAGTTATGTAATCCCAAAATTCATCCAATTCATATCGGGTGTTTTCTGAGAAGAGATTAAATATATTTGCCCACCAGCTATATTGAGTCCGACCTAAGGCATCTGCTAGATCGCTGACGAAACCCAGGGTTTTCTGGGTCAATTCCCAGGGATCGTTATACACCAGATGCCGTAAATATTCCCAATCCACTTCTCGATTTAAAGGTCGCCAACCTGCTGTTAGTAACCCTCGGCTTTGATGGTTGTTATATCCTGAGTCTGGGTAGCCAAAGTCTCTTGAGTCCATTGCTTCAATTTCTCGTATGATGTTCTCTAATTCTGGATCCATTGTCAGTTGTCGGTTGTCATTTTTCAGCTGTCAGCACCATCTCAATTAACTGGTAATTACATCTAAGAGTAAAAATACTTATACGTGGCTCTGAACATGCTCCCTCTCAACTGGTGGTAAGGGTTGTCTAGATTATACCTCTTTTAGTGGTAAATGGCAAACTATTCAATTTTTACAGGGACAATAGCCGATCGCCTTCCGCTTTCTGGCTGTTTTGGCGCTCTCGAACAAAGCGGTTGAGGGGCGATCGGGGGTCTCTTTACACCTCCACCAGATACTCCGGGGGAACGCGATCGACTAACCAAACTCGGTTTTCGCTACAGTAGAAATTATAACCTGCGGCGTGCATGGCGGCAGCATCTACGGCAAAAATTACCGGACGCCCCCGACGCTTGCCTACATTTCGTGCTGTGGCAATATCTGTCGATAAATGCACGTGGTGTCGCGACATTTTCAATAAACCTGTCTGGGCGATCGCTTCAATAGCATTGTGAGAAGTGCCGTGGTAAAGTACATCTGGGGGAATTTGGGATCGAAGGTGCAAGTCTACTTCTACAGGATGCCCTTGGTTGGCCCGAATGCGCGTGCCTGTGGGATCGAATGAGAAGCGTTTTTTATCGTTCTGTGCGACAACTTCTTTCAATTCATTCTCGGAAATGGGAAATTTATGTTTTTGACAAGCTACCAGGAGTTCTGCGACCGAAACCCAGCCTCCCGGTTGCAGTTCTAAACCTATTCTGTCGGGACTATGCCGCAGATGTTTACTCAGGTATTTGCTGATTTTTACTAAGGGATTATTTTTCATTATATATTCTCTACATTTGCCCTTGCAGTTCCCTGTTGACGGTACTGAATGTTTTGATTTGCGATCGCCCGTACCTATTTTGGGCCACAGTTGCTGCATTGACAATATTATCATATAGGCGGGGTTTTAGCAAGAGGGTATTTCTCTGGGCTAAAGCATCGGATCTCGTCATCGGAGTCTTCTCGTATTGTCCGGGAACTGGTAGAGTTGATTTTCACAAATCTATTGTACCAGTTCATCCACCGTTACATCGCCAGTTCATGCCCTCAGCATACAGATTTACTTCGGTAGAAATCAAACAGCCGACATTCCCCATGGATGGGCTGCTGAAGCTGCCTGATGATACCATATGAACCAGTATACATCACACCAGGTGCAGTTTCAATACTTCTCGGTTAAGAACCTGTCATTGCGAGGGGGGAAACCAAAACCGATAATTGAGGGATCTCCGCCGAGTTCCCCCCCGAAGCAATCTCACCGCGCGGTATCGTCCAGTAGTCTTCAACCGCGCTCCGGACGATACAGCGAACGATGCCGAAGCGCTCTTCCTATTATACTAGGCGGGGGATTGCTAGCGCTCCTGCGTCGCGCCGCTGCGCTAACGGGGGGTTAACTCAAGAAAGCATAAGTTAATCGCTACGTACCCCCCTCGCAATGACAAATAAAATTCTTAACCGAGAAGTATTGGGCGCAGTCAGGATCCGTGCCGAGGCAGTATCGGGGATACCTCATGTCCGAGCAAGTGATGCCCATCTATCTGGATAGTTTGGTCCGGCAGCAGACCGGTCAGTGGGTTTGGGCATGATACAATTAATTGTAGAACCTCCTGCAACCCCTGCTGCCCGATCGGGGCGATTAATTTAACAAGCACAACAGTCCTTTGAGGAAGATGCGATCGGGCTGTTCGAGAATTAATTGAGAGGATGGTCTTCTACAAGTTTACCACCCTAAGTATTCAGGAGATTGAAGAAATGTTCGGATGGGTGCATCTCAGATTTGCAGATGTATTTGTAGGAGTGAGATGCACCCGCCCACCCTCGGGCTATAGCGATGAAATTAAGCGACTTGGGTTTGGTCAGGGGATAATTTCAACAAATAGGCTTCCTTATTATTAACTGCCACAAACACCGTTTCTTGCCTGAGTTCCACCAACATATCTGCCAGGAACTCCTCAATGGCGGCTTCAGCTTGTTTCCAACCCGCCTCATTGGTCCAGGCTTCGACTTCAAAAATTGTTTCCTTCACCAAACCGATATTTTGATTTTCGCTCTCGTAAAAGCCGAGAAGTAATTTGCACATCGTTCCCCCAAAGTGTCGCGACAAAAGCAAGTTTGCCCGTTCGACAAACTGGGAACTGTCGGCAGGAACCTGCACATCTACGGTAGTGGGAATCAGAATGCGGATGCACATGTCTAAGTGTTGGGACATTTGTAGCCGTCCGCCAGAAAACAGAGAGGGTAAAGGTTTGACGGGTTTGATTTCCGGGCGCTGCTGCGAGATTTGGCTATGTAGTTCGCGAAGGGTAGGGCTTTGCAAGGGGATTTGCTTGAGGGATTGCAGTTTCATAATTGAGACCTTTAACTCTATGCTTTATTTTTAGCAAACCCAATCTTTAATCCACAAGGTTATTTGTCGTACTTTGTCTCCTTATTTTCAGGTTTTATCGCATTTTGTCTCCTGATGTCGCGGGATGTCGCATTTTGTCTCATAAGTTTTTTTGAGGCAATAATTTTTCCCAAACAGTGTTTAGAATAAGGACAGGCTGAATGGCAGTTAGGAGAGTTACAATATGGAATCGTTTAATATCAAGGTGGTGGAAACCATGGAGATTCCCAAGGACTACGAAGCGGAGTTCCTCCGTTATATCGCCGCGAAACTAGACCTCCAGCCCTCTGTGGCTAATATTCTGACCGAGCGGTTATCTGAGGATAAACTCGAATACCAGTGGGACGAGATTGTCGAATCGCTCCAGCCTCATGTGACAGCTGAGGAAGCGCGAAAAAACCGTTGGAGTCGAGAAATTCTTCCCAAACTGAGGAAATTAGGATTCACCTATGAAGACAATGCTAGAAGACTCTGGGTGCAGGCGCGTCAGTGGTTGGCGCAGACCCAGTATGGGCCGTGGTTGTGGGAGATGCTCGCCGATAAGTCCCAACGGACGCAACAGATGGGGTTTCGTGAGGTACTCCCCCAACCCTTCGCTAATTCAGCGCGTCACAGCAGACCTCAACCGGTAGTCTCACCCCAACCCTTCGCTAATTCAGCGCACAGCAGACCTCAACCGGTAGTCTCACCCCGAGCTGTCGCTGATTTAGGGCGTCACCGCAGACGTCTACCCTATGTGGAACAGGTGAAAGTTGGGAGTGAGCTGATTTTACAGATGACTCTCACAGAAGCGGCTAATTTGACTTTGTTGGGGCGGGAAACTGATGGGACGGTGGTCTGTTTCTGTCCGTCGGGGGAATATGCACCGAACAATCGTCTCTCTGCGGGGATGCACGAGTTACCGCAACTGCAAGAGCGGGAGGGTACTTATCAAACATTTGCGGCGACGGATGTGGGTAAAGAACAGTGGTTGGCGCTGCTGACTTCTCAGACTGACATCTTTGAATGGTTGAAACCAAGTCCTTGGGAGCCGTTGGAGTTGCAACCGTCGCACTTGCAGGAAATGTTGGAGTATGTGACGAAACATCCCCAGGCGCGGTTACTCTCTACCGAATTAGAGATAGTTTAAATATTTCTCTTTTGTGTTCTTTGTGCCTTTGTGGTTTATTCCTCTTAACAAATTATGAACGAACAACTGATTCAGCAATACCTCGAACTGATTCAAGAACTACTGGGCTGTCCCAATGGCGAGAAATTAGCTATTCTCGAAGCCCATACGAAGCTGCTTGATGCAGGATTGTTAACAGTGATGGCACATTACAGTCAATACCTTCGGCAGCAAGGTCAAGATAATGCAGCGCAGTGGTTGGAACAACTGGCCCAAGAACTGCAACCTCAGATTGTGGGCGCTACAACTGCTGAAAACTCCGACAGTTGGGACGCGGTAAACCAACAAGTCATGGAGTTGTACCAACAAGGTAACTACGGCGCTGCTATTCCCCTGGCGCAACAAGCCGTAGAAATTGCGCGACAACGCTGGGGCGATCGCCATCCCAAAGTTGCCATAAGCCTGAATAACCTGGCTCTTTTGTACAACGAACAGAGCAAAGACAAAGAAGCCGAACCACTCTACCATGAAGCGATCGCCATTGACCGCATAGCCTTACCCCAAAACCATCCCCATCTCGCCACCCACCTGAATAACCTGGCCCTGTTGTATGAATTTCAGGGCAAAGACAGAGAAGCCGAACCACTCTACCATGAAGCGATCGCCATTGACCGCATAGCCTTACCCAAAAACCATCCCTCACTCGCCACCCACCTGAATAATCTGGCTAATTTGTACTATTCTCAGGGCAAATACGAAGAAGCGGAACGACGCTACCATGAAGCTTACACCATTGACCGCATAGCCTTACCCAAAAACCATCCCTCACTCGCCACCGACCTGAATAACCTGGCAGAGTTGTACCGTTCTCAGGGCAAATACGAAGAAGCGGAACGACGCTTAAATGAAGCGATCGCCATTGACCACATAGCCTTACCCAAAAACCATCCCCATCTCGCCACCCACCTGAATAACCTGGCTAATTTGTACTATTCTCAGAGCAAATACGAAGAAGCGGAACGACGCTACCATGAAGCGCTCGATATTGTCCGCATAGCCTTACCCCAAAACCATCCCTATCTCGCTAGCACCCTGAATAACTTGGCAGAGTTGTACCGGTCTCAGGGCAAATACAAAGAAGTGTTCCAACAGTTTCAAGCGTCCTTAGAGTCGGAAAACCTGCGCCTGCGCTATGTATTCAGCACCAGTTCCGATCGCGAACGCCGGGAATACTTGCAAAAAAATCCCTCTACCTATTATTTATTTCTTAACCTCATCTGGCAACATCTCCGGGACGACTCCCAGGCAGTTGGTGCAGCGTTGGATGCGGTATTGCGCCGCAAAGCCCTAACCACTGCTGCTCTAGCGGCGCAAAGTGCGGCTATCTATAGCGGGCGCTATTCAGAAGAGATTAAATCCCTCTTCCGTGATTGGCAACAGTGCCTTGAGGAGCTGAAAAAAGAAACGTTTAAGGTGATTATTCCTCAACCGAATGAATCTTCTGAAAATTACCAACAACGCCTGAAAGAACGCCGCGACAAAGTGACTCAACAGCGAAATAAAGCCGAAATCCTCGAAAAACAACTGGCCGAGGAAATCCCGGAACTGCAACTGAACCAAGAAAACCTTAACCGTCAAGTCATTGCCGAGCAACTGCCGGAAGGTTCGGCCCTGGTGGAGTTTGTCCGCTTCCGACGCTGTGATTTTAATGCACCGAAAGAAGCGCAATGGCAAGAAGATCGCTATCTCGCTTTTGCGGTCATGGCGCACCAACCAGAACAAGTGAGACTCCTAGACTTAGGAAAAGCCAAGCCCCTAGACGAGTTAATTGAAGTGTTTCGCAGTTATGTTGTCTCTGAAAAAGATCGCCTTCGCCTCGGCCTTCATAAGAAAAAGTTTGCAGCCCAAAAAGCCAAGAAGCAGTTAGACGAGCAGCAGCAACTCTATCAACTCTATCAAACCCTCTGCCAACCTTTAATAAATGCCTTAGACTCCGCTTCCCACTGGTTCCTCGCGCCTGACAGTACCCTGAATCTACTGCCGTTTCAGATTCTCCCCCTGGATATAACGACTAATAAACCCTATCTCGGCGATGAATATCGTATCAGCTACCTCAGTGCGGGACGCGACCTCCTGCGTCTCGATATCACTGAACGCCCTCTGAAAGTCTGTCCGGCAACCATTCTCGCCGACCCCGATTATAATTGGGACGGGAAAAAGACCCACCCTGCGGCTGCTGAACCTTCCCAAGGAATTGCCACCGCAAGTTTAGAAACCACTGTAGCTACTCTCTCCGGTTTCACTCGTGCCGAAGGAACCGATATTTTCGGTCGTCGCGTGGGAGAACTCTTAGACACGCAACCCCACCTAGACAAGGACGCGGTTTCCTACCATCTCACCGATGGAGACTGTCCCCGGATCCTGGTAATTGCCACCCACGGTTTCGCTGGCATCGCCCAAAAAGCTTATATTCAGTTTGTGCTCACTTTACTTGAAGCCGAACCAGGAACCGAAACTAACCTGTTTGAGAAAGATCCTTATCTGAATCTGATGAACAGGCGTCTGTTGGACGCGGTAGAAGAAGTTGCCCAATATTTCGAGGCTAAGAATCCCCAAATTACCCAACGGTCACGCAATTTTATCCCCCAAATTCAAGCCTACCTCCAGGAAAATCCCCCCAGTCCCATCGATCCCGAGGAGGCGGAGGATGCCATGTACCGGGCAGGAATTGCCCTGGCGGGAGCCAACATCTGGAACCAGGGAAAGCCTCTTCCAGAAGGGATGAAGGGGATTCTGTTTGCCCAGGATGTTGCCACGTTGGACTTGTGGGGCAACGAACTCAGCGCCCTGATTGCCTGCAAAACCGGACTCGGTGAAATCTCTTATGGCGAGGGGGTATTTGGCTTGCGGCGGGCTTTTGTCGTCGCGGGGTCAAAAACATTATTGATGAGCCTTTGGTCGGTTCCGGCCCGTGCCACCGCTTACCTGATGGAGCGCTTTTTCCACCACCTGAAGGCCGGACTCGGACGGGCGGAAGCTCTTGCCCAGGCTCAGTTTGACGTTCGCACGGTCACGGCTGGGGTCTTGCGTCAGTCGGACTTGGGCCGGGAGATTTTGCAAGGATTGAAATGGAATTATGGGGATGAGGGTTGTCCCTTGTCTCATCCTTATTATTGGGGGGCCTGGATCTGTCAGGGAGATATTTCGCCGTTACAGGTGGAGTTGTATGGAGAGTTGCCATTGGGTTGACTGTCGAACAGCTAGCTGAAACGCTAGGTTTGGATATTGAAGCGGTGCGTCAAGCAACAGTCTGGATATGATATAGCGGTTCTCATATTAGTGTGATATGCTGCCAGAGATTGCTTCGGGGGGGGGGATTGCTTCGTGCCTCGCAACGCTGCGCGACTCATAAATCAAAAGTTACTCGCTAAATATACCCCCCCCCTCGCAATGGGTGTGGTCAAAAGTAGTTGATAGCTAGCGGCATCTCAGATACATATATAGCCCAGGCCGCCACAGGCATGTAAGAGTTGCAGACAGCGGCGCAACGGTTGCAGACAGCGGCGCAACGGTTGCAGA
>JBFRWI010000215.1:0-3153 GCA_051439505.1 Hormoscilla sp. | reverse complement strand
ACTGCTAAGATATTGCTATTCCCTTGCCGATCGCTGATAGTTATGCCGCGCATTTTTCCTCCTGGAGGTTCTAGTCGGGTTCTTCTAAGGGTTCGGCTGCACCTCTGACAAAGCCAGAGCGATCGCCTATTTTGGGGTCATTAATGTAGAAACGATGTTGATGTGGCGGACCTGGATGTCCCGGACGCATCCCAATACTTCTCGGTTAAAGATTACACCAGTCGATATCGCGCACGGGATTACCGCTAGCGTCATCCGAGCGTCTTTCCCAAAATCAAGTCTATGGAGAGGTAGATGCTAAGGATTTTTCTCTACTGCTCGAACAGCATCGTCGCTTCCAGAAAGATTAAGGTTTTTGCCCGATCGCCCGAATTCAGGGAAGCGAAAGGGAACCAGTCGGCCAATGCTGGCAATAGATCCTCCGACCTAAAGCAGATCAAGTTGCGATCGCATGCATTTGGTCTTGAGGATTAAACAGTTTGCGTTTAGAGGCATTGAGAATTTCGATGCTAACGGGTTCGTCATTTTCGTCATAACTGACAATGACGCCTCCAGGTTCGGAGATAGCATTAACTGGAAACCCGTCACGCAACATAAACATTAGAATGTCTGCTTCGCCATCGTATTTAACTTTCATGGGTATTCTCCTGCCAATATCGCTTGATTTGATTCGTCCAGTACAGGGTTAAGATTCGCTTGGTGTTGCCAATTTCAACAAATGGGACTCTCAGAAGACCATTGCCTCGTTTGACTTGAGCCACCCAAACATCGTCTTCCCAAATAATCTGTTGAGGATTAGTGACAGCCGCTTCAACCTCTTCTATGGTAATTCCCAATCGCTCGTTCCATTGTTGCTGCCTTTCGGAGGCGTGTTTTGTCCAAACAATCTGCATTTTTACTCATGCTCCCAATTCCTCTGTAGGGTCTATTTTTGATTGTGCGTTTTGCATCTTTAATTGTAACGCCTCGCACTCTGCCGCCAAGGTCTATTCTCAAGTTGTCGATCGATCTGCTTCAGGACATAGGAAATATAATTCAGGCAATATAGTAATCTATTGCTTCTTGATATTCTTTTGCCTAAGCGTGGATCGAATATCTGATTCATAAATTTACACCCAGTACATCCCTTGCGGGAATTCCTTTAGTTCTACCAGCCTTAAATGCCTCAAGTCGCTTTTGGGCCTCATCAAGCCAGATCTTGTCAATTTGACTGTCTTGTCGATCGAGACTCATCACGATCGCATCCTTTCGCTTGACCCTCTCATTGGGCGGCAGTTCCAAAACACTGTCAACAAGCGCCTTATCCATCCTTCAACTCCTAAAACTTAAATCTATCTTACCGACATCACCAGAATGACCCAACACAAAGAGCGATCGCCCGCCTGTGGTTGCGCGTCAAAGTCCATCGCCTCATCGCCCCAGCCTGCGATCGCGCCAGAATGCGGTGATTTTAGCACGGCGGGCGTGAAGATTCCCGCTGTCCCCATGAGCTACAGCATTGACAACCAATACCTCGCAAAGGAGAATGCTCTTACTGTAGAGGCGATCGGGTACACTGAGATAGTTGCTACGCGATCGGGAAGGATACGCTGGTGGCATGGAAAAACAGAGTGCTGACCTGCGCCCCAATCAAATCCAGCAAGGTATTTCCGGGTCTAGCTAGAGAATATCGTACCCAATTTTTACAGAGGTGTCAACTGTTCTCACGGCTCTATCTCAGTCTTGAGACCCTACGCCAGTCATAAACCAATCGGATGCTCAAAACAGACCGGCACCAAACAAAAGCATCATCAATCACTGGCTGTACCCGAAGCAGAGACCGGTCCCCGGAGAGTTCTTCAAAAAAATTTCCCCTACTGCATAAAGCCGACCCTCCCAAGCATCGCCTTAAATCCCACCACGAGCCGACCACGAACCGATCACGAGCCGACCACGAGCCCCTAAAAGGGGTCATTTGCCCCATTTTAAAACATGATACTTAAAGCACATTTCCATACGTAAATTACTGAACAAGCCTTCTTAAAGCACCGGTCACTTCCCAAAAACCTCTCGTAGGTTGGGTAGAGGCACGAAACCCAACCCCCACCGGCAGCAGATGGCGGTCAGTATCCCAACCGCCATCGCGATCGCAGCTGTCAGCCAGGAGCCATGAAGTAATTGAGTCTATTCTCAATTACCTCAATGGCTTTTTCAAGTATAGTTGCGGTGAATACGGGAAATGTACCGGTTTTGGCATGGGGCTACCAGAGAACCTAAAGAAACCTTAAAGTTTGCCAATTACCAAGAAGTCTTAGCAATATTATCCATCATAATTCTCAATAATTTGGCGATAAGAAAGGATGTTCGGCTATGGAAGACTTTTCAACGGCAAAGGGCAAGAGACCGGCAGTATATCGGTACATACCGGTAAAGGTGGCGGTAGTGTTGGGTGTCATGCTGTCCGCTGTGGCGAGTATGACAGTGTGGCAGTGGGAACGGGAGGGGCTGCAACAGTCCTTGCAAGAAAGCTCGGACAGCGTGAGCGCGGCCTTGCAGGAGACGATCGACAATAACTTGGCAGCACTCACCGACCTTGGCCAGCTCTCTGCTAGACAGTTAGAGCAGTCCGAATTTACTAAGTTAGCGTCCTCAACGATGTTGGGCCATCCCAGTATCCACAGAATTGACTGGAGTCGTCGCGTGGTGGATGCTTCTGGACAGGATGGAAAAATAGGGACAGCCTCTATCCGCCCAGAAGATTTCCCCATCACCTACACATACCAAAAAATAGGTAACCAGCAGTTGTTGGGTAACAATGTGGCCTCGGAGCCCTCATGGGTAGAAGCGATGGAAAAAGCGGCCAAAAGCGGTGAAATAGGAGTTACCCAAGCATTCTCGTTCTCCCCATCATCTGAAACTGCGATCGGGGTGTTTCAGCCAGTTTACCGCAATGGCGTGGGGCGGGAGCACTTATTGGGTTTTGTTGCAGGCACCATCATCCTGGAGGAACTGGTCAAGGCGGCTTTGCCTGGACTGGCCTTAGAAAATCTCAATGTCTACCTCTATGAAGGTCGGCTAAACTCACAGCATCGCCCCCTGGTGCTTTACGACTTTAAAAGACATACATTTGTCAGGGACCTACAACAGCAGAGTCTTTCCTTGGGAGGTCGAGGT
>JBFRWI010000214.1:0-45142 GCA_051439505.1 Hormoscilla sp. | reverse complement strand
GGTACAATCTTGGCGGATAATCTGACCATTATCGATGGCGTTGTCGTTGAGATCTAGGACATCCGTCAAGTATTCTCAGAAACCGGGTTTCTCGTCAGGCATTAGTATTGTCCTAAAAGAAACCCGGTTTCACAGGTCAACTAAGGACCGGGGATGCGATCGGGCTTTCATGGGGATGCGATCGCTCATTTTCAGCCGGGGCACGGCGACAGTAAGATTTGCAATAAACCCTTCGGCTCACGCTCAGGGACCGCCGATAATTTTCGGATGCCGTGCCCCTACCGGTGTCCTCTGGCGCGATCGGGGAAGGGGCGATCGGGGAAGGGGCGATCGGGCGATCGGGGAGGGGGCGATCGCCTTCATATTGGCAATTGTCGCAGTCGGTATCGAGCATTTTCTACTGTCACAATTGCCCCGCGCTCCAAATCAGCACCGCACTCTAAAATAATAGACAGCAATCTCGCAGTAACAAAATCCGGTACAGTAGTGGATAATCTAAAAATAATCACACTGGGTAGATTTGCAGTACTTATCGCCAATAGTTCGCCAAAATCTAGATCGAAGGTTAAAACAATTCGCTCCTCTAGTCTAGCCTTCTCCATAATTTCCGGATCCGGAAGGCGATACAACCCTTGCTCGTATAGATGGACTGCATCGTATCCTTCTTGTCTGAGTGCTTGAACAGTCAAGGGAGAAACACCCATATCTGCAAGAAACTTCATGCACTAACCCCGCTAAAAGGACTTATTGGCGACTGTGCCAAAAATGCAGCATACTGAAGGCTGGCTTTAATATCCTCTGCTTCCAAATAGGGATAAGCCTCAAGAATCTCTGAGGTTGTCATCTCCGAAGCCACCAAACTCAGAACTAAGGATACGGTAATTCTCATGCCGCGAATGCAGGGGCGTCCGGACATAATTTGGGGGTCGGTGGTAATGCGCGAGCCCCAATTGTCTTTATTTGCTATTTCCATAGGTCAAAGCGCAACAAAGCGCCATGATTTATTGCTTACAAATATGATTATAACCGATTTTCTGAGATCGGGCTACATGCAGCGGCGCCAGTATCTTCATCCGCTACATGGGCCGGTGCTAGCTGCGATCGGGCGGGCGATCGGGTGTGGTCACAAGTGGTTGATAGCCAACAGACAAGAAACCGGGTTTCTTTGATCGATACAGAGGCAATAACCAGCTATTGACGTCCAAACCCGGTTTCTGCCCCCCACGGGAGGTCTCACCGTACCAACTGATGCATGACCACACCCCATGCGATCGGGCTTTCATGGGGATGCGATCGCTCATTTTCAGCCGGGGCACGGCGACAGTAACATTTGCAATAAACCGATAATTTTCGGATGCCGTGCCCCTACCGGTGTCCCACAGCGCGATCGGGGGGGCGAGCGGGGGGGGAGGGGGCGAGCGGGTGCAGCGGCGATAACGGGAGATCGCTCACATTCTCAAGCTGCTATTACACCGAACTATGGTTTTTAATCTCTCCATAAAGTCCCCTAGCAGATTTATTGCCAAACATCTCCGATTTTACTTGTAAATAATCCACCTCTTGGGAAAGATTAGCACGGAAAAAGAAAGCCGCTTGAGCAATTCCCAATCGATCGATAATTGCTTTCATACCTTCAATCCTAATAGACTCCATTTTCGGAACAACCAATTTACTTGTCATTTTCGCCTCCTGTGTTAATAGCATCATTAGCAAATGCAGTGGGATTTATGACAATCATATCTCCCCGATACCTTTTTATCATGCGATCGTCACAAGTAATAAAATAATCAACCCTCATATTTTCCGCACAGGCTAAATGCAGGGAGTCCATTCCATTAATATTCATCGTGGTTTCTATCTCCTCAGCCCTGGCTAAAATTTCGACATTCAAGATTTGAAAATTACTCGCATTTTTTAGCACTTTTTCGATAAATATTCGCCGCTCGCTATAAGGATTATTATCAGTTTCAAAATTGAGAGCCTCTGAGGATACAATTGACACAGTTTGATTGACAATCAATAAGAAGATCAGCTCCATTGACACAGACTCTAGATAGATTCTCCCCTGAGATTGGTCATCAAAGATTCTATTCAATGCGCTAGTATCTAAATAAATCTTCATGGAGTGAGTTTCAGCAACTAGGTGACCTGTGTGATAGTATAGCATAACAAATCTCCCATAGCATCCCGGAGCGAAAAGATAAAAGTAGTGGCGGAACTGGCCACTGCGGGGCCCTGGGTGACGTGGTCCGAAGGCGCGAGGGGGAAGGCGATCGGGCTGTCATCGGGGATGCGATCGGGAATAAACAGCCGGGGCACGGCGACAGTAACATTGCAATCAACCGACAATTTTCTGATGCCGTGCCCCTACGTCCTACAGGGTGATTAAGGCGGCAAAGGGGCGATCGGGCGGGCGATCGGGCATAATTTTATAACGGTGCTCAGTAGCTCTGGTTAAGTTATAATGTAGAATAAAATGATCTTAGGGTAGCGTACACAGAATGCATTATACTGCTGAATTATTGGAGGGCAAGTGGAATATACAGTTGATTTTAAACCCAGGGCCATTAAAGATTTAGAGTCTCTTAGCACCGAGAACATCAGCAGAGTTTTGGCTAAAATAGAAGGGCTAAAGGATAACTTAGCAGGGGACGTGAAGCGGTTGACAAACTTTACACCTGAATATAGGTTGAGAGTAGGAGACTACTGCGTATTATTTGAAATAGAAGAGGATGTGGTAGTAATTTACCGCATCAAACATCGCAGCCAAGCTTATTCTTGAGAAGAGGAAGAGAAGATGATCTCACTACATCCAGAGTTTTTAAGCAAGAATGGTAAGAAAGAATTTGCGGTCTTGCCCTACGAGGAATTCGTCCGTATAGAAGAGTTGCTTGCCGATCTAGAAGACCTTAGAGATCTGCGAGAAGCTAAGCAGTCAGAAAGTCAATTGCCAACGGTTACATTAGAAGAGGTAAAGCGGCGGTTAGGACGATCGTAATGGCCTCCGTGGCCAAAAATAAGGTAGAATAGAATACCGGTTGTGTACGGCAGCACGAGAGGTTTCGGTTCATAGGAAAATGTCACGCTCTGCCGTACACTGGAAAAATGCGATCGGGATGCGATCGGGGGGGGCGATCGGGCAGCAGGAAAACTGTTTGATAATGAAATAAGGAGTCTGAGTAAAGAACTATGCCAAAGACTGAGATAGCTACAAGTGCCGTAGGCGAGTTAGAATGGAACGAGGTAAACCTTCTGGTTGCAGCGAGAGATAAGGATGCCGTAAGTGAGGTATTACCAATTGCAGCTGGTGCTTCATTAACCGATCGGACTTTACCAAATGGCGATATTATTAGCGCTTGCGTTATAGGTGTTGCAGCAATTGGAGGTTTTATTTTCTTTAGCAAGTCAAGACAAAAGGGAAGTAATTTTGTTACAGAGTCAGTTAAAGAGGAAGCGCAGTTAACTGGAAGAGAACCCTGTGAGATAATTGCCGAACGATTGAGTCAAGAAAAAGCTAAACCGAAAGATGAACGCGATCGAGAACTGATTAAAGCAATGCAACAAGCAGAGAAGTTTTTAGGTTGCCGGAACAAACAAAAAAGAGTCAATAGAGACTCAAGTAGTTAGCTATTAGGAAATGCTACAGAGTAAAGAGGAGGTGAAACATGGTATGGTATGCAGCACACGCAATAATGTATGTAAAATTCAAGGAGGGAGAGCAAGATAAATATCCAGTTTGGGAAAATGTAATTTTAATCAAAGGAAGCTCAGATGAAGAAGCATTTGAACGGGCGGCAAAGCGGGCAAAAGAAGATGAAATAAATTCGGATGATTTTAAGTGGGAAGACCGCCCAGCAAGTTTAGCATATGGGGGGATTAGAAAACTAATTACCTGCTCAGATCCAGAAGAGATACCCGATGATGGTACAGAAATTACTTATTCCCAGATAGAGGTTGATAGCGAAGAGTCTTTGTTCAGATTGATAGAAGGTGAACCCGTTGGCGTCAAATACTCCGAATAGCTATGCTGGCGCGATCGCACTTTCATCCTTTATGCGATCGCTCATAAATAGCCGGGGCACGGCGACAGGAAAATTTGCAATCAACCGATAATTTTCGGATGCCGTGCCCCTACTGGTGTCCTACAGCGCGTGAGGGGGCGTGAGGGGGTGTTCACCTTAACAACGTGAAGGTAGAATTAGCGATGGAAGCTAAAGTTATCGGAAGATGCAGGTGAAACTATCTGCTAATACCATAATTGCGGAAGCAAAAATTACCCAGTATCTGCTAAAATACATTCCCAAGGATGATAAATCACTGTTTCTGGCACGAGCAGGCTATTATCAAGAGAACTGGCAGCAACTAGAAAGGGATTTGAGGGAGCAAATTTTGCCATTAGATGCGACATTAATCGAACAGACGCGCTATGGTGATAAGTATAGAATCAGAGGAACCTTAACTGGTCCCAATGGGATGAGTCTGCAAGTGATTACTATTTGGATGATCGAGTCAGAGTTAGGACAAACGAAATTTATTACCCTGTTTCCAGATAAAGGAGCTACAAACAATGGCTTTAGAAATGTTTAAGATGGTAACATTACAAGAGGATATCCCTGAGTATAAATTGCGTCGTGGAGATGTAGCGACAATTGTAGAACATCACCCAGCATCTCCTGAAGATGGCTACAGTCTGGAGGTGTTTAATGCCATAGGAGAAACTATTGCCGTGGTTACGGTAGCCTCCTCGCAAATTCAACTGTTAAATGCTAATCAGGTTTTGCATGCTAGAGTTCTGGAAGAAGCGGTATAAGTGCGACGGCATTTCTCGAAGTTTCGGTGACGATAAAAATGTAAAATTGCCGTGCCCCGGTCCGATGCGATCGGGCAAACATGGGGATGCGATCGGGGGCACGGCGACAGTAACATTTGCAATAAACCGATAATTTTCGGATGCCGTGCCCCTACCGGTGTCTTACAGGGTGATTAACGCGGCAAAGGGGCGATCGGGGTGGGGGGCGATCAGGGGGGCAGGCGAGTGAAGGGGCGGACGGTGTAGTAGAATAAATAAAGAAAGCGATAGTCAAATATTTCCGGAGAGTGACCAATGACCAGATTACTAGAAGAAGCGATCGCGGCCATGTCTGGACTACCACCAGAAGAACATTCCGGCGATCGCCATCCTAATTTTAGAAGAAATTGCATCAGAAAAGCGGTGGAGTGAAGCCTTTGCCAATTCCCAACCGCAACTTGCGCAACTAGCGGATGAAGCATTGGCAGAATTAAAACAAGGCAAAACCAAAGCATTACAATTTTAGACTACTTATTCAGTCAGAGTTGCTTTAGGGTGGCGAGCGGTTGGCGTTAAAGAAGAAGACTGCATGATTTTGTTTTGGATAGGTTCCCACGCTGATTATGATAAGCTGATATCGCAATTATAAAGCACGGTAAATGCAAGCGATCGCGCCACCACAGAGTCTCGGTGTAGGGGGCGATCGGGGTGACGGCGGCCAAAAAACAGGTATAATAGAATACCGGTTGTAGCGGTACGGCATCAAAGAAGTTTCGGTAAAGGATGAAAATGTCAAATAGGCTGTACACCGGTCCGATGCGATCGGGGTGGGGGGTAACTACAGATAATTAAACCTTTAAGCGGAATGCCTTTGATGATGCCAAACAAATTGACCGCCAAAGAGATAATCGCGTGAGCGCAGGAATGGTCATGACCTACAGGTGACATTTCAATTCTCAGTTCTCCTTGGTGATAGTAGCACTTGGTTTTTTCATCAACCTCTTCTGAATCAATAACCTGGATGTATTCTTCCCAAGAAGTTGTCACCCATGTATGCCTGGGTATTTGGGTTTGTAAATTGCTCATCAACTTATCCCATTTTAATCTCTCTAACTCTCGTTTATCTCGTTCACAGGTTCTACGTTTTTAGTCGGTTTTCAACCGACTTTAGCTATTAGCCGGGGGTTTGAACCCCCGGCGGGCCATGAGGCTAATCGAGAATGGTGCAAGATCTCAGTTATCACAAATTGAGGAACTGTTCCAGGGCATCCACCATTGCAGGAGGCCAGCGCCGAACATTGCGCACCCAATCTATATCTTGATAGCGGTTATCCAGCCCCATAACTGCCACCCAGTTACTTTCAGCTTCCCCTACTTTACCTTCTG
The DNA here is from genome assembly GCA_051439505.1 of Hormoscilla sp. Classification (GTDB taxonomy): domain Bacteria; phylum Cyanobacteriota; class Cyanobacteriia; order Cyanobacteriales; family Desertifilaceae; genus Hormoscilla. The sequence continues at coordinate 38,967 of JBFRWI010000214.1, read as the reverse complement.
CCCAAAGTACCGCTGTTAAGGCGGCCCGGAGATCGGCAAACTGCGGATATTTTCTCACTATGTTCCGCATGGTGCGCGTCGCCTCTTTTTGTTTCCCGACTTGATACAATGCTAGGGCGTAATTGGCCCGGGCAAAGGCATAATCAGGATCTAACTCAAAGGCTTTTTGGAAATCGGCCACTGCACCGGGCCAATCACCCAATCCGCTTTTCGCATTGCCCCGGTTATTATATGCCTCCGCATCCTTAGGGTCCAGTTCCAGCACCCGATCGTAATCCCCGATCGCCTTTTGCCACATACCCAAAGCTTCCCAAGCGATCCCACGATTCAGATAAGGGTCCGTAACATTGGGTGCTAATTCCACAGCCTTGTTATAATCAGCCAGTGCCTCATCTAACTTATTCTGACTGAGGCGGATATTCCCACGGTTACTCAAAATAGCTGGGTTATCTGGGGCTATTTCCAGCATCTGGGTCAAATATAGCTCCGCCTGGGCCAAATCTGACTGTTCGATCGCCCCAAAAGCTTTTTCATTTAAGGCATTGAGTTGGGTAAATTGGGATGGAGATATGCTAGACTGAGCAAATGTAACTTGCCCGGTCAATCCCCAGACCAGAAAAATCGTGAAAATTGTCAGCAGTAAACGTTTCATTGCGAATAATTAATGGTGAATAACGGTAATTGATTTGGACGATCGTAACCCAAATGTGCCCAAGCAGCGGCAGTTGCCACACGTCCTCGGTGAGTCCGCTGCAAGAAGCCAATCTGCAACAGATAAGGTTCGTAAACCTCCTCTATATTATGGGCATCTTCTCCTATTGCCGCCGATAAAGTTTCTAAACCCACGGGTCCGCCATGAAAATTTTCAATCATCGTCGTCAGAATCAGTCTGTCCGTCCAGTCCAGACCGCAAGAGTCAACATTGTACATTTCTAAAGCCTCAGCAGCCAGTTCCCGAGTAATAGGTAAACTAGCTTTAACCTGGACATAATCTCGCACTCGTCTCAAGAGGCGGTTAGCAATGCGGGGAGTACCCCGGGCGCGACGGGCAATTTCCGTAGCCCCCTCGGGGGTAATCCCAGCTTGCAAAATATTAGCAGTTCTCAGTACAATCTGAGTCAGTTCATCCAGATCGTAGAACCGCAGTCGGTGCAGCAAACCGAAGCGATCGCGCAAAGGAGAAGTCAGGGCCCCCACGCGAGTCGTCGCCCCCACGAGAGTAAAAGGTTTCAGAGGAATAGTACGAGTTTTCGCAGATTTCCCCTTACCAATAGTAATTTGTAAGCGAAAATCCTCCATGGCCGGGTAAAGCAGTTCCTCAGTTACCCGGGACAGGCGATGAATTTCATCCACAAACAGCACGTCACCAGGTTGCAAACCCACCAGCAAACCTACAATATCCCGGGGACGTTCCAAAGCGGGTGCCGCCGTAATTTTGCAATTCACACCCATTTCCGAAGCAATAATCAAAGACATAGTAGTTTTGCCCAAACCCGGCGGACCGTAAAGCAGCAGGTGATCCAGACTTTCCTTTCTCCCTTTAGCTGCTTCCATGGCAATATTGAGAATATCCTTAAGTTCAGTTTGGCCAATATAGTCAGCTAGTTGATGGGGGCGCAGTTTTTCTTCCTGCTTTTCCGTCTCCTCTACCTGGGCTTCCGGCTGTAAGAGCTGTGATTCGTCATTACCGGGCGGTTTCTTTTTATCCGTCTTCCCCTTGCGCTCTTTCGGTTTGCCAGACTGTTGGTAAGAAGATTGGATTGCCATGATTATAATAGTTCGTAGTTCGTAGTTCGTAGTTCGTAGTTATCTCGTTTCTCAAATTGATGTGTTACAGCCAACTTATCATTTGTCATTGCGAGGGGGGGGACGTAGCCCTCAACTTATCTTTTATGAGTCAACCCCCCCCCGAAGCAATCTCCCCAACAGCATATCACAGTAATTTGAGAACTGCTATAATTTAAGTTGCTATCTACAGACCAGCAGCTAGATAGATTCAGATATTCTATCTCGTTGCAACTTGGGTTACAATACAAATATACCAGATCTAGCTTAAACTACAATGTCTAATTCTACTTTGACCATCCCCGACAACGTCACCTTTGAAGATGCGATCGCCCTCACCCAGACTTTACTTGCCCAGCTTGAACAGGGTAAATTATCAGAACCAAAGATCCAAAATGCGATCGCATCTCTAGTCAGCACCTTACCTGGTGCTCGCGGTTTCTTTGTAACTTATTTAACAGACGAGCGACCTTTTGCAGATAATCCGACTCCTGCGGTGATTGAGGCTTTACGTCAGAATACGGGAACCATATCCGATTTAATGGTAAAAAATATCGCCATGTCAACAGCAATGAGCATTACTCATCAACGGAATCAAGACGAGGAGATGGCCGCCAGTTCCCAAAGAGTGCGATCGCGCAGTGCGAAGATAATTAAACTATTACAGTTGCCGGAGGTGCAAGAGCGATCGCAGCAGTTATATGCCAGCGCCACCACAGGCAATGGCAGTTACCAAGAATTTTTGTCACGCTGGGGTTACGATGACGAACAGCGACAGGCGATCGCCCAAGCATTAGAACCTCTAATCAGTTAAAGAACCCATTGGCACTAAGCAGTCGCGCATTTAAATTGCATAGAGCCAAATGCTGAAACCTTTGCTCTCAAATATTTTCCCAATTTTGAATTATGAATTTTGAATTTTGAATTGCTTAACGCACCCAACAAGGAAACAAACCGCAATTAGAATCCATCTGAGAATATAGAAGATACCTCAAACAGGGTGCGTTAGACAAGTAAGAGGAATAAAGCTATGATGAAGATACGTTCTGGGATAATTTTAACCACAATAGCGGCAATGATGTTCGTTACTGCCGCCCGGGGGAACCCAAAAGTCGTGCAAGTCCTGCCCAATTTTCAACCAGATCCACTAGAACTTACTAGGGGGATATCTACAGGATCGAGCAGTAATAACTGTGCTAACCTTAATTCAGAGCCTAATATTGTCGTCCAGCTTACCCAAGACATTAGTTCAATGGGTTTTATTGTCCAAAGTTCTGGTCAACCAATCCTCAAGATTGACGGCCCCAATAGCATCCCCTGCCTGATGGCGGACGGTTTCTCTGGGGGTAAGATAGAAGTTCCCGGATATTGGCCCCAGGGGACCTACTCAATTTATATAGGCGATCGGGCGTCCGGCCCTCAAGACTATACCCTGTCCATCTCTTCCCAATAAAATTCAGTGTGAAGGAGCAAGTGTCAAGATGAACAGAAAATTTAACGTGATCATCGAGAAGGATTCTGAAGGCTACTTAGTTGCTTCTGTGCCAAGTCTGCCTGGATGTCATACACAAGCAAAGTCTTTAGATCAACTTATGGAACGTATTCAAGAGGCGATCGAGCTTTATTTAGAAGTAGAGGGAGACTTAGCAGAGTCTCTCGACTTTGTTGGCGTTCAGAGAATTTCCGTTGAAGTATGACTAAACTACCGAGTTTGACCGGTCGCGAGGTGATTGCAGCCCTTCGTAAAGTAGGTTTTGAAGTCGCAAGGGTTCGCGGATCTCACCATATTCTAATCCATAGTGATGGGCGTCGGACTATTGTTCCTGTACACGCTGGTGAAACAATTGGTGCTGGTTTGCTTGCACAGATCATGCGCGATTGCGAGATGAATCGTGAGGAATTCAGGGTGCTGTTGTGAAGATTAGCAGAACTTAGTTGCTTCTGTACCGAGTATGCCTGGATCTCATACACAAGCGAAATCTGGCGTTGCACATTACCGCCTTTAACTATTAACCGGGGGTTTGAACCCCCGGCGGTCTGACTTTCCGAACGTATTCAAGAGGCGATCGAGCAATATTACGAAGTAGAGACAGACTTGGCATTTGACAACTGACAACCTCCGGACCTCCGGACAGGCGAGACGCCCGTCCTACGCCTCTGACGGACAGGCGATCCGCCCGTCCTACGAATCCTCCAGCCGTTTAACTGAGACATCAACAGCATCTACATCTATTGTGCCGCTAGGGGTCAGGCGACTAAAACCGCCTTTTTCCACCAGGAGAGGTTCCCCACAGTTAGGGCACTGGCACTGAGTCCGATTCAACGCCATGAATTCATGGCCGCAAACGGGGCACCCATCCGATATCAGGTTGCGTTTCAGCCACCAGCGGGCCCCCAGAAACAAAATTATCGGGGAAATGGAAACCAAGGCGATTAAAATCAAGAATGAGTTGACCAACCAGCCCAGACCAACGGCACTCAGTAACCAAAACACCCCAAAGACGGCAAGCCAAAAGCCAAGGCCAGAAAGATTGAATTGAATATTTTTGAAGCCGTCTCGGTTCACGATCTTCTCCTTTGGGGTAATGCATCTTCAACTATTTCTATCCTAGCCAGATTTGTTCAAATCGAGTAGTTCTGCTAATCCCTTGGTGAAGGCCCCTTTCCCAAAGGCCCCGATCGCCTCTTGTCGCAACCATTCCCCATCGCAGCGGATATCCCCACCTTTAAGGATTTGGATACAAGCCGCCGCCACCGCTTCCGGGTCCCGGTGAGGCACCTGCCAGCCCAGGCGTCCATCCTGCAAGGGGTCAGCCGAACCATCCCCATCACCGGCTAGCACCGGCACCCTGCAAGCCATTGCCTCCAAGTACACGATCCCAAATCCTTCCTGGGATGGCATTATGTAGGCATCCGCTAAGCGGTAATGGTCTACTAACTCTTCTGTGGGCACAAAACCCGCAAATATTACCCGATCGCCCACCCCCAAATCCCGAGCCAATTTTTCTAACCGAGGTCGATCGTCCCCCCGTCCGATGACTAAATACTTGACTTCGGGAAATACTTGTACTACTTTTGGTAAAGCACGAATAGTGACATCCACCCCCTTGTAGATATCACCGGACCACAGCCGCGCCACAGTCATTAACACCCGAGATCCTGCCAGATTATACTTTTCTACCAAAGCCTGGGATTTAGGACCAGGGGTAAATGCATCCCCATCCACAGCGCAGGGTAAAAATTGGAATACTGAGGGGTTAAGACCATTTGCTTTACGTGCCCGATCGCGGCTATAACGACTAATAGTCCATACAGAGGCTGCATCCTTTAACGCCCTTTGGTATCTGGGAGTCAGGGGTTCCCAAACCTCCTTACCGTAAGTCAGAACGATGTAGGGAATTCCCAGAGGCTTGCAGAACAATTCTACTAGGGGTGCCAGGTTGATATGACCGCAGAAAACCCGCCGGGGACGTTCCCACAGTATACTTCCTAGCAAGGCGATCGCTAGCCGAATGCGACTCAGCCAGCGCGGATCGGTTTTGCAGTAATGAAAGTCCATACATCCATTGCCCTCAAAAGGATTTGGGCTCATAGCTGGATCCCGTAAGATCAGCACTTCCGCAGTCAGACCGCTTTGGGATGCTAAAGAAATATAAGCCCTGAGAATGTCCTTGACGTAGGATTGAATGCCACCTTCCCCTGCAAAAACTTCGATAAAAACGAATATATCCTTCATTTTTGCTATTGCTATTACCCCATCCCCATTCACAATTGACAATTTTCAACAATTCTATAGGTTTGTTTGCAAGCATTCCAAGTCATGCAACACCATTTTTTCTACCAACTGCTCAAAGCTGACTTGCGGTTCCCAACCCAGTTGGCCTTTAGCTTTTCCAGGGTCCGCCACTAGCTGAAAATGTTCGTCCTTACGCAAAAATTTCGGGTTAACTACCACATAGCGCTGCCAGTCCAGTCCCACGCAATCAAAAGCTGCCGCTACCAATTCTCGCACGGTATGCAGTTTCCCAGTCCCAATCACGTATTCTTCTGGAACATCAGCTTGCAGCATCCGCCACATCGCTTCCACATGATCGCCAGCATAGCCCCAGTCTCGTTTCGCATCCAGGCTGCCCATTTCCAGTACCTCGCTTAACCCTAGCTTAATTGATGCCGCCGCCATGGACACCTTGCGGGTGACAAAGCTAGGAGGTCTTCTGGGAGATTCATGATTGTACAAAATGCCGCTACAAGCAAACAAACCATAGCGCTGTCGGTGATGGACCATCGTCCAGTGGGCGTGTAACTTCGCCGCTGCATAGGGATTCTTTGGCCGAAAGGGGGTATTCTCGTCCTGGGGCGATCGGTCCACTTCCCCAAACATCTCCGAACTGCTAGCTTGATAGAAGCGGGTATCCAGACCCACCTCCCGCACTGCTGCCAATAGCCTGGTAGCAGTACCCGTGACTAAGTCTAGCGTTCCCAAGGGGTCATTCCACGAGTCCGGCACGAAACTGGGCGCGGCCAGATTGTAAATTTCCGCAGGATGTCGCTGTTCGACCACCTCTTTGAGGGCCCCACTGTCAGTCAAGTCTACCGCATAAATCTCTACCTGGTTCGCCAGGGCACCTAGTTTTACCACGCTACTTTGTCGTTCCGGTGGCACCAACCCCAGTACCCGGTAGCCTTTCGACAACAGTAATTCGCTCAGATAATAGCCATCTTGACCTGTTATTCCCGCGATCAGTGCTGTTTTCGTCATTCTTCGATTTATCTTCCGCTCTCCTTAAGCTGTAGCTACGTGCACTTGGCTTTTGATTCCTGCATTCTATCCGATCTCTACCCATCTGTGCCCTTTCTCCGATATCCTCTGCTTGACTAATTGCCTCCTTTGTGATATAAATACCTTGTCTTCAACCCTAGCCATCCCACTCAGCCATCGAACCAGCAGCTCTGTGAGACCAAAAATCCTGGATTTGTGTCTGATATTACATCCATTCCGTGACAAACTTGGTTACTCTAACGGATAGACCGATCTTCTCTACTCCCATCGGAGTACTTACACACCGAAGGGGATGCCCCACCCTTTTTGGATGATATGTAGTATATTGCTAGGATTTTAGAAGTAGGGTGGGCCGCACCCACTGTCCTTCGCGGGTTTTGGCAACAACAACCAACACCGGAAGTGAACCACACCCGGAACCGATCGCTTCGGGGAATGGTGGTCCGAGATCATCTCATCATACTCAAAAAGGGTGTAAAAAAATGACAGAGAGTAAAGAAAGTGAATTTATTTTAATTGTCGATGACGTCCCGACTAATTTGTTAGTCCTATCCAAGCTTTTGAAAAGCGCTGGATTGAAGTTCCGGGTGGCAATTGATGGGGAAAATGCGATCGAGATAATCAAGCACGAACAGCCAGTGATGATCTTGTTGGACGTACAGATGCCCGGAATTGACGGATTTGAAACTTGCCATTTACTGAAGGCAAATCCCGATACGCAAAACATCCCGATAATTTTCATGACTGGTATGTCTAATCCCAGCGATAAAGTTAAAGGTTTATCTCTCGGGGCGGTAGATTACATCACCAAACCCTTTGAGTCAGAAGAAGTATTAGCCCGGGTAATGGTACACTTAAAACTGCATTCTTTGACTAAGACACTGGAACGACAGAATCAGCAGCTTTCTGCTACTCTAGAACAGCTTAAAGCCGCGCAAAAGCAAATTATCGCCCAAGAGAAACTAGCCTCCCTTGGCGCTTTAACCGCTGGGGTAGCTCATGAACTGAGAAATCCTCTCAATTTTGTCCAGAACTATGCCGAAGGCTCTGTAGAGTTAATCGAAGAAGTAATTGCTCTATATGACCAGCAATCACAACCCTGGTCTGCCGAAATATCATCCGAGATCGAATATCTATTAAATGAAGTCCGAGAAAATTCAGTGGCAATTAATCAGCAAAGTCAAAGAGCCTCCAATATTATTGGCAGTATGATGCAGCACGCCCGGACTGATAGCGGTCAACCCCAACCGACTGACCTGAATGCTCTCTTAGCCCAAGCTTTGCAGTTAGCTTATCACAGCCGACGGGCCTCCCAACAGAACTTCAAGATCAAAATCTCTACTGACTATGATGAATCTATTGGTCAATTATCCTTGGTGTCTGCCGATCTGCTCCGCGCCTTTATTAATATCATTGAAAATGCTTGTTATGCTGTTCAGGCCAAACAAAAACAAGTCTTATCAGCATTTACCCCCCATCTGTGGATAAAAACCATTAACCAGGGGGAAGAGGTAGAAATACGCATTCGCGATAACGGCATTGGCATCGCACCAGATATATGCGATCGCATCTTCAATCCCTTCTTTACCACTAAACCGGCAGGAGAAGGCACGGGCTTGGGGTTATCCTTGACCCATGATATCATTGTCGGACAGCACCGAGGCAGTATTCAAGTAGAAAGTAAACTGGGAGAAATGACAGAATTTATTCTCACAATACCATCCCATGGGGGTGTGGTCAAAAGTAGTTGTAAGGGATCCCCCCCAAACCCCCCCTTCCAAAAAGGGGGGCTTCCGTAGCCCCCCTTTTTAAGGGGGGTTTGGGGGGCTCCGGCGACTGGGATGGCCGCCCAAACGATCAACGGGTTTTGACCACACCCATCCAATGGCGCTTATACTTAAAAATGTCAATCGTAATTCAGTAGGAAAAAGCCTATGCAACCAGCAAAAATACTTGTCGTCGATGACGAGTTAGAGTTAGAACGTTTAATCAAGCAGCGATTGCGGAAAAATATCAAAGCTAAAGAGTTCGAGCTGTTATTTGTTCATAATGGGGTAGAAGCACTGCGAAAACTGGAAACTGAACCGCATATTGATATGATCTTGACTGATATCAATATGCCAGAGATGGATGGTCTCACTTTATTAGAAAAAGTCCTCAAAATAGATCCTCATATAAAGACGGTGGTGGTGTCAGCTTATGGGGATATCCCAAATATTAGGACAGCGATGAACTTTGGCGCTTTTGACTTCCTGATCAAGCCGATCGACTTTCATGATTTAGAAATTACTATCAAAAAAACCCTGAAGTTGGTGCGGGAAATGAAGGCACAACATTACCAGCTGCAACAGGCTTTGTCTCAACTAAAATACCAGGCTACTTACGATATCCTGACCGGTTTGCCCAATCGTTATCAGATGATCTCCGAGATTGGTCATTGTTTAGAATCAGAATCGCCTACTTGTAGATTCGCCGTTTTATTTCTGGACCTAGACCGCTACACGAGGGTTAAATACAGCTTCGGTCACGAACAAGCAGAACGCTTATTGGTGGAGGTGGCTAATCGGTTAAAGACCTGTGTGGAACCTCAAGATATCATAGCTCATGTAGGAGAAAATGAATTCGCCATCTTGCTGAAGGATATCCACGAACAGCAGGCGGTCCAATGCGCTCGGGATATTCATATGGCCCTGGAATTGCCTTTTAACTTCAAAGGGACTATAATGTCATCGACTACCAGTATTGGGATTGTGCTCGGCAATATCGGTTATCACCAGCCCGAACAATTTCTGCGGGCGGCTGACACGGCCATGCATTATGCGAAGATGCAGTCCCCTCCTGGCACAGTTATATTCGATCTCAGTATGCAGGCAAAGGCGATCGATCGCCTACATTTGGAAGCGGACCTGCAACGGGCCATTAAATTGCAACAGTTGCATCTCAACTATCAGCCGATTGTCTCACTGAAAACTGACGAGATTGTGGGTTTTGAAGCCCTGGTGAGGTGGCAGCATCCCACCAGGGGACTGGTTTCCCCCACTGAGTTTATTCCTCTGGCAGAAGAAACCGGACTGATTATTCCTCTGGGTGAATGGGTATTGTCAGAAGCTTGCCGACTGTTGAGTATCTGGCGCGATCGCTTGCCCGACCATTTCCGGGTCAGTGTCAATCTCTCTGGCATGCAGCTATGGCATCCCCTTTTACTACAGTTCCTTGACGAGTTGCTGCAGACGCTCTCTTTGAGTGGGTCCTATTTGAAGCTAGAGATTACTGAAAGCATTCTGATGCAGAATGGTTCCGCTGCGATCGCCTTGCTGGAGCAATTTAAACAAAGACAGATACAGTTGTCTATGGATGACTTTGGCACTGGCTATTCTTCTTTTTCCTATCTGCAACGTCTGCCGATCGATACTCTGAAGCTTGACCGTTCGTTTGTTGACAACATTGAGGGGAATGGCAAAGACTTTGATATAGCCAAAACGATTATTACCCTAGCTCACTCTCTGGGATTGGATGTAATTGCCGAAGGGATCGAGACACCACAGCAGCGGGATATCCTGCGATCGCTCGACTGCGAATACGGACAGGGATATCTTTTCTCTCGACCACTCGATGGCCAAGGGGTAATAGATTTGATGGCTACCATCAATCAATATAATGACGCCTGCTTATGTTGAGCAGAGCTACATCTGTAAATCTGCTTCATAAGTAGGCGTCAAGTCAGTTTTTTTTAGAACAGACCGAAAGTAAAGGATTTATCGAGCGGGAAAGCAGCGCCAATACCCAACCAGAGGGTAACGAGGGTGCCAATCAAAAACACCGTCGTTGCCACCGGACGCCGGAAGGGATTTTGGAACTTGTTGACATTCTCGATAAACGGAACCAGGATCAGACCCAGGGGTATTGAACTCATCATCACGACTCCCAGGAGTTTATTGGGAACGGTCCGCAAGATCTGGAACACTGGATAGAAGTACCATTCTGGCAGAATTTCCAGAGGCGTCGCAAAGGGGTCTGCGGGTTCGCCGACTATTGCCGGATCTAACACTGCCAGGGCGACGATACAGGTCAGGGTTCCCAACATCACCACCGGGAAGACGTACAGCAGGTCATTCGGCCAAGCGGGTTCGCCATAGTAATTATGACCCATGCCTTGGGCCAATTTGGCCCGTAGCTTCGGATCGCTGAGATCCGGCTTTTTTTCTGTTGCCATCGTTTTTGTTCTCCTTTTCTCTTGTGGGCGAGTTTTCACCTCACCTTACGCCAATATGATTACAACGGACCAGAGATGCCCTGCTTGCGAATCATTAAGAAGTGCAACAGCATGAAGACAGCGATCGCCCAGGGCAGAACGAAAGTGTGGAGACTGTAGAAACGGGTGAGAGTCCCTTGACCGACGGCGGTACCACCGCGCATCAGTTCTACGATCGTCGATCCCACTACTGGAATTGCTTCTGGCACGCCGCTAACAATCTTCACGGCCCAGTATCCCACCTGATCCCAAGGCAGAGAGTAGCCCGTCACACCAAAGGTAACGGTGATTACGGCTAGAACGACCCCCGTTACCCAGGTCAGTTCCCGGGGCTTTTTGAAACCACCGGTGAGGTACACCCGGAAGATATGCAGGATCATCATCAGCACCATCATGCTGGCAGACCAGCGGTGGATGGAACGGATCAGCCAGCCAAAGCTCACTTCATTCATCAGGTATTGTACCGAGGTGAAGGCTTCGGCCACCGTTGGCTTGTAATAGAAGGTCATTGCGAATCCAGTAGCAAACTGGATTAAGAAGCACATCAGGGTGATCCCCCCCAGACAGTAGAAGATGTTGACGTGGGGTGGAACGTACTTGCTGCTGATATCTTCGGAGATCGCCTCGATTTCCAGGCGTTCTTGAAACCAGTTATATATTTTCGATTCTGTTACCTGCTTGGTAAACATGAAGCCAAGGGTCCTAAATATCTATCGATCACTTTTCCAACTGTAACATAGACGAAAGCTTAAGGGGAGATTATGTATAAGCGATTTGTCTGGATGGGATTTTTACTCGTACTGCCACTGGCGATCGCCCTGACCGGGTGTTCGCCTGCTGCTGAGGCTCTGACGGATAACCAGAAGCTGTTTAATGAAGTCTGGCGCATTGTCAATCGCGCCTATCTGGATGACAGCTTCAATCATCAGAACTGGTGGAAAGTCCGCGAGCGGGCTTTGAAGCGGCCTCTGGCCACAAGGGAGCAGACTTATGAGGCTATCGACCAAATGCTCGATAGTTTAGGGGATCCCTATACCCGATTCTTGCCACCTAATGAGTATCAAAGCTTACAGGTTAGCACTTCTGGAGAGCTGACAGGGGTGGGGTTACAGATAGCGATGGATGGGGAAACGGGGGTGTTAACGGCGATCGCTCCGATCGCGGGTTCGCCGGCGGAGGCAGCGGGGATGCAACCACTCGATCGGATCCTGAAGATTGATGGGGTGTTAACCACCTCCATGAGTTTAGAACAGGCGGCTAACCGGATGCGAGGACCGGCGGGAACGAAGGTGACCCTGACAGTGGAACGGGAGGGGGAGGCAATATTCGATGTCGAACTGGTGCGCGATCTAATTACTCTCAACCCCGTAACTGCCGAATTGCGAGAAGTAGAAGGGCAGGGCAATAGCTTGAATATTGGGTATATTCGCCTATCCCAATTCAACGCCTATGCTACCCAAGAGGTATCAGATGCGATCGATCGCTTGGAGGAAGAGGGTGCTGGGGCTTACATTTTGGACTTGCGGAATAACCCGGGCGGTTTGTTGACCGCCGGGATTGAGATTGCGCGTCTCTGGTTGGATGATGGTACGATCGTCTATGCAGTGAATCGCCAAGGCATGTTGGATAGCTTTGATGCGGTGGGTTCGGCATTGACTGACGATCCCTTGGTGGTGTTGGTGAATCAAGGCAGTGCTAGTGCTAGTGAAATTCTCGCTGGTGCTTTGCATGATAACCATCGGGCCCTGCTGGTAGGAGAGAAAACCTTTGGCAAAGGTTTGATCCAGTCTTTGTTTGACTTGTCAGATGGTTCTGGTTTGGTGGTGACGATTGCTAAGTATGAGACTCCCGATCGTACAGATATTAACAAATTGGGAATCGGGCCAGATCAAATAGTGCCTGGTAACCCAATTACTCGGAAGCAACTGGGGACGGAAGCCGACCAGCAATATCAGGCAGCTGTAGAATTGTTGACTTCCGATCTGATGTTGGCGGATGCAGCATAAGCCTATAGGTCGGCTTTTTTTAAGTGCTCTGGTTCCGAGGCTCTGCCTTGGAACCAGCCTCGGAGGCAGAGCCTCCACTTTCTACAGGCCAATGCCCAGGAGGCAGAGCCTCACCCAGACGTTCCCTGCCGGAGTCAGGGAACGAGGTTTAATGGATAGCTGGTAGGGTGGGCACCGCCCACCATCATACCCGATCGAGCAACCATTAATTATAAAATGGATAGTAAGAGTTGGCAGCAAATTAAATCCAAGTACGAACTAGGTAAGTTCGTTCAGGGTAAGGTAGAGTTTCATGCGCCTTTTGGCGTTTTTGTCGATATTGGCGAATCTTTAGTCAAGGGGCTGATTAAAATTCCTGACTTTTTAGATTCGGGAGAGATGAGTGAAGAAATGTATCCTGAAATTGGCACAACTATAGGTGCTGTCGTGGTTGGATACAACGAGAGTAATTGCCGCGAAATATATTTGAACGCCAAGCGAGCGCGTTCTACATAAAGCTCTCGTTCCCCTAATGCTTGTAAACTAAAAACTCGGAAATGGCATCTAGCAGGGCTTCCGGTTCGTCGCCCCGCACCGAATGGCCGCTGTTTTCAAAGATTCTGAGGTCGGCATTGGGAATTCTGTTGGCAATTTCTACTGATAATTCTGGGGGACAGATCCAGTCATGTCGGCCAGCTATTACTAAGGTGGGGGCTGTGATTTTATGTAACTGGTCGAGGATATTGTACGATCGCAGAAACCCGCCAAAGGCAACATTGATGGCATCGACCGAAAAAATGGTTCTTTCCCAAGCTTCAGCAGATCTGTCGGGGTCGTAAGTTAAGGAGTACATTGGTCCCATTACCTGAAAGTATTCCCGCAGTTGGGCTTCATTCTCAAAGGAACCCTCCCACAAACGCTGGGCGATCGCCTTTTGTGCTGCTGTGCCCTTGGCAGCTAAGTTCTGCTGGGCCAGTTGCAAAAACCGGGAACTGGCCGCTGTGGCGATCGCGATTAGACATGCTACATTTTCAGGATAGCGTACTGCATAACTCAGGGCCACCATGCCACCATAGGAAGTTCCCATGAGTACTATTTTTTCTAGACCCAGATATTGACGCAGTGCCTCCACGTCCTCCACATTGTTTTCTAAGGTATAGGTCTCCTTCGGTCCCCGACCCGATCGCCCCTGTCCCCGATGGTCGAAATAGACCAATTGCAACTTATGACTGAGACGAGAAAATGTGGGTTTATAGGCAGTATGGTCTACACCGGGACCGCCGTGAATCACGAAGGCAACTGGTTTCTCTTTCATCCGAGGACCGTCTGGTACTAACCCCGCACCTTCTATATCAAAGTAAATCTCTGTATCTCTAATTTTGGCTCGCATTTTTATTTATAGATCCTGTTTCATTCCCTTTATAACATTAAGATGGCTTGAGATATTGCTTGACCAACTCATTAATTTCATCTACTTCAAATTCCCTAGCTAATTGTATAACTTTGTCAGCAAAGGGCCTATATTTGCCATCCAACTGTTTGATGCGGTTGGCTTCTTCTTCCACTCCTTCAATGTACCCGATCCTCGCCGCCTTCCCTAGGGCTTCTAGTTCCTCGGGTGGCGGTGCGATAATTTCTTGCACTGACCTCACTTCCTCGACTGTATCATCCTGCGGTGCATAAATCCATTCGGGTCCCAAATGCACCCGTAACTTTTCCAAGAGGTCTGAGACCTGGACTGGTTTGGGCAGAAAGTCATTGCCACCAGCATCCAAGCTTTTTTGCTTGTCAGCTGCAAACACGCTAGCAGAGGAAACAATGATTAACAGATCTTGGAATTGAGGTAATTCTCGCAGGCGTCGCATCATTTGATAGCCATCCATCACGGGCATGGCTAAATCAGTGATAATCAAGTCAGGATTAAAGCTTGCTGCCCTCTCCAAACCCTGCTGACCATCGTCCGCTTCCATCATTTCAAACCCGATACTCTTCAACAGATTGACGATCACGGCCCTATTTTCCCACCGGTCATCTACGATCAGTATTTTCCTCTTGTTCCCCGTAAAGCCAATAATCTTTTTATCACTATTTACTGGGGGAGTAACAGTAAAGTTGGTGGCCGTCGGCAAGTCCAAGTCTAGCCAAAAAACACTCCCTTTTCCGGGTTGCGATCGCACCTCTAATTTACTCCCCATGATTCTAATAATTCTCTGACTAATTGCTAATCCCAGTCCCGTCCCTTCTGACTTGCGCTGGTTTTCTCCCACCTGTTCAAAGGGCAAGAATATTTTTGCTAATTCTGTGGGGATCATACCCACACCCGTATCTTCTATCTTAAACCTAATTTTGTCGATCTTATCATTTTCTATAGCTAGGATTTCGACTGATAAAGTCACCCCGCCCTTGTCAGTAAACTTAATGGCATTCCCCAGCAAGTTAATCAGCACTTGTCGCAAGCGTTTCTCATCCGCATGGATGGCCGTGGGGAGTCCCGGCCCCGGTTGGTAAATAAACGAGATTTCTTTTTGCTCGGCTTTAACCCGACAGATTTGCGCTACCCCTTGGAGAAATAAGGTAAAATTAAAATCCCTAGGGTAAAGTTCTATTTTACCTGCTTCTATCTTAGATAGATCTAAAATATCATTAATCAGGGTCAGTAGGTGATTGCCGCATTGATGGATAATACTAATGCCATCTTTTTGCTTGTCCGTTGCATCAGAGTCTCGTTCCAGGATTTGCGCATAACCCAAAATGCCATTCAGGGGGGTGCGCAGTTCGTGAGACATGTTCGCCAGAAATTCGCTTTTAGCTTGGTTAGCAGCATCCGCTATTTTCTTCGCTTCTTGCAGTTCCGCTGTCCGTTCTTCTACTCGCATTTCTAATTGCTCGTTGGTATTAATAAGGGCGCTATTTGCCTCTTCTAGGGCAGTAAATGACTCTTGCAACTGTGATGCCATTTGGTTAAATGAGTTGGCCAGCACTGCCAGTTCGTCGATCGGAATTTCTTCTACCTCTTGGTTCAGTTCTCCATTGGCGATCGCCTGACTGGCGGCACTTAATTTCAGCATTGGTTGCGCGATCCAGCGGGAGGTAAATATTCCCAATCCTGTAGCTATTATTAATGCTAATATACACAAACCGACTGTTATACGGGTGTTAGCATTAATTTGCTTCATAAAGTCAGCTTCTGGAACCACCACCACAATCAACCAGTCCAAACCATGGGAATCTTTGAGAGGCGTTACTTGCAGGAAATGCCGCGCTCCATCTAGGTCAAAATTAAGCTGTTTGCTTGTCTTGATTTGCTGGAGATCGTCAAATATACTTGCTAAATGGTTGGCTGTTTCTCTAATTAACAGAGTCTGGCTATCTAATGCTTTAATCCGTTCCGCCCGATCGCCATTGATCGTAAATAATGGGGTAGTGGTTGACGTACTCACCAACATCCCCGATCGCTCGATAATAAAAGTCTCTCCCGAATTGCCGATTTTTAAGCTATCCAGAAAATCATTAATTTTGTTTAATAGTAAACTGCTACCTAACACTCCCTGGAGATTGCCCACCCGATCGTAAACTGGTTGGGCCGCAGTAATTTCTAGAGTGCTGAACCTAATTTCGGTGTAAATTTCACTCCAGATGGGTTTTTCAGCTGCCACCGCAGCAATGTACCAGGGTTGCAGGCGCGGGTCTTCTTTGGTCCGGACTCCCATTAACTGCGTCCGATCTCCGTAGCGATTTGTGCCATAGTAATGATAAGTTTTGTTATTATCCGTTGAATTATCTCCCAGGATCATCTCTAATCTGCCATCGGGCCGCCGTCCCGTCCCATAAAAATATCCTTCCGGGCTAATTATATAACTGTTACTGATTGATGGAAATGATTGCACCTGCTGCCAAAAATGGCGATCACGCACTTGGACATCTTGCAAGTCTAACTGACCGTTCTCTATCGCATTAGCATTCAACTGATTCACCAAATGGGGGTTGGCCACATAACTTTGGAGGCGTTCTTGGATGCGGGCAGTAATTTCACTGCGCAGTTGCCTAGCGAGGTCGTTAACCGCTTTTTGTCCGTTCTGTAATGAAAGATACCCCACCAGTCCTACTGCTGCAAATATTTGCACGAGGAAAGGCACCACTAAGATCAGGCGCAGCGGTACTTGCTTTAACCCTACTTTTTGGCTTAACATTTTTAACACCCTGACTGATTGCTGATTGCTCGCTGACATTAGCTAATTGTGAATTGTACCATCAGGCATAGTTGCCCCAGTCAGAATCGCCTGGCGATTGTCAGCTGGGGATATATTCGCATTTCTCAGACTAGCATAGCTGAGGTTAGCCTCCGTCAGAATCGTCCCTTGTAAATCACTCCCCCACAAATATGCTTCCCTGAGACTGGCACCCCTCAGATTTGCCTCGCACAGCTTGGCCAAATTCAGGTTAGCCCCAGTCAAATCTGCCTTTGTCAAATCTGCGGCAGTTAAGTCTACCTTAGACAGGTTTGCCTGGCAAAAACTCGCTCTCGCAAGGGATGCCCCCATGAGATTAGCAGCTCGCAGATTCGCCCGATCGCATAATACCAGACGCATCTGACTTCCACTCAAGTTTGCCGCCGTCAGGTTCGTCCCCATCAGGTTAGCACCACTAAGTTTCGCCTCAGACAAGTCCACTCCATCCAGGTCAATACCATTCATGTCAACCCCATTCATGTATGCGGACGACAGGTTGGCGCCATTTAGCTGTGTCCCCTGAAGCAACGCCCCACTCAACCTCGCTTCCGACAAATTTGTCCAGCTCAAGTTTGCCCCTCTCAGATCGGCATTCCGCAGATTAATTCCACTCAAGTTAGCACCGCAAAGATTAACACCTTGCAAACAGGCCCCAGACAGACTTACCCAGGTAAGAATCGCACCACTAAGTTTAGCTCCACTCAAGTCTACTCTGGCCAGGTTTGCCCCTTTCAGGTTCGCTTTCGTCAAGTCAGCTTTCTGAAGATTAGCACCTTTGAGCTTGACATAACTCAGGTTAGCTGCATAGAGAAAAGCCCCAGTTAAGTTTGCCCCTTCCAGCATAGCTCTGCTCAGGTCAGATCTTGCCAGAGATGCCCCGCTCAAATTAGCCTCATTCAGGTTAATTCCTTTCAGCGTCGCCCCTATTAAGTTTGTCCTTGGCATTTCCGCCCCCGGAAAACTTCTCTGGCCCTCTGTATATAGCTTGCTCAGTTCATCAGCATTCATCTCATTACTCTCCCCGAAAGTACCCTCCCCGAAAGTGAGCCTCCCTCAGGCAAATATACTAAAGGAGGCAACCCTTATTATCATCTAATTATGGGTGCTACCATTGGGCATGATTGCCCCTTTCATTTTGGCATTCCGCAGGTTGGCTCTACTCAAGTTAGCATCAATCAATATCGCCCCATTCAGCATAGCATCAGTTAGGTTTGACCAGCTCAGTTTGGCCTGATACAAGTTGGCCGATCGCATGTCTGCTTCCCGCAGCACTGTCCAGCTGGCATTGACCCGCCGCATGTTCGCCTTATAGAATATCGTCCCTTTCATGTTCGAGCCACTCAGGTTAGCAAAGCTCAAGTCCGCCCGACTGAGGTTAGCGGACTCCAGAGATGCCCCACTCAATATCGCATTCGTCAGGTTCGCCCCTTCTAAGTTGGCCAGACTCACGAAACTGTAAGTCAGGTTCGCCCCCTCTAAGTTAGCCCGCATTAGGGATGTCTGAAGCAGTCGCGATCTGATCAGGCTAGCGTAACGCAGACGTGCATCGCACAGTTCGATCCCGCCCAGGTTAGTTTCGCTCATGTTAGTATGAGAGAGGTCAGCCTTTGAGAAGTCAGCTTCACTGAAATTAACCCCACGTAAGTTGCTGCCCGCGAGATCCGCTGCTATCAACTTGGCTTTACTCAAGTTGGCGCCAATTAGGTTAGCATCTGGCAAGATCGCCTCAGACAGGTTAGCACCACTCAGGTTAGCTTCCCGCAGGTTCACTCCTTTCAGGTTAGCACCAGTCAGGTTGACTTCCATCATTTCCGCTTCCCGCAGGTTGGCCTCCACTAGCTCAATGCCCCCCAGAAATGCCCCAGAAAGTTTCACCCCGCGAAAATCTCTTTCCCCTGCTACATATCGCTTCTTTAGTTCATTAACGTTCATAATCATCTGTGTCATAATCATAGATGCACTTTCCTAATGGGTGTCAGTTGTCAATTGCTGCCGACAGGCTCCACCCCTGTCGCGATGTGTCAATGTTTTCTTTTTTTAATTTGGGCCCGACCGGGGTTCGGGTGTAAATTTAATGACAGAAGTCATTAAATGACTCTTGTTTGACATCTAATAATTATAGTGATAGAATGGCAAGGCTGGAGTCGGAACTAGACTAACATTTGATGACACTTAAAGGATATCGTAGATGGAGTTGAACAAAAGAAGCAAAGTTGTTACCCAGGGAGTGCAGCGATCGCCCAACCGGGCCATGCTACGGGCAGTGGGGTTTGGGGATGAAGATTTCACTAAGCCGATCGTGGGTATTGCCAATGGTTATAGCACAATTACGCCTTGCAATATGGGGCTCAACGATCTGGCAGTCCGGGCGGAAGCGGGTGCGCGAGCTGCCGGTGCTATGCCACAGATGTTCGGTACGATCACCGTTAGCGACGGGATCTCGATGGGGACTGAGGGGATGAAATATTCCCTGGTGTCCCGGGAGGTGATCGCAGATGCGATCGAAACGGCCTGCAATGGCCAGAGTATGGATGGGGTACTGGCGATCGGGGGTTGCGATAAGAATATGCCGGGGGCGATGATCGCGATGGCCCGCATGAATATACCGGGGATCTTTGTTTACGGCGGCACGATCAAACCGGGAAATTACGAGGGACGGGACTTGACTGTGGTCAGCGCCTTTGAAGCTGTGGGAGCATACAGCGGTGGTAAGATCGATCTTCAGGAACTGACGGGAGTCGAACAAAATGCTTGTCCCGGTGCCGGGGCCTGTGGGGGCATGTTTACAGCTAATACCATGTCTTCGGCCTTTGAAGTAATGGGGATGAGTTTGCCCTATTCCTCGACAATGTCCGCTGAGGATGCGGAAAAAGCTGATAGTACGGAAAAATCTGCCGTTGCCCTGGTCGAAGCGATTCGCAATCAGATTCTACCAAGTCAGATTCTCACCCGCAAGGCTTTTGAGAATGCTATTTCGGTGATCATGGCCGTGGGCGGATCGACGAATGCGGTGCTGCACCTGCTGGCGATCGCCTCAGCAGCAGGGGTAGACTTAACCCTGTCGGACTTTGAAACTATTCGCGATCGAGTCCCCGTACTCTGCGACTTAAAACCTTCTGGTCGATATGTGACTGTTAACTTGCACAAAGCAGGCGGCATTCCCCAGGTAATGAAAATGCTGCTGGCACATGACCTGTTACATGGTGACGCCCTGACTATTACAGGGAAGACTATTGCCGAAGTTTTAGCAGATGTACCTACAGAACCTCCTGCTGACCAAGATGTGATTCGTCCCTGGGATAATCCGATGTATACTCAAGGACATTTGGTGGTTCTGCGAGGAAATTTAGCTACTGAAGGTGGGGTGGCGAAAATCAGTGGGGTCAAGAAGCCTAAAATTACTGGTCCCGCGCGGGTATTTGAATCGGAGGAAGCTTGTTTAGAAGCAATTCTAGCAAAGAAGATTCAAGCAGGGGACGTGATTGTGATCCGCTATGAAGGGCCCAAGGGGGGTCCGGGAATGCGGGAAATGCTGGCTCCTACTTCCGCTATTATTGGAGCTGGATTGGGTGATTCTGTGGGATTGATTACCGATGGACGTTTCTCTGGCGGGACTTACGGTATGGTCGTGGGTCACGTGGCACCAGAAGCAGCAGTCGGAGGGGCGATCGCCCTTGTGGAAGAAGGAGATACCATCACCATTGACGCCCCAGGACGGTTATTGCAACTGGAAGTATCTGATGAAGAATTAGCACGACGCCGTGCTAACTGGCAAGCAAAACCACCTCGTTACACTAAGGGAGTGCTAGCCAAATATGCCAAATTAGTATCTTCTAGCAGTATCGGCGCGGTGACAGACGGTTAACAGCGATCGGGTGTGGTCAAAACCCGTTGATTGTTGTTGGCCACCCAACGACGGGATAATTTTGACTACACCCGGTATAGATGACCGATGCTTGTTGAAAATTTGCCGATCTCAGTATGTGATTTATTTGACTGTATAATCTGGTAGGGGGATCCGCGTTTTTAGAACTTACTGAGTGCTTACTGGGTGCTTACTGGGTGCTTACTGGGGTACTTGAAAAGGGGTGGTGGAGTTGGGGGGAGTTACGCGGCTTGGGTATTTTTTTCCACTCCCCACTCCCCACTCCCCACTCCCTACTCCCCCACTCAGTTTGGGGTACAGCCGGTGATTTGGGTTCGGTGCTGGTCTTCGCCTGTGCCAAAGTGAGATGCACCATTTTATCAAAAACTATTGCTACAAATATGACCGTGAAAGTATTGCCCTGAGATGGTTGATGAGAGGCTGATATTTTTGGAAGTCTGATAACTACGAACTACGAACTACGAACTACGAACTACATTACTCCTTCCCTCACGTCCGGGCGGCTTCCAACGGCGAGGGCTATGACCGGCTGTTTCTCGGACTTGGTGGCCAATTATTGAGTAACAATACTTATGCTATGGGTCGCTAATCGTAAAGTTATACAGAAGAATTACCCGATCGCTCTCAAGAACGCGATCGCCTTTGCTTTTACTGCTTATGCGGAGAAACTTGCTCTGTGAAAAAAAGCGGAACGGGGCTAACGCGAGTTCTCCGTTCGGAGTTGGGGATTTAAGAATGCAATCATTCCGACCCGGGCAGTCAGATCATCCGACCAAGGCTCTCAGACCATCCGACCAAGGCGGGGAGACGATCAGACCCGGGCGGGGAGATCATCAGACCCGGGCGGGGAGATCATCCGACCCGGGCGGGGAGATCATCCGACCAAGGCTCTCAGACGATCCGACCAAGGCTCTCAGACGATCCGACCAAGGCTCTCAGACGATCCGACCAAGGCTCTCAGACGATCCGACCAAGGCTCTCAGACCATCTGACCAAGGCTCTCAGACGATCCGACCAGGGCGGACGTGAGTTCGACAGTTGCTCAAATCCTTATTTGTCGGAAGCAACAAAATGCCTCAAACCCTGATGATTGCGTTGACTAGAGATCCCCAACTCCGAACTCCTTCCCTCACGTTGCTCCCTGCTTTCTGCTATCTTTGAGGTATTGTGACCAGTTGTTTCTCGGACCTGGTGGCCAATTATTTGGTAAAACTACCGTGAAGATGCGTCGCTAATCGTAAAGTTATACAGAAGAATTACCCGATCGCATAGGTGAAGGCAAACAATAGCCTTTGATACTGGGAAAAGAAGTGCGAACTGCACGCCAACTTCATAAAACCCCAGTTTTTTATGAAGTTTCTGTAAAGTTAGCCAGATACCCTAGACACCTCCGAGTCAGGTGAGCTACATTAGAAATATCAGCTCAGGTTGATGAACGGCTCCAAGCTGAGGAGTTGCTAAAAGGCCAAACCAGCGAGGGGACAAGGGTTACAGAAGAGCGGCCAGACAGACGCAGGTCTTACAGAAAAGCCAAATCAGCCAAGGTGCGGATGCGGAAACAGGGTGTACCTATAAATATAATAGAGAGTCCGACTAGGACAACCGGTCAATATAGATAAAGCTAAGCGATAAAGACCTCATTCCTCCTAGTTGAGTGACCGAAAAGGCAAACAGGAGAATCGAATAATGGTTAACAACATAATACAAAGGTTCCAGCCAGCCAGAAGGACCACTTCCATAATCACTTCTGTATTGGTGGCAGGTGGGATGGCGCTATCTGGCGCTGGCAGTGCCAATGCTGGTGGTTTGGCTACTCTTAAGCTCAACAATGTCTACGATATCAACAGCGATACATGGAATTCACTAACCACCACCTACAGTAGCGACTACCTCTTGATAGGTAACGGTCCGGAGAATGACTACCAGGGTCAGCTCGGGATAGATGATGCCGTCAACATGAACAACTTTGAACTGGGAGCTAACAAGGCCCCGACCCCTTCTCCTTCAGGCTTTGGAAACAATGCAGGCGGTCCAGGTTTGTTCGGGAATGTTCCCAATATTCCTGATGGTTATGATGTTTTTAGCGGTGTAGGGGGTGACGGTAATATCGCCATTACTAGCCCAGACGGTGTTTTTAACCTGCAAGATGTGGGTGTTTACGCTGACCCAGATATTGGGATCCAATGCGCCCAAGGAGTTGGAAATTGTAACGATGGTACGCAAAATTCCTTCTTCAATGATGGAAATTTATTTCCCAATACCTTCGATGCCAACGATCCTAGTAATTCTCAGGGAGTCGGTCCGGGCGATGCCGAGCAGGACCGGCGCATCGACCCAGGCACGGACAAAGGGGTTACGGGTGGAGTAGATTTCTCCGATTTGAAAAATGAAGTTTTTGAAGGCGAAGCTAGCTTCAACGAAATCCTCTCAACATTAGCGGCTACCGGTACTCTCACTATGGAGAGTGGGAAGATTGAGAAAGATTATGATGTGGCATTCAGTGGCGATTCTTCATTGGGTAGCTTTTCGCGCGGCCCTGCTTACTATGGCGAAGATCCTGACGATCTTAGCAAGATTAAAACAGAAGACAACGCAACCTTTACTGTAACGCTAGATGCGCCCGGTTTGCACGTTATCGATTTGCTCACTGACGATAATGATGCCTCCTTTAATAACATCAACTTTTTGATTGATGGTCACGAGGATGCGAAGGCTATCTTCCGCGTGCCGGATCAGCAGAATATGCTGATCAGCAACTCCAACATTCTGGCGAGTGAGAACCTGGGTTTGAATAATGTTCTCTTCTACTCCGACTCGACAAAAGAGAAGCAGCAGAACTTCAACTTCGACAATACCGTTATTAACGGTGTGGCTTTCTGGACAACGGCACAAGTGGGCGGTGAGATTGTCATCAATAATGCCCAAGGTTGTACCCAGCTTGTTGCAGATAAGATTAACCTGAACGACGTTCGCTTTGATCGTTGTTCATTCGACCTCGCCCAGGCACCAGTAGACACTACACCTCCAGTAGACACTACACCTCCAGTAGACACTACACCTCCAGTAGACACTACACCTCCAGTAGACACTACACCTCCAGTAGACACTACACCTCCAGTAGACACTACACCTCCAGTAGACACACCTCCAGTAGACACACCTCCAGTAGACACACCTCCAGTAGACACTACACCTCCAGTAGACACACCTCCAGGTGACACACCTTCAGGTGACACACCTCCAGGTGACACACCTCCAGGTGACACACCTCCAGTTGTGATACTACCGCCAACGGGACCGGGTGGTGGTAACGATGGACCTACAAAAATTCCCGAACCCAGCGCGATCGCAGCTTTAGGTCTGTTGGCAGTAGCTGGCGTTCTCGGAGTCGGCAAGAAACAGAAGAAAATGTAATCTCTCAATGACGGCATTGAGGAAGTAATGCAGTTCGGGTGAGTAGGGGAACGGCGATATCGTTGTTCCCCTACTTGCGTTAGGAGTGCCTCCTCCCAAAGATTACCCAAGAGGCAGAGCCTCCTGTAGGGGGTTCCCTGCCAGAGTCAGGGAACCAGAGAAGCAACAGAAGGCATGGTCTGAGATTGGCGGAGAGATTGGATGGTGGCGATCGCCTGCTGGGCCACGATGTCAATTTGTGCTATTGTATTAAAGCGTCCGATACCAAAGCGCAGGGAAGCAAAAGCCAATTTTTCATCTCTACCCAAGGCGGTGATGACATGGGAGGGAGCAATTTTGGTGGAGGTACAAGCGGCACCAGAGGACACTGCGACTGTGGGTTGCAATCCCAATAATAGGGCGGAACCATCCACTCCGGCGATGCTGACATTCAGGTTTCCCGGGAGTCGGGTTTCGGGATGTCCGTTCAGATAAATTCCCTCTAACTCACTCAAATGCTGCCATAATCTCTGTCGCAGTTCGGTGAGGCGTTTCGTCTCCGATGGCATTTCCGCAAGTCCTAATTCTACTGCTTTGGCGAACCCGACTATTTGGGGTGTATAAAGAGTACCGGAACGCATGCCCCGTTCGTGTCCGCCCCCATGAAGTTGGGCAGCAATTTTGACTCTGGGGTGGCGGCGACGGACGTATAAGGCGCCTATGCCTTTGGGTCCGTAAAGCTTGTGGGCGGTTAAGGACATGATATCAATGTTCATGCTTTGCACGTCCAGAGGAATTTTCCCGATCGCCTGGGCGGCGTCAGTATGAAAAAGCACTTCACGATGATGACAGAGTGCGCCAATTTCTGCCAAAGGTTGGAGAACGCCAATTTCATTATTAGCGGCCATGACGGAAACTAGAATAGTATCGGAACGGAAAGCTTTTTCCAGTTGAGAGAGGTCAATTAAACCATCGTTGCGAACGGGGAGATAAGTAACATCAAACCCCAGGGACTCCAGGTATTGGCAGGGGTCGAGAACGGCGTTATGTTCTGTTTCCAGAGTAATAATGTGACGTCCTTTGCTAAAATAGGCTTCAGCCACTCCTTTAATGGCCAAATTGTTGGCTTCCGTGGCCCCGCTAGTGAAGACGATTTCTTCTGGGGCGGCGTTAATGGCGTCGGCGATGGTTTGGCGAGACTTCTTCACCGCTGCTTCTGCTTCCCAACCGTAAGCATGGGTAATGCTGGCGGGGTTGCCAAAATGTTCTGTGAAATAGGGTAGCATGGCCCCTAGCACGCGATCGTCTAGGGGGGTAGTGGCGTGGCAGTCCAGATAGATGGGACGATTAGACATAAGGCAATTCAAAATTCAAAGTTCACAATTAAAAAATGATGTCAGCCCGCCGGGGGTATCCCACCCCTGGCTAAAAGCTAAAGTCGGTTGAAACCGACTAATAACATAATGCGGTAAGGACGCTCTTAATGTCAAGCATGGGGATTTTAGCTGACCAGTTGACCGATTTTTTTCAAGATTTTCAGAACAGTATACAATCCATTCTCACGACGATGGGAGAGTGTGAACTCATCGGACAAAGCATACTGGGGGTTGTCTTGTTTGGATAACTTGATAAACAAGAAATTATTGCCATTGGTCACCAAACCATAAACTGTCGGAGTTGGATTGGGGTTTGCTATCATATAGAATAAGGCTTGGGGGATGCCGTTGAGCAAGGATAACCCGGCGTTTTTTGATTCGATCGTCAGTAACCATAAATGGTCTTGCAACACGACGATATCAAGGCGACCCCGCACGATTTCATCTTCGTCTGCCACAGCAAGTTCAACTGCCTGTTCATCTAGGATATCAAAGGGCAGTTGATAGAAATCAGTCCAAACTAGCAGGGGACCAAGTACGGTCATTTTCACCATATTTTCCGAGATTTCGCGGCGCTTGACCAAGCTGAGATAGTTGAGTTTGACTCGGTCTAGCGCTTGTTTTTCCAACTCAGTGATGTCCGGCAGGTTCTCCTTCCACTCGGGAAAGAATTCGTCATCTTCAGTCTCGGTGAGGCCAAATTTGCTTTCCACATCGATGATGTTCAGTTTTTGGGCTGGGATTATTTCTACCATAGTAAGATAACTCCGATCGCATCTACAATCTCATCTCCTATATTGTATCACATGTTGGATACTGTCGGCATCATCAACATAACAATATTAACTTGTCGCACCCCGGCAGTTAGATCCCGATCGCCTGGCCGCAGGGGCACGGCGCTAGCTAATTCTCGGACTTTCCTGTTAATTTACCGATGCCGTGCCCCTACTAATTGGCAGGCATTTTATTGTCTTTATATCGGATAAGGTAAAATTGCTAAACCATCTAAACTAACCTATGATTTATCGCTAATACCTTATTAAATTTATTAAAAAATGGAACGAGATATGGAGTGAGTCATAGACAACGCAAGACCATTTGGCGGCAAACTTCCTGGCAAAGTCAGTCGCTAGCTGCTGAGAACCTGGTGTTTTGCTGATATCCAGCAAGATATGAGTTTTGGGTTTATCTCCCAGATGCTGAGACATCAGTTCAATTTCATCGGCGTCGAAGTTTTTCAGTTCGCTGTTATCTAAGGCGATCCAGACATGGAGGTTGCCATTGTCTAGACGCCCGTCATATACCCGATCTGGATGCAGGACTGCTCCACATTGTTGCAGAAAAGCGGAGAACTCTTCTGGTTGAATGTTAACACTAGAAATCAGGGACATGGGTTCTGGCATTTACTATTCTCCTAGCTGTTGAAGTAATTGTCTGAGAACGATCGCTCTAGATATGGCGAATAAAAGATATGGCGAATAAATATGTTCGCCTTCCTCACCGGGTGTGGTCAAAATCCGTTGATCGTTTATGGGACCTCCCATCTGTCGGATCCCTGTAGGGGCGAAGCATTCGGGCGACAAATTATGATATAAAAAGACAGATCTTATACCCGAATGCTTCGCCCTGCCCCCGCGAGGATCTCCCCGTACCAACTGTTTTTGACCACACCCTTCCTCACCGTTTCTTGACGACTAAACAACGAGCCATCTTATCGTGAAGGGCTTGCTTATTTTTGGTCTTTACCGCCATGAGGAAACCAATAAAGATAGTTATTACAGAAATAGTTTTACCCCAAAACCTGCCATTTGCTCGACCAAACGAAATGCGATCGCCTTTTAAGTCAGTCACTGCTAGTCTCATAATCCTTTTGCCAAAAGTTCCTCTCCGAGTAGAACTCTCCAGCAAAGTAAAGTAAAGCCACTTCAAAACCACAGGTAGTATAGCAAATATAGCTATACTTATTATTCCTTCCCACGAGTATATGTCAGGATGATTCTCATCAATAAATATTGCATGTATTAAATAAATAAGCGATAATAAAATTCCGCTTAATGTTACTAATAATGTCCAGATTCCTCCTCCTAAAAATAGGATCCAATATATAGATCGTGAAAATATAAATGAAGGAATAGAAAAAATACCCAAAAGTACAGTTAATACGCCACCTATCATAAATCCCGAGATCCCCAAAATTACCGTATCTAGGAGATAAGCTGCAAAACGACGCCAAAATCCGGCATACTCGGGGCTAACTACTGTTGAAAATGATGTAGAAGGAACCACCTTTAGAGTTTTTGGGTTTTGGGAAGTAGCATAACCTGGCTGATGCAACTCCCGATCAATCTCCTGCAACCGTTGCAGAATCACCTGAGTATTGGCAGGACGCTGACTGGCTTTAGCCGACATCATCCGATCGATTAAATCTGCAAGCTGAGGCGAAATGTTAGAAGCCCGATCGCGCCAACGTAACTCATTGTTGTAATGGTCGTAAATAGCTTTGTCAGTCGGTTGCTTGCCAGTCAGCAGATATACAAAGGTGCGCCCCAAGGCAAAGAAATCCGATTCCGGCACGGCATAACCCTGTTCTTGCTCCGGTGGAGCGTAGCCAACAGTATAGATACTCGTGCTTCTGCCTCCACTCACGATCGTGCCCGTGACTTGCCGCACCGCACCAAAATCAATCAACACCAGATGCCCATTTGCCCCGAGCATGATATTGGATGGCTTAATATCCCGATGAAAAAACTGCCGCTGATGCACCTCATGCAAAACTTCCACCAGCTCGGTCAGCCATTCAAGTGCTAATCTTTCATCTATGGGGCTATTTTGCCGACCTTCGAGATACTCTTGCAAATCCAGTCCTTCGATTTTCTCCATCACCAAGCAGTGCAGCGGTTCTTGGCTGTCTCTGGGAAAGAAAGTAAAGTCCAGCTCTCCTTTAGGTATCCCTGGATGATTCAACTGACTTAGGACTCGCGCCTCTTGCTGAAATAACTCTACAGCCTTGGGGATAGGATTCGTCAATACCTTGAGAACTTTGGGGGTATCGTCGCGAGTCACTTCATAGGTATTGCCAAAGCCACCTTTGCCACTGAGCAACCGAATTACCCGGTAGCGCCCTGCTAGCAGCAATTCCGATCCGCAGGCTTGGCAAAACCGGGAATTGTCAGGATTTTGGGGATTTCGGCATCTGGGGTTAATGCAGAGAGACATGGCGTTAGCTCGTTAAACTTATCTTTTTATCTTTATCGTGGCTGGTAGTCTGAGTATAGCAGGATTTGCTGGATCGGGCTCTCACGCCAATTATGCCACTCCCAATACTTCAAGGGATACAATCTGTCATTGCGAGGGGGGAAACCAAAACCGACATTTTAGGGATCCAAGCGATGATCCCCCCGAAGCAATCTCACCGACGACGCCTAGAGATGAAGATCATCTCATACAGGGCGAGGGGGATTGCTTCGGGGGGGTTAACTCAATTGAGCATAAGTTAATCGCGATGTCCCCCCCCCTCGCAATGACAACCTATATGCTCAACCGAGAAGTATTGACTTCTACCCATGTCGCTCAAGTATCCCATCTGTAGGATAATGGATAAGGTCGAATGACTTTCCCAGGCTCCCGTCGGGGAATGAGAAGTATTGTTAGATACAAATGTCCTAACTAGATTGGCGATCGTCAACCAGAAATGATAGCGTCAGAGATCGAACCCCTACCCCCAGAAGTAGTGCATCTCATTGCCGCCAGTGAGGTGATAGACTCCATGGCAGCAGTGGTGCGAGAATTGGTCGAAAATGCCCTGGATGCGGGGGCGACCCGGATCGCGATCGCCCTAGAACCCGACAGCTGGGGAGTGACGGTGGCGGATAATGGTTCGGGGATGGACAAGGATAACTTGCGACAAGCGGCAACGGCCCACAGCACGAGTAAAATCCATCACTGCGATGACCTGTGGAAAATAACCAGTTTGGGGTTTCGCGGGGAAGCATTGCATAGTATAGCGCAGTTGGCAGAGTTAGAGATATGCAGTCGCCCGGCATCGGGAACTGAGGGGTGGCGGATCTCCTACAATGCTTTGGGAGAACCGGTGCAAGAAGAAAGGGTGGCGATCGCCCCCGGGACGATAGTATACGTGGACAACCTGTTTGGGACGCGGGCGATCGGTCGCCAAGGATTGCTATCTCCGGCACAACAGTTAAAGCAAGTGCAAAATACGATCCATCAAATCGCCCTGTGCCATCCCCACGTCACCTGGCAGGTGAAGCGGTCAGAAAAATGTTTGTTGACCATCAGTCCGGGTGCCACGGCGAAAGCAGTTATGCCCCAGTTGTTGCGGAACGTCCACTGGCATGACTTGCAACAGTTGCTAGTAGAAGTGCCGCCGCCAGAAAGCGAGACACAGGAGAACCCGGGCAAAATTCAGTTAGTCATGGGATTGCCAGACAGGTGCCATCGGCGGCGTCCGGATTGGGTGAAGGTGGCCACCAATGGTAGAATTGTCAAAGCGCCAGAGTTAGAGCAAACTATATTAGCAGCTTTCGGACGCACCTTGCCCCGCGATCGCTACCCGGTCTGCTTCCTGCATCTGTTAATTTCCCCCAAATTCATCGACTGGAACCGCCATCCTGCCAAAAACCAAATCTACTTACAGGAACTGGAATACTGGCAAGCACAAATTCAAGGGGCGATCGCACAAGCGTTGCGCCTGACTCCGGAGAATTTACCCGTAGCATTCCATCAAGAACGGGTCGGAAAACTGCTGAAATATTCCGCCCCTGAAATAGATTATCCCCTGGCAACGGATAACCCTGCCGATACTGCGCTGCTGGAATTGCAAGCGATCGCCCAGGTTCGCAATACCTATATTGTAGCAGAACATCCCGGGGGCCTGTGGTTAGTAGAACAGCATATTGCCCACGAACGAGTTCTGTACGAACAATTGCGCGATCGGTGGCAGATAGTGCCCTTAGAACCGCCGGTAATTCTCTCTCAATTAACAACTGCCCAACTAGAACAACTAGGGCGTTTAGAGATGGAAGTAGAACCCTTTGGGGAGCAACTTTGGGCAGTCCGCAGCGCCCCCAAAATGCTGCACCAACGAGAAGATATTGCAGATGCGATCGTGGAACTGAGTTTAGGAGGGGACTTACAAGCAGCGCAAGTTGCGACCGCTTGTCGGAGTGCCATCCGCAATGGAACTCCTCTAACTTTACCAGAAATGCAAAGCATTTTAGATCAATGGAAATGCACGCGCAACCCGCGCACCTGTCCCCACGGACGTCCGATTTACCTATCATTAGAAGAAACTGCTTTGGCCCGTTTTTTCCGGCGTCATTGGGTGATTGGCAAGAGTCATGGAATTTAATTATAGCGTTTATAAAATTGATGTGGTACGGCTTTGATAGCCTATTTGTCATTGCGAGGGGGGGTATGTAGCGATCGACTTATGCTTTCATAGAATTAACCCCCCCGAAGCAATCTCGCCTACAGCACATCACACTAAGAAAACTGCTATATCATTGCGATTTGGCGCAAACGCTGTAAAATCCGGAGAACGTCATATAACTCATTTCCAGGATTTCGGGTAATAAACACTTTAGAAGTCGCGTACTGGGGAGGTTCTCCCTTAACCAATTTCAGAAAGACAAAACTACCTCCAGTTGTAATCATACCATAGCTAGGTTGTTCTGGCTGAGGACTCCCCAGCATATAGGTGATAATTTGTGCCAGTCCTTCTTCGATGGAAAAGGCAGCTTTCTTAGACTCGATCGCCATCACCCATAATTTATCTTTTAATACCAATGTGTCAATCCTACCTTTGATAATAATGCCTTCATCTTCAGAGGCAATATCAATCGATTGTTCCAATTTAACGAAAAAGGGAGCCAGATAAAAATCAGCGATAAACAGCATCGGATCTAGCACCGCCATTTTCACCACATCTTCTAGCATAGGCGGGTAATTGATAAGATTGAGATAACCAGCTTTGACTTTATCTAAAATCTATTTGTCGATCTCGGTAACTGCTGGTAAATTATCTTGCCACTCCCGGAAAAATTGGTCATCTTCGACAAGTTGAATCCCAAAAGTGGCGATCGCGTAGCGCAGGTCTATATTTTGAGCGGGAACTGTTTCAACCATATTAACGAGCAGACCCTGGGACAACTATTATCATAGCACGAGGAACGGGCGAGTCGAAGAGAACCGGGAGATCGCAGCTGAGAACAGACCCTTGTATGATGAAAATAGCCGCATCTTCGATCGGCTGGAAGGTAAGCAGCAGGATGAGGGATAAAGTGGGGATATCGCCAAGTAGTCTGGCGACAAAACTTGGCTAGATGCTATAATCAGATTAGTTTGCGAGTTTTGAATCCTCGTCTCTTGAGAGTCGGGAGAGGTCAACTGTACTTTTAATGCTTGAGTATTAGCGAAAAACATGATTCCCATTCAACTTCTACTACTAATTATCACAACGGCGTACCAGGCCATTGCTAGCTGGACTGAGGATCGACAGTCCCCGCCAGGCAAACTCATTGATGTGGGTGGTTATAAGTTACATATGTGCGTTATGGGAGAAGGCAGTCCCACTGTAGTTCTGGAGCATAGCTTGGGGGGAATTGAAGGTTATTTCCTCATTCAAGAAATTGCCAAAATGACCAGAGTCTGTATCTACGATCGCGCTGGATACGGTTGGAGCGATTGCAATTCAAAGCCGCGAACTAGCGAAGAAATTGTGTCAGAACTAGATAATCTTCTAACACGGGCAGAAATCGACCCGCCATATATTTTGGTAGGAGATTCTTTTGGCAGTTATAATGTCAGATTATACGCACACCGTTTTCCTGAAAAAGTAGTAGGGATGGTCCTCACTGACGGACTTCATGAGGTTGGTATGCTCCAGATGCCACTTCAGTTGCAAGCCTTGAAGTTGTTCTTCATGTCTGGCTTTGTGATGTCAACCTTAGGATCTACTCTCGGCATAATCCGGTTGCTCAATAAAATTGGGGTATTCGAGCTGCTTAAGCCAGAATTACGCCAGTTAGATCCTGGCGTCCTTAACTCAGTCAAACGCTCATTTTGTCGCCCCAAGCACTGGCTGACAATGCTCCGAGAAATGCATGGGTTGAACGCAAGTGGATATCAGCTTCAGGCTGCTAATCATTTCGATAGGCTACCGATCGCTCTCATTACAGCTAGTTCTTTTTTTATCCCTTCGATTTGGACTGTATGCGTGCCAATAAAAGCGGCAAATAAGCTCCGGAAAAAGATGCATAGTGAAATTCTCAAATTATCTACAGATTGCATTCAAATTCCAGCGGCATCGAGCGGTCATTTTGTCTGGATAGATCGACCTGATGCGATTTTAGAAGCCATTGAGATTATTCTGAGTAAAGTTGATTCTGGAAGTTAAAATTTCTATGGCTCACTTGATACTGCACTTCATATAACTATACAGCAGAAGTTAACCGCTGCTAATCCTCTTTCGCGATGACAGTTAGGAGTATTCGATCGAAACGTGGTAAGTCGCGCAGTTAGAAGCGTAGGTTGGGTTTAGTTTGGAAACCCAACAGGCTACAGGCTACAGGCTACAGGCTACAGGCTACAGGCTACAGGCTAGGCTACCATGCTCATGTTGGGTTTGCTCACCCTAAGCCCAACATGAGAGTATTATAACTAATCATCGGGACTTGATATAATAGAAATAACCAGAGCGCGAGGTGAGGAAAATGCCTTATCCATTCCCGGGAATGAATCCTTATTTAGAACATCCAGAATTGTGGCCGGAGGTGCATCATCGCCTGATAACCGCGATCGCGATCGCCCTCGGGCCCTCACTGCCTCCCCAATATCGGGTGGCGATCGAAAAGCGAACCTATTTGAGTGATATTTCTGATTCAGTCTTAATTGGGATTCCCGATGTAGCTGTAACATCCCACAGATCGATCCCAACCCAAATAAGATCGACGATTGCAACCCTGCCAGCAAAATCTGAATCGGTAACGGTAACCCTGCCCATACCAGAAGAAATCCGAGAAAGTTATTTAGAAATCCGAGATGTGGCAACCTCCCATGTAGTGACAGTAATTGAAATTCTCTCTCCTACCAATAAACGAGCTGGAAAAGGGCGAGAAGCCTATGAAGACAAGCGGTCTCAAGTGCTCGCTAGTCCGACGCATCTAGTAGAGATTGATTTCCTTCGGGGAGGTAAACCCATGCCTATTCTCGGCGAAACCCCACGCACAGATTACCGCATCTTAGTCGCTCGCAGAAATAACCGTCCCCGGGCTCAGTTGTATGGATTTAATGTCCGCCAAGAGATTCCCCAGTTTCTGCTGCCTTTGCGGTCAAGAGATCCCGAACCATTAGTGGATTTACAGAGTTTGTTAGCTCAGGTGTATGAGCAAGCGAGATTCGATCTGTCCGTGGATTACTCTCTTGAACCCGTACCACCACTGAAGAAAGACGACAAATCTTGGGCAGATCGACTGTTACGAGAGCAGGATCTGCGGTAGCTACCACCGGCGATCGGGCTTGGCTCACTCATGGGAAGAAGATTTTCGATCGGCGGGAACCGATACTCAAACAGGATTGTCCTTGTGAGAAAGCCCGATCGCGTCAGGCCCCCGTGCCTATGACGATCCCAGGCGATCGCTCACGCGAAATTCTCTGTCATATGAGTTCTGTGTGAGCAAGAAAAAGCCAAAAAATCCAGCTACCGCTAGTACAAATCATAAATTTATGATATAATTGATGTCTTTTGCTAAGAAGGCAGGTACTAAATTTGATAAATTAGTCAAAAAAAATGGCAAAAGAGCTTGACGATTTCATAAGTGTGAGTTAGACTCAAAATAGAACGATAACAGAGTCTGCCTAATCCAGCGAGGCATCCCATTTAGTGAGTGAGTGAGTGAAAGTGCAGCTGGAGTGGAGGAACCAACCCCCCCCCTACAGGGGCTTATCTCGGACTGGTTGTCTTGGAGAATCAAAGACTCCAGAGAGGGGCATCTCTCAGCCCTAGCCCGTCAGCTAACTCCGTAGGCATAGAGAGAACATAAATTACCCAACCCCACGCTCGGGACAGGAGGTTTGCTGGAAAAAAATAGCCCCCTTGATGAGCCTGTTGTCTCTTGTGAGAGCGACATTAGGCGAGGTTTTACCCAGAAAATGCGGGTGAACATGGGCTCGTGGAAACCAGCATCCACTAGGTAATTTATTGACATAAATGAGACCAGGATTAGGCCGACATAACCCTAGCCGGATGGTAGCGCGTGTCAACCCGAAAACTAGGTTTGTCGATGTCCGTAAGTAGGTCTGATTTATTGTTGCATTTACTTTCCTTAACCCTCAATAGTTGACAATGAAAAGAAAACTAAATATTTGCCCTCCGGCGATTCTTGGAGAAACTACATGGTTTGATTTGCTCTTAGTCCCAGCAGTGGTAATGTTATCGATGGTAGTGTTTTGTGCGATGATTACCACATTCTTGACCACACAAATGCCCAGTCCAAGTTTACCAACGATTGTGAACACTGCTATTAGCTTTTCTCGAGTTTCTAAGAATTATCTGGAAATAGCACAACTACTGCTCGGACAATACAGCGATAGCTTAGTTGTACCGCAATTCAAGTAGGTTAAATTTGGCTGAACTATTTGCGCAGAGCTGCTTTTAGTTATATTTGAAAGATAACTTTGTTGATTGAGAGTGCCGAGAAACCCGGTTTGAGAAACCGGGTTTCTTGACTTCTGACTCACACAAATGAGAAGATCCTGGTAGTGCTAGGGATCGGCCATAAGCTGACTGACAACTCGGTCTAATCGGACGGAATGGGACGCCTTAAACAACAGGCGATCGCCCGGTTGGATCGTCTCTTGCAATCGGTTAATCAAGGTCTCGTGAGTGGGAAAGGTTTCTGTAGCTATTCCTGCCGATCCGAAAGCGATCGCCTCTGCTTGGGGATCGTCCACCAAAACCAGTACGGCATCTAAATGCAGTTCCCGGGCCGTTTCCCCTACTTGTTGATGAAATTCGGGCGATCGGATCCCCAATTCTTTCATGGTTCCGAGGACAGCAATGTGACGCTTTCCGGGGGTTTCTGCTAATAGATGTAAGGCCGCTTGCATGGATTCTAGCCCGGCATTGTAAGTTTCATCTAAAATGACAATATCATTGGGTAATTCGTGGCGCTGGGCGCGTCCTTGAGGTAATGTCACTGACAAACCTTTCGCAAATACCTTCCAGTCAATGTTCAGCAGCTGGGCCACTGCTAATGCTGCCAGATAATTAGCAGCATTGTGACGTCCGGGTAAAGGCAAAGGCAACCGCACTCCTGATAATTCTAGGGTATTTGAATCGATAAGTCGCCCTTGCAAGTCCCCCGATCCTAAACCGTAGGTGAGAGTTTCTCCTTGCCAAACTGTGGCCGCCGTTGACATCAGTCGGCGATCGTCCTGGTTGAGAATTGCCACCCCAGTCGGGGGCATTTCTGCTAGTAACTCGCACTTGGCACGGGCGATCGCCTCTTCGGAACCCAGCAAACCTATATGGGCCGTTCCCACATTGGTAATTACCCCGATCGTGGGCCGGGCTATTTCGGTCAAGAGGGCAATTTGGCCGACACCGCGCATTGCCATTTCGATGACAGCAAAGCTATGGTCGAAAGAGAGTTCAAAAATGGTTTTGGGGACGCCAATTTCATTATTAAAATTGGCTTTACTTTTGAGCACTTTACCATGGGTTGCTAACAGGGCGGCAATTAATTCCTTGGTTGTAGTTTTGCCCACTGAACCGGTGACCGCAATGATGGGAATGTCGAACTGCTGACGCCACCAACTGGCAATTTGCTGGTATGCTGCTAGGGTATCTTCTACCACAAGCTGCGGTACGGGTAGGGGCAGGAGTTTGTCCGTGATGGCCCCGATCGCGCCCCGGGCGATCGCCTCCGAGACAAATTCATGTCCGTCAAACTTTTCTCCCCGCAAGGCCAGGAACAACTCGCCGGAGGATTTGCTATGCTGGAGACTGCGGCTATCGGTAGTAATGCCAGTGACTAATGGGTTTATTGCCTCATCCTGGAAGTGGTGAGGAACGGCATTGACAAGTTTGGTAATTTGAGATAGGTTAGCTTGCATAAATTAGAGGGGCTTAATATTTGAAACCTTGACAACACTTTATATTTTACTCGTTCCCTGGCTCCGCCTGGGAACGCATATCTTTCGAGAGAAACAACTTAAACATTCCCACCAAGACTCTCAAAACTTTTTCCGTTGAGCTGTATTCATGGTTGAAAATACCTTGATGCTAGGTTGATAACCATCATAGCACATCATCTGCTATTGTCAACTGTGTGTTTAAATTTTCCCCAAGCCCGCTTTTTCCCCAAGCCCGCTTCTGACAGTGGGTGCGGCCCACCCTACCCAACGACTTTTGACCACACCCCGCACTGGAGGCTGGGGCCCTCCGGTTCCTTTTTGAGGATTATTAAGAAATCTTAAAATTTGACCCGAACGGGTGGGAGAGTGCTATAGTGAGAATGTCCGATCGACCATACCGAGAAAGAGTCAATAAAAATGGAAACCTATGACGATCTGATCGAAACAATTATCGAGTCATATCAAAAAGCCCAAGCGGAAATAGGACAGTGCAACATTCTGATAATCGGCAAAACCGGTGTAGGAAAAAGCACGTTGATCAATGCAGTATTTAGAGAACCTCTGGCAGAAACGGGAGAAGGGTATCCAGTCACCCAAGATATCCGACAGTACCGAAAAAAAGGTTTTCCGCTAACGGTTTACGATACTCCCGGACTGGAACTGGACGCCAAGCAGTTGCAGAGGGTAACAAAAGACGTTGCAGAACTGATTGAGAGCAAAAAGCGGGAAAATGTCAAGGAACAGGTACATGTAGTCTGGTACTGCATTAATCATAATGCTAACAGGCTGGAAGAGATAGAGAAAGAGTGGCTGAAATCTCTGGACCTGGAAGTACCAATTATTCTGATTCTCACCCAGACCCTAACCCGCAAGCGGAGTGAATTCACGGCTTGGTCGGAAGGGCAAAATCTGCCAGTCCGTCAAATCATTCCAGTTTTGGCCAGACCCAAAGAAATTGATGACGAACATATTATCCAAGAGTATGGTCTAGACCAGATAGTGCAGACGACCTTCGATCTGCTTCCGGAAGTAGCACAAAAAGCATTTGTGAATGCTACCAAGGACATTAATCTGAAAGCCCGCAGATCGTTCAATTATGTTACCAGTTATGCCACAGCAGCAGCAGCAACTGGCGCGACGCCCATTCCCTTTTCCGATGCACGCTACGCTAATTTTAGCTACGGAACAGCTGGTGATGCTGACACATATTACCACAATCTTTGGATTGCCCTTTGATGCCGGGTTTATTGGTACGATGATATCCAGCATTGCGGGGGTAGGAGGTGCGTCCTTACTCGGTCGAGCAATTGTCTCCAATTTACTAAAAATGATACCAGGAGTGGGGACGATCGCGGGTGGAGTAATTTCTGGGGCCACAGCATCGGCATTGACATTGGCACTGGGTTTAGCTTATATAGAGGCCCTCAAAAGGTATATGAAAGCGAAATTACAAGGAAAAGAAATGTCATCGTCTGATTTGTCAAAGATTCTGCTGGAACAGTACAAATATTATGTCAAGTCAGGTCGAAAAACGATGCAAGAGGAAGGAGAAGAACCAAAAACTATAGAAATCTCTGCGGAAGCAGATGACGATGTTGTTGAAAAATAGGTGAGGTCAAAGGACGGATCTGGCTTCGTTGTTAGCCCGCCGGGGGTTCAAACCCCCGGCTAATAGCTAAAGTCGGTTGAAAACCGACTAAAAAAAATTTCATTTTAGCTATAATTTCTACTGTAATGACGCTCTAGCAAATGATTTTTAGGATAATTTAAAAAGCAGGCGATCGCCCCTTTTCCCTCGTTCCCTGACTCTGGCAGGGAACGTCCATTGAGAGGCTCTGCCTCGGGAGTAATCTTCCTGGAGGCAGAGCCTCAAGAGTGCGTTAAGAGCGAGACACAGGGAACGAGTATAGAAATCACTTTCAGGATAACAAAAAAAGCGTGCGATCGCCCCGAGGCTCTGGGTCGGGAAAAAGGCTGTAAATGCACGACAGCCTAGTGCAGCTGCCTGTAACCATTGCGCCGCCGCCTGTAACCATTGCGCCGCCGCCTGTAACCATTGCGCCGCCGCCTGTAACCATTGCGCCGCCGCCTGTAACCATTGCGCCGCCGCCTGTAACCATTGCGCCG
>JBFRWI010000213.1:0-35792 GCA_051439505.1 Hormoscilla sp. | reverse complement strand
GCCACTTACTATCCGCTTTCCATCGGGGCTAAATGCTACTGACAAAACTTCATTTTCATGACCCCTAAAAGGCTCTACTATCTAGTTTCCCTCTAAGTCCCACAACCCGATCGTATTGTCGGAACTGCCACTTACTATCCGCTTTCCATCGGGGCTAAATGCTACTGACCATACCGAATTTTCATGACCCCTAAAAGGCTCTACTATCTGGTTTCCCTCTAAGTCCCACAACCTGATAGTATTGTCATCACTGCCACTTACTATCCGCGTTCCATCGGGGCTAAATGCTACTGACCATACCGAATTTTCATGACCCCTAAAAGGCTCTACTATCTGGTTTCCCTCTAAGTCCCACAACCCGATCGTATTGTCATCACTGCCACTGACTATCCGCTTTCCATCGGGGCTAAATGCTACTGACCATACCGAATTTTCATGACCCCTAAAAGGCTCTCCTATCTGGTTTCCCTCTAAGTCCCACAACCCGATCGTATTGTCATCACTGCCACTTACTATCCGCGTTCCATCGGGGCTAAATGCTACTGACCATACCGAATTTTCATGACCCCTAAAATGCTCTACTATCTGGTTTCCCTCTAAGTCCCACAACCCGATCGTATTGTCGGAACTGCCACTTACTATCCGCTTTCCATTGGGGCTAAATGCCACTGACAAAACTTCATTTTCATGACCCCTAAAAGGCTCTCCTATCGGGTTTCCCTCTAAATCCCACAACCTGATAGTATTGTCGGAACTACCACTTACTATCCGCTTTCCATCGGGGCTAAATGCTACTAACCATACCGAATTTTCATGACCCCTAAAAGGCTCTCCTATCGGGTTTCCCTCTAAATCCCACAACCCGATAGTATTGTCCTTACTGCCACTTACTATCCGCTTTCCATCCGGGCTAAATGCTACTGACCATACCGAATTTTCATGACCGGAGAACCTATTTGTCTCTCGGACTTTGGTAATAGCGTTACGCAAGCTCGACTGCACGTAGTGCTCTAGCCCCTCATCTCTCTCTCGATATTTCTCTAGACCGAGATTATCGCCTGCTGCTTTTATTGCCAAGGCCAGGGAATATACAGGATTGGCATTCAGTAAATTATGGGCGACTGCGGCATCGGCACGCATCTGGGGGAGGGTAACTCGCTCCTTTTGTAGCTGACGGCTCTCTTCAATATACTCCTTTACCAGTGTTGACAACAAACCCCACTCTTCGTATTGTTTCAGGGCTCTGGAGGCCTCCTCCAACTTCCCGGGGGAAAGTAAGAGAGCGTCCGACTTGCCTTTATCTAACCATTCTTGAGCGTCCAACTCAATTTTGTGCTTGAACTTCAGCGCTTCCCGTTCGCTTTCCACCCAATCCCGCAAGAGTTTCCAATGACGAATCAGGGCTTCGTGGGCCACATCTACCGTCGTCTCTCCTCCTTTTTCGCTAGTCACCAGCAACCGCCCTGCCACTAGCTTGTCTAAGGTCTCATCTATTATCTCTTGTGGGTACTGATCGCCGATCAAATCCCGTTTGAGAGCTTGCTTGCGCGTATCTGATGAATCTTCTGAGATCTGAGTCAAGTTCTGAAAAATCCACTTGGCAGCGGACTGCTGTTCTTCATTTAGAGACTCATAAACCTCATCGGCACGTTTTTGCAATGCACGGGTGACACCTCCCATCTTGGCATATTCTTCCAATGTCCAGCGATGCACCAGCCGATTCTGCCACAGTTCCCGCAGAGTATACTGTAGTAGGGGCAAGATTCCCGGTTGTCCTTCGACATCTTTGAGTATCTGTTCGATCAACACCTCCTGCACGTGCAACCCCACTTTATCTGCTGGTTTTGCGATCGCCTCTCGCAGTTCTGCCTGGTTCATGGGCGTAACGAGGATCAGATTATCCTGAATTTTTTTGTTCAAACCAGAATACTCCCGCTCAACACAGGACCCCAGAAAATCTGCCCGCATGGTCACGATCGCGTGCAGACTCTCACCGCATGCTTCTAAGGCCCCCAGCAAACAGGCCAAAAACCGTTCTCTCGATGGGATATCTTGGCAGAGGGTAAAGATCTCCTCAAACTGGTCCGCCACTAGCACCACTGACTGAGCAGCTGCATCCCGCACTAACTGCGCCAAATCTACCGAACTCAGATCGTACTCATCTGGTACCCCAAAGGCCCGTACCAAACTCTGCAAGGGATGTTCTCCGGGTCGAAAGATAACAAACTTACATGCATCGCTACCGCTCAACCCCATTCTTTCGGGCCACTTCCGCAGCAGTCCCGCCTTCACCACCGAAGATTTACCAGACCCACTGGCACCCAAAACGGCCAAGAAATTGCTGGCACTCAACCGGTCCAACATTTGCTCTATTAGAGCAGTCCGACCGTAGAAATACTCGGAATCATCAAACTCAAAGGACTCCAACCCCTTATAAGGACAGTATTTCTCCTGCAGCTTCGCCTGATCAATAATGTCCTTTGGACCCGTGATGACTATTTCGCCCTTAAAGTTGTGCGTGACAGGAGCTTGAGGAGTAGTAGTCAGCTTGTCGATATAATCGACTAAATCGTAGTTGGTCACCCAGTTGTTTTGATGGTGCTGGTTGTTCGGGTCCAACGCTTCTAGTAAAGCACCCGTCAGCACGCCATGTTCGGAACCCTCGGAAGCTAGCTCGAAACTCCTACAAGCAGCTATCAAACACATACTGCCGGGGGAGCCCTTCAGATCTCCGTAGGCATTGAACAACTCGCCACTGTGACAGCAGTCCAACCATACTAGCTTCTGGCGCACTTTTGATGTGAGCAACTCCTGGCGCAACCAATTGAAGGATACACCCCAGATGTATTCGCCATCAGCATCGGAAGTCGCCAAAAATCCTTCCCGAACGCCATCAGGATCCTTCACAAAACCGTGACCGGCAAAAAATAATAAGGCAGTATCGTTACCCTCGCCGGGGATCTCGCTGGGGTTAAATAGCCGCCCGATCGCCTCTTCCAATCCTTTCCGGTCCAGCTTAATATCGGAGATGAGGCTGCGGTCCACCGGCGGCGAACCATCCGCAGGAGCTGCTGCTAGGACCAGACGTACATGAAAACCCCCATGGTCTTTCAACATCTTGGCGATGGCTACCGCATCCGCTACCGCTCTCCCCAGATCTCGATCGTCCATAAAGGGATAACGGTTTATTCCCACTACTAGAGCTTCTCGACTCATAACTAATGCTCTTGACTTTAACCTCGATGCTAGTATACAATCTTGACCATAACACTACAAGGATCCGAATGCCAGCCGACCATGAGTAAATTAAACAATACCGTGCTAGCCCTGTTGCTCACTCTGCCAGATTTAGAGCCGCCTCTGACTGTAGACGAGCAAAAATCCTTAAATAAAGTAGGAGACCAACTGCGAATAGCTCCGGATCATCCAAAGATCGAGCCTAACCTGCGAAAGATAGTAGAGGCCAACCCGACCTGGAGTCAACTGTTTACTGCCACCAAAACCAAACTAGATGGTCTCGGGGACAACATCCTCCAGGAACTACTCCCCACCCGGGAGGAAGTCGATCGGGTCTTCCCCTCTGAGAAGAAGCCAGTCAAGCGTGGCGAGATCCCTTTGGACGACGGCGACGAGATCACTTACCTTAAAAACATCTCTGTGCCCATTCTAAGTGAGCCTGACCCGCAGTCAGCAAGCCAAAAAGGAGGACTCTTTAATAAATTAAAAGAATTTCTTTCTAACTCTACCCCAAGTTCGTAGTAAACTTGTCGGTTGGGTAAGGGGGGGGGGACAGGGAGCATCTCAAATTGGCATAATGACCTGTAGGGGCGAAGGGGGAAATACTTGAGCGCGACAATTCCCTTGAGCGATCGCATTCGTAGGAAATTAAATTAACGGACAAGATAATGAGTGATATAGTCTATCCCACACTGGATCTATTTCTCTACGATCTCAGAGAGGGTCTGGGGGATACGTCAGCGGAAGTTGACCGGAATAGAGAGAAATTCAAGCAGAAACTCCCCGCCAATGTTGGTAAAGACCTGTTTGCCAAGGATAATAAAGTTGAAGCTGAATATATCCCGC
Organism: Hormoscilla sp.; assembly: GCA_051439505.1. Lineage (GTDB taxonomy): Bacteria > Cyanobacteriota > Cyanobacteriia > Cyanobacteriales > Desertifilaceae > Hormoscilla. Next base: position 31,709 of record JBFRWI010000213.1, on the reverse strand, counting down.
TACTGGGCAAGCAGAAGGTGGAAGAATTTGAGGATATCAAAAAATGCTACCAAGGATATTATTATCCCGTATGCATAAACGATGCTTATGGATTACAGGTAGACTGTTCTATTAACGATAAATCTGCACCGCAACCGGCAGAATGCTTCGCCGAACTGAAGGAGGAGATTCAGCAAAACCAACTCCAGGGGGCACAAGGGACGATCGGTCAAACCTGGATGATATCAGGATGGTTGCCCGAGGGTTCAGAGAAAACACCCGCAGAAATTGCGGAAGCTTGCTATGCAGCATTAACGAATTCCCAAAGGTGGGAAAAGGACTTGCAAGGACAAGGAAAGTTGATGGGAGCGGATATTTTTGAACTCTCCCAATATCGCATAGTCATGGAAGAGAATGCGACGCGAAATACAACCATCCAAGAGATTCAAGATAACCACCATGTCATCATTATCATCTATCCAGATAGAAAAACAGAGGAGCTAGCAGGATCTTTCTATAAGGGGTGGATGAGTATGTTTCTATTTCGCCACAAAGTTCTATGGAATTACGGACAGAGTCGCATTCTGAAGCACGAATCAAAAGGTAAATTTAGTCAGATAGAAAACTTTGAATTAGACATAAACAAAGGTATTAAGAAAGGTAGAGAAATAGACTTCCTGAATGAAAATGTACAGAAGATGCAAGGGTCATTCTCTCACTATATACAATCCTTGAAAACCCTGGATTTGCTGAAAGGGACGATCGAGATAAATCTGAAAAATTATCAGAGGGCAGAGATCGCACAGAAAAAGAAAGCCCTGAAGTTAAAAGCAGAAGCGGAGACAAACCTGGAATTTTTAGATATATTTATCACCGACTTCAAGGAGAACTATTGGGAGCAAATCACCAAGGATAAAAGTAACCTGTGGACGGCGATGAAATTGCTGCAAGAAGTAATTAAAGCGACAGAGAGTACCGTCGCGGTCGAAAAAGTGAAGAGGGATAAAAACTTTCAAGAATTGCTTACGGATCTGGGAGTAGGATGGGCGGTAGGTTCCTTCCTAGCAGGGCGACTTAAGACAGAAGATAAATTGTCTTTGGAAAATATAGGATCTGTAGAAAAGCTAATTTCTGTGGAAACTCTCCAGGATTACGCGATCCTATTGGCACCGCCTGTGGGGGCCGCGATCGCCGCCGCCTTGTTGTTTAGGTTCGGAAGGTTCCTGTTGGTGCGATCGGATGTGTTGTCGCAACTGTACTCCCTGACAGTGGGTAAAATAGTAGATAAGCTCAAGAAATAGTAAATATTCATCTCGAACGCTTGCCGCCCAGGGCGATCGCCATTTTCCGATCCCAGATCGGAAAGCTCGGCTAAAATAAGACAATAGTCCGGACCATTTTACGAATAAAAGGCAACTGCTATATGATCTTTCTCTCCAGGAGGAAACCACAATGATCTCAATAGAAACAACGGGCACTGCGGCAGAAGACGGCAAGCTAACCTGCTTGATACCCACTAACCTTCCCTCAGGAAAATACAAAGTGGCGGTTGTCATTGACGAAAAGGCCCCCTGAAGCTAATTCCGCTAAAGTTAGACAATTGGCCAGCTGACTGTCGCTTTAGTCGGGCGGATCTTTATGGTGACTATAATGATTATGGTGATGGAAGGAGTAGATAGACTGCTGTCAAAGCATTGATATCTCGTCGATAGCGGCACGAGAAACCCGGTTTCTAACTTCTACTTGACCGATGTTCTAGTGCAGCAATTCTAAATTCTCAATTATACCAAGAACGACGCAGATTAAAGAAACTTTCAAGTAAATTTAGCTTGCGGGTATTGTGAGTAAAACGTTGGCGTCTCCATTCCATAATTGTTTGGGAAATGATTTCCGAAAGAGTAGGTCGGACAATAGCATCTATATTCAGGGATCCTAGCTTAATCTTCTGCCCCATCGCTAGGGCGATCGCCCCAATAGACTCACTAGCAGCAGGTCCGACAATAGTAGCACCCAAAATTTGGCCATTACGCCGCCCAATCAGCTTACAAAAACCCGTAGTTTCGCCTCGGATAACAGCAGCATCAACTGTTTTAAAATATTGCCGTACTGCTAAGACATCTTTACCATACCTGCGTCTGGCTTGCCCTTCGGTCAACCCCACTCGGGCCAACTCGGGCGAAGAAAATATTGCCCAAGGGATTGGGAGGTAATCGACATTAAATATGGGCAAAAATAAAGCATTTTTTAAGGCAATTCCCGCTTCATAAATAGCCAGATGCCCAAACCGATAGCCACCAATAATATCGCCACAGGCGTAAATGCGAGGATTAGTCGTTTGCAGTTTTTGATTAGTCTGAATGCATCTGTTGTTCCACTTAACCCCAACTGCCTCCAGATTTAAGGAGGCGACATCGCCAAGGACTTGACCCGTTGCTAGGAAAATTTCATCGGCCTCGATCGCCTTATTTCCGGCCTGAATCCACTTTTTATCGGACAGCAGCTTCGCTTGAGTTACTTCAGTTTGAGTGAGAACCTCGATGCCCTCTGCTTCTAACTGCGCTTGAATCAATTGTCCCGCCTCGGGATCCTCTTTTGGTAAGATCTGGGGACTGCTAACTACCAGCGTCACTCGACTGCCCAGTCTCGCCAAAGTCTGACCTAGTTCCACTCCCACCGGATCCGATCCAATCACCGCTACTCTTTCCGGTAGTTTTTCCAGACTGCCCAGGGTTTCAGTCGTCACATAGCCCGTAGATAGCAGTCCTTCTAGATCCGGAACATCCGGACTCGAACCAGTAGCAATCAAGTAGGCAGAGGCCCGCAAACCGCGATCGCTGACTGCAAATACAGGCATGTTGCGGTGCAAGACAAATTCACCCCGATCGACGATCGCATCTACCCCCAAAGACGCCAACAGAGCGGGTGCTTGCTCTTGAAGGAGGGTACTTTCGACAGTTGCCGCCCATTGCCGAACATCAGCAAATTCTATTCCCCTAGCATCGGAGTGCTGCGCCGCCCCATAAATACCAAATCCCAAGCCTGCCCTCTCACGCAGCAGTTGAGCTACCCTACCTACCTGATTTAGGCAATGCTGGTATTGCCATCCCGATGGCTCGGAAATCCTAGCGTTCCCAAGGGTTCCAGACAGTTGGGGTACTACCAGGGCGACGCGGGCTTTCATCTGGGCGGCTGCTGCTGCCGCATAGATGCCAGCAGTGCTGCCACCAATCACAACTAAATCGTACTCAACTGCCATCTGTTTTTAGACCTTTTTCGACCAATTACTCGAATTCTTCCCAATGCTACATATTGCCAATATAGCTTTTTTCGTAAAAACAGGTGCTAGCTGTTACTGTCAGGTAACAGATACATTTAACCCGAAAAAATCTGGCAATTACCGGAAATTTCTGAGTATGGCACAATCTGGAATGACTCGATCACGCCAGATGCGGAAGTATCTTTCAAAGCCTTCAACAGAATGTTGAAAGCGCCATTAATATCACGTCCAATAGTGTGACCACAGTCGGGACAAACAAATCGTTTGTTGCCTCCTAATTTTGTGTGAATGTGACCACACTTTGAGCAAGTTTTACTAGTGTACTCTTCCGTCACGTCTACTACAACACAGCCGTATTTAGCTGCTTGATGCTTCAACGTTTGCTTAAAACGGTAGTGAGACCATGTAACCATTTGACGTGCCGTCTTAGTTGACAACCGTCGCTTGCCTCGTTTGACCATATTTTTCACCTCAAATGTAGGCAAAAATATGACCTTGTACTTGGTACATAGATAGTTTGCTGCTTTCTTGTGAAGTTCATCTACAAGATTACGAATCTTAACCCGAATCTTTTGTGCAGCTTTTCGCAGACGGTATCGTAGCCGTTTGAATTGGCGTCCTTTAGATAAGCCGATTCGAGACATTAGCCTATCGAGATGACTGGCTAACCGATATATCCGCCCCATATCCGACTTACCAACTTCCCAAATTTCTTGACCGTCAAACCCCGTTAGAAATGTCCTGACTCCTGGATCAAGGGCAATGGCTAGATCACTGTTTAATGGTTCCGGTTTAGGCGCGTCTATGGCATAACAGATAAACCAACGTCCTCTGTCTAGTACCAAGGTAGGCTCATGGTGCATTTTGTCTATAATTTGCTCAGTTGCTTTGAAACTTAATCCTTTTGTCTGTGTTGGATAAAACGTTCCTTTTTTCCAGTTACCTTTCTGAAACCGGATAGACTTAACAGGTGTACGTACTGAGCGGAATTTAGCATCTCCCCCTGATTTTATTGCTGCTTTATGTGCCTCATAAGCCTGAAATACCGCCAATTGGCGGGGGTTATATGGAGTTTCTCTTACCCAAGATGGAGCTATATCCATAACCATTTTCCGTAGGTCGTATTTGCCAACCCTCTGATTTTTGAGTATAGCAATGGCTTGATTGAAACACCATCGAGCTGCTGATATCCATCGATACCAAGTTTTAGCTAGTGCTGTTTCCGGGTAAACTCGAATCTTCTTTGATAGTAGATTTGTACTGTCTGAGTCCGTAGAGTCGGCAACTGAAGACGTGGACGACGGCAAGGATATCCTCAACCATTTCTCGTTCTGGAGATAGGTCACTTCGGTTGAGAACCACGAGTTGGCAATCTTTTTGTTGACAGAGCCATTCGATAATGTCGAGGCCAAACCTGGCAAGTCGGTCTTTGTGGCAGACCACAACTTCTCTGACATCTCCTGACATGACTTGTCCCAGAATGGATAAAAGTCCTTTTCGTTTGTAGTTGAGTCCTGATCCGATTTCCTTGACAAGTTTGACCTCTGTGAACAAGGATTGCAAATAGTCGGCTTGCCGTTCAAGGTCTGACTTTTGCTTATATGAACTGACTCTGGCGTAGAGGATTCTGATTCTTGTGTCGCCGTCTGGATTAATGACGGAGTCGATATCCTATCGTCGATGACCAGCGGGAGTAATAATTGTATGTATTTTTCCGTCTTTGTCCCAGTTTCGGAGAGTTCTTTCCGAGACCTGAAGGATTTGTGACGTTTCTGGAGGTGTGGCATATCTCATGTTTTTTCTGTCGCACTATTATAGTCTACCACACTGGACAAGTGATTTCCGGAAAAATATTGAATTTTCCGGAAATCAGGCTTTAGTCCTCAACAGCTAGCTAAAGGCTGTCCTAAAAAACAGGAATTAGGAAAGCACATCGGCTAGACCCGAGAGCAAATGCTGGTTATCATCTGCCGATCGCACGGCGACTCGGAAGTAGCGATCGCCCAATTGTGAGAAACTCAGACAATCCCGAATCAGAAGCCGGTAGTGTAATAGCAAATCCCGCTGCAACTGCGAACTGGGGTAATCCGACTCTACCAATAAAAAGTTAGCCGCACCCTTGTAAACTTGCAAGCCGGGTAAAGACCCTAACCCCTTCAAGAGACTAGATCTGCTTGGAGGCAACCAGGACCAAGTTTGCTGTTGGAATTCAAGATCCTGCACGCAGGCCACCCCTGCTGCTGCGGCTAAAGTATTCACTGGCCAGGGGTCGCGCCAAGCACGCCACTGTTGCAGCAGGTCGGGATGGGCGATCGCATAACCCAGGCGCAGTCCCGGCAGACTGTAGAACTTGGTGAGCGATCGCACGATTACCAAATGGGGATAATCCCGTACCACCGGGATTAAGCTTTGATCCTGGTCTGGGGGCAGAAAATCCATAAACGCCTCATCCACCACCACCAGGGCAAACCGCGAGAGAAGGGAGCAAATTTCCTCCCTAGTCCACAGCAGACCTGTAGGATTATGGGGGTTATTCAGCAGTAAACCTTTCTGGGATGTCTGCGTATTGAAGTTCCAACTCACAGACCACTGACCGCTAACTATTGATAAAGGCATCTCCAGCACAAAGACATTAAATGCCCGGAGTGCCCGCCAGTAGTCAGCAAAGGCAGGGGTGACCAAATAAGTTGCCTCCAATTCAGACAAAGAGCAAGCCACCCAAGTCAGCAACTCCGCAGCACCATTACCGGGAATAATCCACTCCGGCGGCAACTGGTGCCGAGCCGCCAAGGCCGAGCGCAGCTGCTGATAATCGGGGTCGGGATAGGCTTTCAAGGCGTCCAAGTGGGCAGTAATAGCCGCGATCGCACTTTCAGGAGGTCCCAAAGGATTGATACTGGCAGAGAAATCGAGCAATTCCTCTGGCCGACAGCCTGCCAATGCTGCTGCCCAGACTAAATTCCCCCCATGTACGGTCCTCTTCAAGGATTATTCTTGCTCCTCTTCGATTGCATCGGATTCCTTGCGTGGTGCCACCTTTACCTTAAACGACTTGCCAGCAGTAAAAGCGGGCACCTTGGTAGCCGGGATTTTCATCTTATCGCCTGTCTTGGGATTGCGTCCCTCTCGGGCCTTGCGTTCCCGCGGCTCAAAGGAGCCAAACCCCACTAACGTTACCTTATCGCCTCCAGCAACTGCTTCGACAATTGCTTCCAAGGCAGCTGTCAGCATTGCATCTACATGCTTCTTCGACAAGCTCGTTTTCTCAACTACAGCATCCACCAATTCACCTTTATTCATTTTGTCTTGTCTCTCCTTTGGGTTTATCTGAACTGTCAAATATCGTTCGCTAATTGTGGCGAGCCTATGCGCAGTGCGCGACGTCGCTACGCTAGCCGAACCGCAGTGGCGGGGGGCTCCCAGCTGGGCAGAGGATTTTTACTGTCTGACGCCAAAACTCCTATCCATGCGACTTTTCAATGGTTTATTCTAAGTGCTGCTTACCCGATATGGATCTCCGACACCGCTATTTATGGTGAATTTGGGCAGTTTTTCAGCCGATCGCCCAATGTAGCTGCCATTTTTAATACCTTTTCCCGGATGATTGCTTCACCGATCGCTTGTCGGAGCTGCCCCACACCGGTGTTTCTGGCACTCCATACCAGACCCACTAGAGCTTGGTCGCCCTCCGGGGAGCAGGGAGCACCCGAGCAGGGAGAGGGGAGCACCAGTAGGGAGCTTTATCGACGAGAATATGTCATTAAGGGCGCTTAGCACAGCTGTTTAAAAATGTCGGCGTATTATTAATGGACCGACGCACTAGCGAACAGACCGGTACCGCGAGGCCGAGCCCTAACAACTCCTTTTCCTTGACTTATTGAATTTTCTCTGCTATAATAAACTATTAATTAATTTCTGGAAAAACTACAATGTTATCGTTAGTCAGGTTAAAATCGTTAGGCAAGCTAGCCATCAGTCTGCCGCCGCCAGCATTATCACCATTGGAGTCAAAGTATAATAGAGCGTTGGCGTTGTCGTAGACGAATCTGACATCATCAGTGGTATCATTAGCGGGATTGGCTGCATCTAAATCATTTCCCTCTTCAAACCGAGTAGTCCTGAGTGTTCCCCGATCGCCGGTCTCCGTCAAGCCAAAAGCAATGGCCTCGACAAAAATCAGATCGTCGGTGGTAAATTCATCAATGCGATCGCCATCTGAACCACCATCCGATGGGTTTGTGAAGATAAAGTAATTCTCACCGCCACGACCAGTCAGGGTATCAGCACCACCGCCACCCAGGAACAGGTCATTACCACTATCACCAGTCAGGTTGTTACCGTTCTCAGTACCCACAAGTACCTCATCGATATTCCCAGCAATTTGGGGCAGGTCATTGGGAATGAGAGTAAACTGATTCAAACTGGAAAACCTCAACGTTGTGGTACTACTGCTCGGCAAGTTCTCATCAGCATAGGTTCCAGAAGCCACCAAGACTGTATCTTGCCCAGTCCCATCGCTAATATCAGAGTTATCAGAGATCGCGCTATCATCAATCGCGTCATCAATATCCCTGTAAACCCTGAATTGACTCGTTCGGTCAGTCTCTCCGCTAGCGTCAAGTGATGCAATTGTCAGATTAACAGAGCTATTACCAGAGATCCCCGCATCCAACACGCTCGGGTCTACCAGTCTGAGGTTACTACCCTGAATATTAAAATCTTCCAATACATTTTGACCACTGTTACCAGTAGCACTGCTAATGGTAAAACCCGAAGCATCAGTCCCTATCAGTTGGGCTAAATTCCCGCTCGGTGTCGAACTATTGGCAACCAGTACCTCGGCACCGACGATTCTGGGACCATCACCTGTCGGTGGTGTCGGGTCGGGGTCAGGGTCGGGGTCAAGGTCGGTTTCTTCGGGAAGTTGAATATTGATGAAATCATTTTCCCCGATCGCGATCGCATTGACATTCTTAAGCACTAACAAGTAATTGCCTGGGGTGTCATCGACAAGTTGTCGGACGATCGTGTCATTGGCATTTTCCCCCGTACCCTGAGTAATTTCCAGATCCGCAAAGGAGAGTCCCTCTGCTAGACCAATAAAGTCCTGACCATTTTGGAAGTCAAGCACGACATCCGCCTCAGCTATGGTAGCACCACCTGATGTGGCGGTTATCGTAAAGCTGTCCCTTCCAGCCCCACCGGTGAAAGTATCTGCCCCACGACCACCAAAGATCGTGTCATTACCAGCATCCCCAGAAATTTCGTCCCTGCCATTACCTCCCAGCAACAGGTCATTGTCATCTCCACCAGAGAGGATGTCATCCCCCGCCCGACCGAAGATGGTGTCATCCCCCGCTTCCCCAAACAGCCGATCGTTACCATCTTCTGTGCTGCTGTCGCTACCGCCACCTATCGAGTCATCTCCATCCCCACCAAAGACGGTATCGTCACCCAGATCCCCCAGTATAGAATCATCTCCGAGGTCGCCAAACAACTGGTCATCCCCTTTGCCACCTCTAATGCTGTCATTGTCTTTCCCGCCGTAGACTATATCGTCTCCCAGGTCGCCGAAGAGAGTATCTCTACCCGTACCCCCAAGCACCAGGTCGTTATCTTTCCCCGCACGCACCCGGTCATTACTTTCTCCAGCCGCGATCGTATCATTGCCTTCGTTGCCAAACAGGACATCATTTTCCTGATTTCCTTCCAGCAAGTCGTTACCCTCTCCACCATAGATCAGGTCTAACCCATTCCCTCCCAAGACAGTATCATCGCCGAGGTCTCCATAAAGCTCGTCAAATCCTTCCGCACCGTACACAAAGTCATTATCTTTGCCGCCGAAGATGGTATCGTTACCCAAACTCCCATCTATATTGTCATTCCCTCGTGCTGCCAGAATGATATCCGACTCTAGGGTTCCCAATAAGAAATCATCATCCGGCGTGCCTGCGATCGTTGCCATTTTTTCACCTGCTTCTACTATTTTTGCTGCCCTAATTTAGAGTTTTTTTGTAGCGAATGGTGGGCACTGCCCACTTGATAATTTATCAGCTCAACGATTGGGATTGAGAAAACCACCCTGTGGCATCATTTGTTGTACCCCTGGACCTGGCCTGTAGCCGTACCCAAAATTCGCTCGTTCTGTATCCTCGATAATCCGAGGCGTAATCACAATCACCACTTCATTGCGGATGTCTTCACTTTCTCGGCTGCGGAACAGCGAGCCGATGATGGGCAAGTCGCCAAGAATGGGGACTTTCCGGATCACTTCTCGGTCTTGTTCTTGAATAATACCTGCCAGAATCAAGGTTTGACCATCTCGCAAGCGAATTGTCCCAGAATTCAGTTCTCTTTTAGCCGTCTGAAATACATTCTGATCGCCTTCTTCTCTCGGAATTGTAAAGGTACCTACAACTGTTGATACTTTGGGCTCCACAGCGAGACTTATAAAACCATTATCATCAATTCGCTCAACCCTAATTGGCAGCAAAAGCCCCACATCCTCGAATTCCGTCTCTGTCTCTGTAGTTGTACCTGCCTCCGTTACTTCTCTGGTTATTTCTACATTGATCGGCACTCTTTGTGTCAAGTTGACTGTAGCTGTTTCCCCTTCTTGTACCGTCAGGGTCGGATCTGTGAGAATCTTAGCATTGTCCTCTAAAACACTAGCTTGTAACTGTGCCAGGAATTGTCGGGGATACTGAAAAGCTTCGGGCAGTCCAAAGGCAAATTGAGCCGCGCTGCCGATGAAAGGAACTAAACCCGTCGCCTGAACTCCAGCTTGGATCAGCTCGTTGCCACCATCCAACAGGGGTTGAAAAAGTCCCCCAGCAGTCGTCAACTGACTGAGAGTTCTGGGAATACCGTTGACATCAAAGAATAAAGGAGATGTGGCACTACCAGTTCCTAGCGCCTCATTCACCGCTGTTACAGGGTTTCCACTTGGGTTAAGTAAAGGTTGGATTGAGCCAGTAAAACCCTCGATATTGCCAGGATTAGCTAGTTCGCTGGGCAGTCTAGGATTTCCTTGAAAATCAAAGTATTGTACGGGAACTCCTGTGTTTCCCACTCGAACTGCTCTAGCTTCAACTAACTGACCCTCGGGGTTAATGAAAGGTGCAATATTGCCTCCCCCGACCGTCAGCTCATTAGCCGGTCTGGGAATGCCCTGCGCATCCAGGTAGAGAGGTGCCGCTGCACCAGCTGGCAGTTGCTGCTGACGAGTAAGATCGGTAATTCCAGGGGTATTGGGGAGACCGCCGGGACTGAAGATGGAACCCGGTTGGTTAGGACCTACGGGTACAAATTCACCACTGGCGGGGTCGCGGATCAGTTGAGTGCCGTCGGGATTTTGAAAAATTCGAGGGCCGTCCTGCTGAAATGGCTGTTGGGTAAGTGGGTTGGGAACGATCGGGCGACCAAAATCATTATCAATTGTGTTCTGAGCTGACGGCGGTTGCAGTCGCCCAAAATTTGCTACCCCTTGACCGCCATCAACCACAAAGAAGGAATCACCAATCCCGAAGGAGAAGCTGCTGTTAAAGTTATCCTGCGCTGACAAGTTCACATCAATTATTTTTACATTCACCGCTACTTGGCGACGGCGCAGGTCTTGCTGAGTCAAAAGGGCTGTAGCCATTTCCACTTTTCTCGCTTCGCCGATCAGCGTGATCGCGTTGAGACGCTCATCCGTTACCACTGATAAACCTTTTAGTAACAATGGTCCTATGTTTTCTATGCCTTGTGCGGCTGTCAGGGGTTCAATTGCTGTTTCTGTTTCTTCTCTGACTACACGTTCAACCCCTTCTCCCTGAGTTGTTCTGGTTGTCTTGGTGACCACTCTTTGGCTGAAAGCTCCCTGAATCGCCAGAAATGCTGCTGCCGTCTCCACCGGGACTTGATTTAGTCGTAAGGTGCGAGTGACGATCTGACTGGCTGCGATCGGGAGTTTTTTGCCCACAAATATTGTTCGTCCTATGCGATTCGCCTCTAAACCCGTCAGCCGCAAAATGTTGTTAAACACATCTTGCACGGGCTCGTTTTCCACATCCAGGGTTATTGTTGGGCCAACGTCGGCTTCTTCCGTTTGTCCTTGACTTTCTTCCTCTGCTATGCTATAGGCCAGGTTTAAACCAGCAACTCTAGCCAGGAGAGATAACACGTCTCGGACGGGAGCATCCCGCAAGACCAAGCGGGGCACCAGTTCAGTGCTGCCGAGATTGATGGTACTGGCCGAAGAGTCAAGGGTCGAGATCGAAATATCCCCTACCGGAGGCGCGATCGCCCTTGGTCGCAAAGGCGGTGCGACGTTCTGAGCTTGAGGCCAAACCGGGGAGCCGTTCTGGATCCGGGGCAATTGCACTGGCTGTGTCCCCCGGGTAGTGCGACTAGCGCTCCCGGGGGACACAGGAGAGTTTTGAGTTAATTGCGGTCGAGGGGGAGTCGTCGTGGGGGTATTGCTTTGGGCCACAATCGCCTGACTTTTGATGCTGAAGGTCATACCTGCCCCATTGCTGTTAATCACGCCCCCTGTTATCGGTCCATTTTTCCCGGTCACCGTCACCCGAATGCTATTGGTATTTTGCTGCTTCACGGTCACAACCGCGATCCCTGGGGCCGGGTCATCCTGACGAAAACTATTACCCTCCGGCAGTTTTAGCTGGGTATTGATGATATCTGCCATCCAACTGTTACCACTAGGTACTGCGAATACTTGGGGGCGCTTATCTCCCTTTGTCTCCAAGGTCACCTCAATGCCAGCATTTGTCTGGTTTACTCTCACTGCTGTCACCTCGGTTGGCGCTGCCCAAGCTGGCCGTGCAGCCGCGATCGCTACTGCGGCCCCATATAGCATTCCCCCCCATATCGCATATTTTTTCACCGTTCCCTCCTCTCCACCAATTTTCGCGGTTTGGCTAATTGTATATCTTTACCTGTTAAATCTTAACAGTCAATACTTTCAACCATCAACACGATCGCCCCATCTGACTGTCACTTTTTCTGAGGCTCTGCATCTGCTGATTCCAGTTCTGTTGGCATCAGGGCCTGAATTGTCAAGCTTGTTTGCAGCTTCGGCGTCCCCGATATTGTCAGTCCCTCTTCGGCGTTATAACTTACCTCCTGAGTTGACCTATCCAACTTCGTGCTCAAGTCCGTCACCACCAGCAGCGGCTGCAACCGCTCCATAGTGAGCAACACCGAGCGAATTTGATCGAAGCTGCCTGTCAACCTCATATTCATCTCTTTTTGTTTTATTTTTCCATTTACCAGCGGTCCTAATGACCCATCTGATATCACCTCTGGAGGTCCACTCTTGCTTGGTTCGAACAATTCCATCTCAGCATTTCTCATCTGTACTATTCTGTTCACGTCTAGCAGCAATGTCTCCAGAGCTTTTTCCGAGGCAAATAATGCCGTTACCTCTTCTTTTTGCCTGAGCGCGATCGCCCTTTGGGCCTTGGCCTTTTCCTCCGCGTCTTTTCTAGTCGCTCCTGTTTTTATTTTTTGATCTAGTTCTGCCAGCGTCTCTGTCTGAGCTTGATATTTTTCCCAGGCTGGTTTGACCATAAACCATCCTATCCCTGCTGCTGCTACCACACCTACCACCCCAATTACAATTCCTATCAACTGGTAATTTGGTTTTGACCCTCCTTCTACTTGCTCTGCACCTGCTTCTTCTACTACTGCTGCTGCCATTTTTTCTCCTCCTGTTTATTCCCTAATTCTTTTGATATCTTCGATCCTATTTACCAATCCCAGTGCTCCTTTCCGTTCTAGTTCTGCAAGGAGTTCTTCTGCTGGAACATCTGACAAGAATGTGCGGATTTTGTATCTGACCACCGGTGGCAGTTCCACCTTAATCTCACTGCCTTCGGGAACTTTCACCCTTGTGGGGTTTGTTGTCATTCTCGTTGACAGCATTTCCGTCTCCTCCCCGCTGAAGAAACTCGATTTTTTCAGCATCAGCATAAAATCGTTCACATCATTATATGACCTTGCCAATCCCGTAATTTCAATCCCCACTTTTTTAATCTCAGTCGGCTTTTCTCTTTTGTTCTTTGCCGGAATTCTCGTTACCACTTCTACCTGTTTCATGGCTTCTATTTGCACCCCGGATGGCGTCCGATCGCGGATTTCCTGCAACAATGCCGACCAAGGTTTGATCTGATTAAACACCGTTGCTAGCGCTTCCGTCTGAGCATCGATCTCCTCGGTTTCTTTGTTGATTGCTTCTATTTTCTTCTTTTTTGCCTCTATCTGATTGAGACTACTATCAGCTTTCCCCACTTTAGCTTGCAACTTTTCATTTTCTCCATCGTAGTACATTTTTATCCCCAAAGCTCCCCCCACCAGCGCTCCTGCCACCATCAAACCCGCTGCCACCGGGACGATATCCTTGGGATTTATTTGGGATCCCGTTCCCGTCCCCTTCTCTTTCTTTGGTTGTTGATATTCTGGTCTGTCTGCGAGAAAATTAATTTCTAGGCTATACATGTTGTTAACACCTCAATTTACAAATCGCAATCCCAATCCCAATGCTACCCCTAAACCCGGTCTTTGGCTAGGGGGTATTTCTGTCTCTAACTCTAAAGATAGAACCTCGATCGGGTCCACAAACGAAGTTGGTACCGACAATCTCTGAGTGAAGAATTCATCTAGTTGTCCTATACCAGCACCCGGTCCTGCTAGTAGCAGTTGAGCCACTTCCTGATTTTCCCCTTGATTTACGTAGAAATCAATCGATCTACGCAGTTCATCTGCCAATTCTCCCAATACTCTAATCATAGCAGCCGCACCCGGATTTGTGCCCGTCATCCCGGTACGCACGCTATCCACTGGTGTCGTCGGAATTGACATTCCTTGTAGCAATTCCGTATTCCTCGAAGGCGGGAGGTTCATCGCTTGGGAGAGGGCCGACTGTATTTGGGCCGTCCCTAGGGGGACCGTGCGCGAAAACTGCGGCACCCCATTTACCGCGATCGCTATTTCCGTCCCCTCATATTCTATATTCGCGATCGCCACTGCTTCCGAGGGCGCAAATTGCCGCAACTGTTCTCTAATTGTCCTAATCAAAGCAAAACTGCTAATTTCTAAAATCTTCAGTTGCAACCCTGCCTGTTCAAATGTATTGATATAGTTATCTGTCACTTCCTTGCGGGTTGCCACTAGCAGAACTCGCACCTTTTCTATGCCATCGTCATCTATCATCAGATCCAGCTTCTGATAATCCACATCTGCTTCTTCCCGGGGAAACGGCAAATATAAACCTGCTTCTTGGTTCAGCACCATTTCCTTCAGTTCACCTTCGTCCAATTCTGCTGGCACTGGGATCAAACGGGTTACCGCTTCCCTTCCCGATACTGCTGTCGCCGCATTTTTTACCTTAATCTTATTTTCATCTAGCAACGTCTGAATCACTTGCGCCATTTCTGGCGCATCTATTATCTGTCCCTCTTCATATACCCCTTCTGGCACCTCTGCCGAGTGTAAATTGAGCAATTTATATCCTTGACCTTTTTTGCTCAGACGAACTATATTCACTTTCTCAGGCGTCAGTTCCACACCTATTCCTTGAGGGCGCTTTTCTATTAAACTTTTGAGGAAATTTACCATCTTCAATATGCAAATTTTACTACTGAATACTCGCCACTAACTACTGGCTAGGAAATGACCTACAAGATATAGAGAACCTGATAATACTGTTAATTTTTCTCTATCTGTCACAGATGCTTCTAGACCTGCCTTCAGATCTAGACATACTTGACAACTAGCCAAAGAAGTACATATACTCCTAGCTAGCAAAGCTAGCTGTTGTGGGTCAGATCCACGAGGATCTGGTACTGGTACTAGATATAACTTGTCACCTGGACGCAGCAAGGCTGTGAATATTTCTCCGTGGTCTTTGGTGGAGAGCATACCTATTACCCAGTTTACTGCTTGGCTGTCGAGATTGTCAACATACTGGCGTAATGCTGCGGCGGCGGCCCCATTATGGGCCCCATCGATCAATATAGGATGGTGGCGCCAAGTTGTCCATTGGATCCGTCCTGGCCAGGTTGTTTTTGCCATGCCCTGACTGATAGCATCGGCCGTTATGTCCCAACCTTGCTGTCTGAGGATTTGCAGACAGGCGATCGCCAGGGCGGAATTACCCAGTTGCATGTCTCCCAGTAAGGGCAAGGGATATTTCATACCAAGATAGGCTGCCCAGCCTGGTTCTAAGTATACTGCATTTTCCGGATAAATGGCCCGACAGTCTAGTTCTGCTATTCTCTGTTTTACCACAGTCATTGCTGCTGGCGGCAGCTGTCCAATGATTGCTGGACATCCCCTTTTGAGGATCCCGGCTTTTTCTCTGGCAATGTCAGCTAGGGTAGGACCGAGGACTTGCCAATGATCCCGACTGATGGAGGTGATGATGGTGACTAAGGGGCGATCGCATACATTTGTAGCATCCAATCTTCCGCCTAATCCTACTTCCATTACCGCAATATCACATTGTTCTTGGGCAAAGTACAGCCATGCCGCAGCGGTCAATACTTCAAACTGAGTCGGTGACTCTTCTCCTGGGGAGATGGCATCAATAACCTGAATTAGGAGTTGCTGGAGTTTTTCCGAGGCGATCTGCTTTTCGTCGATACATATACGTTCCGTCCAATCCACTAAATGAGGCGAAGTATAGCATCCGACCCGATAACCCGCCTGAGTTAATACTGCTGACAGATAGGCACAAACAGATCCTTTGCCATTCGTACCCGCCACGTGAATAATTGGGACTTGCTGATGAGGATTACCCTTAGCAGCTAATAGCTGGTGCATTCGTTCTAGTCCCAGGCGGATGCCAAAATGTTGAAATGGTTCGAGGATTTCCTGAATATCCAATTTTTCCTTCTCTACTGGCAAATACTTACTATCTTGACCTTTTTACCATATCATTAACAATCTTATCTGTCAACTACATCGGAGCATTTCATATTTGTCAATTGATTGTCAATGGCGGGCAAGAGAATAGTCATTTGTAGTCATAAATATCTATTTACTCTTTTCAATTAGCAATAGCGCTCCTGCACGCTCCGGGCCCCCTCCGCTGCGCGACTTCGTCCTCTGCCAGAGCGCAAATTTTAACAATTGGCTGCTATCATCGGTAAAAATGTGCAACGCCAAAAATATATTGGCAGGACTTGCTAAAACAGGGACTGAGTATTTTAGAAGAGAGTGTAAAGGAAGTGATGCATAAGTCTTGAATCTTAATAAAACTTGAACATTGATATGTCGGAAATATAGCAAGCCTACATGTTTTGTGCAAGGAGTTATGCCGCTCAAGCCTTGCCCCATAAGCCTTTTAGCCGCGATCGCGTGGGTGCGATCGCCAAGTGTACGATCCCGTCCCGAGCGTGAGGGCCATAAATTGGTACAGGATCGACAGCCCAGAAACCGCCTTAGATAACGAGCCTAAGCGGGCCCGCCTGTGTACCGAGGCCCGCTGAGACCATGATATCTTTAGCCACAATAACCGACCAGCGACCATAATCCCGCCATCAACAGCAGAGTTAAACCTGGCGTCACTGGTCGCTAGTCACTGGTCACTGACACTAAGCTTCCTTATTCAAAAATTCCTGGATCTGCTCGATCGCAATTTTACCGATGTTGAAAAATGCCCAGCCGCCCGCCACGATAAGGGGCAGCAAAACTACTATAATCCGCCAGTCCATGTTGTGTTGTCCTCCTAAGTTTAAGTTTTTTTAATCATTCTCATAATTATATTATTAACCTAACTGAGCGAGTTTTTCACAATTGAGATTGCCGCACTCGTTCAATGGGGCTGGGCGAACCCCGGGTTCGTCCCCTTGCCAGCATGCACCAGCGCCAGTTGTTGATAGTGCTGAGCATGTTCGATCAGTTCTTTGGCTTTCGTTGGCGAAACCTCCCGTACCCGTTGAGCGGGAACCCCCAAAACCAGGGAATTGGGCGGCACATCCTTGGTCACCACCGCACCGGCACCGATGATGCTACTAGCACCTACCCGCACTCCATTGAGTACCACCGCACCAATACCAATCAGACTACCCCGTTCAATATAGGCACTGTGAATCACTGCCCGATGACCCACCGTGACATAATCGGCTATTATCGTCGGCTGACCGGGGTCGCCATGTAAAATCGCCCCATCCTGAATATTTGAATATTCTCCAATTTCTATCCGTTCCACATCCCCCCGGACCACAGCTCCATACCAAATGCTCGCACCGGCTCCGAGCTGCACCCAGCCCATCACTGTGGCATTTGCCGCCACAAAAGCAGATGTAGATAAATCGGGAGTTGGCCAATAGGAAGTCTGGTTATCTTTGGCGATCGAGAAATTGCTCATAATCATTTAGCCAATCGCGGTGGTCGAGTGAATGGACCTAGAATGGGCATATAGATAGAATGCCCCTAGTTATAATAAGACAACTGGTAGCAGCGTGCAAATATCCATTATGCTCTTGAATGCCCGATGATCAATCCAGCATTACAATACCCCATATTTGGGGCAGAGATTCAATGCCCACATTGCCGCCAGATGATACCGGCGTTGACCCTGACGGATACTTATCTATGTCCCCGTCATGGTGCATTTGAGGCAGACCCGCAAACAGGTGAACTGGTCCACCTCCAGTCAGGGCGTCACTGGCGTCGCTGGAACGACCAATGGTATCGGCAGCATACCCATCCCGATGGGATTCGGTTTGAAATCCACGAAGCTCTCGATCGGCTCTATACTCAAGGATACCGGGCAACGCGAGTGATTATTGCGATGCGCTATAAAGAGTTGATTGGCTCCTACCTAGAACGCAGCATCCCTTGGCGTCCCCAGGCCGAACCTCGGCCACCTCAGCTTTATGGTTTGCCAGTATCCTTTAGTCCCGACCCGGCAGAGGAACCTTGCTGGGAGGTCATAAATTTTGACTTAGAAAAAGAACCGGGTACACCGGTGCGTTATCCCTATTTCCGCCTATTTGAGTAACCACTGATGATGCATCACGTCTCCATTCGCACTGCAAATATACATCAGGCGATCGCCTTTTACGAACAGTTAGGCTTGGTAGTTAAGGAACGCTTTACTACCGGGATGACTCTGGCCTGCTGGATGGAAGGGTTGGGAGGGCGCATCGAACTGATTCAAATTCCGGAACCGCGTCCGGCAGCAGACGCCTTTCGCGATGAACATTATACTGGATATTACCACTTATCCTTCGATCTGACAGAAGTAACAACTGACTTACCTAGCTGGTTGACAGCCTTAGCCGGACGCTTGAGGGACACAGGACGGCTGCCACCAATGCAGGTACTGCTGGAGCCTACTCAGCAAATGATAGGCGATCGGGTTTATGAAGTGGCTTTTATTGCGGACAGGGATGGATTGCCTCTAGAATTTATACGGATGTTGACTAATGGCGAGTGATCGGACTTTAGCTCTTGCTGATAATTGGGCTTATCTGAGACTAGAATTAAGCTGGCTAGACCGCTTGCTCAGGTTAGCAGTCGCACGACAGCGACAAGATGTCAAGGAAGTGGAGAAAGTTGCTAAGTCGAAAGCGGACCAGGCGACGAGTCACTGGTGGAAGGGTTTAATCACCCTGGAAAAGCAAATAGGAAATGATGACAAGCATCAGCCTCAACCTAATATACCAGGGCTAACTAATCCCCCGCCCAAAAATGGCTATCAGCAACAGTTGGAGGCGAGGATCCAAGCTAGTTACGCTCGGGGAATAGTGCTGGGGGTGCCTTCCCTACGCGATCGGGCGGCATTAACCCTATTTGAAAAAAATCTGGTGATCATTAGTCTAGCACCAGAAGTAAATCGCCGCTATGGACAGCTGTATGGCTACCTGCAAGGAACGGAAGCGGAAAGGTTGCCGACAGTTGATTTAGTGTTTAGGCTGCTGTGTCGGAATGACACGGACTGGCGAGATGCCCGCACTCGCTTGACGAGCAATTCTCCCTTATTTGCGCTCGGTTTGGTAGAACTCCTAGATGATAATGCTCAAACCCTTCTGGAACGCAGGCTAAAACTAAATGTGCAATTAGTGAATTACCTGCTAGCGGCTTCTCCAGATCCACAAGTGCTCTCTAGCTTGGTCCAAAAACAGAATCGAAAAAAATTATCTTCGATATTGGAAATCAGCCAAACTCCCAAATATTGGTCAGATTTAATATTGCCAGCAGAACAGTTGGGATCTTTGCAACATCTATGCAGACAGTGGCAATTGCAGTCCCAGGTAGATGTTGTCTGGGGTATGAGAGGAGATGCTAAGGCGGGAGTAGTGGTATTATTAACAGGAGTAGCTGGTACGGGGAAAACTACGGCAGCTCAGGCGATCGCCCATACGTTACAAAAACCTTTAGCAACGACAGATTTAGCTTTACTGGACAGCTATGCTCAAGAGCAAGTATGGGCAGAAATAATGGCAACATCACCAACGGTATTGCTAGTAAAATCGGCACAAGAGTGGCTGGGTCGCAAGGGCACCCTGAGTGCAACCCAAATCAATCAATTCCTGCACCAGCGCCAACAGCAACATTGCATTACCCTGCTGACGGTGGAAAGGAGACAGACTGTCAAGCCCAGCATTGTACGACAATTAGACCAGATAATCGAATTACCCTTACCTCAGGAGGACGCGAGACTGCAATTGTGGCAACAGGCATTTCCGGCCCAAGTCCCCCTAGATCCTGACATAGATTGGCAGTTTCTCGCCCGCCGCTGGCCCTTGAGTGGCGGAGAAATCAAGGCGCTGGCCCGTCAAGCAGCCATCTATGCTGTAGCCGAATCACCTCTAACATCAGTGAAAACCTCACATCTGATCCGGGCTTGGGAGCAAAAATATCAAAAACCAGGTACTCGCAGTCGTCGTTCGTGTTAATAGTAGATCGGAACAACTCCAGAAGACCATGTATGAAATCGCAATCAAACAAGAACAGTACAAAACCTACATTCTGTCTGACGAAGCGGCCCTGTCTAGACTGGAGGTAGTGCCAGAACGAGGTGGAATAGTCACCCGCTGGCAACTGCAAGGTCAGGAAATATTCTATCTGGACAGCGAACGGTTTAAGAACCCAGACTTAAGCGTCCGGGGAGGGATTCCGATTTTATTCCCCATATGTGGTAACTTACCCGATAACATCTACAGCTTACAGGGGAAAGAATATACTCTCAAGCAACATGGTTTCGCCCGGGAACTGCCCTGGGAAGTCACAGATCGAGTCGCGAATGACCTCGCTAGTCTGACGGTGGAACTCAACAGCAACGACCAGACTCGGGCCGTTTACCCTTTTGACTTCAATGTCCAGTTTACTTATGCGCTCAAGGGGAACAGCCTGGAAATAAAGCAGCGTTACGAGAATCGATCGGCCTCACAGATGCCCTTTTCGGCAGGATTTCATCCCTACTTCCTAGTTTATGACAAAGGCCAGCTGGACATTGACATCCCAGCAGACCGGTACCAAGAAAAGGGCAGCCAAGAGATCCATCCCTTCAACGGTGTCTTTGACTTCAATCAGGATGAAATTGATGTAGCCTTTCGCCACCCCACCGGTAAGTCCGCTAGCGTGACAGACAAGAGCCGGCAGTTACAACTGACCGTGACCTGGGACGATACCTACTCTACCCTAGTTTTCTGGACAGTTAAGGGCAAAGATTTCTATTGTCTCGAACCCTGGACCGGTCCCCGCAACGCTCTGAATACCGGCGAAAACCTGCTTTCCCTGGAACCGGGAGCTGATTTGGAAACTTTTGTACGGATCGCAGTAAATTTTTTGTAAATACCCCTTCCCACTTGGAGAAATCTGTGTTATCTTGAAGAAGAAAGGAAAATAAAGTCCGACGGGTCGCTAACTCAATGGTAGAGTACTCGGCTTTTAACCGATTAGTTCCGGGTTCGAATCCCGGGCGACCCATAAATCAGGTTCCGGATTTACCGGTATGTTGTCTTGTTAGCCAATTGGCTCAAGGCTTCTGACTGGTGTAGTCCAGAACGAAAAGTTAACTGTAACACCGGCAGTGCCAGGATGCGGTGGGGGGTGCCTACTTTAACACCGGTAGTAGTAGGATGGGGTGGGCGGTGACCGCTGACCTCACTCCCCCCTCGTTACGAGGCTCTGCCTTGTAACGGGGGGCTTGGGGGGATCCGGAAGCAACAACTGCCAGACCACACCCGCTACTGAGGCGTCCCGCCAGGAGCTAAAACTCATCGCTGCTGCCATATTCAGCGGCCATCGCTTCATTATCCCGCTTGGAACCCAATAAATCCAGCCGGTCTACCCTAATGATTGGTGCCGAGCGCGCCGCTCCTGTATTGCGGTCTTGCCATTGGTCAAACTTTAAGGCACCTGTAACACCAATCAAGCTGCCCTTGCGGACATAGTTACCAGCTATCTCTGCCGTCCTGCCCCACAACTCCAGACTAAACCAGTCCGGTTGATCTGTTTTACGGGTGCGGCGATTGACTGCTAGGGTTAGTCTACATTTTACCGCCCCTGACTCGAAATATTTTACGTCCGGATCTCCTCCCGCGCGCCCTACCAGATGAACAATATTAAGATTCATGATTATTTTCTGTACCTCTGCATCATGTTCGATCGCTTTTTAGTCAAAGCGGCAACTTTTGGTGCTGCTGTCGCTGTTGCGCCTTTAGCTATATAATACGCTACAGTCCCACATAAGGCCCACAACTCGATCGGTCGAATCAATCTCGGAGCCACCGAATATAGTTGCAGATTGTTGGCAACTGTGGCAATCGGAAAAACTGATGTCTGATGCCAGAGCCATGTGGCGATGGAGCGCTACGATGGTCAGCAAATTAATATATTATAGCACTACCAACCCGGGTTTGTGGCAATGAGGGCCGATCTACTAGATGGTCCCGTGAGGGTTCTCCATTGGTGGCTGGCTAGACTCGGTCGAAAAAAAATCCGAGAATCGGACTCGGTTAGATTAGAGATCCGTAGCAAAGGATAAAATAGCATTTAGGGGCGTAAAAACTGGTGGGTATTTTCAGTCGTTTTTCACGGGACATGGGTATCGACCTCGGTACCGCCAACACATTGGTTTATGTATCCGGTAAAGGGATTGTGCTGCAAGAGCCGTCTGTGGTCGCCCTCGACCGGGAGACAAAAGTGGCCTTGGCTGTAGGGGAAGACGCAAAAAAAATGTTGGGACGTACACCAGGAAATGTGGAAACTTTCCGGCCACTGCGGGATGGCGTGATTGCCGACTTCGACACCGCCGAACTGATGATCAAGCATTTTATCGAGCGAGTGCATGAAGGCAGAACTGGCTTAATTGCACCCCGAATTGTGATTGGCATTCCCAGCGGCGTCACCGGGGTAGAAAGACGGGCGGTCATGGAAGCGGCTGCTCAGGCCGGGGCCAGAGATGTTTATCTGATTGAAGAACCGGTAGCAGCGGCGATCGGGGCAGGGCTACCGGTAGCGGAACCCACTGGTAATATGATTATTGATATTGGCGGCGGTACGACGGAAGTAGCAGTTCTGAGCTTGCAAGGGACGGTGATCAGCGAATCAGTGCGGATTGCTGGGGATGAGTTAACTGATTCTATCATCATGTACATGAAAAAGGTTCATAACCTGACCGTGGGAGAGCGAACTGCTGAAGAAATCAAGATTCAGATAGGTTCAGCTTACCCAACGATGAATGTTGATGAGGGGTCAATGGAGGTGCGGGGTCTACACTTGCTCTCTGGTTTGCCCAGAACTGTGAGCATCAAGGCCCCAGAAATCCGCGAAAGCATGTTGGAACCCCTGTCGATGATTATCGAAGCTGTCAAGCGGACTCTAGAACGGACACCGCCGGAACTGGCAGCAGATATTATCGATCGTGGCATAATGTTGGCTGGAGGGGGTGCCTTGTTGAAGGGGCTAGATACCCTGGTCGCTCACGAAACGGGAATTGTTACCCATGTAGCATCTGACCCCCTCTGCTGTGTGGTTTTGGGAACGGGTCGGGTGTTGGAAAACTTTAAGCAACTGGAACGGGTGGTTAGCCCCCGTCGGACTTTATAGAAAGAAGCTGAATGTATACAGTGAGTCGCTGGTGGGACCGGAATTGGTTAATTATTGTCCTGATAAGTATGGCCCTGGGTGCGGCTTTCTATCTGCGCCAAACTCAGGGGAGATTAATTTTGGAAATGTACCAGTTGGTCGCTGGTCCTTTACCCATACAGCCATCTCTGGAAGAAAGGTTGATAAAGGCCAAAAATCTGCAGTCGCAAGCGCGGTTGGAAGAACTAGAGAGCCAAAATCAAGAGTTAAGAGAGTTGTTGGACTATCAAAAGACTACCAGCAAGCGGCAGATTGTAGCTCCGATCGTCGGACGCAGTGCAGACCATTGGTGGAAACAGATTATCCTGGGTCGAGGGAGTAATGATGGCATCAAAAAGGGCTTCGTGGTCACGGGTATTGGCGGACTGGTGGGTCGGGTAGTCGATGTGACGCCCAATACGAGCCGTGTCCTGTTGATCAGCGATCCTACTAGCAGGGTAGGTGTCAATATCAAGGTCGGAAGTCGCCGCTATATGGGTTTTATCAAGGGACTTGGCGACGATAAAGCTGTGATGGAATTCTTTGATAAGGTGCCTGATGTTCGTCCTGGTTATAAGGTTTATACTTCTGTTGTTTCTCAGCTATTTCCACCGGGTCTGCTGGTGGGAGTTGTGGAGTCGGTGGACCTGGAAAAAAGTCCAGCACCGGAAGCGAAGATTCAGCTTTCGGCACCTATTAGTCATCTACAATGGGCGATCGTCTTGGAAAATCAGCCGCGACTTGACCTAGATATTGGAGATCCAGACCAATGATAAAGTTGTCGTTTCTTTTCCATCCCCAAGTCCTTCCCTTTGCTAACTTGTTGGTAACGGTTGGCTCTGTGATTGTCTGTTTAATGCTATCCCTATCTCGCCTGCCTGGGATGGAATTATTGGGCATTGGCCCCAATTGGCTGCTGATTTGGGTGGTGGCCTGGAGTATGAAGCGTAAAGCTTGGCAGGGGGCGATCGCGGCTATTACTTTGGGTTTGATTCAAGATGGCTTGACTGCACCCAACCCTTTGATTCATAATGGGTTTACTTCTGTACATCCCTCTCATTCCCTCAGTCTTCTCTTCGTAGGAATTTTTACTGCTCGCCTGCAAAAACAGCGCTATCTGAGAGAAGATTTTATTTCTGTGGCTCTGATCGTTTTTGGCATGGCCCTGCTGGCGGAAACTGCGATCGCCCTACAGTTCCTGTTCCTGGGAACTCGGGATCTCGCTGCTATTTGGACGGAATACCAACGCATTGCTCTTTGTTCTGCGATCCTCAGTAGTCTTTGGGCTCCAGTTGTTTATTTTCCTCTGAATAATTGGTGGCAGCATATCCAGGATTTAAACAAATCTCAAACGTGAATTATTAATTGCTAGTTGCTTCCCGTTCTAATAATAGGGTTACGGGACCGTCGTTTTCGATCGACACTTGCATCATCGCACCAAATTCTCCCGTTTCCACTTTTAATCCACTCTGCCGCAATTGAGCGACAAATTGTTCATAAAGTATTTTTGCCGATCCTGGGGCTGCTGATTTATCAAAGGAAGGACGCCGTCCTTTCCGACAGTCTCCGTAGAGGGTGAACTGACTAATTACCAGCAGTTCGCCTTCTATTTCTTGGACTGATTTATGCCAACGACTATCGGGTCTTTCTGAGTCCGGAAATATCCTTAACTCCAGACATTTTCGCGCCATCCAGTCTAGTTCTGCTTCTGTATCCGTACTAGCAATTCCTACTAGCAGGTTTAACCCGCGCCCAATTTGGCCGATGATTTTACCATCGACTTCTACTTGGGAAGATTTGACTCGCTGAAGCACTACTCGCATAGGTATTAGAGATGGTACGTTTCCTTCCAGGCAGGGGATCCGCCCGCCCTAGGTTTGGACCCGGGCAGGCGAGACGCCCTAGGTTTTACCAAAACCTTTACCCGCGATCGGTGGAAGGCAGACAGATACATTTTTCCAGTTGTGAGAGCAACTTTTCGTGCTCTAAATCTTGACCAATTAATACTAGCTGGTTTTTGGGCTGACCCTTCCATTCTTCATCATCCAGGGAAAAGCGTTTGCCGCTGAGGTGGAAAATGTGACGGTTGGGACTTTCCTCAAACCAGAGAATTCCTTTCGCTCGGAAGACGTTAGACGGCAGTTCGTAGTCTAAGAAATTCTGAAATTTCTTAATCGATAGGGGGCGATCGCTCTGAAATGAGACTGAGGTAAACCCATCATTCTCTAGGTGGTGGGAGTGATGGTCGTGGCCATGATGGTCATGATGGTCATGATGGTCATGACCGTGATGGTCGTGGCCATGATGGTCATGATGGTCATGATGGTCATGATGGTCGTGACCGTGGCCATGGTCGTGGTCATGATGGTCGTGACCGTGGTCGTGGTCGTGACTGTGCTCTGATTCAGAGTTAAAATACTTATCTGATTCAAACAGACCGACACTGAGGATTAACGGTAGTTGTACTTTCGACTGCTGGGTGCGCAGAATTCTCGCGTCGTTCTTGATCTCCCGAATCCTAACTTCTAACCTCTCTACCTCCGCTGCCTCCACCAAGTCTGTCTTGTTGAGCAAGATAATATCACTGTAGGCAATTTGACTGTAGGCCGCTTCGCTGTCGAACAAATCTAGGCTGAAATTCTCCGAGTCTACCATCGTGACGATCGAATCCAAACGGGTCATGTCTCGCAGTTCTGTTCCCAGGAAGGTGAGTGCTACTGGCAAGGGGTCTGCCAATCCCGTTGTCTCCACTACCAGGTAGTCTATCGCCTCTTGGCGTTCCAGCACTTTGTAGACTGCCTCTATTAAGTCATTGTTGATGGTGCAGCAAATACAGCCATTATTCAGCTCCACCATGTCATCATCTGTGGAAACGATCAGCTCATTGTCGATACCGATTTCGCCAAACTCGTTCACCAGCACCGCTGTCTTCACTCCCTGCTGATTGCTCAAGATGTGGTTCAGTAGTGTTGTCTTGCCGCTACCGAGAAAACCCGTAATGATTGTAACTGGCAAGCCGTGTTTCGGGGCTGACATGGTCTGGGTAGGTTCTGGAATAACTGCTGATGTCATAGGACGACTGTCAAAAACGTCATAAAATGGCCATTTACGGTTGCAGGGTCTCGATACCTGCTAATTTACCTATTATTACTCGGATCTGAGATCTTGCACGATTTTATCGGCAGACAATGCTATTCGATCCAGTTTGGCGGTGCATCCAGGATACTCTGGGGGAGCAGGTGAAGGTCGAGTCAGCCTTGGAACCCTGGGGACTCGGACTTATTGACAACCGGTTATCGGACCCCAGAGGCGATCGGAACGCTGATTTGACTTATGACTTATGACATTGTTCAGGCGATCGTCACTCTGGCTGATAATCTGGGTATGGATGTGGTTGCTGAGGGGGTGGAAACAGCCTATCAGCTAGCACAACTCAGGGCTTTGGGATGTGAGTCAGGTCAGGGATACTTTTTCTCTCAGCCTTTGGATAGTGAATCTGCAAGTGAAATTCTTGCTGCACCATTGGGAAGAGTTTTGAGAATTGAGAATTGAGAATTGAGAATTGAGAATTGAGAATTGAGAATTGACTATCTAATAATTTATCCGTCCCTGAATTTTCCATTCACAATTTTCCATTTTCCATTCACAATTTTCCATTTTCCATTCACAATTTTCCATTCACAATTTTCCATATTTCTGCTTGATTCGCTGTACCTGTTCTTGGAACTGGGCTCCCTTTTCGGGATTTACCATGGACACAAAGTTCGCAAAACCCTGAATTGCCGCGATCGCATTTCCCCCTTTTCCCCAATGCTTGCCTTCCGGACCGTCTTTCTCGATGTGAAATAAGGTGGCCCGGAATTTCCTGAGGGTCTTTCTGGCGATGGTGGGGCGATCGTTGACGACAATGCCCGTGACTTCTAGTTGGCTAGATTTACCGCGCATTATCCGGGTCTTCTCTTGATTGATGGTAAACCCTTCGTGGGTGACGATCGCTTCTGTCCGCCTGAGAATGTTGCAGATCCCTTGCAGGCGATCGCCCGATGCAGAAAATGTCAGGTCGTCGGCGTAGCGGGTGTAGGTAAAACCTAATTCTGCCGCCATCTGAGTCAGTCGTTTGTCTAGGCGGCGACATAATATGTTAGTAATGGCGGGACTTGCTGGGGATCCTTGGGGGAGATGCCTTTCTGTGAGGGCGACGTAGTAGGTTTTTCCGTCTATTTCGACTTCTTCTACTTCGGGTTCCGTACAGAGTAAGCCGAAAATTGTCGCTGCTGCTTCTGAATAGCCGAAGGACCGGAAAAGCCCTTTTACTCTTTTATAGGCGATCGAGGGAAAAAAGTCTTTTAGGTCTAAGTTGATAATTACGTCCGCCCCGACATGAGGCTGGGCATTTGTGACGATCGAATGATTTTTACGAAAGCCGTGGGCGGCTTCGTGCAGTTCTAGCTTTTCTAAGATATTCACAAAAATCCAATTTTGGGCTGCCTTCAGTCGGGGCATGGGGGCGGATATTTGCCTTTCTCCTCCGGTCTTTTTGGGAATCTTGAAGCGAATATAGTGATTTGTGGTTGAGGTCTTGCGGTTAAATGCCAGAAAGCGCAACTGACCGATAGTTATTCCCATTGCGGCTGCGATCTCGCCTGCCGTGTTACATAATGGTAATCCATAGCTTGCTAATCTCGGGCGATCGCCTTCTCGTTCGTTCAGTCCCCCAGATACTTCTTCTCCCAGATAGAGGATATCCTGCTGTTTTTTCTCTTGCCATGCTTGGGCCCGTTCTTGGCGTTCCCGTTCTAGCCGTTCTTTTGTTTCTTGACGCTTGCGCCTGGACTCTACCAGTCGTTCCTGAAGTAACTGCTTGCGGAGGGCTTTTTCATTCTGGAGTCGTCTATTTTCCTGCTTTAAAGATTGTAGTTCTCGTCTGATTTCGCTCATCCGACGGATTTCATCGGCGGGGTCTTCGGGGAGTTCTCCTTCTGCGGGCCAAAACCCATAGCGGATCATCTCCTCTAGGATAAATTGCTCTTTGCCTGTTTGGCGGATGCGATCGTATAGTTCCTGGCGGGTGCGCGGTTGGTCGGACATTTTTTTGCGCTTTGTTAATTGCTAATTATTAATTGTTAATATACGCTCTAGCTGTTGGGTTTCGTGCCTCAACCCAACCTACATGCTTATTATCGGTTAATTGTCGCCTGGAAATACCGCTGTCCAAAGAAAAAAATCACCCCCAGCAGCCGTTGGTTTCCCCTTCGTAAACTTCCTAGGACTAGACTGCTCAACTCCAGCGGGCTCAGGTACAGTCGCTCATTCAATTCTGGGAATTCAAACTGGAATAGCGACTGTACCTGAAAGCCCGCACCGTCAAGAGCAGGCTAGTGATGCTTGTTTGGACTGAACACAAGGACGGCGATCGCACCGCCCGGTTTGCAAGGTTAAGTTCACCAACACCAACTGCTAAGAGTGATTTACTGATTATACGATCATCTGGGTCGATCGTCAAGGATTGATGCCAAATTTTTCCTTTGTCTCCCACAGTCCCAAGAAAAAAATCACAGCAGTCAGTTGGTTTCTCCTTCGTAAACTTCCTAGGACTAGACTGCTCAACTCCAGCGGGCTCAGGTACTGATCGATCATTCAATTCTGGGAATTCACACTGGAATACGATCAGTACCTGAAAGCCCGCACCGTCAAGAGCAGGCTAGTGATGCGCGTTTGGACTGAGCACAAGGACGGCGATCGCACCGCCCGGTTTGCAAGGTTAAGTTCGCCAACTGAACTGCTATGAGTGATTTAGCGACACTGGCGAGCGTGCTGCATGCGCAGTGCCAGGATATGTTCGCAAGGGCCTTTGTACAGCTTGTTTTGCTGGTGCCAGTTGCAGGTACATCCTGCTTCTATGATACGTTCATCTGGGTCGATCGTCAAGGACGGATTCAAAATTTTTCCTTTGTCTCGGACATTCCCTTCCAGCACCAGTACCCCCGCCCGTTCGCGTAGCGTGCGCGCAGCGCAATCGCTGGTGGCCGATGTCACCTCTACGGCATTGTCACTGAGAAAGCCAGTTGCCTTTTCTTCCCGTTCGTTGGCAAAGCGCAACCGTTCCATGGGCAAGGGTTCCCGACTGAGTTCCCGAACTCGGTAAACTTGCTTGTTCAAGTCATATATTGCCCGACCTGCCTGAGTATAAGCACTTAAAGCTCCCAGAACGGCGGTACGACTTAAATTCAGCCGTTGTGCCAGACTGTCTGGCTTTTCTAACCAGTTGTGCCTCAGTTCCTCAAACACTCGCTGCTGGGTGTAGCTGTCTACGTCGGCCCGGGGTGCCATTAAATCAAAATTACCAGCGCTGGACCAGTCGTTGGCCGTCCATCCCGATAAACCTAGGGTGAAGGACATGTCCCCCAAGTCCGCTACGTAGAAGGATGGCATTCCGGTTCCCAATAAATGTACTGTGAATTTGCGGGCGATCGGGATTAGTCTTTCTAAGATGTGCAACCGACGCCGCCCCCATACTCTAATTTCTTGTTCTGATGGGCCATTATAGGGCGATCGGGGGCAGACTACTTCCATATCCCAGGGTTGAAATACCACGCGCACCGGTTCCCCTGGTTTCAGAATATATCGCATTCCCCGGGGTCCGGTTTTCTCCTTGTGGCGACGCAGCACAAAGCACAGGTTGTGGATATCCATAGGATGCAAGTCAAATTTTGTCGCTGGTAAAGACATGGCGGAACTGACTTGCAAAAAGCCTCTTACCCAACTGTCTGGCAAATCAATTTTTACCTCTTTGAAGGTTTCTTCGTTAGTAGTTTGTACTTCAAAACCAGATGGATCTACCTGAAATTGGGTACTCTTGTAAGTGCGGATTTTCTGAAATTCATCGTACAGGGCGGCTGAGTAATCAATGTTTGTCGTTCCGCAGGCAAACTCATTGATGTTTTTGAACACTTCATAGCTGGCACCCAGACGCCCATAACTTGATTCATCCTGACTGAAACACTCGAAAAATATTTCATCGGGATGCACTGTAATCACTGGATCGAGGACAAACCAGGCATCGTAGTCTTTCTTATAAAGATAGTTGTAAAATTCCTGCCTCGCTTGATAGTAAGGCTTCCGGCGTTCATAGCTATTCTGATTTAGCTGGGAGTATTCTGCTTGCAATTGCTTGATTTTTTCGGCAACTGCTTGACGCTCAACTGCTATCATTTGCCAGTCGATTTCGATTTCGTCCTGCTTGGCCCGCCATTCTTTGTAAGCCGTTTTGTCTTTGGGTTTGAACCGCAAATCTGACACTACTACGTCATGTAAGGCGCTGATCGCTTCCCGAAAGGCCACGTTCTGATGCAGTTCGCCGATGAAATAGGTGGGGGGACGCTTGGTGTCTGGGGAAAATGATAGCTGGGTGCCCGAACCCCGATCGCTTACTGCCGTGTTTCCTTTGTAGGCGTAGTTGAATTCCATAATCTTTTCTCGCTAATTGCCAATTTGCCAATGATTATTTGTTAATTGCTATTGCATTCCCTCGTCTTTCCTGTCTGGCGGCATTCTTTACAGACATCTTTTTATATTGTAGCAGAATTGGTGGGCGGTGCCCACCCGACTTCTCCCGCACTTCCCCGCGTGCGATCGGGCCACCCCTGCATGGTATCAACGCTGACATCTGCGCTCCCAATGCTAGTATACTTGGTAGGTCATAAGCAATTCAAATTTCCTCCCGATCGCATTATTTTCTTTGCTCTTAACGCCGATCTACCGGCGATCGCCGTTCGATTAGCCCTCTCAAAGCCTCTCAAAGCCCGATCTCCAGTTGGATATCTTATCTTATTGTAACTTGCTACCTCTTACTTCAACAAGACCACCCTCTACACCAGCACGACAAAAAGCTCAACAGAGCGTCTGTTACACCAGATTCTGAGCCAACACCCGATCGCACCCGTAGTACCAGAATTCACATATCCCATGAGAGGGAAAAATTTTTTTCCCTTACCCCTTGACAAACTCCACAAAGTTAGCTATAGTAGATTTATCAATGAAGGTTCATGGGGGCTTGGAAAATCAAGCCCAAGCGAAACCAGGGATGCCCGGCCCGGACTGCGCAAAAAGCGCCTAAAAAAGGGTTAAGCAACGGTTCAGAGGCGTTTTTTGCGTAACTCCGGGTCAGGTAAATCTCTAAATCGCTCACTTCGACTCCACAAGGAGAGCGCAGTGGCTGCGCTCTCCTGCGCATTTTTAAATAATGGCGATCGCACCTATCACCAAAAACCACTGATCGCATACATGTAGGGGCACTCAACCCTCGCGGTCAAATATTTCCCAAATTTTGAATTTTGAATTTTGAATTTTGAATTGGTCATGCCGTGCCCCG
>JBFRWI010000212.1:0-10232 GCA_051439505.1 Hormoscilla sp. | reverse complement strand
GGGGGGTTTGGGGGGGATCCTCTCCAACTACTTATGACCACACCCCGGGAACAGGGAGCAGGGAGATTGCTTCGGGGGGGTTAACTCAATTTCATATAATGTGATCGCGGTTCCCCCCCTCCCAATGACAACCTATATCCAAAACCTAGGAAGTATTGGGGTCGCCCGAAGGATCGACGGGTTTTGACCACACCCTCTACCTACTCCAAAGCATACCATAGAAGTATCCACAGCAATTAGGAAATTTTTTTCAATCATGGCAGACTATATACCTAGCGGTAACGAGCAATTTGGCCTTTGGGCGGCTCATTTTGTCCAGAAGACGAATGAAAAAGGAGCTCAATTCGGATTAACCCCTGAGGAAATTACTGGACTAGCCAACATGCTCACTCAATGGCAAACTCTCTATGACACTCAGATGGATCAGCAAGCATCTTTACAGCAAACCCGCCAATCTGCAAAAGCTGCCCGCAAAACTTTAGAAACTTCCCTGCGGAGTGTGGCTCAACGGTTCCAGAATCACCCCCTAGTGACTAACGCCGACAGAGTTGATTTTGACCTTCCGGTGCCAGACCCGAACCGCACCCCTAGTGGCGTGCCTCAAACTGCACCCATAATGCGAGCAGATCTGAGTCGTAGCTTCGAGCATGTCATCCATATTGCTGACGAGCAACATCCCCTGCGCCGAGGTAAACCCAAGGGAGTGATGGCATGTGAAGTTTGGGTGAAGCTGGGCGGTACATCCTCCAAAGATCTCAATGAGTTTACTCTGTTGACCACCGCTCCTTCAAGTTCCTACATAGCCAAATATAATGTGTCTGATGCCGGTCAAATGACTCATTATCTGTTGCGCTGGGTCACTAGCCAGCAGGAATATGGTCCCTGGAGTCAAGTCTATAGCTTCACGATTCCAGGATAAATCTTTTAAAGCATTTGTAGGTTGGGTTTCCGCTACTTACCCAACCTACGACTTACACAGGGTGCGATCGCCCGTATCATGTGCTCACGAATCTTCAGTAATTGCAGCGGGCTCTCCCCTTCAACACCATCAAAATTATTTAAAAATACGCAGGAGAGCCCCACCACAGGGCTCTCCTTGTGGAGTCGAAGTGAGCGAGTTAGAGATTTACCTGACCCGGAGTTACGCTAAAAGCGCCTGTTTCCGTTGATTGACCCAAGTGAGGCGCTTTTTTGCGCAGTCCGGGCCGGGCATCCCTGGTTTCGCTTGGGCTTGTTAACGGTTAATTTTCCAAGCCCCCATCAACCTTCATCTTAAATAAAGTATAGCTAACGGAAGTGGAACTTGTCAAGGGGTTTAATAATTTTTTTTCCCGATCGTGGGATATTTATTTTATCTTTATATCCTTTTTCTACCGTCACACAGTTTGCATCCGGAATGGGGCCAGTGTACGGCGATACAAACCTTCTCATCTTTAGCGAGCATTTGCGGATGCCGTACACCTACCGGGATGTTCGCGATCGCACCGCACCGCACCACTCCCTTAGTGCGATCGCCCTATGGGAACAAGTCCCGCACCCGAACCGAACCCGCAGTCCGAGGGCCGATCGCCACGGAAACTTCATCCAAGAGACTGTAATCTTGGCGCTGTCGATAAATTGGTCCCGAACTCAGATCTACCGGTTGAGTATAAACCTCAAGTTGCCCTTCTACAAGATTAACAATCCAATAAACTGGGATTCCCGCCCGGGCGTAGAGGCGTTGTTTCAAAGTCCGATCGCGTTCCAGGGTGGAGTCAGAGACTTCCACCACTAAAGCTACCTCTGGCGCACCCGGATGGCGATCGAGATAGTCCCGGGTATCGCCTCCCACCACCACAATATCTGGTTCCGGCTCGCTATCATCTAGTGTGATGAGTGCTTGAGAGTCTACATACCAACCATAGGGCGCGATCGCCTCCAAAGCATTTCGAGTCAACTTAGTAGCAGCGCGATGTGGGGGATTTTTAGCCATTTTCGCAATTAACCAACCTTCCAGCAGTTCCACCTTATCATCCGAGTCCAGGATACCCGATCGAATCATTTGGTGATACTGCTCTACCGTCAAGGGCCAAACAGGTTCAGTAGGTACAGCCAGAGGTCGGCTCTTTATTTGCCTTTCTGTTTTAGTAGATACAGACAATTACTTTCCTCCTGTCAGAGCTTATCCTATCCTAGCATGGCCGCGTCAACTTTTCGCTCACGGGTGCATCTCACTTTCCCAGGGGCGAAGTCCCATCGTTTCAATCAGCAGACCCTGGTAGCTTAACAGTAAAAGTAGTTCCCTCTCCCTCTGCACTCTGGACATCGATCGTCCCACCGTGGATATCCACGAACTTTTTGACGATGGCCAACCCCAAACCAGTACCCGCGATCGCCTTGACATTGCTACAGCGATAGAATGCTTCAAACAGGTTTGGCAAGTCTTTGGCAGGAATGCCGATGCCACTGTCTCTGATAACGAAAATTACCCATTCATCATCTCTGTTTATCTCTAGCAACACAACGCCTCCTTCTGGGGAATATTCGATCGCATTGGAGAGTAAATTAGTCAGGATCTGCCGCAGCAGCTTTTTATCCAGATAAACCTCATTATGCAGTTCTTGACAATTAAATACGATCTCGTGCTGCTGCCCGGACAGTTGCAATTGCTTTACCAATACTTGACAAAAATCTTTCACTTCTACCCATTCGGGATTAAAGGGAAGCTTGCCAGTATCCGACTTGCCAATCAGCATCACGTCTTCTAATAGTTGGGTCATCTGTTTTACGGCTGTTTTAATCTGATGCAGCTGTGCTTTTTTCTCTGTTTCCTTCCATTTGTGGCTGTAATATTCCAGCAATTCTGCTGCCGATAATATCGTACTTAAGGGAGTTCTAAATTCGTGGGAAGTCATGGCCACAAACCGCGATCGCAGTTCGGCCAGTTCCTTTTCTTTTGCTAAAGCTTTATAGATTTCTGCTTCTGCTAGCTTGCGATCGGTGATATCCTCGGCAATGCCAGCAATGCGGTAAAATTTACCTTCCTCGTTATAGATGGGAAAGCTGCGAGCGCCGATCCAATGAATTGAACCGTCCGATCGCACGATCTGAAATTCTTCTCTAATATGTTCTCCCTGGCACTGCTTGGCAATGAAATCTGCCACAGAGGTGCGATCGTCGGGATGGACTGACTCTATCCAAGAGTCAGGGGCATGGTATAAACTAGAGCAACTGCGACCCCAGATTTCTTCATAGGCGGGAGATACGTAGAGCATTTGGGTGCGATCGCTCGTTGTCATCCAGAATACTTGCCGGATATTTTCTGCAAGCTGCCGAAACTTTTCTTCGCTCGATCGCAACTGTGCGGTACGTTCTTCTACGCGCTGTTCCAACTCTTCATTAATCTTTTGCAAGACATCTATAAATATTTGTCGTTCGGTAATATCGCGAACAAAACTTTGAAAAACTTGCTTCCCGCCTGACTCGATCACCCGGGAACTAATTTCTACGGGAATTAACCTACCATCTGCATGTCGATGTACTTGTTCGTAAAGGACGCTGCCCTTTTTCAGCAATTCTTGAAAAATAATTTCATTGCGGGCGGCGGCGTCTGGGGGACTGATCTGGTCGATATTGCACTTTTGTAGTTCCGATCGCGTGTAACCCAATTGCTTAGCAGCGTTTTCGTTAACATCTATAATTTGATAAGTCTGGGGGTCGATGATAAAGATGGAGTCATTAGCATACTCAAATAGCTTCCGATATTTAACCGCTGATTCATGTAAGGCTAACAAGATTTGCTGTCTGTCGCTGACATCTCTCGCAATACCTTCGATCGCACTCAACTTTCCCGTGCGATCGTAAATGGGTGTTTCCCGCAGTTCCAACCAGATACTAGCCCCATTTTTACTAAACATCCGCACCACGTAGGGTTGCTGAGAAAACATCTGACTGGTGGTTAACCATTGCTGCCACCCCTTACTATCATCTGGGTGCAGCATTGCCAGCCAAAGTTGCGGATCGGCGTATAGTTCCCCTGGATAATAACCTGTAATTGCTTCTAGGGCTGGCGAGATGTACTCAAATACTAAATTCGGATCTACCCGCAGTCGATAAATGATATCGGCAGCGTTTTCTGCTAAACGACGAAACCTCGCTTCGCTTTCTTGCAAGGCCATTTCCGCCTGTCGCTTGGCCTTCCGTAGTTCGGAAGCCTCGATCGCCTGTTCTATTGCCTTTGGCAGTCGGATCATCCGATCTTTGAGCAAGTAGTCTGCTGCCCCCAGCTTCATGCATTCTACTGCTACTTCATCGCTAATTGTGCCGCTGACTATGATCGAGGGAATATCCAGGGAACGAGAACGCAATATTTGCAGTGCTGACTTCGCATCAAACCCCGGCAGGGAATAATCTGTGATAATAATGTCAAAGGACGAAGAGGCGATCGCCTGTTCGTAGTCTTGTTTTCTTTCCACTCGCTGCCATTCGAGTTCAAACCCACAACGGCGCAGTTCGTACACCATCAGTTCTGCATCTTCTGGCGAGTCTTCCAGGATTAAAACTTTAATTGCTCGCTTGTTCATCGCTATTTTGTAAATTCTCTGTTATCGGATCTGGTTCTCGGCGCTTCGCCATCTCTTCGGTGGTCTTGTCTTATTACCCAGCAACATTTTCGGTTGGGTAAGGGTGTGTGGTCATGCATTTGTTGCAGCGGGATCCCCCCCAAACCCCCCCGTGGCAGCTGGGGGGGCGAAGGCAAGCCCCCCGAGTTGGCGCGGCCCCCCCAATAAAGGGGGGTTAGGGGGGATCCACTGTTTTTGACCTCCCCCACCCCCCTCGCAATGACAATTTATATTCTTAACCGAGAAGTATTGATCTCTACCCAACCTACAACTACGACTGCACCAATTATAACTGAGCGGCACAGATGGCGGCTCCGATCAGTCCTACTTGCTGATTCAATACTATTTGCACTGGCACCTTTTCTAGCAAATTACTGACTCGACCTTTGTCGGAAAATGCCTGCATAAACCCTTCAGACTCTAGCAGCTTGTAATTTTTGGCAGCAATGCCTCCCGCAATATACAAACCGCCATAGGGGAGGAGTTTGAGGGCGAGATTTCCTGCTTCCGCACCGTAGGCTTCGATAAACATTTGCATGGTGCGTTCGCTGAGCATATCCCGCTTTTTTGTGGCTGCCATGGCAATAGTTGCCGCTGGGTCTACTGTTTTCTCGCGACCGATCTCCTGTTCCCAAGTCCTGACTACATCCCCTACCTCTGGAGATTCCTGGCAGATGGGCCGATCGCGTAGCGTGCGCGCGGCGCAATCGCGCAAAAACTGATAGATTGCTACTATTCCCTGACCGGACACTACCCTTTCCACGGATATTCGCCTTACATTATACTTTTCGCGCAGGTATTTCAACAGTTGGAACTCCAATTCATTCCGGGGGGCAAAGTCTGCATGACCGCCTTCTGTGGCAAATATCCGAGGGTTGCTTCCCTGCTTAATCACAAATGCTTCTCCCAAACCCGTACCCGCACCTATGACTGCGATCGGGGCTTTTTCGTCTCGTTTTCCTGCTTGCAGGCTGTAGATATCTGCCGACTTTAAGCCTAGCACTCCATAACCGATCGCGGCAAAATCGTTAATTAAACTCACCCGGCCAATTTCCATTTCTGTTTCCAGGCGTTGATTATCCAGTATCCAGGGCAGGTTTGTCAGCTTCGCCGTATTGTTGACTACCGGACCCGCGATCGCGAAACAAGCTTTTTCGGGCTTTTCTTCCCTCCCCGTCATAAATTCCCGGGCGATCGGCACCAAGTCCGGGTAATTCTGACTTGGATAAGTCGCCTCATGTAAAGTCTGCCATGAATTGATATCTGCTGCTGCTTCCACCAGTCGCAAGATAGTTTTCGTCCCGCCGATATCTCCTGCCAGTAATATTGTCATGTCCTTTGTTAGTTGTTAGTTGTTAGACATGGTGGGCAATGCCCACCCTACCCACTGACCGACCTTTAATTAAATCTAATGACCGATTCAGTTTGAGTCAAATGGGAAGTATCCCCATTCAATTCCATTATCCATTTTCCCTCCTGACGTACCACTTTCACCAAGCAGCAGAGAGTTGCCTTGATGTCCGTGGTGGCCAGACCGGACACTAATCCCATTGTCATCCCGAGTACAGAGGCCCCGTGTCCCACAAGCAAAATATCTTCAGCGGACTGACTCGCCAGTCGCCTGGTAATTTCTCCGGCCCTTGCCATACAATCGGGTTCGGTTTCGGGATATTTTGGTTTGGGGGTAGATTGGTAGGTCAAGTCAATCTTGGGGAATTGGGCGGCTAAACTTTCTCGGGATTGGGTTTGAGGATCGCAGTCCATCCAATGGGGATTCAGCCATTCGCATAATCCCCATTCTAGTTTTAGCGGTAAATCCAAAGTCTCTGCCACAATATGGGCAGTTTGTACCGTGCGCAAGAACGGAGAGGCAAATATTCCCGAGATCCTGGAGTTTTTGAGACGCTGCGCTAGTTGCCCTGCTTGTACTAGACCATCGGCAGACAAGGGCGGATCGTAGGGACGTTCGGCCTCGTTGAACCATCCGGGGTTCACGAAGTCTTCTCGGTTGGCGTGGCGGGCGATCCAGATGGTTTGAGACATAGTTACGACTGTCAGCTATGGGCGATCGAATTTTATTATACCAACTTACTCAATAAATAACAACAATATTTACACATTCACTCCTAGTTTAGTTAACCGCACCAATGGTGGGCGGTGCCCTGACTGGTGGGCGGTGCCCACTCTACGCCTTCTCAGTGACCACACCCTTTTCAAGTTGCCTTTAATAAGTTCTTCAACAAAAGATATTGTTAATTTAACCTTCAACCTTTATTGTCTGACAGAGAATATCCGATCGCCAGACTCCCGGGCACAAGCAATAGCACAAATTGTTCAGACAGTCAACCCTGACGTGCTGTTGATTAATGAATTCGATTTCGATCCGGACGGCGGCACGGTACGATCACTCTTCCAGGATAACTATCAATAGTCGGGTACTCGCTGCCCGGCAATTCCGAAACGACACTGGCAGTCCCCTGTTTGGCGAGATTCAGCCTCCTATCAATGGTAGCGTAGAACAGCGCGATCGGCAAGCAGAAGTAGTCAATAATTTTGTTGATGATTTGCTCTCGAACAACTCCGATGCTAATGTCGTGGTACTGGGAGACCTGAACGAGTTTGACTTTGAAGAACCCCTGACTATCCTCAAAGGGGATGACATTTTGGTCAACCTGACGGAAACTCTGCCAGAAGCAGAACGCTATACCTTCATATTTCAGGGCAACTCCCAGGCCCTGGATCATATTTTAGTCAGCGACAACCTGGTTGCAGGGGCAGAATATGATATAGTTCACCTGAACGCTGAATTTGCAGCCCAAGTTAGCGACCACGACCCAGTGATTGTCAGTCTCGCTTTAGGTGATGAGGAGGAAACAACCGTGACTTTAGTAGGTTTTGCCCAACTGCCCGCCGATACCTTTGCGGATGGACCACCGGCAGGTGAAGGGATTGAGGCAAACGATCGCGTGGGCCCCTTTGAGGGACAACCAGTCCAAGGTTTTAGCGGCGTCCAGTTTGCTAACGAGGAACTGGACGAGTTCTGGTTCCTCTCGGATAATGGTTTTGGGGCCCAGGACAATAGTGCAGATTATCTCCTGCGCATCTATCGCCTCGCCCCTGATTTTACTACCGCAGATGATGGCAGCGGCGAAGTTGAAGTTCTCGACTTTATTCAACTGGCGGACCCCAATAATCTGATTCCTTTTCCCATTGTCAACGAGGATACCGCAGAACGCCTGTTAACGGGGGCAGATTTTGACATCGAGTCCTTCACCCTTGATAATGACGGGAATATCTGGGTCGGAGATGAGTTCGGTCCTTTCCTGCTGAAGTTTAACACTGATGGCACCCTGACCGAAGCACCCATCCCCACTCCCAATATTGTTGAGTTCGACAGTCAGACGGGGGAACCACTCGCTGGTGCGGAAGTCCTGTCGCCCCAAAATCCGTTTCTGGAAGATCCACAGATGGGGAATATCCGTGGATCGCGCGGTTTTGAAGGCATGGCCATCAGCCCCGATCGCAGTACGATCTATCCCATGTTAGAAGGTAGCGTGGCGGGAGACCCGGAAGACTCCCGGCGGATCTACGAGTTCGACCCGGAAACATCGGAGTATGAGGGTTTGGTAGGATTCTTTCGGGTAGAAGACCCCCGTCACGCGATCGGGGATTTTACTGCGATCAACGACAGCGAGTATCTGGTCATCGAACGGGATAACGGTCAAGGAGAAACAGCAGCTTTCAAGCAAATCTTTAAGGTTAACCTAGAGGAAATAGACTCGGAAGGTTTTGTCAGCAAGGAATTGTTGGTGGACTTGCTGGAACTCGACGACCCCAACGATCTAAATGGAGATGGCAGTAACAGCTTCGACTTTCCCTTCTTGACGATCGAGGATGTCCTGGTTATCGACGAGAATACCATCCTCGTGGCCAATGACAACAACTATCCCTTCTCTGTCGGTCGTCCCCCCGCGATCGACAACAACGAGATTATTCTGTTGGAACTGGACGAACCCCTGGATGTTGACCCACAAATCTTCGACCTCCCCGGTGACGAAATGCCCATGGGAGAATTTCAACTGCAAATTCTCCACGCCAGCGACCAGGAAGGGGGTTTGCCCGCGATCGGCGATGCGGTCGGATTTTCCGCAGTCCTCAACGCCCTGGAAGACGACTTCCCCAATACCCTGAAGCTATCCTCTGGAGACATCTATATCGCCGGGCCATTCCTAAACGCTAGCGATGATGTATACGGACAAATCGGCATCGGGGATATTTTGATCAATAACGCCCTGGGGTTTCAAGCAGCAGCGATCGGCAACTATGAATGGGACTTGGGACCGGGTCTAGTGAACGATCTCATTCGTGCCAACCCAGAGATAACTGGTCCGGGCATCGGTCCAGAGGGTTATCCGGGCACGGCATTTCCCTATCTGGGCACCAACATGGACTTCAGCGGCGAACCAGACTTGGCAGAGTTGGTCGTAGAACCGGGACAAGCGCCCCAACCCAATAGCATTGCCGACAGTGTCGTTATAGAAGTAGGTGGCGAACCCATCGGGATAGTCGGGGCCACTACGCCTTCCTTGCCATCCATCTCCTCCATCGGCAATATAACTGTCACCCCTGCTGACGATACGGATATAGAGGCCCTAGCAGTAGAAATTCAGGAGACTGTTGACGAATTAACTGCCACGGGCATCAATAAGGTGATCCTGCTGTCACACATGCAGCAGATCGAGATCGAAGAGGAACTGGCGGGACTGCTGTCAGATGTAGACGTGATTATGGCCGGGGGTTCTAATACTCTGCTGGCAAACCCGGATGACCCCCTGCGCCCGCGAGATGAAGCAGCAGGGCCATACCCGATTGAATTCACTTCTGCCAGTGACGAACCCATCTACGTTATCAATACCGATGGCAACTATAAATATGTCGGTCAGTTCGTAGCCGACTTTGATGAAAATGGCATCATCGTCAATATCCCGAAAGCAGATGTCTTTGCTACCGATGATGCGGGAGTCGATCGGGTGTACGGCGAGGACGTGGACCCCGCAGAGGTTGCGGACCCCTTGGTGGTAGAAGTGACAGATGCGATCGGCGACGTAGTCTTGTCCAAGGACGGGAACCTGTTCGGGCGCACGAGCGTATTCCTGAACGGTTTGGAAGAAAACCTGCGTACCGAAGAGACTAATTTGGGAAATCTGACTGCGAATGCCGATTTGTTTGTGGCCCAGCAGTACGATGAGACAGTCACGGTCTCGATCAAAAATGCAGGAGGCATTCGGGACCCGATCGGACAGGCGATCGTCCCCCCAGGCAGCGTGACAGGAGAATTAGAATTATTGCCACCTGCAGAAAATCCCCTGACAGATCCGCCGAAGCGGGAGGGAGACATTTCCCAGTTGGATATCGAAAATGCCCTGCGTTTCAACAATGACCTGAGTTTGGTAACTGTAACTGCCGGAGAACTCAAGTCTATAGTCGAACATGCGGTCTCCAGCGTTGCCCCAGGAAATACTCCCGGTAGCTTTGCCCAGATCGGGGGCATGGCCTTCAGCTTCGATGCTACCCGACAGGCGATCGCCTTTGAACGAGATGCCGATCAAAATGCCATTGGAGTCGAGACAG
>JBFRWI010000211.1:0-14068 GCA_051439505.1 Hormoscilla sp. | reverse complement strand
TTAAGAATAAAGGTTCATGGGGGCTTGGAAAATCACACCCTCCCAAGCCCAAGCGAAACCAGGGATGCCCGGCCCGGACTGCGCAAAAAGCGCCCCACTTGGGTCAAGCAACGGTTCACCAGGCGCTTAAGAGCGTAACTCCGGGTCAGGTAAATCTCTAAATCGCTCACGCAAGACTCCACAAGGAGAGCCCTGTGGCAGGGTTCTCCTGCGCATTTTTAAATAATTTTGCGGTCCCTGAGCGTTAGTCGAAGGGAAGTGTTGAAGGGGAGAGACCGCTGCAACAAATGCATGACCACACCCGTTGTTAGTAGGCAAGAGAATAAGTATCATTTGTCGCGAATTTAGGTAAATGTTGAGGAAATGTGATGTTGAAAGTGCTGCCAAAAGAAACGGGATCGATGCTGACTCGCGATCGGGTGCGTCTGGATGCGGATATCTACCGTCCGTCCGCAGAGGGAAAATACCCGGTGTTGCTGATGCGGCAACCCTATGGCCGATCGATCGCCTCGACGGTAGTCTACGCCCATCCTAGCTGGTATGCGGCCCATGGTTACATTGTCGTAATCCAAGATGTGCGGGGACGGGGCACCTCAGAAGGGGAATTCCTGCCATTCCAAAAGGAAATTTCCGACGGCTACGATACGGTAAACTGGGCAGCATCTTTACCAGGAAGTACGGGAGTGGTGGGAATGTATGGGTTTTCCTACCAGGGCATGACGCAACTGTACGCCGCTGCTAGTCGTCCGCCGGCATTGAAAACTATTTGCCCTGCTATGCTTGGCTACGATCTATATGCAGATTGGATCTATGAAGGCGGGGCTTTCTGTTTACAGGGGAATTTGGGTTGGGCGGTGCAGTTGGCGGCAGAAACGGCCCGGCTAAAGGGCGATCGGATCGCCTATCAAATCCTGTATGGGGCCTCGCGGAATCTACCTTTCCACGACCCATCTAACCGTTTCTCAGAGACTTTAAGAAGGTATGCACCTTTCTATCACGAGTGGCTAAAACATCCCTACCCGGATGCATATTGGCAGCAATTTGCCCCCCCAATGCAAGATGTAAATTTGCCCATGCTGCATATCGGCGGATGGTTCGATACTTACTTGCGGGGTACCCTACGTTTCTATCGGGAAATGGTTACTCGTAAGGTCGAACATCAACATCTCCTGGTTGGTCCTTGGGGACATTTACCCTGGGGCCGCAAGGTGGGCGCGATCGACTATGGCCCTGCTGCGGTCAGTCCAGTGGATCGGATCCAAGTTAAGTGGTTCGATCGCTTCCTGAAAGGGCAAGATCCAGACAGCATACCCCCAGTTTATCTGTTTGAAATGGGCAGCAATGAATGGCGATCGCTCTCTACTTGGCCCCAGAATAATCCTCAATCATATTTCTTGTCAAGTACAGGTAATGCTAGCATCTCGGAAGGATCTTTGAGCGCAGAAACACCAGCAAATGAGATATCCGACCTGTTAGTTCACGACCCTTGGCGACCCGTACCAGCGTTGGGGGGACATGCTGCTGCCCCATCTGGTTCTTTTGACCGTTCTAGCATTGATTGTCGCACGGACATTCTTACCTACAGTTCTGCGCCCCTAGAGTCAGACCTTTATCTTGTTGGGGATATAGCAGTAGAGATATATTGTACGGCTGATGCACCCAGTTATGACCTCTGTGCGGTATTATCACAAGTGAAACCAGATGGCAAGGTTTATAACTTCACTCAGGGTTATGTCAGGGTTACTGACGATCGAATTCCCCTGCGCGTGCGGCTGCAAGCAACTTGCATGCTAATTGCCAAAGGGAATGCTTTGCGTCTGAGTTTGAGTGCTGCTTGTTTCCCTGCTTATGCAGTCAATCCGG
Source organism: Hormoscilla sp. (assembly GCA_051439505.1). Taxonomy (GTDB): domain Bacteria; phylum Cyanobacteriota; class Cyanobacteriia; order Cyanobacteriales; family Desertifilaceae; genus Hormoscilla. Next base: position 12,205 of record JBFRWI010000211.1, on the reverse strand, counting down.
GCACCGGTGCTACAGCGGGAGAAACTTCCATGATGGCGGCTCAAATTATTACGATCGCTGTCGATTCTGGAGGCGATCGGCCTTCCCGACTGTTACTGCCAGGAACTATTGGGCTCTAAATAACATAGCTTTGTATCCCGAGGAGGACTTCTCGATCGCCACCTCTAACCCTTGACTGCGGGCGATCGCGCCGTCAAAACCATCGAGTCCAAATGCCACTTCCAGGAGCAATTTTAAGAATAGGCTTTGCATAGCAGTCTGGGCCCAGAGCGAGCTAACATTTTCATCATACATCACGTATTCTCTTGGCCGACCCTGGGAGTCAAAACTCGCAGTCGCTACCACCTTGTCTGAATTGAATGCTGTCTTTAATATAGCAGTCATTATTTATTTCCTCGGATAGATTTTCGGGACAATTACATCCAGCTTAAACATTTTACCGGGACAATGTCATCGGTAATGTCAGGTAACTTCCGAGAATTGAGAATTATTCACGTCCCTTGGCAATACAATTCTCAGGAGGAGCGAAATACCATAGCCTTAAATCCAAAATTTCGCTTGACGATCGCGATGCGAATTTGATGGCCGCGAACCACCACACGGGAAAATCCGGACAATCCCAAGCAGTCCTGCAGTAAGAATTGTAACGATATGGCTTGAAAAGCCGCCTGCACCCATACCAGATCGCTGTTTTCATCCATCAATCGATATTCTCTGGGCAGGCCCTGGGAGTCAAAGGTAGCAGCGGCTACCATGTAGCTAGTATTCCCCCCATGCCGATACTCTGTTCTTGTTTCTGCTTTCGTTAACGTGTTATGTGTCATCTTGCTAATGTTAAATTTTGCTTGAATATATATTTTATCTGTAAATCTCAGCTTAATTTCACCTCAAGAATATAAAGAAATGTCAAAGATTGCCATCGGCCATCAGAGGATGAGTGATAGGTGATTGGTGATTTTCAACTCGATAGTTAATCAGGTTGCACATTTTTACCGATGAGGGTTTATCTAGACATATCACCGGCAATAATTGCTCATCAACAGCCCCTATCATGCCTAACACTCGCAACTCTGTTAATCAGTAAGCGATCGGCATCACAAATCTAGCATGACTTGGTGCGGGGAATTTGACAAGGGAAATCACTTGTTGGACCCGAAAGGATCACCTTTTTGCTCCTGAGAAGATCACCAACGGCATCGGGAAAATCAGAGATACTAAGAACATCACGTTCAATGACTTTTATCCCAAGCAGTTAAGTAGCGAGTAAATGACCATGATTCTATCTGCGATCTCAGAAGACAAGGTGAGTATATTCAAATATTGGAATAACGACGGCATCCAAGAAGGAATGAATCACAAAGGCCAATTGTATGCCTTAGTCCGGTCTTATCATACTGAATATAAATTAGATGCTTGTGAATTGGGGTGCGACTTGGCGGCCAAAGGAATAGAAGTCTGTCTGACTTGCTCTCTCACGGGCTATCGAGTCTGGATGAATCTCAAATCCCTCACCCTTGCTGGCGATCTGAATCTGCAGGTACCAGCTATCAGCTAACAGTAGAGGACTGGGCGATCGTACCCTGCCACCCCAGCGCTGACTATGCCGATGGTGTAGTAACCGGAGCTAGCGGAGTTTTTTGGGGAACAGTACTATATACTACAGCCTTATATCCAGATTTTTGCTTAGTGACGACCATAGAAAGTTCGTGGCCGCGAACGACTGCACGAGAAAATCCTTCCAGTCCCAACCCAGAACTCAACAGCATTTTTAAGGAGATGGTCTGAAAAGCTGCCTGCATCCACTCGATGTCGCTGTTTTGATTAAAGATATGATGTTCTCTAGGTATACCCTGCCCGTCAAAGGTAGCAGTTGCAACTATGTAGCTCGTATTCCTCTGATGCCGATCGTCGTATCTGGTAGCCTTGGAAGTATTAATCACTGTTGTGTTCGGATGTTAAGTTTTGTTTATTATTTATCTAATATATAACAGACAAGGAGTTGGAAATTTTATTTTTAGATTCTCTTAAGATTTGGAAATCATAGAGAGGCGCTCGCCGGGGATCGCCTGGTACGGGAGCATTTGGCGAATCCTGCGCGATCGCACTCGCCAGCTTGGGGGGGCCGAACACCCTCACCCAAGGGACAGATTTAATCACTTGCTAGGGCCCGCCAGAACCGCGCCCAGGTGAAGTAACTTTCTCATAAATTGTTAAGAACAGTTAAGATTTGTGATGTTGAGAAAGTTTGAGGAGCCCTCACCAGTGCGATCGCGATCTGAATATTTTCCTCATATACCATCCACGATCGGGCCAGAATGTATTGATGATTACCAAAATCTGGCGATCGGTAATGGTTGCGTGTGATCGCCTATGTCGTGAGTATGAGAGAAGAATAATAATGAAGAATAAAGAATCAGAAAAATCCACCTCAAACAAGAAATCCGGTTTATTGGAGGTGGCCCTGGTATGGATCGAAACTGTGGGGAACAAGCTGCCCGATCCGGTGACGTTATTCTTTTACCTCTCCATTGCGGTGCTGGCGATCGGCGCGATCGCGGGTGGGGCGAAGATCGCGGTTATTCACCCGGGCACCCAAGAAACCATTCCGGCCATATCCCTGCTGACGCCTGCCGGCATCCGCAGAATTGTCACCGATGCGGTGAAAAATTTCATTACCTTTCCGCCTCTGGGGACAGTGCTGGTGGCCATGTTAGGGGTAGGACTTGCGGAATACACGGGTCTAATTTCTGCCGCACTCCGGCAATTAGTGCTAGTTACCCCTGGAAAATTAATCTGTCCCGCTGTGGTGTTTGCTGGGGTCATGTCCAACATTGCCGCCGATGCCGGATATGTGGTACTAACGCCCCTGGGTGCTTTAGTCTTTTTAGCCTGCAAGCGCCATCCGATCGCCGGTTTAGCGGCAGCTTTTGCCGGAGTTGCTGGTGGTTTCAGCGCTAATCTGTTTATCAATGTCCTGGATCCGTTACTAGCAGGGATTAGCGAAAGTGCGGCCCAATTGCTCGATCCAGACTATAGCGTCAACCCCGCCGTTAACTATTATTTCATGGTGGCTTCTACTATCATCATCACCTTGGTGGGCTGGTATGTCACTGAAAAAATCGTAGAACCTCGCCTGGGTGATTATCAGGGAAAGACCAAGTCCGGAGAAATTACTAAACTAACTGTCACAGAACGGAAAGGATTGCGCTTTGCCGGATATACTTTATTAGTATGGATCGCATTTTTGCTAATTTTGCTGTTGCCACCCCAAGGCATTTTGCGGGATCCAGAAACCTTCACGATTATCCCATCTCCCTTTTTGAATGGAATTGTGCCGCTGATGATGTTCAGCTTTTTAATTCCCGCCATTGTCTATGGTAAAGTAGTGGGCACAATTCAAACTGATAAAGATATTGCCCGGGCGATGGGGGAAGCGATGAGTAAAATGGGCTATTACATTGCCTTATCCTTCGTCGCCTCCCAATTCCTTGCCTATTTCCGCTGGAGTAATTTGGGCATTATCCTCGCCATCAACGGGGCTAAAGTGCTAGAAGCAACGGGTTTTACAGGTTTGCCTCTGCTGCTGATGTTTATTGCCGTCAGTGCTTTTATTAACTTGTTTGTGGGTTCGGCATCGGCGAAGTGGAATATCATGGCTCCCGTGTTTGTGCCCATGCTGATGCTGGTTGGTTACTCGCCAGAATTGACTCAATTGGCTTATCGCATTGGCGACTCTACTACTAATATTATCACTCCACTGATGCCTTACTTCCCCTTGATTGTCGCCTTCGGTCAGAAGTACGATCGATCTTTAGGCATGGGCACCACGATCGCTACCATGGTACCTTACTCGATCGCCTTTCTGATTTGCTGGTCCCTGCTGTTCGCGATCTGGTTTCTCTTGAAAATTCCCTTGGGCCCCGGCGCTGCGATCGGCATTTCTTAGGACATTCACAATTCTCCATTATTTCCAATTTTTTTCTGCCTGTTCCAGAACATAGGCGGAGACATCCTCTATCTCCGGTGCAGTTAAGCGGTCTTTGTAGGGGGACATGAGGCTTTTGCCCTCGGTCACTAGCCCAGCGATCGCCTGTATGGAATCCATTTTATTTCGTTTTAAGGCGCGTTTTTTCAGATTTTTCCCCCGCCTGATAATATTGCCGCCCTTGGGATGACAGCCAACACAGTGGACTTGGAATATTTTCGCACCATTAGCAGTATCTGCGGCTCGTGCTGTGGCAGTCCCAGGTACAGGTGCCAGGGACAGGGACAGAATTAGTAGTCCCAGGATCGTGAACTTGTTCAATTTTCCCGACCTCAATATGATATGCTGTTGTGAGAGTATTATAGCCGATGATAGCAGAAGAAGCCATGAAAGCCAACATAGATAAATTTACCATACCCAAAAGGCTCCGCATCTCTCTAGGGGCCGCGATCGCCGGCCTGTGTCTTGCCGGTGGGGGACTGCTGGCCCAGAGACTGCTGCCGGTTTCGGAAGGTCTGATTAACTTAAACTCCGATAGCGGAGAGCAGTTACTGATAGAAAGCAAGGCCCGCAAGGACTATTTGCCCCTTTCTATTCACTTCGTCACCCAGTCCAACCGCGCTTACTGCGGGGTGGCGAGTATCGTCATGGTGCTGAATGCTTTGCCTATTGAGGCCCCAGAAACGCCTGAATATGGGACTTATCGCATTTTCACTCAGGAGAACTTTTTTGCTAATGCCCAAACAAAAACAGTAATGAAACCTGAAGTTATCTCTCGCCAAGGGATGACTGTGTCCGAGTTGGGTAAACTGTTAGAAAGCTATCCTGTTAAGGCCGAAGTTTATCACGGTGGTGAGGTGAGTCTGGAGGAGTTTCGCGACCTGGCGGTGCGGAATTTACGGGAGTCAGAAAATTTTGTCTTAGTCAACTATCTGCGCAAATCAATTGGTCAGAAATGGGGCGGACATATCTCGCCCTTAGCTGCTTACCACGCAGAAACAGACCGCTTTCTCATCCTGGATGTCTCCCGCTACAAATACCCTCCTGTTTGGGTAAAAGCAGAAGAACTCTGGCAGGCAATGGCGACATTAGATAAGACTTCGGGCAAGACCCGGGGTTTCGTCCTCGTAAGTCCCCGCTAAGCAATTCAAAATTCAAAATTCAAAATTCAAAAAGCATCTCAATGCATGCAAGCGATAAACACGAATAATTGCAACTTGCAAATCGCGAAGGGCGAATGTAAAATAGCTCAAGTTTCAAGTTTCAATTTTCAATTTTCAATTCTCAAAACTGGGATGCACCCCTGAAAGCCTTGCATTCAAGGGGTTTCAAAATTTTAACTTTTGAATTTTGAATTTTTTACCTGGGTTCTGCTAAAAAGAGTAAATAGGAGGGAAAACCCTATGGCAAAAATATCTCGAACAAGATCTCTAATAAGGCCAAAGCTGCTCTTCAGAGGATTGCTGTTTATGGGGGCGATCGCCGGTTGTGTGGTAGCCGCGCCAGAAAAACAAACTAATAGTCCAACTTTTCAGGACCGCCCTATCTATAGTCGCGAGGATATATTTCATCCAGTCAGGGCAATGAATGGCATGGTAGCATCTAAGGAACGCTATGCTACCGAGGCAGGTTTGCAAGTATTAAAAGAGGGAGGAAATGCGGTTGATGCCGCTGTAACGGTCGGTTTCACTCTCGCGGTAACATTGCCTCGGGCTGGAAATATTGGCGGTGGCGGTTTTATGCTAATTCATCTGGCAAAGGATAACCAAACAGTCGCTATTGATTATCGGGAAAAAGCTCCCCAAGCTGCAACCCGGGAGATGTTTCTGAACGAAAAGGGTGAAGTAGACAAAGGAAAGTCTCGCTTCAGTCATTTAGCTGTAGGGGTTCCTGGTACGGTGGCGGGGTTGACATTGGCTCTGGAAAAATACGGTACAATATCTTTAGAACGAGCCTTGCAACCAGCAATTGAATTGGCAGAAAAGGGGTTCCCATTTTCTGAAGATATGCAGCGTTCGTTGGCATTTTCTCGGAAATATATGGAAGGTTATCCGGCCAGTATGGCCATTTTTTATAAGCCCGACGGCGTCCCCTATGAGGTGGGTGAAATTATAGTGCAAAAGGATTTAGCGAAGAGTTTGAAACTGATCGCTAAACAGGGGTCGAAGGCATTTTATCAGGGAGAAATTGCCGAGGCGATCGCGGCGGAAATGGCAGCCAATGGGGGTTTGATTACCAAAGCAGATTTAGGGGCCTACGAACCGGTCATCCGAGAACCAGTAAAGGGCAGCTATCGGGGATATGAAATTTATTCTATGCCACCTCCCAGTTCCGGTGGCGTCCATCTGATCGGAATGTTGAATATCTTAGAAGCATTTCCCATTGGGGAACTAGGACATAACTCGGCCCAAACTATTCATTTGATGACCGAAAGTATGAAATTGGCTTATGCCGATCGCTCGAAGTTCTTAGGAGATGCTGATTTTGCCCCCGTTCCCATTGCTGGTTTGATATCTAAAAGCTATGGTGCCCAACAGCGGGCGAGAATAAAACCCGATCGGGCAACACCCAGTCAAGAAATTGCACCCGGGAATCCCACCCAGTTATCAGAAAGCAACGATACAACACATTATTCAGTGATGGACAAATTTGGCAATGCTGTCAGCAATACTTACACCTTGAACTTCACTTATGGCAGCCAAATTACGGTACCTGGAACGGGCATTTTGCTGAACAACGAGATGGATGATTTTTCCGCGAAACCGGGGGTTCCTAATGCCTTTGGGTTAACTGGAGGAGAGTTCAACGCCATAGCACCAGAAAAAAGAATGCTCAGTTCAATGACCCCCACCATTGTGATGCGTGATGGCAAACCTTTTCTGGTGACTGGGAGTCCGGGTGGAAGTCGAATTATCACCACGGTGCTGCAACTGGTTATGAATGTTATCGATCACGAGATGAATATTGCGGCGGCCAGCAATGCCGTCCGAGTGCATCACCAATGGTTACCGGATAAACTGAGAATAGAAAAGGGCTTAAGTGTTGACACCATCCGTCTGTTAAAAGAAAAAGGACATCAGATTTCAGTGCAATCAGCAATGGGTAGCACCCAGAGTATCATGTACGTAGACGGAAAATTCCAGGGTGCTTCCGATCCTCGCCGACCGGGTGCTTTAACTTGGGGATATTAATAAGTTGGTGCGAGAAACCGGGTTTCTTTGAGAAATATGGCGGGAGTAGGAAAAAATATCGCAGAAACCCGGTTTCTGGTATGGTGGCGGATGGGGGCGATCGCATTTATAATGTAGGGGCACGGCATCAAAAGATTATCGGTGAAGATGAAAAGGTAAGTATCGCCGTGCCCCGGCCTGGAGGCGATCGCAAAATGGACTGTGTGCCCCGGGATACAGGCGATCGCCAATGCAAAGCCGGGGCACGGCAAGAGAGAGATTGTAGTTGAGAACCAGATGTTTTTGTACAAATTGTAGAATCTTAGTCGGGAGGAATTGCAAGCCATGTTAGGAATAGAGGATTTAAAACAGACGCGGCTAGCACAAGACCTGTTGACCGAAGCTAAGTTAGAAGCCGTCCCAGAGATGTTAGCACGAGGTTTGACTATTAAGGCGGTGGCGGAGATATTAAAATTGGAATTGAAGCAAGTCAGGCAGGTAGCTGAAAAAGAAGGGTGTGGTCAAAACCCGTTGATCGAACATCGCATACCCCAGTCGCGGGATCCCCCCAAACCCCCCTTAGAAAGGGGGGCTTCAAAGCCCCCCCCTTTCGGAAGGGGGGGTTTGGGGGGGATCCTCTCCAACTACTTTTGACCACACCCGAAAAAGAAACGTCCTAACAATTTTGACAGGACCAATTGTAGGTGTACGGCATCCATAAGCTTTGGGCAAAACCTACAGATATCAGATATCTAATGCCGTGCCCCGGATGTCCGGATGTCAATTGCCGATTGCTCATGGGGGTTAAATTAACCAGCTGATGTCCATTAATACCATCTTCGGTCCATCGGTGTACGGCGTAATCTGTTGATGCGGTCCCTGATGGTCAGTCCCTAAGCCAAGCAACAAGCTGGTTTACTCGCGCTACAGGCCGCAACCGAGACGATCGTCCCAGCATTCGGGCTTGACAACGATCGGAAAAGCGGTTATGATTGGAAATCGACGAAAGCTCCAAAGTTCGAGAGCAAGATCGGTGAGGATCGACCCTCCCAAGGAAAACTCCCAGAGGCGATCGCCCCTGGTGACAGTTAAATCAAACCCAAAGAGATAAAATATGTCAACAACAGCAGATCAAAATGCAGAAGCACGCAACCGCGTCATTGAATCCGCCAAGCGCTTGGGGGTTGAACTCAAGGAGCAAGAATTAGAAAGCTGGATGAAATCGATCGCCGAAGCGACAGGTGACAGCGATATAGTTGTGGATCAAGACGCGGGTGTTTTCGGTCACAAAGTCAGCATGTTGGATTTCAATCCGCAAGATCTAGCACGCTTTCGCGCGATCGGCAAAATTGTCGAATTTGAGGACATCCCCGGCCAGGTGGAAACCGCCTTGGCCCTCTCCGGATCGGCGGCACAATCGAAAATTCAAACATACCCCGGCGACTGCGACTACTTCGAGCGGGTAAATATTATAGCCCCCACCCGTGATGAAGCCTGCCAGATTCTGGCCCGGATAATGCGTGAGAAGGGGCTCAACTACCGGTCTGGTCCTAATTACCAGTTAATGGAACTAAAGTTCGGCAGCTATCCCACCGATGTCATACGTGGGGGGAAAACCCGACAGAAAGGTTCGCCAATTAGCTGGGAACCAGACGATCTTGCCGCAGGAAAGATCGAAGGGACAGACTCTCAGGGTAATCCTGTGGTCATTACATGGGACTCCGTAGCCGACGATCCTGGTTGGTGCAAGCTAGACTGGGTGATTGCCGATGGAAAGCGCGGTCAACTGGCCAACGCTAGCAATATGTTGGATGTCACCTGGGAAGCCCCCGATGGCACAATCACTCCCCTAGATGGCTATCTAGATGCCTACTTCCAGGAGGTTTACCTAGATGCTGGGGACGCGCCAATCTTTAACAAATTGGTCAAGCAAGTCTCCACCGATGTCATGGATGATTATGTGGCTCAGTTGCAAAAGGAAGTTAAAAAATATGTTAATCCCGACCACCCCAACTATGGCAAAGCTGCCAAGCGCATGTATAATATTTTCCGATTGAACGGGAAGTATGAAGAAGCCGCATATCTACGGGAGCTATTCGACGAACCCGCTGCATTACTTTATCAAGTCAACGCTCTGGTGCGAACCGTCCAAGAAGCCTCGGAAAACAGCGCCGTCTTTGATATCGACAACATTCTCGATCAGACAGATGAACTGATCATGGCAGTCATCAAGGTATTGGAAGGGGAAGAGGAATTGGAGATTGTGCGCTATCTTCTGCGTCTATCTCGCATCTTGAGCCGCCAAGAGCCGGGTAAGAAAATGGATTCCCAGGTAGAAGCAGCCCAAGCGGAGCTGATGAAAATTGTTAACAATTTCTTCTATGAAAAGATGACTGGAATCCCCGCGATTAAGGCTTATATCGAGGAGGTCAATGCCTAACTTTTAGTCCGGGATTTCACCCTCGTTCGGGAGTGACCAGGGTCTCCTTCAATACTTCTCGGTTAAAGATAGAGGATGTCATTGCGAGGGGGGGGGTAAGTCGCTATCAACAAGCAGGAAATTGAGTTAATCCCCCCCCCCGTTAGCGCAGCGGCCCGACGCAGTCCGGCTAGCAATCCCCGCACTATCATGTCGTCGGGGAGATTGCTTCGGGGGGGGGGACATCCCAGCGGCGATCCCGATATGTCGGTTTGGCCCCCCCTCGCAATGACAGGTTATTAACCGAGAAGTATTGGGTATTGGGGTCTCCCTGGTCACTAGAACTTAGTCGAGTATAATTCTCCAGGTTTCAAACAGAGTTAACTCTGCAAACAAGCTTGCAACAGATTGCCAAACAACGTCCCCTGCTGGATGGCGTCATCCAGCGCGATATGTGTCAAGGGAAGGTCTTCCAACCACTCAACTGGTAGATTGTTTTGTGCTGATTCACTGTAGTTTGCTTTTAGAAATGCCATGGCATAGGATCGAATATCCAGTGCCGAATGTCCAAAGGGGCTATCGCCTACAAAGGTCATCAAGTACCAGTAGACAAACATAAAATCAAAGGCGGCTGGATAGGCAACAAAGATCGGTTTACCTGGCAATGACTGTACCCAGCCATGGTATTCCTGCATCACTTGATCTGGTGGCTGTGGGTTAACCCGACAGGCCGCCCAAGCTGCTGGCTGTTCTGACCACCAGGCCATAGTTTTGGGATGTCCTTGGGCCCCTGGTAAGGTTTCTAGATTTGCCGTAAAGGTGGCAAGCATTTTTTTGTCTGCGGTATAAGCGGCAGATCCAATACTCAGCATGGAGTGGGGTCCTGGGATCGGACCATCCGCTTCGATATCTGTGCTTACATAAATTTCGCTCGTCACTGTTTATCCTGCCCGTTCCACTGATATCAATTATCAAATTCTAATGACTTAATCATATCTTGCACAGTCTCCTCGAATTCCCCATAGTCATCCACTGGGGCCGTATAGGTCAGCACGTAAGCTCGATCGTCCTTTAATGTCCATATTTGCCGCCGCTTGAATTGGAATTTGCCATTATTGCCAGTGAAAACGATCTGCCACGCGGGATAGTTTGCCAATGTCGTACGGGTGTGGTCAAAAGTAGTTGTAGCCCGATCCCCCCCAAACCCCCCCTTCCAAAAGGGGGGGCTCCGGAAGCCCCCCTTTCTAAGGGGGGTTTGGGGGGATCCGGCGACTGGGAGGGCCGCCCGAACGATCAACTGTTTTTGACCACACCCATGTCGTACTCTTGGTCTCCTTCAGATCGAAAGATTTATCGATCAACTGCCGATAGTTATCGGTATATTCTTTCAGCGAGGGAGGGGACGATCCTAAATCTTCAACCATGATACTCACTGTCCCCCGATCGGACGTTGATGATTTCATATCGCCCGCCAATAATCATGAGTCTGTACCCAGTCTTGGTAGTTAGCCGCAAAATCGGGTACACTGCACTTTTGTAATCTAGCCCGCGCAGGCGGGCTTTGTTCATGTAGCCGGACCCTTTAGGGTTCGGGCGGGAGGAAAATATGCAGTGTACCCGCAAAATCTGCCCTTGCTGCGATCCATTTTGCCACAAAAATTGCTTAACTAGAAGCGCTAGTATAGAAGCGCAAGGCCAACCGCCAGAAAGCACTCGCCGCCCAAAACAGTCCCAGGGCCAGGGCCAAACTCCCGATCGCCCAGGTTAACTCCCCCCGTTCCAGCATCATCTCAGCGGGGACAGTAGTTAAAAATGCTACAGGTATCACGAAAGTAAAGAAGAACCGGTAAACAGCAGGATAGGCCACTAGAGGGTATCTCCCCGCTTCCAGGAGACCTCTGAGCACTTCCGTCACATTGTATACTTTCACGAACCAGATGCTAGTAGCTGCCAGCATAAACCACAGGCTGTAGAGGCTGAGGGTGCCGCATAAAAGGGGCACCACAGCCAGTAGGTAATTTTTAACACCAAGTTCTAAATGTTCTCCCGCATAAACGACGATCGCTAGACCAAAGATAAAATCTGGCAACCCCCACAGGGAAAGGGTGCGGGTAGAAAGCCAGAATTGAGAACTAATCGGCTTTAAGAGTATAAAATCTAACGTACCTTGCTGTACGTAGGTAACAATGTAATTCAGGTTGGGAATGAGAAAGGTAGCATAAATGCCCTGAAGTAAAGTAAAAATACCCATGACTATGAGAGCTTCGGCCCAACTCCATCCGTGAAAAGTATAGCCAGTGCGGTAAAATAAGAAGAGCCCAAATAAGCTGCCTGCCAGATTACTCAGGCTGCTGATGGCGGCAATGATAAAGTTGATTCGGTATTCTAGCACAGCCGCGATCGCGGTTCCCCAGAATAGTCCTAATAATTTCAGATATCTCATGTTGTGGTAAGTTATTATTGGTTTGTAGTGAGGACTTTAGTCCTCAACGGCTAGTTGACGGGGTAAGGACTAAAGTCCTTACTACGAACGGCAAGGACTAAAGTCCTTACTACGAACGGCAAGGACTAAAGTCCTTACTACGAACGGCAAGGACTAAAGTCCTTACTACGAACGGCAAGGACTAAAGT
>JBFRWI010000210.1:0-7281 GCA_051439505.1 Hormoscilla sp. | reverse complement strand
TGGTCAGCAAAGACCTGAAGAAAGCCCGAACTTGGAATCGCATTTGGGGATGGATAATTTGCCTTCCTTTCGGGGTAGATTATATCAACCACTGGGAAATCGGACATCATCTGCATCATCGCTATCTCACTGAACCTCAAGATCCCCAGAATTGTCCGGAAGCTATGTATACGGGACTGCCTTTGTGGCAGCATGTAGCTAAAGCATTATTATTACCTGGTTACGTTCACATATATGGTCGCCACAATGAATGTCCCGCAACCCAAGCATATGCCAGAAGTTGGCAGTTGTTCGTAAGTATGCTCTCGATCTGGACCGTATTCATGAGTTTAGCAATAATATATTTAGGTTGGGCAGTTGCAGTTGCAGCTTTCTTGGGAGCAGAGATACTCTCGGTATTAAATCAATTTAAGATAGCTATGGAACATGCGGGGGAAATTGCTCGCCGGGAAAATCCTTTCCTGAGATCTGTCAGTTCCTTTTTTCCTTTGCGACAACTGTTGATGCCCTTGAATATCTCGATCCATTTTGAGCATCACCTGAATTGCTACGTTCCCTGGTACGATCTCATGAAATACCATCGGCAACTGGAAAAAATTGTTCCTCCCGAAGTGCAAAAGCAGATATGGCGATCGCATAGGGAAGTGTGGCGGCAGATCCAGTCTCGTTAAAAAGTAGAGTGGGCAGCAGACAAGAAACCGGGTTTCTCCCGATCTAATTAGGGGCTCAAACTAGCTATTTACGGAGAAACCCGGTTTCTAGCCCCCCCCCGGTGAGAGGAACTGTGCTATCTCCCCCTGATGGCCGGGTGTGGTCAAAAGTAGTTGGAGAGGATCCCCCCCAAACCCCCCCTTCCAAACGGGGGGGGTTCCGGAAGCCCCCCTTTCTAAGGGGGGTTTGGGGGGATCCGGCGACTGGGAGGGCCGCCCGAACGATCAACGGGTTTTGACCACACCCAGCTTAAGCATTAAATTTATTAGTTAAATCGTTGAGATAGTAAGTTTTACTATCAAACTTGCTATCTCAATTGTAAAATTTGCTATCCTGAGTAATTAATTGATAATTAGTGACATTATAATGGTCAGCATTAGCATAACCATAGTCAGTTTTTGTATTAAAATCGCTAGCTTTAGTGTTGAAATCGTAAAATTGAGCATTGTACTTGCTATATCAAGCGTTTAATCGCCAGTTTAAGCATTGAAATATCCAGTTTAAGCATTGAACTATTCAGCTTGAGTATTAAACTCATTAGCTTGAGTATTTAATTCCCTAGCTTAAGCGTTTTAATAGTCAGTTTTAGCCTTAAAACCGCCAGTTTAGTCCAAGAGTCTCGTACCCAGAAACCCGGTTTCGCAGGAGTTACCGGGTTTCTTAGTCCTTGCAGTCGAGAAAGACACCAATTTAGCCCATTATTAATACATATCCTCCCTTCTCAGAGAAAGGTCAGCAGGCCAAGTTCCTATACTAATCGCAGGAAAGTCTAGCGGTGGACGTTCTTTATTTGTGGTTGGTTTCTCTGCCACCGCTTTGGATGTCACTAACTTTTCCCCGATCGGCAATTGCAAAGTGATTTTCCTGTCTGCATTCACCGTGGCAAGGGTTTCAATTGTTTTCACAATATCCCTCCTCTAATGCACCTCATCAGCGCCGAATACGCTATAGTCCTTGTCATCGAGTACCCAGAAACCGGGTTTCTTAGTCCTTCTACGTTACGTTCCGAACAGGCCATACCTCCGTCCAAAGCGCGTTTCCTAGAGAAGGACTAAAGTCCTTACTACAAACCTACGGCTAGGCAAGGACTAAAGTCCTTACTACAAACCTAGGATTCTTTATTCAATGGCAGAGGAACGACGCCGACGCCGACGCCGAACATCTGGCTCACTCTTGGCCTCACTATCGGCATCTTCTGCTTCAGAATCTTCTTGACCAGTTTCCGATTCCGTGCTTTGCTCCGTAACCATCTCAGAACTAGGCGTTATCTCGGCATTTTCTACCTCCGGCATCTCCCCTGAAGCTGCTTCATCATCAGTTACAGATTCCTCTATTCCTGGAGCTGATGATGTGATATTCTCATCAGACCCTGTTTCCGTTGCCGTCAAATCTGCTTCACTCTGATGATTGTCTGAGGCGGGACTACTTCCACTCATCCCTGGTAGCGTCACGGAAACGATCGCTCCTTTAGGATTCTTCACCTCATTGGGGTCCTTTAACATTAGAGGCGAAATCCCCATCAAGGCATATACGTCCTGTTCCAAAGCAGTCATTTCTACTTCAATCACCTCTTTGGGTTCCACCGTAGCTTTATTCAGTTGACGCCTCAGCCTCGGCGACGACCTTTCGGTAGAAATAGCTTTCTCTTCGTCATCTTTAGCCTCCTGGAATTGCCCCTCTTCACGGTCATTCGCCCCTTTATCCAGCAGCAATGTCTCTCGGGTAGCGATCCTAGCGCCCCCTCCAGATATCGAAGGCGGTGCGGGAGCTTCTGATTCACCATTCACCCCGATGCGACGACGACGACGACGGTTATTGTTGAGAACCCCACGCTCTTGATAGCTGGGATGATTGGTCAGATCTAGTTCTTGTGCATCATAGGCATTGTTCGGATCCAGTCTGAGGCCAAGATCGGACAAATTCTCCTGAGAGACCCGATCTTCCTGGTCCCCTGGCAAGATAGGTGCCCCATTTCCCGCCCGGCGCAGTTCTGGAACTGCTTGGCTCGCTGGCATCGCAGAACGATCGATAATAGCCTGTGGGGAACTCTCAGATTCACCCGGTAGACGCAGCAAGTGACCTAACCCATTACAACTGGGGCAAGTCTGACCAAATATCTCGTAAATATTTTGACCTTGGCGCTTGCGAGTCAATTCCACCAAGCCCAGTTCGGAAAGTTGGGCGATCTGGGGCCTGGCCTTGTCCGCGCTGAGTACCTTATTGAAATGCTCCAGCACTTGCAACTGGTCCCGTCGCGAGTCCATATCGATGAAATCTACAACTATCACCCCAGCTATATTTCGCAGACGCAATTGACGAGCGATTTCCGTTGCCGCTTCGCAGTTCGTCCACAGCACCGTTTCCCTGGCAGTGCTAGACTTGGTGAAGGAACCCGAGTTCACATCAATTACTGTCAGTGCTTCTGTGGGCTCGATGATAATGTAGCCTCCTGATGGTAAATCAACTCTGGGTTTGACGGCTTCGCGAATTGCGGCATTGACGCGGAAATATTCCAGAATCCCTGTACTCTCGCGGTGATGGTCAACCAAAATTCCTTGGGGTGCTTTACCCCCATTCCACATCATTACTTGTTGCTTCACCCGCTTGACTGCGGCCTGGGAGTCCACGACAATGCGATTGACATCGCTACTGTACATATCCCGCAGCACCCGCTGAATAAAATCATCGTCGCGATTGAGTAACGCTGGGGGCTTAGTAGCACTCGCTTCCAGTTGAATCGTTTCCCATTCCTTTTGCAGAAAATCTAAGTCATCCATGATGGCTTCTTCTGCCATCCCCTCTGCTTCCGTTCTCACTAGCAAACCCATGCCCGCTGGTTTGATCAAGATTGCTAGTGCTCTCAGACGGTTGCGCTCGTTTTCAGAAACAATCCGCCTAGATAGGTTCACTCCTCGCCCATAAGGCATCAGCACTAAATAGCGACCGGGCAAGGTAATATTACCTGTCAGCCGAGGACCTTTGTTGCCCGTCGGCTCCTTCATCACCTGCACTAGGACTTTTTGCTGCGGAATTAACAATTCTGTAATCGCGCCAGCGCTCCGCCTCAGTCGTAAAGGTCCTAAGTCCGTGACATGAATAAATCCATTCCGTTCGGCATCTCCGATGTTAACAAAGCCCGCATCAATTCCCGGCAAGACGTTCTCGACAATGCCCAGATATATGTCACTTACTTGATGGTTACCCGTAGCCACTACGAGTTCTTGTATTTGATCTGAACTAAATACAGCAGCAATGCGATGCTGCTCAGCGATTATGATTTGCTTCGGCATTCAATTTCCTCAAAAATCCTTGGTAATTTGTTATTGGTAATTGGTTCCTCTGTATTCTTTTCCATTACCAAAACCCAAAGAAAGCTCTAGCGCTATTCGCACTTTCTCTAAGCACTCTTCGCACTCAGAGTTAGCATTCTGATGCGAAACTATTTCCTGTTTCATCATTCCACATTGACAGTTATTAAAAATCTCTCAGCGCTCTGCTGGAAATCATTTCCAGTCAGCTACCACTCTTAGCTGCCAAAGCTTTTCTAACCTGCCATTGTAGCCTGTAGATGTTACCTTTGCCAATCGTTTTGGCCTATTGCAGTTGAGGCGTTGCACGACGACACCGATGATAACTAAGTAGGTGGACCAACTTATTTACACATTCAATCGGCACCAACTCAAGTTTAATGGTGGGCGGTGCCTCAAGTTAAATGGTGGGCGGTGCCCACCCTACGACTATCATCCCCTTTTATGAGGCCGCCCCACCTAGGAGCAAGCGACTGCGGTGAATGTGCAGCAGCGAGAAGGTGCGGTGGGTAACTTGTTCGAGCATGTAAATTACCTCAGCGGGTCGCAACAAGGTGCCGTCATTGCGGCAGGATCCTCGGTAGCGGAGGACTGCGCTATTCTCTGGGCCTGTCTCGGATAGCTCTAATGCTTCCAGGCGCGATCGCAGATTCACCCTTTTTAGCTTACCAGATTTTGTAGTGCCCTCCAACCATATTACCTCAGTTGCTTTCACCGCCTCAATCCATTCTCTCCAACTTGACTCCGATGCTGCATCTCCAGCATCTACTGTGATTAAATATTCCGCTTGGTCCAGCTCTCTCGTTGCCAAGAGCATCTTCAAATCTACATCCAATACCTCGTAAACCGGAATCTCTTCAGGTAGTTGCGCTACCAACTTTTCGCGGAAAGTTTCCACCGACATGGGTTCTGTCAGTTCAAACTCCACGATTTCGCCACTGCTAGTTGCCCCCAAAGGCAAGGCCGAAGCTATCATAATCCTCGGTCCGGGATGGTATCCCCCAGTATAGGCGATCGGGAGTGAGGCTCGTCGCACCGCCCGATCGAACATGCGCACTAAATCTAGATGGCTAACCAGGGCCAGATCTCCCTGCTTGCCAAACCAGACCCGCAACCGCTGTTGTTTGTCTTGGTTGGGAGTATAGTGGCCAGCAAATTCCGGTATTGCTGGGGGCTTGATCACAATATTATGACCAAAATCTGTGCCACAAACACCACAGTGAGAACATCCCTCAAAGGAACAGTCTGGAACAGTCGCTGCGGCCAAAGCTTTTTGGAAATCAGCTTTTAACCATTGCTTATCTATCCCCGTATCTATGTGGTCCCAAGGCAACCGAATGTCCAGATCCCCTTGTTCCCCCTCAAAGGCATTGCTCCATTCCCCCCGTTCCACCTGCCGGTATTTCCAACTCAGACCCGCCTCATCTATCGCTTCCGTCCAAGCTGTGAAAGCGCGGTCTAAGCTTTCCCACCAGGCATCCATGCCAGCGCCCAGTTCCCAAGCCCGACGTACTACCGGTCCTAAGCGGCGATCGCCCCTACCGAGAAAATCTTCCATGGCCGAGAGTCTGACATCGGTGAAATTCACCTTCAGGCCCTTCATCTGTTGAAACTCTGCCCGCAGTAACTCCTGCTTCCGTTCCAACTCAGCGGTTGACACTGAATGCCACTGAAAAGGGGTATAGGGTTTGGGGGTAAAGTTAGAAATCGTGAGATTAACCAGTAGGCGTTTTCTACCCCGACCGCGACATTCCTGCTGTAACCACCGGACCGTCTCGGCAATTCCCAATACATCTACATCCGTTTCGCCGGGCAACCCGATCATAAAGTATAGCTTAACTTTATCCCAGCCTTGGTCGTAGGCAGTTTTCACCCCTCTGAGCAATTCTGCATTAGTCAAGCCTTTGTTAATGATATCCCGCATCCGCTGGGTGCCTGCTTCCGGGGCAAAGGTCAGGCCGCTAGTCCGGGTTCCCCCGATGATTTTAGCAATGTTTTCGTCAAATCTATCTACCCGCTGGCTGGGCAGGGACAGGGAAATATTTTTATCTTTGAGCCGATTTTTGATTTCCATGCCCACTGCTGGCAATGCCAAATAGTCCGAACAACTCAGGGACAGGAGGGAAAACTCATTGTAACCCGTCTTGAGCATGCCCTGTTCTACTGCCTCTACTACCTTGTCCGGTGCCACATCTCGCGCCGGTCTGGTCAGCATCCCCGGTTGGCAGAAACGACAGCCCCGAGTACAGCCCCGCCGCACCTCGATCGTCAGCCGGTCGTGGACTGTTTCTCCATAGGGAACCAGTCCTATTGAGTATTCTGGCATGGGAGTAGCTACTCGCCGCAGGATCCGCTGGGGTACATCCGGACGGTTGGGATGGACCGAACCATCTGGGGCCATGTCGTAAAACTCAGGTATATATACACCCTTTACTTGGGCCAAGTCTAGCAATATTGCTTCCCGGTCCAGGGAGCGAGTTTTACCTGCTGCTAATACATTACCTATTTCTGGTAGCAGTTCTTCCCCATCTCCCAGGGCGATGAAGTCGAGGAAGTCGGCGTAGGGTTCTGGGTTAGAGGTTGCCGTTGGGCCACCGGCAAATATTAGGGGATAGTTCCCCTGTCGCCGTTCTTGCCAGGTGAGGGGTATGCCCGCCAGGTCCAGCATTTCCAGGATGTTCGTGGCACCCAGTTCGTAGCTGAGGCTAAATCCCATAATATCAAAGTCCCTCAGCCCACGGCGGGACTCCACTGCAAATAGCGGTGTTTGGGTGCTGCGCAGTTTTGCTGCTAGGTCTGGTGCCGGCAGATATGCCCGATCGCACAGTTGCCGAGGCATAGCATTCAAAATATTGTAGAGGATGACATGCCCGAGACTGGAAGCGCCCACTTCATATAGATCTGGGTAGGTCAGCACCCACCGCACGTCGGCGTCGTTCCAAGGCTTGTGAACTGAGTTTATCTCATTTCCCAGGTAACGACTGGGCTTGATTATTTCTGGGGTCAGTAACTTTTCGACTGGGACTGCCACGAACAAACCTCACTACTCTCACTTGCCGATCTTCGCTGCTGGCCCAGACGGCACCAACCGGTTCTACCTGACTTGGTGCTTCTTTGGTCCAGTCTTGCTATTCTAGTGCTGCGTTTAACCCTCACAAATCTAACAAGTAGAATTGTGCAAGTATAACATCCGCATCTTTCGACACAGAAGGCCGCAGCCAGCAAAGCTCGCTGGCTCGCAGAGCCGCGAGCGCTTATAGTT
>JBFRWI010000209.1:0-9605 GCA_051439505.1 Hormoscilla sp. | reverse complement strand
CAACGGTTGCAGACAGCGGCACCACGGTTGCAGACAGCGGCGCAACGGTTGCAGACAGCGGCACCACGGTTGCAGACAGCGGCGCAACGGTTGCAGACAGCGGCGCAACGGTTGCAGACAGCGGCGCAACGGTTGCAGACAGCGGCGCAACGGTTGCAGACAGCGGCGCAACGGTTGCAGACAGCGGCACCACGGTTGCAGACAGCGGCACCACGGTTCCCGACTGTGTACAACGGGTTCCCGACTGTGTACGACGGTTCCCGGACGGGTGTGCTAAGTTCGGGCGGCTGCTATGAAGGCGGGTAGATTCCCGGGTGACCCAGAAACCCGGTTTTCTATAAAAACCGGGTTTCTTAATTCCCAAACCTTGAAGGACTTTAGTCCTTACTACGAACCTTTTAGGACGCCATCTTTAGTTCCGCATCTTCCTCCCGCAGAGTCAGAATGTCCACACCATCTTCCGTGACAACTACTGTATGCTCGAACTGCGCTGACAGCTTACGATCTTTTGTAATCGCCGTCCACTTATCCGCCAACACCTCAGCTTCGTGGGTACCCTCATTAATCATCGGTTCGATGGTAAACACCATGCCCTTGCGCAGACGCTTGCCCTTACCCCGCGTACCGTAGTGAGGAATTTGCGGCGGCGCGTGGAACACCTTGTGGACCCCATGTCCGACAAAATCTTGCACCACCGAAAAGCCATTTGCCTCTGCATACTCTTGAATTGCCGCACCAATATCCCCAATGCGGCCTCCGGGCCTCACTGCCCCTATCCCCCTTCTCAAACATTCCTCCGTTACCTCCACTAGCTTTTTCGCTAGGGGAGAAGGAGTACCCACAAAGAATGTCCTGGAACTGTCCCCGTGGTAACCGTCCAGAATCGGCGTCACATCTATATTGATGATGTCACCATCTTGGAGGATCTGCTTGGCATTGGGGATGCCGTGACAGATCACGTGATTGACACTGGTGCAGATAGACTTGGGAAACTCGTGATAATTGAGGGGGGCGCTTTTGGCCCCATGGGCCTGGGTCCAGCGTTCCGCTTCGTCATTCAACTCCAAAGTGCTGACTCCCGGTTGCACCATTGGTGCCAAATGGTCTAGGAGTTTCGCTGCCAAACGCCCTGCCCGACGCATCTTCTCTATTTCTCTACGCGATAAAAGAACTATTTTTTCGTTTCCCATTTTCTGTGATTCCCGCGATTTCCTCAATCTCTAGGGTTGTTTATATCTTAATTATCTTTACAGAAAACTGACGCAGGTGCCCACATTACCTGCGTCGGACCCTAAACACCCGGTTTCTGGGTGTTATTTATGTCTACCCCTCTACCTGCTCTAAGTATAAATTCAGATCCTCAATCACCCGAGTCAGTTCCGCTTCCGTTGACACCCGGATGCGATCGTCCCGCAGAGTAATCAACACTTTCGCCGCAAAGGGACTGGGATAGATATTGGGGTTGCAGAAAATCTCCAGGAACACGTCGCCGGCGTACCGATATTCCATTGGCGGCTGGGGAGTCACCCTGCCACCGCTAGCCGGTTTGGCCGCCGCCGCCGCTTTCAGCCTTTGCATCAGTTCCCCGATCGCCCCCTGTAAGTCCCGGGCCGCCGAGGCGGTAAAGCCAAAGGTAACCGAACCATCAGTCAAATTGAGTTTCAGTTGATTCATTTTCAGCAATTACAATTAATTCCTACATCATCCTCAAATATCATGGTAATTTAGCATGTTTCGTTGCTAATTTAATCTGATATCTAAAAATCCATCTCAATAACCGGCAATTAGATTCCCTTATACAAACTAAAAGTTGCGCTAAAATAATGGTAGATAAATTTATGTTTAATCGGGGAAAAATCTATGGCTGTAGATCACCGTTCTCAAGTTCGTAAAGTTTTACTGACTACCTTAATGCTGAATTTGGTGGTGATGGCGATCAAAGGCGTTGTGGGTTGGCATACGGGGGCCCTGAGTTTGTTAGCTGACGCTTTACACAGTATCACAGATAGCGCTAACAACGTTTTGGGACTGGTAACAATTCGCTTGGCTTCGCCCCAACCCGATCGGCAACATCCCTACGGACATCAGAAGTTTGAAGCGGTGGGTGCTTTGGGAATTTCTGCCTTCTTAGGCATCGCTTGCTTTGAAATTATCAGCGGTGCTGTGGAGAGGATACTCGCAGGCAGTGAAACCATCGCCATCTCGGCAGCGGAACTGTCAATACTGCTGATTGTACTGGTAATTAACATCTTCGTCGCTTTCTACGAGCGCCGTGTAGGTCAAGGTCTGGGTAGCAATATTTTAATCGCTGATGCCGAGCATACCACGAGCGATGTCTGGGTGACAATTACTGTGATTGGGGGATTGTGCGGGGTGTGGCTTGGTTATCAGTGGCTAGACGTGGTTTTGGCCTTTCCCGTGGCGGTTTTGGTGTTTGCCAGCGCCTGGAAAGTGCTCAAAGCTAATCTCCCCTGGATCGTGGACGAGATGGCGATCGCCCCGGAAGCCATTCACGAGATCGTCATCGATGTTCCCGGCGTCCTCAACTGTCATAACATCGCTTCCCGGGGAGTAGTGGGGCGTCAAGCTTTCATTGAAATGCACCTGATAGTCGATGCCACTGAGGTGGAAAAGTCCCATCAGATTACCGAAAAAGTCGAAGCCCAGCTTGCCGCCAAGTACGACCCCGTCCGGGTTTTAATTCACGTCGAACCCCCAGAATACAAAGAAGATCATATCACCTATGAGCCCGAGGACAGGTAGGTTTTCCACAGAGGATCGGGCTTTTCCACAAAGGATTAGCAGTTTTCCACAAAAATTCAAGAAATGGTTAAGATCCGGTTGCCGATTGGCGATCGCCCGTTCTTGAGTTGCCCCAATACTTCTCGGTTAATAACTTGTCATTGCGAGGGGGGCTCAATCACGATCATTCTGGAGATCCCCGCGCTTAATCCCCCCCGAAGCAATCTCACCGCGCAGTATCGGAGGATAGTGCGAATAGCGCAAGGCGTGGATACAGCGAAGGACGCCGAAGCGCTTTTCCTCTTATACGGGGCGGGGGATTGCTTCGGGGGGGGGTTAACGATCGTGAGCGCATAAGTTAATCGCGGAGTACCCCCCCTCGCAATGACAAATAAGATGCTATCCCTTGAGGTATTGAGAGATATCCTTATTCCCATTCAATGGTGCCAGGGGGTTTGGAGGTAATGTCGTAAGTGACGCGGTTAACGCCTTTGACTTCGTTGACGATGCGATTAGAAATCACCTCCAACAGGTCGTAAGGAACCCGAGACCAATCAGCAGTCATGCCATCTTCACTGGAAATCAACCGCAGGACGATCGGGTGGGCATAGGTACGTTGGTCCCCCATGACGCCGACGCTGCGGATGGGCAGCAAGACAGCAAAGGCTTGCCAAAAGTCATTGTACATCCCCCGCCTCTTAATTTCCTGGCGAACGACGTAATCTGCATTACGGAGAATCTTGAGTCGTTCCGCTGTCACCTCGCCGATAATGCGAATGGCCAGTCCCGGACCCGGGAAGGGATGGCGCTGGACAATCTCTTCTGGCAGACCGATCGATCGCCCCAGTTTGCGGACTTCATCCTTAAACAGTTTCCGCAGGGGTTCGACTAACTTGAATCGCAGGTCTTTTGGCAGGCCGCCAACGTTGTGATGGCTTTTGATTTTCACTGCTACTCGTTCCCCTGTCTGGGGGTCAAGGTTGGTGTTAGCGGATTCGATCACGTCTGGATAAAGGGTGCCTTGGGCGAGATAATCAAAGGGTCCGAGTCGCTTTGATTCTTCTTCAAAGACCTGGATGAATTCGTGACCGATGCGCTTGCGCTTCACTTCCGGGTCCGTAACCCCTTCGATCTGCTTCAGGAAGCGATCGCGTGCCAGTACGTACTCGACTCGAATGTGGAATTTTTCCTGGAACAGCTGCACCAAATTTTCCGGTTCGTATTTGCGCATGAACCCTTGGTCGATAAACATGCAGGTCAGTTGGTCGCCAATAGCTTTGTGTAGCAAAAATGCCAGAGTTGAGGAGTCTACGCCCCCTGAGAGGGCCAGCAACACCCGCTTATCACCCACTTTAGCGCGGATTTCCCGGATGGCTTCTTCCACAAAAGCTTCCGTCGTCCATCTGGGTTGGCACTCACAGATATGGTAAACAAAGTTACGAATCATTGCCAGCCCGCCGATGGAGTGAACCACTTCCGGATGGAACTGCACGCCGTACATTCTTTGGCCTGGGTGGGCGATCGCCGCGCTGGGAGTGTTCTCCGTGTGAGCCAAGATTTCAAATCCGGTGGGTAATTTGATACAAGAGTCGGCATGACTCATCCACATGGTAGTGGGATCTTCCACATTGGTGAGTAAGTCTGTGGGGTCATCGATGCAGAGTGATGCTTTGCCATACTCACCTCTTTGAGCCCTTACCACCTCTCCACCCAGTTGCTGTACCATGAGTTGCATGCCGTAGCATACACCGAGGATGGGAATGCCCAGTTGCCAAATTTCCGGGTCGCATAGGGGTGCATTGGCATCATAGACGGAATTGGGGCCACCCGAGAGAATAATTCCCTGGGGATTGAGTAGCCGTAGTTTTTCCGCGCTAGTGCGGTAGGATAGGACTTCTGAATAAACTTGCGTTTCGCGGATGCGACGGGCAATCAGTTCAGAATACTGGGAACCGAAGTCGAGAATCACGATCATCTGGCGGTTCAGTTCCCCCAAGGTGGTTTTGGGAGGCGCTTCTGCGGTCTGGAGAGTCACTGGATTTGTCCTTTAGCTAACTTTTGTAGAATTTAGATGGATCCTTAAGGATATTCAGCCTAGGATAGCACATGTAACTGCTACCCAAAGGCAGATTTATTCCTTAAGATAAGTTAAAGCGTTGCTACCTAGGTGCTGATGAACAAAGTCGATTATCTCCGCATTAGTCTGATCGATCGCTGTAACTTCCGCTGTCAATATTGCATGCCGGAAGGGGCAGAACTAGAATATATCTGGCAACAGCAGTTGCTAAGGAATGCCGAAATCCTGACTCTGCTGAAGGAGGTGTTTATCCCCTTGGGGTTTACCAGGTTTCGCCTGACGGGTGGGGAACCGCTGCTGCGCCCGGGAGTGGTAGATTTAGTCGGGGATATAGCGGCACTTCCCGAAACGGAAGACTTGGCGATGACGACCAATGGGTTTCTGCTGGCAAGTCTGGCCCAGGATTTGTACGATGCCGGGTTGCGCAGAATTAATATTAGCCTAGATTCCCTGGTTCCGGAGACTTTTGACAAAATTATCGGAAATCGCGGTAGAAGCAGGTGGGAGAGGACTTGGGAGGGGATTCAAGCGGCCTACAGGGTGGGGTTCGACCCCCTGAAATTGAATGTGGTGGTGATTCCCGGGGTGAATGACGGCGAGGTATTGGATTTGGCGGCCCTGACGATGGACCGTCAGTGGCACGTGCGCTTTATTGAGTTTATGCCGATCGGGAATGGGCAGTTATTTGACGATTGCGCTGCGCGCACGCTACGCGATCGGGCGTGGATACCCTCGTCGGAGTTGCGAGAATGGATAGGCGATCGCTGGGGGTTAAGATCGTCGGAAGTACGGGGTAATGGTCCTGCGGATGTATTCCAAATACCAGGTGCGAAAGGGACGATCGGGTTCATCAGTCAGATGTCAGAATGTTTTTGCGATCGCTGCAACAGGATGCGGCTATCAGCGGATGGATGGTTGCGACCCTGTCTGCTGAATGAAACGGGTCAAATTGATTTAAAAACGGGTCTGCGTCAGGGGGTAGAGACTGCTGAGTTAAGGGAGAGAGTGAGTCAGTTGCTGAGGATCAAACCAGAGATTAACTTCAAGCAGCGAGATTCTGGGACGACGGGAAGTTACGGGCGCACCATGTCTCAGATTGGCGGATAAGTTTAATTCACCATTAATCCCCGTTTCCCCGTTCGTAGTAAACGCTTTAGCGTTTTTTCCCCGTTCGTAGTAAACGCTTTAGCGTTTACCCTGGGAGTAAGGGAAAAAGGTTGTTCGCCCTGTCAGGCGATCGCCTTATTATAGCACCCCGGAGTATTGTCTCCCCGCTGCAACGTTGCTACATTAATCTCTTATATTATGATAACATAGTATTTGTAAATGCCGAGATATTTTGTTAAAAAAATATCGCTAAGGGGTTGACAATGCCAAAAATTATGTCAGAATAAATATATGGCGTCATTGGCGATAGTAGGGATGCAACCGTTCAGCTAGGTTTCTTGTGGACATTTTTATGGTGAAAACAAGGATCGCCCTTACTTGATATATCTCGGAATAGTTTATTGAGATTCGGACTCTGCGGCGATCGCCTGTAAAGCGCGATCGATTATATCTTCTCTGTCAACCATAGTTTCCAGGGTAGCTGCTGACGAAGCACCTTCATCAACTTCCAGGGCTGCTTTCTTGATAGCTTTTGGGTAAGCTTCAAGGAGAGTTTGGCGTAACTCTTCCGGGGTGAGGTAATAACCACCGGTTTTCCGGCGCTTATTCTTCTTCTGAATTTCCCAGGCGGAATTTTCAATTGATACCTCCCAGGAACGAGTCGTGCGATGTTCTGCTTGCTGCTTAATTAGATACATTAGCAGAATCACTCCATAGCTGGTAATGTTACTAATTTTATCGTCACGACTCATTTCTTCCAGTTCTTCAACGATAACTAATGCCCCGGGGATATCGCCTTCGATCAGCAAGTCTTTCAGGGTGAATAGTTCTTCCATGACATTTATGGCAATTGCGCTACTATTATTCTAGCTTAAGCATAAATTTGGGACAATAGAAGTATGGAGAAGAGGGCGATCGCACCATTTTTCTATGGCCAGTGAGCAAAAGCTAACACCCGGTTGGGTAAGTAGCCCAAACCCAACCTACGGCTGCGCCGAGATTCCACAGTGCTGTCCATTCTGCTTCTTTATTGCCCAGTTCTCGCGCAATTGCTATACTCTCTTCCAGGCAGGCGATCGCCTCTGCATACTCTCCGCCCCAACCGTATGCTGTCCCTAAGTCTGCTAGGGCTTTGGCTTCTGTGGGCCGATCGCCTCTGGACCGGGCGCGAGATAATTCTTGCTGTCGGGCGGTGATGTTGTGCTTTGCCGCCGTTTGGGTTCCATGAGTTTCCATATTGTCTACCTCAATTTTCTTGTCCTGGATCTAGTCTAGCACAGTTTAACTGCCAATGCCACCCCGATCGTTTATCGGATGCCGTACCCGGAAAAAATAAGGGCGGGGGGATCCTCTTCAATACTTTTTTGTTAAGTATATAGGTTGTCATTGCGAGGGGGGTAGGACGCGATTAACGGCCTGCTTTCTTGAGTTAACCCCCCCCGAAGCAATCCCCCTGTCCGGTATAAGTCGGTGAGATTGCTTCGGGGGATTAAGCACCCAGAGCCCTAAAATGTCTGTTTTGGTTTCCCCCTCGCAATGACAGGTTGTTAACGGAGAAGTATTGCTATAGCCCCAAATTATAGTATTATTGAGATAATTAATTTATTATGAAGATGCTCCCGAGGAACGCGAGAATAATATAGAATTGTACTATCACTTTGATGGCAGGTGGCAGCGATGATTGGACAAGTTTTAGCTGGACGTTACAAAATCACGGCAGAACTGGCCGAGGGAGGGTTTGGCATAACTTTTCTGGCCACAGATACTCTACGCCCTGGCCACCCTACTTGTGTGGTGAAGCAATTGCATCTTGTTTCTTCTCCTGATGCGCAACGCTTGTTTAGGACGGAGGCGAAAAGTTTGGAGGATTTGGGAACACACGACCAGATTCCGCAGTTATTGGCCTATTTTGAGGAAAATGGAGAATTTTACCTGGTTCAAGAGTACATTGCCGGACATCCTTTGACTGATGAACTCAAACCTGGTGAACCTCTCGAAGAGGCCCAAGTGATGAGTATATTGTTGGAGTTGCTGTCCGTACTGGAAGCTGTCCACGCATGGAATATTATCCATCGGGATATTAAACCGGATAATATTATCCGCCGGGATGCAGACAAGAAGTTGGTTCTGATAGATTTTGGGGCGGTTAAGAAGATTGTCAATCAGAGTAACCCCCAAAATACAATTATGATCGGGACTCATGGGTACATGCCACCTGAGCAAAAAGATGGCGAACCACAATTAAGCAGCGATGTCTATGCTGTGGGAATGACTGCTATTCGGGCGCTAACAGGCATACACCCGAGGCAATTATCAAAAAATGCTCAGACTAAGGAAGTTATCTGGCGCAACAAAGCACGGGTAAGTCCGGAGTTTGCAGGGGTTTTGGAGAAAATGGTGCGCTACAATTATCTGGAGCGTTACCATTCGGCAAAGGAGGCCCTAGCAGCAGTGCAAGCTTTGCAAACTTCTTCTGCTAATTCTACTATTTTATCTCAACCTCCCATAAAGCGCAAAAAGTTCCCGGTATGGATCGCCCCTATAATAGCTGTAGCGGTGTTAGTCCCAACAGTTATTTACCTGTGGCCGCCGCCCGTACTCAAACCGAACAAACTGGAACTGAATGGGGAAGCAGTTACTGGGGCGCTTGATAGTAATGACAAGATCGACTTGGTGGACAATTCCTATGTTGATAGCTATGTTTTTACAGGTAGCAGCGGTCAAGAAGTGACCATAGAAGTAAGCAGCAACGAGTTTGATACTAAATTGACTGTGTTGAAATCGGATGAGGATATATTAGAATTTCACGATGACATAAGTCCTTCTAATTCTAATTCTCGGGTTGTGGTAGAGTTGCCGGAAACTGGGCAGTATACTGTAGTTGTTTCCTCTGCGGGGCAGCAAGAAGTTGGGAATTATACTCTCATGGGTAGGGCGATCGATCCATAAGGTCACGGTTAGAGGCGATCGGGTGCGTGACCAGAAACCGGGTTTCTTTGAGAATTTTCCCATGGACACCGAGATTTTCCCTCAGAAACCCGGTTTCTCAACTCCTACGCGGGAGACCCCCGATCGCGACCTTACCAGAAACCGGGTTTCTTTGAGAATTGTACCCTCGACACCGAGATTTGACTCAGAAACCCGGTTTCTCAACTCCCACGCGATCGCCGGAGTCTATAGCCCGCGCAGGCGGGCTTTGTTCCTGTAGCCGGGCCCTTTAGGGTTCGGGCGGCTTTTGACCACACCCTTTCTCAATTCCCACGCGATCGCCGGTGTCTGGGATGATGCTAGTTAACAAAATTTAACATAACAGACTACCCCGACAACGGCCAAGGAGTTAGAATAACAGCATGTTTACATCAGTTGAGATAGGTGAAGGTAATATGAATACATTGTATAAATCATTGATGGGGGTACTGGCCGCAGGGGTACTGGCAGTAGGAGGCGGTTTGACCCCAGTCGTGGGATCCCCCCAAACCCCCGGATCCCCCCTAACCCCCCTTAGAAAGGGGGGGACCGCGCCGGGGGGCGTGCGGAAGCCCCCCCAGTCGGTAGGGGGGGGTTGGGGGGGATGCGCCGCAACAACAAATGACCGCACCCCTACTCCAGGGGTGAAGTCCTCCGAAGATGTGCAGTTCATATGTCGAGAAGGTTACGATCACACCCTGAAAAAATATTT
>JBFRWI010000208.1:0-80150 GCA_051439505.1 Hormoscilla sp. | reverse complement strand
TTCAGTCCTCCGTTTATCCGTTTGTAGTGAGGACTTCAGTCCTCCGTTTATCCGTTTGTAGTGAGGACTTCAGTCCTCCGTTTATCCGTTTGTAGTGAGGACTTCAGTCCTCCGTTTATCCGTTGGTAGTGAGGACTTTAGTCCTCAATGGCCCGTCAAGCTAGTGAAGGACTAAAGTCCTTACTACGAACAAGGGATATTGCCGTTTCCCCTGATTAAGCAGCCTTTAAATCATAATGCAGAACTAAGAATTCTTCGGCTTTTAAGATTGCCATCGCGTATTCGCAGCCTGTTTGGTCAGAAAACTCGATTAGATATTGACAAATTTCTCCTCTCTCATAGACTTCAACGATGGTCCCCACTTGCCCGGGCGGTAAGCTTTCAATGTCTTCGTAATCATCATCGACTAAAGTAAATCTTGCTCTCGTAATTTGCTTGATTAGCGCCACTGTATCCAACAGTTGAATTTTTTTCATCTTCTTGACTTATAATAATTATTTATTTATATATAATTGTTATTATAGCGGTTCGCCAAAGGAATGCAAATGTCAATATACTTTTACTGGGGAGAGGATGACTATGCTATTGAAAGAGCAGTGGCACAATTGCGCGATCGGGCACTGGATCCCAACTGGGCCAGTTTCAACTATACCACCTACTCGGAGTCAGGATCGGATAGCGTTATTGAGGCACTCAACCAAGCCATGACCCCAGCCTTTGGAACCGGACAGCGTTTAGTATGGCTAGTGAATACAAATATATGCCAGCAAGCCTCCCAGTCCCTATTAGCAGAACTAGAACGCACCCTGCCAGCGATCCCGGAAACCTCTGTGCTGTTGCTAACCAGCCGCAACAAACCGGATGGGCGGTTAAAATCTACTAAGCTACTGAAAAAATATGCCCGAGTGCAGGAATTTTCCCCAATTCCCCCTTGGAAAACAGACCTGCTGGTGCAGCGAGCCAAGGAAACTGCCACAGAAGTAGGAGTGAAATTAACTGATGAGGCGGTGGAACTGTTAGTCTCTTCTGTAGGCAATAACACGCGGCAACTGTTTAATGAATTGGAAAAATTGCGGCTTTATGCAATTGACAGGACAGTAGATGTGGCAGATGTGGACGCCTTGGTGACAGATAACGCTGCTAGTAGCTTGCAACTGGCCAGCGCGATCGCCCACGGGAATGTGGGGAAAGCTTTAAGCTCGATCGCCAGTCTGAGCGAGCGCAACGAGCCAGCTTTGAGGATAGTAGCCACCTTAACAGGTCAGTTCCGTACCTGGTTATGGGTGAAGCTGACGATCGCCGCTGGGGTGAGGGACGAGAAGGAGATAGCACGGGCCGCAGAAGTCAGCAACCCCAAGCGCATCTACTTCCTGCGCCAAGAAGTGGCAGGGCTGAACTTGTGGCAACTGCGGCAGACATTGCCCAAGCTGCTAGAATTGGAAGTCAGCCTCAAGCAAGGAGCCGAAGAGATGTCCGCACTGAGTAGCAAAATCATCGAACTCTGCCTGCTTTACCGGTAGTTTGCAGTTTCACCTTGCCTCCAACCGCATCTGGGCTGGAACTTATACTCGGAAAATAGTTCCAATAGATTGAGAGTCTATTTTTGTCAGACAAAATCATGATCGATTATCACCACCAGAGACCGAAACAGAAACAGATGCTGTCAAAATCTTTGATTGTCGGCGCCCTTTCTACTGTTGGTTGGCTTTTGGGACTGGTTCCTGGCTTGGATGTGAGCGCATCGCCAAGAATAGCCACCATTAAGTTCGAGACTTCGGCTCATGCTCAAGAGTACAATCCCCAACAGGTGGATGCTTTTGCGCAATCTATCCTGCAAATTGAACTAGCGCGGGAAGCTACTCAGCAGCAGAACCCTGGCACTGCTCAAGATTTTGAATGCGACATCGCATCGGGCCAGGTAACAAACATCAACAGTTTTGCTAGTGAAATTCGCCAGCCAATTCAGAGTCTGTGCAATCAGTCTCAATCTATTTTACAGCAAAATAGATTATCTGCAGCTCAATTCCTTGAGATTAAGAACAGATACGATCGCAACCCGCAGCAATATCCGGAAATTACAGCAGCCTTTGGCAGGTTGTGCCAGGAAAATAAATATAAAAATCTACAAGTTTGCCGCTAGTAGTCCAACCTGGCTGTTCGGGAGTCGGACTTGCGGCTAGACGTCGATCGCCGCTTGCTGATAAAATCGGATTGATGTAGCACTCTGGGCCCATGACCGACAGCATGACACCGCAGTTCGACTCCCCTCACCGCAAGCCTTCCGTTCCTAGGCATTGGCACGGCCTGGGCCTAGGAATGTTAGTCAGTATCGCCTCTATTGTATCGGGATGTGTATCCGTTCCACCTCCCGCGACCCCTGATGTGCCACCCCCGCCGGATCCAGTCATTCTCAGCGATGAGGAAATCACAAACTATGCTAAAGCCGTGCTGGCGATCGAGCCGTTCCGACGAGCCGCCTACAACCAAGCCGAGCAAATTACTGGCCAGGTGCCGCTGATTATTTGCAACCAGCCTAATACTATAGCCGATCTGCCCAAAGAAGTCAAATCTCTTGCCATTAATTACTGCAATAAAGCCCTGGAGATTGCCCAAATGAATGGATTTACGGTGACGCGCTTCAATGATATCACGGCTTACTTGCCAACGGATCGGGAGCAAAGAAAACTAATAGAAGATGAATTGCTGCGCCAACAAAGAAACTCTTTCATTCAATAAGGATGCTGACTCTGACTAAATGCCTACCGGCAGATCCTGATGTAGCGGTCAGCTTTACCCTAGCACTCACGGCAAGCGATCGCACCCGTAGCCGCCACCGGGTTGAAACACCCGATAATCGAGTTGTCTATTTGCGTTTACCCAGAGGTACGGTACTGCGACATGGGGATTTATTGCAAGCGGAAACGGGCGATCGATTGGTGCGGGTAACGGCGAAACCGGAACCCGTACTGAATGTAACATCCCAGAAGCCATTAGATCTGTTGCGGGCAGCTTATCATCTGGGAAATCGTCACGTTCCCTTGGAAATTACCCCAACCTATTTGCGCCTCGAATCAGATCCGGTATTGAAGGGGATGCTAGCACAAATGGGTTTAGAAGTAACTGAGGCGGTTTTACCTTTTCAACCAGAAACAGGGGCTTATGGACATCACCATACTCATTAAGTGGTATCATCTATGAATGGAGACATGGCGACGCCAGCTTAGACGTTGCTATTGGCAGTTTTCAGGCTAAAATACCCAATAGGAACTCTCAAAATAGCGAGCGTTACGTTACTATTGATAATAGCAACGCTTTTATTGGCGCTCAAAACGTTAAAATCGGCGCTCAAACCGTTAAAATCAGTGAAAATAACGTAAAAACAGTGAGAATAACGTTGAAGCGATCGAAATGAATGTTGAAACCATACTCATTAAGTGGTATCATCTATGAATGTAGACATGGCGACGCAAGCTTAGACGTTGCTATTGGCAGTTTTCAGGCTAAAATCCCCAATAGAAACTCTCAAAATAGCGAGCGTTACGTTACTATTGGTAATAGCAATGCTTTTATTGGCGCTCGGACCGTTAAAATCAGTGAACATAACGTAAAAAAAGTGAGAATAACGTTGAAGCGATCGAAATGAATGTTGAAACAAGTAAAAATACTTAAGCCTGGCGAAATAAATGTTAAACTTGGCGAAATAAACCCTTGCATCATCCAGAGTTACGCGCGAATTGTAGATTGGTAAAATGACCAATGAAAAACTATTGTATCTACTACAGCTAGCTAGTCCAGCCCTGCCAGTAGGTGCTTATAGCTATTCGGAAGGACTGGAGGCGCTAGTTGAGACTGGGGCGATCGCCTGCGGGGAAAGCCTGAGAAAATGGTTACAAGAGGAATTGCGCTATGGGGCAATTCCTCTAGAAGCGGCGGTGATGCTGCGGGCCATGAATGGGGCGGCGAAAGGGGACAAGATGACATTAAGTTACTGGAATGCCTGGGTTGCAGCGGCGAAGGAAACGGAAGAGTTGCGCCAACAAAGCTGGCAAATGGGGCGATCGCTGGCCCGGTTGCTGCTAGAAATACAACCCTCACTGAAGACATTGCTGGATGCTTGTGGGACTGACTGCCATTACCCGATCGCCTTTGGGATAGCAGCATCCCACTGGCAGATTCCCCCCGACGATGCTATACTTGGTTACTTGCACAGTTGGGCAAGTAATCTGGTCACCGCAGGAGTTAAACTTATCCCCTTGGGTCAAACTAGGGGGCAAAAGCTACTGCTAGACTTACATCCAGATATTGCCAAGGCCGCTCAAAATATTTTATCTTTAGAAGATGACGACCTTTGCAGTTGTAGTTGGGGACTGGCCCTAGCAAGCATGGCCCATGAAACACAATACACCCGCTTGTTTAGAAGTTAAATCAGCGTTTAGCTAATAGTTAATAGTGCAACGCCATTAAAAAATTAGCAATTAGCAATTAGCAATTAACAATTAGCAATTAACAATTAGCAATTAACAATTAGCAATTAACATGAATGCATTGCGAGTCGGAATTGCTGGACCAGTAGGTTCGGGAAAAACAGCCTTAGTTGACGCCCTTTGTAAAATGATGCGCGATCGCTACAGCATTGCGGTGGTGACAAACGACATTTACACTCAGGAAGACGCCCAGTTTTTAGTGCGATCGGGGGCGTTAGAGAGTGAGAGAATCATGGGAGTGGAAACAGGGGGATGTCCCCATACGGCCATTCGGGAGGATGCTTCCATAAATATAGTAGCAATAGAAGAATTGGAGAAGAAATTTTCCGACTTGAACTTAATGTTAGTCGAAAGTGGCGGGGACAACCTGGCAGCAACATTCAGCCCGGAACTGGTAGATTTAACAATATATGTAATAGACGTAGCGGCGGGAGATAAAATTCCCCGGAAAGGGGGACCGGGAATTACCAAATCAGATTTACTGGTAATTAACAAAATTGACCTCGCCCCCCAGGTGGGTGCAGATTTAGGTATTATGGAACGGGATGCAAAAAAAATGCGCGGGGACAAACCCTTCCTCTTTACTAACTTGAAAACTCAGCAAGGACTGCCAGCGGTGGTGGAATTTATCGAATTGAATATGCTAAAATAAATCGCCAATGATAATCTGTAGGTTGGGTTTCGTGCCTCAACCCAACTTGAGTTTCGCGTTCCACTCTAGATCCGGGCCTATTTTTCCACAAACAATGCCGATAACTGGGACTCCTATCGCGATATCTGCTATCAAGGGAGTCGTGATTTTCGGCATCAGCAACATTCTCTCAAAGGACTTGTTTTCACTTTCGTTATTTTATCGGAGAAAGAATGGATATCATCCGATCGCGAGTCTTCCTTGCGGGCGATCGCCTCTGAGGAGTTGACAGGCGATCGCCACTACAATATAGTACAATGTATCGGTGGTTACACCGGTATCGATAAATCCAGATTGGTGCAGCCAGATAGGATTATGGTATAAAATGCCCCAGATGAGCAATATTGCGATGGATAATATGCCTCCCAGTCATACAATCAAAATACACGATCGCGCGCAAGGAAAACTAGAAACAGTCTCCGTACCAGAAGACCGCTATATCCTCCATAGCGCCGAAAACCAGGGAGTAGAGTTGCCCTTTTCCTGCCGGAATGGGGCCTGTACCACCTGTGCAGTCCGGGTAAAGTCAGGTGAACTGCATCAGCCAGAAGCAATGGGACTTTCTCCAGAATTGAAGAAAAAAGGCTATGCTTTACTATGCGTCAGCTATCCCCGTTCCGACCTGGAGGTAGAGACTCAAGACGAAGATGAAGTCTACGAACTCCAGTTTGGCCGCTATTTCGGGAAAGGAAAAGTCAGATTCGGATTGCCACTGGATGAAGACTAATTTACCATTAACTATCATCGGTCCGATGCTATGCTGCTTGCTGTTGCTGGTCAGCTGTAAAGGATCGGTAACTCCTCAAGGAGAGATGGTACTGGTCAAGCAAGTGGTTAGCGGACAGACGATCGAGGTGGTGATCGTCGAGGATCCAACAGCAGATCCCAGGCGAGTACGGTTGATCGGCATCTCCGCACCGGATATGAGACAACAGCCTTGGGGGATAGAAGCCAGACGGCAACTGGCAGAACTGCTCGGCGATCGACCGGTATTATTAGAGTTGGATGTGGAAAAACGCGATCGCTATCAGCGGCAAATGGGCTATATTTGGGCTTCCGAGGAGTTGATCAATGAGGAACTGGTAAAACTAGGATATGCTCTGGCAAAACCCCGATCGCCCAACACCAAGTATGACGAACGCCTGGCCAACGCCCAAACCTGGGCCCGAATAATGGGAGTTGGCATTTGGGATCCCGAACAGCCGATGAGCGTTACTCCGACAGAATTTCGCCGTCAAGATCGCAGTTACAGTGGGTAGGGTGGGCAATGCCTGGGTAGGGTGGGCAATGCCCACCATGTCAGTGGTCAGTGGTCAGTGGTCAGTGGTCAAAGTTCGCTCCCCACAACTAACAACTAACAACTAACAACTAACAACTAACAAAAAATGACGAATGACGACCAATTACAAATTTTCCTAGAGATTG
This sequence comes from Hormoscilla sp., assembly GCA_051439505.1. Classification (GTDB taxonomy): domain Bacteria; phylum Cyanobacteriota; class Cyanobacteriia; order Cyanobacteriales; family Desertifilaceae; genus Hormoscilla. Next base: position 73,550 of record JBFRWI010000208.1, on the reverse strand, counting down.
CCACAGAAGCGGCCCTAGCAGGAGGTGCAGTATGCCAAGCATACTTGGGGAAGTTAGCTTCCATAGAAGAAAAGGGCCGTCCGGGGGATTTGGTGACGGAAGCAGATAAAGCATCTGAAGCCGTTATCCTGGAAGTGATCCGGCGTCATTTTCCCGACCACGCCATCCTGGCCGAAGAATCAGGTAAGCTGGGAGAGGACACCAGCAAATATCTTTGGGCGATCGACCCCCTGGATGGCACCACCAATTACGCCCATCAATATCCCTTTTTCTCAACATCAGTAGCATTATTGATAGATGGGCAGCCCCAGGTAGGTGCAATTTTTGACCCTTTCCATCAAGAACTGTTTCGGGCCGCCAGAGGCAAGGGCGCAACTTGCAACCGCAGTCCCATCCGGGTTTCCCAAACATCCGAACTGAGTAAGAGTCTACTGGTAACAGGCTTTGGCTACGACCGCCACACCACAGCAGATAATAACTATGCCGAGTTTTGTCACTTCACCCATCTGACTCAGGGGGTGCGGCGTGCCGGTTCGGTAGCGCTAGATCTAGCTCACGTGGCCTGCGGACGCCTGGATGGACAGTGGGAACGGGCGCTTTCTCCCTGGGACATAGCTGCCGGTGTCGTCATCGTCGAGGAGGCAGGGGGCAAGGTAACAGCATACGACGGTAGCCCTTTGCATCTGGAGTCCGGACGGATCCTGGCAAGCAACGGTCGGCTGCATGCTAGCATGAGTAGAGAGTTGTTGCAAGTGCCGCGATTGTCAAGCTATGGCCAACCCAAGTAAGGACGCAGTAAACTAGAATAATCGATCGAATTGGAAGTGGGGGACCGCACCATATGTCTTTCCAAATAGAAAAAGGGCTGTTTAAGAGAGATTTTACTGACTATCACGCGATTTTAGGAGTGCCGGTGCATGCGGAGAATAAGGAGATCCGCAAGCGATATATGAGGATAGCAAAAAAACTGCATCCCGACAGCAGCGCCATCAACAGCGAAGCGGAAAAAAAACTGGCAAATGATATATTATCGAAGCTAGTCAATCCAGCATACGAAAAACTATCTCAGGAAAAGGAACGGGCAGAACATGCTGTGATGCTGCGACTGAAGGGGCAGCAGGCGATCGGGGAAGCACAAATGACCGAGCAGGTGCAGAGCGCTTTAGCACGGGAACTAGCCCAGGCAAGCGATCTAGAACCGACTTATAAAAAGGCCCTGGAACAGTTGGCTTCGCAGCAGTATGAATCTCTCGATCGCATGCAAGAACTGACTGGGGAAATTAGCGAACTGAATTTAGTCTACCTGATGCGTACCCAGAGCAACGGGGCAACAGCAAACTCCACAAAACCAGCAGCTCCGGCAAGTCAAGCACCGGCGGCCAAGACAGCTAAGCAGCAGCCAGAAGAAAAAAAACAGCAAAAAAAATCGCCAGTGGAGGACTATTACCGGCGTGCAGAAGAGTTGGTAGAAAAAGAAAATCTGTCGGGAGCAATTCTCGAATTGCGGGATGGGCTGAAGCTAGAACCAACTAACAGCAAGTGCCATAGTCTATTGGGACAGATTTACTTGGAACAGAAGCAAACGACGATGGCTAAGGTACATATAAATAAGGCTTTGGAATTGAATCCCAAAGAAGAAAAAGCATTGGCAGCAAAGAAAAATTTAGAGAAGTTGATGGCGAAAAAAAAGGCAGCAGGAAAGTCCGATGGGAAGTCGGGGAAAAAATCAGGCTCGGATGGTGGCGGCATCACCATATTTGGGATTAAAATAGGCGGCGGCGGTAGCAAGAAAAAATAATGGTTTATCAATCTCCCCCAGGTGCAAGAGATTTACTGCCTCTGGATGTGGCTCAGAAACGCTGGCTGGAAGATAGCTTGGAGCAGGTGTTTCATCGCTGGGGCTATCATCAGATTATCACTTCCACTCTGGAAGGGTTGGATACCCTGATGGCAGGTGGAGCGATCGATCGGGAAACGGTGATTCAAGTAGAGAATGCAGAGGAGGAGTCGGGACTGGGACTGCGCCCGGAGTTGACGGCGTCAATAGCCCGGGCGGTGGCGACCCGCATGAGTGGTGAGAGTTATCCTCAGCGCCTCTGCTACAATGCGAATGTGTTCCGTCTCTCGCAACAAGGGATTCACGGACGGCAGCAAGAGTTCTACCAAGCGGGAGTAGAACTGCTGGGTGCCGGTGGTTTGGCCGCAGATGCGGAAATAATGCTGTTGCTCTGTGATTGCTTGCATCAACTGCCTCTGGGCAAGTGGCATTTAATATTAGGAGAGGCCGGGTTGACTCGATCGCTGCTTTCGGTATTCCCGATGCCATTACAAGCAAAGGTGCGATGGGCGATCGCGCACCTCGATCGCACTAGCTTGGAAACATTGCCCCTATCGGCAGAACTGCGCGATCGGGCGTTACTGCTATTCGACTTGCGGGGACGTCCAGCGGAAGTGCTGCAACGGGTGGGAACTCTGGATTTAGATTTAGCCCAACATGAGACCCTCAACAATCTTAAATCTCTGGTGGAACTACTAGCAGACAGTCGCCTCCTAAACCAAGATTTGTCTGTAACCCTCGACCTGAGTTTAATTCAAACCTTCAACTACTACACGGGCATCGTATTTGAAGTAGTCGGCGAACAAGGGGAGCGAGTGTTGGGACAAGGGGGACGCTATGACCAGCTGTTAGGTTTATATCACCCTCAAGGAGAAACTTATCCAGGTATAGGGTTTAGTCTCAACATCGAAGATTTACATCACGTTCTGCAATCAAGCGGTCAGTTACCCCAGGAAATATCCGCTAGTGACTGGTTAGTGGTGCCAGTGACGCCCCCAGCCTATGCAGCTGCTTTTGCCTACGCCCAGCAACTGAGAGAAACAAAGAATGTCTGCGTAGAAGTGGAACTGGAAAGGGAAAAGACGCCGGAATTAATGCGGCAGGCAGCCCAAAACCGCCGCATCAGCAAAATTGCCTGGGTGCAAGAGGATGGGACGACCCAAATAGAACAGGTGAGTTGAAGTTAAAATTAGGAGATGAAATTGAGTGCCACACACGATTGTTACTAACACCTGCGAAGGCGTAGCAGATTGTGTCGCAGCTTGTCCGGTCGCTTGCATTCATCCAGGTCCGGGCAAAAATGCTAAGGGTACTGACTGGTACTTCATAGATTTCCCTAAATGTATAGACTGTGGCATCTGTATAGAAGTATGCCCGGTACTAGGGGCGATCGTCCCAGAAGAAAGACCCGAACTGCAAAAAACACCCTAGAATTGTTAGTTGTTAGTTGCATTGGTAGGGTGGGCACTGCCCACCATCCGCAGGTGTGGTCAACAACAACCAACAGGCGCAAGACCACACCTCACGCTAGATTGTGAGTTGTGAGTTGTGAGTTGTGAATTGTGAGTTGGAACGTTTACCACCGACCACTGACATGGTGGGCAATGCCCACCCTACCCACTGACAAGAGATATGGAGAGTGACCACCACCCATGAAGAACGCTGGTCTGTATGAAGAACCCCTAGAGATGGCAACGGTTGATGATATTCCCGAGGCGTTACGGGATGCTATTCCGTCTAGAAAACCCCAGGGCAGGCGATATCCCTCGACCTTGCCGATAGTAATTATTGGTAGCTTGGTGGGAGTGGCGGCGATCGCAGTTGGTGGGATTTCCTGGTTTACCTGGCAAGCTTCACAGGTAAAATTAGTTGAAGTTGTTCCAGAAGCAAGGGAAGAGACTGCCTCACCTACGACCACAGCAATGATCTCACCTGGGAAAACTACCAGTCCAGCGGATGCGTCCCCAAAGACAGAGGCGGATGCTTTGCTGGGACATCTTCCCTATGAAGAAGCCAAAGGATCGGAACTTGCCCAGATCGTAGCAGATGGCAGCTTGAAGCTGCGGAAAGCTGCGGCAGCAGAGTTTCTGGCGATGGTAGATGCGGCGCGGATGGATGGCGTTCGTCTGGTGCCAATTTCCGGTTTTCGCTCGATCGCGGACCAGGAGTATTTATTTTTTCAGATTAAGGCAGAGCGGGGACAGGTGCCAACTGAGCGAGCGGAAGTGAGTGCGCCTCCTGGCTACAGCGAACATCACACGGGTTATGCTATCGATATTGGAGATGGTAATGTCCCAGCAACTCACCTGAGTCCTAACTTTGAAAATACATCTGCTTTTAAGTGGCTGCAAGCTAATGCTGCTTATTTTAGCTTTGAGCTGTCTTTCCCACGCAATAATCCCCAAGGGGTGAGTTATGAACCTTGGCATTGGCGGTTTACGGGCGATCTCCATAGCTTAGAAACATTTTACAAGGCTCGCGAAAAATAATGTTGTCAGTTGTTAGTTGTTAGTTGGCAGTTGTCAGTTGAAGAGCAATTAGCAATTAGCAATGAACCATTAGCAATAACAAATGAATAAAACTGCCCTGAATTTAATTGCCATTTCTGTTTTTCTGATGACCATGTCGGTACTGCTGGGACCGGCGATTAATTTGCCGCCAGCAGTGCCCGCGATCGCGGTTTTTCTGCTATTGGGAATTGCGACTTTGGACAGCTTCAGGTTTGAGGGGAAGGGTGGCACTCTGGTACTGGGTTTACTAGCTAATTTATCACCAGAACATCGCGATCGGGTGCTGCGGCATGAGGCGGGACATTTCCTAGTTGCTTACCTATTAGAAATTCCCATTAATGGCTATACTCTCAGTCCCTGGGAAGCTTTTCAGCAAGGACAAGCAGGGGTGGGCGGTGTCTCTTTCTCTGATGCTGAATTGGCATCACAACTAGAGGAGGGGAAATTATCTGCCCAGCTGTTCGATCGCTATTGTGCTGTGTGGATGGCAGGGGGCGTAGCGGAAACTTTAGTATATGGTAATGCTGAAGGGGGAGCAGATGACTTGCAAAAAGTAAGAAGCATTTGGACGGAACAGTTAGGGCGAAATTTGGCAGAATGTACTACGAAGGAGCGATCGGCTGCTTTACAGGCCCGCACTTTAATTAAACAAAATTGGTCAGCTTATGAAGCTTTAGTTGAGGCGATGGCAGAACGTAATTCGATTTCATACTGTTATGATATAATTAAGCAAAATGGTTAAGATGGAGAAAAGGTAAAGCGATGAGTCAAATAGTTACGGCTGTATTTGATGGTCAGGTGCTACGGCCAGATAAACCACTGGATATGCAACTTGGCAAACGTTATGTTATTACGATCTCTACTGAATCTGAGAGTACAGGGGATGCTTGGGATGTACTAAAGGCTTTTGCTGGAACTGTTGAAGCACCACCAGATTGGTCGATCGAGCACGACCATTATTTGTATGGTACAGTGAAACATCAACTATCGCCCATGAAAGAGAGGGAAAATGCTCAAAGGGAACCTGACTGACTACCCCTACCCGGGGGCAAGAAGAGTAATGATGGGACAGCGGGGTGCCGTAGCGACTTCTCAACCTTTGGCTACCCTTGCTGGCATGGAAATGCTATGGGCAGGGGGGAATGCTGTTGATGCTGCTGTGGCAATGGCGATCGCCCTCACGGTAGTCGAACCGACTTCTAATGCTATTGGTTCGGATGCCTTTGCCCTCGTCTGGGACGGGGAATTACAGGGTCTGAATGCTTCCGGGAAAAGCCCTCAAAATCTCAGTATAGAACAGCTTCAGGGTTACGATACCGTACCGGAAACGAGCTGGCTTTCCGTGACTACACCTGGCGCTGTCTCAGCTTGGCGCACCCTGTGGGAACGCTGGGGGAAACTACCTTTTGAACAATTGTTTGCTCCCGCTATTAGATATGCAACCGCAGGTTTTCCGGTTTCCCCAGTCACCTCACTGGCCTGGAAGCGAGAGAAAGGAAAATATCTCTCCCTGACGGGTAAGGAATTTGGGCCTTTCCAGCAAGTGTTTTTTCCCCAGAATAGGGCCCCAGCAGCAGGAGAAATCTGGGGTTCCCAGGCCCATGCTGAGACTCTCAGGGAAATTGCCGCGACTGGGGGTGAAAGCTTCTACAGGGGAAAACTCGCCGAACGGATCGCTAACTTCGCCGCCGATACTGGGGGTACTTTAACTCTAGCTGACTTAGCCTCCCATGAAGCTGATTGGGTGACGCCCATATCCACAGACTATCGGGGCGTAACTGTTTGGGAAATTCCCCCCAATACTCAAGGTATTGCCACTCTGATGGCTTTGAATATTCTCTCGGGCTTTGAGTTATGCCGCTATCCCCGGGAGTCAGCAACTCGTTATCATTTACAGATTGAGGCGATGAAACTTGCTTTTGCCGACCTCTACAGATATATCGGCGATCGCCGCTTTCTGGAAATGCCGGTAGAATATCTTTTAGACCAAGGCTATGCTGACAAGCGTCGTCAATTAATTGGAGAACGGGCTATAACTCTTGCTCAACCAGGATTACCGAAAGGCGGAACTGTCTATTTAGCCGCAGCGGATGGGGAATTAATGGTCTCTTTCATCCAATCTAATTATCTGGGTTTTGGCAGCGGTATTCTCCCAGAAGGGACTGGTATCGCCCTGCAAAGCCGAGGCAGTTGCTTCACTCTCGCTTCGGGACATCCCAATCAGTTGGCCCCAGCTAAACGCCCCTTCCATACTATTATGCCGGGTTTTCTGACTCAAGATGGTCAAGCTATTGGACCTTTTGGCGTTATGGGTGCTTCTATGCAGCCTCAAGGACATCTGCAAGTTGTGGTTAATATGGTTGATTACGATCTCAACCCCCAAGCTGCTTTGGATGCTCCTCGCTGGCGATTTATAGAGGAAAATAAAGTGCTGTTAGAATCGACAGTGCCTGGAGATGTGGCGCGATCGCTCCTCGGGATGGGCCATCAGTTGCAGCAGGATAACACAGCCCTTTTCGGTCGCGGTCAAATTATCTGCCAGCATTCTGGAGTGCTGATCGCAGCTTCTGAACCTCGTGCTGATGGTATGGCCCTCGCTTGGTAATTATGGGGAGATCGGGCGATCCCTTTCGTGCTTATAGCGAATCTCGGCATTAATGTAATACAGCAGAATCGCGTAGCAAGTCATTGCGAGGGGGGGGACAAGCGCGATAACTTATGCTTTATGAGTTAATCCCCCCGAAGCAATCTCCCCCAACAGCAGATCGCCATAATCTGAGAAATGCTATAAATTGCTGTACCGAACTTGCGGAATGTGAAATATCCGATTTAAGATTGATTTAACATTTCCGGCTGGAAAAAATGTCAAAATGATGTATGGTACTAAAAATCGCCATGAACTCAGGCGGTACAGGCCCAACGGGTTTCGGGAAAAGTCCGATCGCACCGGTAGCCGTTGTCTGTAGGAAAGGGCTGATATGTGCATTGCCGAAAAAAGCAAGCTATTGAGCAAAATTAAGTCAAAATTTAGGCTGTTCAAGCTATCGAGAGGAGAAAACATGTCTGGGAATCTGAAAACCGCCCAAGAAGAATACCAATACAACTACACGTACCTCGAACCGGTCGCAATGGTAGAGAAAGTCCCGAAAGGACAAGGATTCTCTTTTCGGTGGCTGGTTTTGGTGGCAGAAGAGCTATTCAAAATCCTGGTCAATGCGATCGCCGGCCTTGGCGATCGCGCCGAAGAAGAAATGAAAAACGAGGTCGAAAAGCTATTCCGAAAATTTCTTGAAGAGCATTTACCAGAAGAGAGCAATAAATTACTAGGATCGCCGAAGGCAAGGGAAAATTTGCAAAATCTCTTGGCATCTCTGAAAAGCGATCGCTCTGAAGACAAAATAAAAAAGGAACTGGCAAGCTTTTTCGGAGAATTGCTTGCAGAAAAGTTTCCAGAAGAGAGCAAGAATAAATTCCCAGACTTTCCCAAGGAGATAGAAGAGGTTGAAAAATTCTTAGAATCTCTGAAGTCGGAAAAGGGTGAAGACTTTATCAAATTGTTTGTCGGCAAGACTTTCCAATATCTGCAAGAAAAAAGCAGCGACCAAACCAGCATTGACCTCGAAGACTACAACAAACTCTTCGTGACCATAAAGTTACCGGCGATCGCAAACAACTTTCAGGAAGACGAAACCTTCGCTTATATGCAAGTTGCTGGACCCAACCCCTTAGTCATTCAACGGATGACAGAACCGGACGATCGCATTCCGGTCAGCGAAGAGCAATATCAGGAAGTCATGGGGTCCGGCGACTCCCTGGAAGTTGCCCGGCAGGAAGGTCGGGTCTACCTAGCAGACTATGCCGTCCTCGCTGGCGCTATTAACGGCACTTATCCAAAATATCAGAAATACCTTTACGCACCCCTGGCCATGTTCGCAGTGCCCAAAGGTGACGGCAAGAACCGAATGTTCAAACCAGTCGCCATCCAGTGCCAGCAACAGCCAGGACCGGACAACCCGATCGTGACTCCGAATTCTGACCCGAACGCCTGGCTATTCGCCAAAAACGTGGTGAATGTTGCCGATGGCAACTTCCACGAAGCCGTTAGCCATCTGGCACGCACTCACCTATTTATCGAACCCTTCGTCATCGCGACCCACCGACAGTTACCCGACGATCACCCCCTCAGTGTGCTGCTGCGCCCTCACTTTGAAGGTACTTTAGCAATTAACAATGCCGCCCAAGCTTCTCTTATTGCACCCGAAGGCGATGTCAACAAGTTACTAGCAGCGACTATTGATAACTCTCGGGTTTTAGCGGTCAAGGGTTTGCAAACATATCCTTTCAACCAGGCAATGTTGCCCAAGGAACTGGAACGGCGGGGGGTGAGCGATCGCAGCCTATTGCCAGTCTATCCTTACCGCGACGATGCCCTGCTCATCTGGGATGCGATCCATCAGTGGGTATCGAGTTACCTGAGTATCTATTACAGATCCGACCGACAGGTGCAGCAAGATACAGCACTTCAGACATGGGCGACGGAGTTAATAGGCTTTAACGGCGGACGGGTAATCGATTTTGGTGAGCCTAATGGCCGCATTCAAACCCGCGACTATCTCATCGAAGCGACTACTATGATTATCTTCACCTCCAGCGCCCAACATGCTGCTGTCAATTTCCCTCAGAGCAGCATAATGGGCTATGCTCCAGCAATGCCATTGGCAGGTTATGCTCCCGCTACAGATGTAGCTGGGCTAGCGAGCGAACAAGAGTACCTCGACTTGTTACCGCCACTGGACCAGGCACGGCAGCAATTAAATTTGGGGTATTTGCTTGGTTCGGTGTATTATACTCAATTAGGGAAGTACGGTGCCCTGCATTTTCACAACCACCAGGTGAAAGCATCATTGCGCGATTTCCAAGAACAACTTCGGGACATAGAAAAGGCGATCGGGCAGCGTAATGAGGAGGCAACCTATCTTCCTTATGCTTACGATTATCTCCTACCCTCGAAGATTCCCCAGAGTATCAATATTTAGTATGGCGTTGCACAGGGGATGATAGCAGTCAATGGTTGCAAATTGCCGTTCCCAGGCGGGAGCCTCTTAACGAGGAAAATTGAAAATTGAATAAGAGTCATTTGTCTATTCATCGACTATCATAACTATTTCAATTGACCATTCACAATTTTCAATTTTCAACCCATTACATCCCGTATCATCCCGTCGTTGTGCAACGCCTTTAGTAGGGGTTGCACAATTATGGGATGATACGGGTTGTTGACGATTAATTATTGCCAGTGATATGTCGAAAGATCTCACTTTTTGTCCAGAGAGCAATTAGCAATTAGCAATTAGCAATTAGCAAAAAGGTAAAATATATCACCATCATCCCTGTGCAAGGCCGCAAATGGTTTATCCAAGTATAACGCGATCGCATTAGGTCAGGAATAGCGCTAGGCGCACTTCGTCCTCTGCAATCAGCAAATCTCCCATGAATAGTAAAATATTAGAAATCGAGAACCTCACAGTTAGCTTTGATGGTTTTCAGGCCCTGAACAAACTCAACTTTAGCATGGATACGGGGGAACTGCGAGTCATCATCGGTCCCAATGGTGCGGGAAAAACCACTTTTCTCGATGTGATAACTGGGAAGGTGCAACCAACAACAGGACGGGTGCTATTTAAGGGCCGAAATACCCGACGCTTATCGGAACATCAAATAGCCCGCTTGGGAATAGGTCGCAAGTTTCAGACCCCGAGAGTTTACCTGAACTTGACAGTCAGAGAAAATCTCGACCTCTCCTGTAACCGCAATCAAAATGTTTTTGCGACTCTGTTCAAACCGACATCCTTCGCAGAACGAAAGACTGTTAAAAACCTGCTGAAAACTATTGGGCTAACTGCCAAAGCGGAAATGAAAGCAGAATTGCTTTCTCACGGGGAAAAGCAAAGGTTAGAAATAGGCATGTTAGTGGCACAGTCACCGGACTTGCTGCTAGTTGACGAACCCGTTGCGGGGTTAACTGATGAGGAAACGGAACAAACGGGAAATCTGCTGTTGAATTTAGCCGAAAGTCATTCCATTATTGTCATCGAACATGATATGGAATTTGTCCGCAAAATTGCCCGCCAGGTGACGGTGTTACATCAAGGTGCAGTATTGTGCGAGGGTAGCATTGAGGAGGTGCAAAATGACCCCCAGGTGATCGAAGTTTATCTCGGACAACCCTACAACGGGTGTGGTCATGCATTTGTTGCAGCGGGATCCCCCCCAAACCCCCCCTTGCGAAAGGGGGGGCAACCGGTGCGCCCCCCTTTTTAAGCGGTCCCCCCCTTTCTAAGGGGGGTTAGGGGGGATCCGGGGTTTGGGGGGATCCGGCGACTGGGAGGGGGATCGGATCCAACTCTCTGCATGACCACACCCGGAATAGACGGGTGTGGTCATGGTGGTCATGCATTACTTGTATTGGCGGGGAACGCTTTTCCCTTATGAGTTCCTGATGAGAAAAGATCCTTGGACGCTATGAGAGAAGATCCTTTTCTCGCCGAGAGAAGATCCTTCGATCGCCGAGAGAAGATCCTTGGACGCTATGAGAGCAGAACCTTTTCCCTTGAGGGAGCGGCTTTTTGTCATAATTGTCTATCCGGGGCGCAATGTTGATTACCTTTTATACCCCCTCACCCCGGATCTGCCTACTACCGGTCAGAGTCGCTCATGGGAGGGGCCCATGGGTGTGGTCATGCATTTGTTGGTTCCGATCCCCCCCAAACCCCCCCTTTTGGGAAGCTTACCATTACTCACATATTTCGCCCACATTTGTTAGGGAGGGGGAGAGGGGGGGACTAAACAATTCAAAATTCAAAATTCAGCAATTCTTTATTGGGAAAAGCCCTGAGAACAGGGATGTCGGCGGATCCGCCATAGCAATTTAAATGCGCGACAGCTTATCACTTAGTAAGAGTCAAATAAAGACATATGTTATCAAAGCTGACAACGAGTAAGTGTTTCCCCAATCTAAGGGGCGTGATTCATTCTCAATAAACGCAAGCGAATTTCTCAATGCATATAGTGACAAAAAAGTCAACAATAAAGCTTGATATAAACCTCGAAACCATTGCCCCATAAGGCTTTCCAGATTGTAAAGAAATATGTGAGTAAAGCATAGCTTTTGGGAAGGGGGGGCTTAAAAGCCCCCCTACGATCGACGGGTTTTGACCACACCCCCTATTTCCCCGATCGCTAGCTTTAGGCAAAGCGAATCTTGAGATAATCATCTTCCATCTTAGCCCCAGCGGGTTGTAAAGCTGCCAAAGATTGAGGCAATACCAAATTGCGACGATGGTTGCCAATGCGGATATTCAATTCATCGGCAGTCTTATTTAACTGAATTTTTTCTTTCGGCACGCCGGGCAAGTACAGTTCTAAACTATAGTTACCCTTATCCTGCACGACTCTAATGGTATTTTCCTTGTAATATACCTGAGTCGGATCTTCATCACCGTAAAGGGTTTCCTTCAACCTTTGCAAAGCTTCCATGCCACACATCTCTTCAGAATAGAGGGGCACTTCCTTCACGGGCAAGGGACGGAAATTTTCGTGAATCTCCTGGCGGTGTTGCTGCTGACTTTCCTTCCAGCGCTGGAAGAATGGGTCTGTCACCTGATCGGGGATAATCCGATTAGCCACCACCATATCCGTAGCCACATTATACAGACTCAAGTAGGCATGAGCCCGTAAAGATTCTTTAATCACCATCTTTTCTGGGTTAGTGACTAAGCGCACCGATGTCTGAGTATTATCAGTTAAGACCTTTTCTAAATCCTCAATTTGTTCGTAGAATTCATAGGGAGCATCCATCACCTCATTATTAGGCAAAGAAAAACCCGCGATCGGTTTAAAGATCGGTTCAACCAGGGGTCGCAGGGCAGCAGACATACCCTGTAGGGGCTTGTAAAAACGTCTCATATACCAACCACCCACTTCCGGGATACTCAGGAGTCGCAGGGCCGTGCCCGTGGGTGCCGAATCAATAATCAGGACATCATACTTGCCTTCATCGTAATGACGTTTCATGCGCACGAGTCCGAAGATTTCATCCATCCCCGGGAGAATAGCAAGTTCTTCCGCTTGCACCCCATCTAATCCCCGGGCTTGCAATACTTCCGTAATATAACGCTTAACAGCTCCCCAATTTCCTTCCAATTCCATCAGGGCGTCCAACTCTGCCCCCCAGAGGTTGGGGCGGACCGATCGCGCCTCATGTCCCAATTCTAAATCAAAGCTATCTGCCAGGGAGTGAGCGGGATCGGTACTGAGAACCAATGTTTTATACCCAATTTCCGCACAACGCAACCCTGTAGCTGCTGCCACAGAGGTTTTACCCACCCCACCTTTTCCGGTCATCAAGATTACACGCATATGTTTAGCCCTAGCTTATTGAGGTTTCTTTACTCTATCTGGTTTTGGAGAAAAAATGTTGTTTGAGGACGTCCAGTCGGGAACAATCCCAGTAATCAATATGGGATATAATCAATTCAGCCTGATTCAACTGTAGTTCGCTGCGTCCAGAGATGGAGATGCGAGGTTTCCAGGGTAGGGGAGTATTCCAGCTGAGAGTCCAGCGAGTGTGAATGGTGTCATCTGCAAGGAAAATATCATGTAGATCCATCTTAGCGTTGGTAAACCAGGTGCTGATGAAGCCGATCATTTGTTTGTATCGTGCAACACCTCGGAATTGGTTGAGGGGATCCTGGAAATAGACATCTGCTGCATAGATGCTGTAAGTCTGGTCCGCTGGAAATCTCTGGTAATCTTGTGTGAGAGTAGCTATAATATCCATGTTGTGCAGTCAGGTTCTCCGTCAGCACTCTTCGTGCTTACTAGGTTATACTCATATCTTGCACCATTCTCAACTAGAGGCTCCGCCTCGATAGCTCGCTCTTGAGGCTCCGCCAGGGAACGATGGAGCGCCTTGGTGAGATGCACCCCAATGCTTCCAGTGGGTTTTAACCCACTTAAGCTAAAAGCCTTAGGGTTTTAACCCACGGCGGGCCAGGAGGCTTATCGACAATGGTGCAAGCGGACATAATATTATCAAATATCAGTAGCATAAAGATAACAGAGGGGAGCTATGAGTGAATCCAAGCTAGTGCAATTGCAAGCGAAGTGGGCGACAAAAGAGAATTTCGCACCTTACGGCCAGATAATCTCAGCCGCTGAAGACGGAAAACCTTACGATGAAGAGGATGCCCAGTTGGTACTCGATCGGGGCATACCGCGATTTTACATCATGCGCCTGCGGCAAAGAGGTCTGAGATTTCATCGTATTGTACGCCATGTCCAATGTACCCAATGTCTGGGTGCTATAGCAGCTACCGATTGGTTGATGGGGGTAGCACCCCCAACTCCAGATGCCCAACCTACGGTAGAGGATATTGTCGCATTTCGGATTCCGGGGAATTGTTTTATTAAGTTACATCTGGGCAGTTGGCACGCTGGACCGCTTTTCGATGCTGCTGAGTCGATCGACTTTTACAACCTGGAACTCAGCGATACGAATATCAATGACTACGATAGTTGTAATTTATTGTCTACCTACAATGTGACATTTGAAATCATCTAAAATAAGGAGCATGTTAGTTTTTTCAATGGGAAGGTGGTCAGATGTCAGGCTTCCTTGCGAATGAAGACGTGGCTTTGCTTGCATCTGAGATGCCCCCACGCCATTAGCCATTAGCCATTAGCCATTAGCAATTAGCCATTAGCCATTAGCCATTAGCCATTAATTTGTCATTAGCAATTTACCAGGATCCGTAAAGGTAATGTCTAAATCAATAGTTGTTTGAAAACCTTGTTCTGGCGTCCATTGGATGGCTCCATTTTTCTCAGTATTATAGGGTTTGGTATTGCTGCGTAGCAACTCAATGATGGTGTTTTCGTCAATAGCTTCGGCGGAAGCGATCGCCACTTCTGGCTGCAAAGCCGAAAGCAAATCGCTATTCAAGCTGCTGCCGGGCCACCAAATAACTTCTGCTTTCGGCAGCTTGCCAGCGGCCAACAATAGATTTTGGTCGGCAGGTCTGATGTCTCCTAAAATCAACCAAGTCCGATCGCGAATCTTCAGGGAAAAGATCTGTGGTTGAAAGTTGATCAATCTCACAGATATGGAGCCAATTTGCAGGGTTTTTTCCAGGGGCAAAGGCTGGTAACTGCCCCGACGATCTCTTACGATCTCTTGCAGGGCCCGAAATTCGACTTGATTGGCTGCCGCATCTAAATGTAAGATATCATAAAATTGTGGAATGGGAAATTTGCGGAAAAGCTGAAACCAGCCGCTACGATGATTGCGGATGCGACTGGTGGCGATCGCCCAATCAATGTGATTAACTCCCTGCTGTTGGAGAAAGGGTACAATAGTATAGATAGCGGTAGATTCGTCACCGCTGTTAATGAGAGTAACTTCACCTCGGTCTTGAATCACGAAGACGGGCTTTCCCGAGGTGGCCAACACGGTGACGCGAAACATAGTTGTCTGGGTTAGCCAAGCGGGAATGATAATTAGGACAAGAACCATGGCGACAGTGCCCACGATAAATTGGTTTTTCTTTCTCGGGGCAAACAGCCACACAAAGCCAATTAATCCGTAGAGTAGGAGTAGCTGCAATAGGGATATATTGCCAATAGCGAAGGAATTGCCAGGTAATTGACTGCAAAACTCTACCAGTTGCATCAGCAAGTGGGTGGGGTAATACAGCAACCAGGCGATCGCGCTGCCAGCGGTAGGCCAAATTAAAGCAGCCAGGGCGCTGATGAAGCCACCCATGGCGATCGCGCCAATGAGTGGGGTAGTAATGATGTTAACAAAGATGCTGTAGGGAGAGACCAAGCCAAAGCTATAGAGTAGTAGGGGCAATGTCCAGACTGAGGCAGCAAGTGGCACGGCGATCAGAGAAGCGATCGCGGGTGGCAACCAGTCGAGGCGTTTAACAAGTCCTGGCACGGTCACTACCAATCCTAAAGTAGCCAAAAAACTCAACTGAAAGCCTAAATTCCAAATCCACAGGGGTTCGATGGACAGCAACAGAACTGCGGCCAGTAACAGGGAACCGAGGGGCTTAACCTTCCGGTCCGTCAGCAAAGCTAATAAGGCCCCGAACCCCATCACCGCTGCTCGCAGCACCGAAGGTTGAAAACCCGTGAGACCGACATAGATAATTAAACTAGCCACCCCAAAGCCAAACTGTCCTTGTACCGACAGGCGGCGGGTCAGAGTCAGGACTAAAAACAGCAGTAGGGAAACGTGAAAGCCCGAGGCCGCCAGGACGTGGGCCAATCCGACATTGATAAAGCGATCGCGGATCTCGTAGGGCAAGTCCACGGCCTTCCGTCCCAGGACCATGGCACTGACAACTATCCCTTCGGGAACTCCCAAACTGCGAACTTGACTGCGAACAATTCTCTGTCGCAACTGCCACCATCCCCAAGATGCGGGTGCCTCACTCGCCGTCACCCGATCGCCATTCATGCCAGCAAAAGAGCCCTCGCGGGCCAGGTAAGCTTGAAAATCGAAGGCACCAGGATTAGCTGCTGGTTTGGGTTTATACAATATTCCCGTTACTTCTACGGTCCGTCCTGGATGCAGACCCGTTGCTTGCAAAAGTGGCACGGTTACGTACAACTTACCTGTCACTTCTTTTCCCATCACTAGGGGTTGGACGGAACCGCTGATTTCGTGGAATTCCCGGGCTAAAAGCCAAAATTGGGCCCGTCCCGATCGGGTCAGACGGGGATTGCTGGCCACCTTGCCCCCGATTTTCACCACCGGTCTTTCTGCAGAAGTTGTCATCGGGGTGAAGACAAACTGACTGATATCCTGGGGCTGGGGTTGGGGTACCCGCATTGGCAAATAGAAGCTTGCCAACAATCCCACCAGTCCTGCTGCCAGCCAAATTCCAGGTTTTGGTCCCATGCGCCAGAATCGCCGTCCGATCGCCGCTGCCACCATTCCCACAGCTAGGACTGGATACCCTCCCCAAGGACTCGCCGTAGATAGCAAGCCGAGAATATAAGCTAAACAGATAATGACCGCTGGAGGCATAAGTTTGTCACATTATATTCGTTCGTAGTGAGCGCTTTAGCGCTCGCCGTTCGTAGCAAGTCTAAAGGGTGCATCTGACCGCAAGCAAATCTATCTGTAGGGGCGAAGCATTTGGGCGACAATATAAGTCATAAATTGACAACTGTGCTATCCAAATGCTTCGCCCGTGCCTTGAGATGCACCCGATGCACCCCCTTTAGCGCTCGCCGTTCGCAGCAAGTCTAAATTCATCAAACTTCACCACATCAGAGTCAGGTTGGCGAGTATCGAAGTAATAGCTACTCACCACCCGCTTCCCCGTATCCAAAATGCTAAAAACCGTAATATCATTACTAGCAATATAAGGCAAAAGCTGGCCATCTTCTCCTCTGAGGGGGGCAATAGTTGGCACGAGAGGTTCTAAACCATTAGGATCTCCCGTCGCCACATATTCCTCGCGATATCCAACTGGTACAGAACGCTGTTTATCTCCAAAAGAAGCACCGTAACTATTGCCAACATTAGAAGTTTCCAGGAAATGCATGCCGCTGGGACTTACAAAGCGATTCCACAGATGGGAATGACCGAATAAAACTAACTGCACCCCAGATGATTCTAACAGAGGCATGACATCCCGGATAATGTAATCTGCTTCCTTGGGATATTCGTAACGCACGGCTTGGATATTGCCAGCAGCATCACGCGCGATCGCCTGGACGGGGTCGGTGTAAGCAGGCACGACATTGTCACCCAGAGAATGGGGCGGGTGATGAAACATAACAATTTTTAACTTCGCCTGCCGAAACTCCGGACTTTCCAGTTCGTGTTTCAGCCAATTATACTGGGTACTTCCCTTTTTTATCGGTTCAAAGATATGCTGTCCGTAACCCCAATTCACGGGATTTTGCAAATCCCGATCGGACTCGCGAAACCTGCCCTTAGCATGCTTACCCAGACTGGGGGGACGCCACATATTAGTAATGTAAGGCACCACCAAGCGAATGTCCCCAAAGGTGACAGCGTAGTATTTCTCCCTGCCGGGAATATTCTGGGGTAAGGTAAAAATCTCTTCGTAGCTATCGGTATTAAAGCTATTATCTTGCAACCAATCTTTACTCACTGTAATATTTAATTCCTGGGCTATTTGGGCAGCAGCAGCGCGGGGATAGCTATCATTATACTGGTCATTTAAACTGCTATCACTGTCAAAGCGACCCATCACTTCATGGTTGCCAATGGCGGGAAATAGAGGTGCGTGTTGGATCAACTCACCCCCAGTATAAGTAGTAGCGACCCCATTTTTCTCCAAGGAATAATTAGCGCGACCCTGGAGAGAGGGAAAGAAAGCATTACCTCGGTTGTCATCGAACCACTCCGAGGCCCGATCGGGAATATTAACCAAGTCGCCAGCGAAGAACACCGCGTCTACTCGCCCCACAGTTGCAACTACCTTCTGAAGATTAGCAGGGGTCATGGGTTTGAGTTGGTGATCGGAGGTCAGGAGAATCTTCACCGGCATTCCCGGTGTGGGTTGGGGGGCCAGGGTAAAGACCCGAGACCGGACAACTTCGCCATTTGCCCGCACGCTGGTAACGCGATAGGGAATTCTAGTGCCCCTCTTCAAACCGGCGACCTCAGCTTCGTGACGCCAGATATTTCGCCCTGTAGTATTTTGGTAAATCTGACCTTCGGTAGTTTGATTTCCCACGCGGGATTTTTGGTCTTCCCGGGCCCTACTCAGCTTGACGGTGCTGGCAATGGCAGTGCGCGAGAACCCTTCACCATAGGCCACTCGGTGGTCAACACCTGGAAACTCAGTGAACCAAACTACCCGCACGCTAGTCTCTGCCGGCAGTTGCAGAAACGGGTCCGTTAAGAGTTGAGATGATTGCATGGGAGTAAGTACCAGTACCTGATGTCCGATATTAATCAGCAGAACCGATAGCAACAGCAAGATGATGCTGGCCAGGATCAGAGTGCCGTTTTTGAAACGATTGAGCATAGCTAATTTGCGGTCAGTGATGCGATCGCACTATAGCAGATCGCCAAAAAGTCCGCCAATCTTGCGATCGGCGGACTTAATCACCGGTTATACACGACTATCGGAGCGGCGGGATTTGAACCCACGACCCCCACTACCCCAAAGTGGTGCGCTACCAAGCTGCGCTACGCCCCGACCTCTTTCTCATCCTAACACATACTAACACATCCTAAAGAGCGATCGCGATTAAAAAACATTAATTTTCTGAATTTCTCGAATTAAATCTGGCACCACTGACGGCGACCACTCTCCCTCGCACCGGCGTCCCGCCTGCAAGATAAAGTGAAGACTGTAGGCATCAGGATAGCCAGAGACCTCCATCCAGAGTAAATCGCTTTGAGCTTCGCAGGTGATTTTCTCGGACTCCATCAGCATATCTGCCATCTGGTTCATGCTTGCGGACAGTTCGGACAGCAACCGGCAAAAGTCCTGCCATTCCGCCTGAGTCAGTTCGCAGGCCCAGTTATCGCCACCCAATAAACCCTGATGTTCGGATGCTTCACTATTTCTACCGATGCGCCAACCGGTGCCACTCTTGATTATACGTTCCATAGATTCCGCTTCCCCATGCTAGTGATTGCCCTTTAGGATCGGACTGCTACTTTGGGCAACTACCGGTTGAACTGAGTCGAGCTTAGGGATCTTGTGACTGCACTCACCCAGCTTGCTTACGGTTTATCACCAGGGATTCATTTTCTGCTCACCTCTATTCCTCAGAAATATCACCCTTGCGCCCTCAGTTCAATCACCACTAGCCACATATTTTCAAGGGAAGATCGATATATCGAGTTTTATGACAGTGATGATGTTGCTATCTAATACATCCTATACAGCCATGCGATCTTCTACATTTGCTCCCATTGACATCGGGTTACCACAATGTCGATATAGAGGCTGGTTAATCACCACCAAGACCATCAAAGGACAGCTGTGGATGCAATGGCAACATCCCCTCGACTCTATTCCCCGCTATGGTTGTATCGTCGCCAAAGGGGATATTGCTGCCACGCTCAACCATGTCAGATTGCTAATAGACTTGTCCATTGAGCTAGAATCAGCAGCCGTTACAAACCAACTCTGACAACTAAGGCATTAACAGTTGGGCGTCTCCTGGTTGAGGCTGAACTGGCGGTCGAGACGGAACATCTGCCGGTTCTGGTGCTGGCGATCGCCTGGGGATTGGCTTTCTCTGGTAATTGGGATTATATATGCTCGCCAACACTTCGACCAAAGCATCTCGCTGTTGTCTATTTAAGCGAGCGATCGCAGAGCGATCTCCATCCCTCGGGTTTTCGCGTAACAGGTCATGGCCGGGATATATCGATTCACTAATAACTTCATTTGCATCCAAATAATCAGCCAGAGTCAGCTTCCAATCTAATCGATATTGAGGGGGGCGACTTTTCACGAATATATGATATCGGAGCAAGCGTCGGATCAAGGTATTATCCCTATCCACCTCACCCGTTTCCCTGTTGACATAGTGATTCTCTTTGGGCAATTCTGGTAATTTTTCATATACTACACGCCAAACCTGACTGGGTCTGATCCGCACTTGTGCTGCGGCCCGAGACTGTCCGAAACTATCGTATTGACCAATTTCGACAAAAGTTAACCCCAATGTCAGGGCTGCTGTCAACAGCCAACCTTTCTTGAGAGTATAGCGTTGCATATTTTCCCGATGATGCTTGCCAATTCCTGATTCTGACTACAGGTAGCGCCATATGGCCTGGTACGCGGTTGCTGGCACCGGTCACTCGGGAATGATTTCCGGTTCGCTTAACTCGTCAGACATTTCGACGATCGCCTGGAGAACCGGCTTGGTCTTGGGTTCTTCCAGACTATCAAAATCTTCATAACGCCGACGATGGGCGCGGCGAGCCACTTGCACGGTAATTCGGTAGCGATTGGATGCCGCACCGATCAGTTCGGAGCCCCGAGCGATCAGTTCAGCGCTATCAACGACTGAACGCTTGCGCATATGATTAACTGCTTGAGAATGAATTTGCTTGTCCATATAGTTTATCACCCTTTGGCTGGATTGGGTACTGGAGATTTGTGAGGAGTGGTGGCGCCCGGAGCCGATCGGATTGCAGATTGTGATTAAATATGTATAAATGTAAAGAAGTGTTAAGTTGTTAACCCAATTATTTACATGTACAAGTCAGCGGCTCATTCTGGCAATCAGATGCATTCAGTGCTAAGGATGCGTCATCCCCTGAAGATAGTGGCATTGGGGGATAGCTTGGTGTACGGCTTCGGGGACCATGAAGGCGGAGGCTGGGTGGAACGACTGCGGCGCCGCTGGATGTCCCCAGATAGTGCCGGTCACGTTATTTACAATCTGGGGGTGCGGGGCGATCGCGCCAAGCAAGTCAACCAGCGGTTAGAGAGTGAGTTTCGCCACCGGGGGGAACTGCGCAACCGCACTCCGGACTTGATTATCCTGTCTGTGGGGGTGAACGATACTGCCCGAGTCAGTCGTCAGAACGGACGCCATTACACCGAGTTTCACCTGTTTAACCGCGAAATTTCCAGTTTGCTCGATCGGGCCACCGAACTTTGTCCCGTCTTGTTTGTGGGGATGGTGCCCGTAGAAGAAGCACGCATGCCATTTATGGATTGTTTGTACTACAATCTGGCCGATCAGCATCGTTACAAGGAAGCGACGCGACTCGCTTGTGCCCGACGGCAAATTCCCTACTTGGATATCTTTGAAAAGTGGATGCAACGGGGGCCGACATGGAGGCGATCGCATCTTTCTGCTGACGGTCTCCATCCCAATGTTGCGGGCTACCAAGCTTTATTAGAAGATGTACTCAACTGGGAAGCCATCTCTAAGTTAACATCTTGGGATTCGAGAAGCCGATATTTGGAAGTAGCCATGAGAAAAACTGCCTAACCACCTGCATGCCGACACCACCTCAAGGGCAAAAGGCGTGGCGTTGCACGGATGTCAATGATCCCAGCCAATAATTGACCGTTTATTTTTCTCAAAATGACTATTATTATCATTTTTGACAACCCCGACGATCCCGACGGAGTGCAACGCCTGCTAGTCAATTGCCTTTTGCTGACAGAGTCGGAATAACACCGCTCTAGGGAATGTTAATTGAGGCCAAGCCAAGCCAGCAACCCTTGCCCTGTAAGGAATTCAATCAGTAAGGCGATCGCAAAGCCAATCATGGCAGCGCGACCATTTAAGCGTTCTGCGTAGTCATTAAAGCCAAATTTAGGCTCATCTAGTTTTGGAGTAGTGGTTGGTTCTGGTTCAGTCATGATTTCAGTCGGCTGCTGTGTCACTTGACAATCATTGTAATATATCAAATACCTATTGTCAAGTGAAGGTAAACAGAGTAAGATAGTTTAGTAACAATTATTCATATTCTCTAGCAATCAAGATTTTGCTAGCGGTACAAGTACGAAATCTATATAGCAAGTAATAGAAAACTAGAACCAACAGATAAAAATTGATATAAATGGTCAATCGAGAGGTAGTAGATGGAAATTGGCGTCCCCAAAGAAACTAAGGATCTGGAATTTCGGGTAGGCTTGAGTCCGAGTAGCGTTAGAGTTCTAACTGAAAATGGTCATCAACTGTTTGTCGAAACCGGTGCTGGTGCCGGTGCCGGTTTTACGGATGAAGACTACATGCAGGTAGGTGCTGAAATTGTCAAGACACCGTCAGCAGCTTGGAACCGGGAAATGGTAGTGAAGGTGAAAGAACCCCTAGCACCAGAATACAAGTTTCTTCAAAAAGAGCAGTTGTTATTTACATACTTGCATCTGGCAGCTGACAAGACTTTGACTGAGCATCTCATATCCAAAGGCGTGACAGCGATCGCCTACGAAACGGTAGAATTACCCGACTCAAAATTACCTCTGTTGACTCCGATGAGCATCATCGCCGGACGGCTATCGGTGCAATTCGGAGCCAGATTTCTAGAGCGCCAGCAGGGTGGCCGAGGAGTGCTCCTGGGGGGAGTTCCCGGAGTCAGACCGGCTAAAGTCTGTATTATCGGAGGAGGGGTTGTCGGCACAGAAGCGGCCCGGATCGCTGTGGGTATGGGCGCCCAAGTCCAGATCGTCGATGTCAACCTGGAGCGTTTGTCCTATCTGGAAACTCTGTTTGGCTCCAGAGTGGAATTACTATTTAGTAATTCCGCACAAATTGAAGCAGTCGTACCAGATGCTGACCTGCTGATAGGTGCAGTTTTGATCTTAGCCCGTCGCGCACCCATCCTCGTTTCCCGAAGCTTGGTGCAGCAGATGCGCCCGGGGTCGGTCATTATCGATGTGGCCGTGGACCAAGGCGGGTGCGTCGAAACATTGCGATCGACATCCCATACTAACCCGACTTACGTCGAAGAAGGGGTCGTCCACTACGGCGTTCCCAATATGCCAGGGGCGGTCCCTTGGACGGCGACCCAGGCCCTCAATAATGCTACGCTTCCCTATGTTTTAAGGCTAGCAAATCACGGTGTTAAAGCTTTGGATAAGAGTTCGGCTTTAGCTAAAGGTGTGAATGTCCAAAATTTCCAGTTAGTTCATCCGGCCTTAAAAGAAGTGTTTCCTGATTTGGCTAATAGCTAATGGCTAATGGTTAATTGCCTGCTTGCCTGACAATCAACAATTAACCATTAGCCAACTATTGATTAGCGCTAGTCTTTTTCTTCTCGGCGCTGGTCTTTTTAGTCCCGGTTGATTTACTTGACTTGCGAGAGTTTGAAGTGGTCGTTGCCTTGGCTGCGATCAATTCCAAGGCGTTATCCAGAGTCACATCCTCGGCTGCGATCCCCTCTGCTAAAGTGACATTAATTTTGCCATGATTGACATAAAGACCGTAACGGCCATCGTAGATATTCACTGGTTCTCCATCCGATGGATGTGTACCCAACTCTCGTAAAGGTTTCCTTTGACTGCGGCTACCATTACGTCTCTTCTTCGGTTCGGCGAGTAACTCCAATGCCCGTTGAAGGTCAATTGTCAAGACATTGTCATCTTTCTTTAACGAACGATAATCTTTACCTTCTTTGCCTTGGTCGTGAACCACGTAAGGGCCGAAACGTCCCAAACCAGCTTGGACTTTAGCAGCTGTTTCTGGGTGCGCTCCCAGAAAACGAGGCAGGGCCAACAATCCTACGGCCATTTCCAGGGTGACCAGATCGGGAGTGACGCCTTTAGGTAGAGAAGATCGCTTGGGTTTTTTCTTCTTCTCACTGTCGCCATTACCCAACTGCACGTAGGGACCATAGTTGCCATTCAGGAGATAGATCGTATCGCCGGTTTCAGGATGCTGACCCAGTTCCTTCGGTTCAGAGGCTTTCTGCTTCAGCAGCGCTTCTACCTGTTCGGAGTCGAGTCGATCGGGGGTCACGTCTTTGGGAATGGAAGCTTTGAGCAGGCCAGATCCATTATCAACTTCGATGTAAGGGCCAAATCGGCCAATGCAGACCTTAGCATCTAAGCCCACCAGTTCCACAGTGCGAGCCAGTTTGGGGTCAATTTGGCTTTCCTGTTCCTTGACCTGATTGGACAGACCGGTTTCTCCGCAATAAAATTCTCGTAGATAAGGAAGCCAGTCCACCTCCCCAGTGGAGATGTCATCTAGAGTTCGCTCCATTCGGGAAGTAAAGCGGGTGTCTACCAGGTCCGGAAAATGCGTTTCTAGTAGACTGATGACTGCAAAGGCCGTGAAGGTGGGCACTAGGGCTTTGTTGATTATTTGAGCATAGCCCCGATCGACGATCGTGCCGATGATGCTGGCGTAGGTGCTGGGACGGCCAATGCCTTCTTTTTCCAGAGTTTTCACTAGGGACGCCTCAGTGTAACGGGCGGGAGGCTGAGTTTCGTGGCCGATGGCCTCTAATTCCCGACATTTAGGAATATCTCCCACCTTTAAGGGTGGCAGAATCACTTCGGTGTTTTCCAGAGCCCCATTGGGGTCGTCAGAACCTTCTACGTAAGCACGGAAGAAACCAGGAAAATCAATTCGCTTACCAGTCGATCGGAATCCAGCCGCTTCTACTTGCATCTGTATAATGATTTGAGTAATCCTGGCGGCAGCCATTTGGGTGGCGACAGTACGTTTCCAAATCAGGTCGTATAGCTGTTGTTCCCGGCCCGTCAGAGGAGTCTCTGACGGCGTGCGGAAACTGCTGCCAGCAGGGCGAATGGCTTCGTGGGCTTCTTGGGCGCCTTTGCTTTTGGTCTTGTACTGGCGCGGTGTCGGGCTGAGATACTCGGGGCCATACTTAAGTTCTACACAAGATCGGGCGGCGGCGATCGCCTGCCCGGACAAATGCACGGAGTCCGTCCGCATATAGGTAATATAGCCCTGTTCGTAGAGACTTTGAGCTGTCCGCATCGTATCTCTGGCGGATAGCCCCAGCTTCCGGTTCGCCTCCTGTTGCAGGGTTGAGGTGGTAAAGGGAGGTGAGGGCGATCGGGTCACCGGTCGTTCGTCAACGGAGGACACTCTCCAGGTTTTACCGGAGAGTCGGGCTTGCAGTTCTTTGGCATCTGCTTCATTTAACAGTCTGACATTTCTACCAGAAGCAATTTGTCCGGTATCCGGGTCAAAATCGCTGCCCGTGGCCACCTTAGAGCCTGCTAGGGTCACTAATCGCGCCTCAAAAGAGGTATGCTCAATATCGAGAATGGCTTTGAGGTTCCAGTAGCTTCCTTGGCGGAAGGCTCGCCGTTGACGTTCCCGCAACACCAGTAACCGGACGGATACAGATTGTACCCGTCCGGCTGATAATCCCGAGGAAATTTTTTTCCACAGCAGGGGAGACAGGGTGTAGCCCACCAGTCGGTCTAAAATCCGCCTGGTTTCTTGAGCGTGGACGAGTTGCATGTCAATATTCCGGCAGTCCGACAGGGCTTGACGTATCGCTTCCCGGGTGATTTCGTGGAACACCATTCGCTTAATGGGGACTTTTGGCTTCAGCAATGAGAGAAGATGCCAGCTGATGCTTTCACCTTCGCGGTCTTCGTCTGTTGCCAGAATCAGTTCATCAGCCTGCTTGAGGGCTTTTTTCAGTTCCGTGACTACCTTTTTTTTATTTTTGGGGACAACATACAGTGGCTCAAAGTCCGCCTCGACGTTAACACCCAGCTGCGCCCATTTTTCTCCTTTAACAGCTTCGGGAATTTCGTCAGCAGAAGAGGGCAGGTCGCGCACGTGACCCATTGATGCCTCTACATGATAGTCAGAGGGCAGGAAGTTCCGTATGGTACGGGCTTTGGTCGGAGATTCGACAATTACAAGCGTTGACATGGGGATTCGGTGAGATAGCAGCTTGGTATCGTTTGTCAAGTAGGAGATGCTGTGTCCCAAAACAGGTGCCTCAGAGGTGATTGGCTCTTTCCTCACCCTGGAACAAGGATCGAGGATGATAAATATTGTATTCTTGTCGGGTTAGCTGGGACACAGGTAATGTCTTAGAGGATGGGAGCTTGTCGGTTGGGCTACCAGTAGCAATCGGATGAGGGTGTCTACTCTACTCTACTGGCTGTGCCACTTGAGGCTATGAGATCCTATAGCTTTCTAGGGTAGTGTTCTAGTCCAGTCCTTTGATTGTTAAGTTAGAATGGTTGGAGGGTACTCTCTGGGATGGTCCGATATTGGTGGACAACGCGATGCCGCGCCGCATGAGTCGGCGCTCGTCGGGCCCCGTACTCTCTGAGGCGCGGCCAAATGAGACAGCAGTCAGATAATATTTGGAGGATAACTCATGCAACCGATTCGACAAGGCGATGTGCTTTTGCTCTCTACCAAAGAGAAGATCGTTGGAGATAAGCTGTCCCACTTGACTCTAGCAGAAGGGGAAGTGACTGGACATTCTCACCGGATCAGCGACGGACAGGCTGAGTTGTACGAAAAGGATGGCACTCTTTATCTCCGTGTCTTTTCTGAAACGGCAATGCTAACCCACGAAGAACATCACGCGATTGAAATTCCTCAAGGGGACTGGATGGTCCGCATTCAGCGCGAATACGAACCCCAGGGATGGCGATATGTGGCCGACTAGGGTGGTCCATGACTTTATTGAGGCTCCCGGTATCGCTGGCAGCACGGTGGCGCTGCCGCATCTTTTAGCTAATTATAGTCCTCCGGGGCGATCGCTCTGGAGGCGGCTCTATCTGCTAACTAGCAGAGGCAACATGCAGGCTCTTGTTGCTATTGGCAGGATTTGATGTCACGAAAAATCCTACAGGCAGCAGCATCGACAGTCCTTACGAAGCTAATTTATTGTGAGAATGTGAGGAGTCCGAGAGCGGATGCCCAATAGTTGGGGAGATCTTGACTAAGGAAATATGGAGCAGCAAAGTCAGAAGGAGAGGGATGGCGATCGGGAAGGAGAGTTTCCCGAGATCTGAGTTGAGGATATGGAGGGAATAGTGCAAGTGTTAGAGTGGCAAGAAAGACGGCAAAAGAATCCTCTGATTGAAGTGAAAGCGCCAGGGGAGGTAAGCAAATGACGAACGAGGAACTGCTGCAAGTAATTGAACGGGCCGCGAGAGAGAAGGTAACAAAGTTGGACCTCAGCAGCCAAAAAATCAGGAGATTGCCGCCAGAAATCGGACAACTTCGGGATCTGACTATGCTAAATATGGCGAGGAACGATCTGACGAGCTTGCCAGCAGAAATAGGCAACCTGACTAACCTGACTGAGCTTGACATCAGTGGCAATCAATTAACGAGCTTACCTCCAACAATGGAGAAACTGACTAACCTGAAGCGGGTTGACCTCAGTAATAATCCATTCAGAAGCTTGCCACCAGTAATTTGTCAACTGACTCACCTAAGAGAGCTGAACATCTGGAATAATAGAATAAGAAGCTTGCCGCCAGAAATCGGACAATTGCGAAATCTTAAGAGGCTAATAATTACGAGAACCGGACTGAGAAGCTTGCCGCCAGAAATCGGAGAATTGACTGCTCTGATGGAGCTAAGACTAGGGGACAATGGACTGAAAGGTTTGCCGCCAGAAATAGGGAATTTGACTGCTCTGACAACCCTCGAACTTCAGGAAAATAGACTGGAAAGTTTGCCGCCAGAAATCGGAAATTTATCATCTCTTGTCCGGCTTTATTTGCATATAAATAGACTGACTAGCTTGCCGGTTGAGCTTGGGAAATTGACCTATCTGAGCAACCTGTACCTCGGACTAAATAAATTTACTATGTTGCCGCTAGGGATTTGCCAATTGCCGAACCTAACCGTTCTCAATATTGCTTTTAATAATTTAAATAGTTTGCCAGCAGAGATGGGTAATATAAAATCAATTAATGACCTTGATGTTGATGGAAACAAATTAAATAATTTGCCGCCAGAGATAGGGAAATTAATTAACATTGAGAGGTTGAATATTGCGAGAAATCAGATAGAAAAATTACCAGCAGAAATAGGGAGATTGCATAAACTAAAAGAGTTCAACTGTATTGGCAATCCCTTGACAAAATTACCACCAGAGATTAAAAAAATGACTAATCTCAGAGAGCTGGTAATTAATAGAGAGACATTAATGAGCTTGCCATCAGAAGTACGACAGTTGCATGACCTCATGATTGTTGTCAATGGAGTGCTGTTAACAAAAAAATACCGAGAATGCCATCCATCCAGATGGCGTGCCGAATGGCTATTATCGGAGAAGAATGCAGAAGTCAGGCGCTTGCTAATTCAGGAAATCGGTTACGGCAGAATTTGCCAGGAGTTGCAAGCAAAAGAATTGGATACTTGGCGAGAATATCAGTTGTTAAGAATAGATGGGGATGTGGATGTGGAGCAAATTTATCTGTTAAAGATGACTTGCCCGAGTACAAAATATATTCATGCTCTCCGAGTTCCCCCGGATGTCGAATCAGCAAGGGAGGCGATAAGATGGGTGAACTGGGAAATTGACCCAGATGAGTTTTCGGTACAGAGTTAGGTACAGTAGGGGGAGGTAAGCAAATGACGAACGAGGAACTGTTGGAAGTAATTGAACGGGCCGCGAGAGAGAAGAAAACCAAGCTGGACCTCAGCAGTGAGGGAATAAGGAGATTGCTCCCAGAAATAGGGAAACTGACTAACCTCACTGAGCTGCATCTCGGTCGCAATCAACTGACGAGCCTACCACCAGAGATTGGACAATTGAGTAAGCTGACAAAGCTGAAAGTCCGTGAAAATAAATTAAGCAGCTTGCCGCACCAGATAGTGCAACTGAGTAACCTCACTCAACTGGACATCAGTGAAAATAAATTAACCAGCTTGCCGCCGGCGATCGTACAACTGAGTAACCTACAAGTGCTTGACATCGGTGGCAATCAACTCAGCAGCTTGCCGCCGGAGATAATGCAACTGAGTAACCTGAAAATGCTTGTGCTGAGTCGCACTCAATTAAAGAGCTTGCCCCGGGAGATAGGAAAACTGACTAACCTTACACAACTTTACCTCACTGGCAATCAACTAAAGAGCTTGCCGCCAGAAATTGTAGAACTGAGCCAACTTACTGGTCTTTACTTAAAAGAAAATCAACTGGAAAGTTTGCCATTCAAAATTGACAATCTGAGTGAAATGAGCCGGCTGAATGTCAGTGAAAATCAACTCAGGATATTGCCGCCAGAAATAGGTAAACTGAGTAAGCTTACTATGCTTGACGTTAGTAAAAATAAATTAAAGAGCTTGCCGCCAGAAATTGTAGAACTGAGCCAACTTACTGGTCTTTATTTACAAGAAAATCAACTAGAAAGTTTGCCATTAAAAATAGAAAAAATGAGTGAAATAAGCCAGATCAATGTCAGTGGGAATCAACTAAGGATATTGCCGCCAGAAATAGGGAACCTGAGTAAGCTTATTATGCTTGACAT
The DNA here is from genome assembly GCA_051439505.1 of Hormoscilla sp. GTDB lineage: Bacteria > Cyanobacteriota > Cyanobacteriia > Cyanobacteriales > Desertifilaceae > Hormoscilla. The sequence goes on along the minus strand of JBFRWI010000208.1, from coordinate 44,229 downwards.
TAGTAAAAATAAATTGCAAAACGTAAGACCGGTCTTTATTAATAAACTTACTCGTAAGGAAAAGTCGCTAATTCCTGTATATCGGGAAAAATGGACCCGCATAGCTATGTGTACAGATCCCATCGATCGCCCATTAGCTGCTGATGCGGTAAAAGGAATATACGATATTCTTGGCTACCAAGAACCAGAGATAATTTTTTGTGATAGCTGGGAACAAGCTTGGACAGAACAGAAAAGCAGGCGAGAATTGGAGAGAAATATTTCTAGTAATATTTTTTTATCCGAGTATTCAATAAAGAAATAAGAGAAATCCTTTTGCAATTAATCACCATGCAAATAGACTTAAGTATAAGAGAAAGACTAGATAGGAGCTTATTTGTTTTTGTTAACCGAGGACTGGAAAGAATTATAAGTATGAATGAAGATTTGCGCTTGAGTAACATAGTTAAGGTAAATGTAAGTTATATAGACTTCTGTGTTGAGGTATTAAATTGCGTTCACAATCAAAAAGTATGGGAATTGTATAAAGCTCTGGCTAAAAATAGTGGCTGTATTTTTCCTTTTAGAAATGTTTGTTGGGTGTGCGATCGGCCTCGGGTTATCCGCTTGGAAAACGAACAACGCATCCATGCAGAAGGAGAACCTGCTATAGAATTTGCAGATGGGTCCAGGGTCTATGCCCATCATGGGGTAAGATTACCAGCAGCATACGGTCAGGTGCATCCCGAACAGTGGCGTGCAGAATGGCTATTATCAGAGGAGAACGCGGAACTGAGGCGAGTGTTAATTCAAGGAATAGGTTACGATCGCATTTGCCAGGAGTTGAAAGCAACTTCATTAGATACTTGGCAAGAATACGAGTTATTGAGAATAAACGCTAATTTAGATTGGGAACGAATGCATCTGTTAAAGATGACTTGCCCCAGCACGGGATATATTCATGCAATACGAGTCCCGCCTAATATAAGATCGGCGAGGGATGCGATAAAATGGGTGAATTGGGACATTGACCCAGATGAGTTTTCGGTGCAGAGTTAGTGTGCATCGCCCACCAGAAGGTTGGCGACACAGTTAGATGTAGGGTGGGCATCGCCCACCAGAATGTAGGCAACACAGATTTAACTTAAAATAGAGAAGATGCGATCGCCTCTCATCTGGGAAGGAGAAACAGAAGCAGTAGAAGTGGAGATCCTGGGGCGATCGACTCTGCAAGAGGCCCTGGTGTTAGGGGACATTGTACTTATTGGACAAACTATTTTGGGGAAGACGGATCTGCATGTAGACTGTCAGGGACAGGGATTATTGCCAAACCCAGAACATCCGTCTCGACCGGAGTTAAGGGTATAACCATACTTCACTAACCCGGTTTCTGGGCCGCGACTCTTCACAAAATCCCCGATCGCCTATATGATAAGGAATGTTAAGTTGACTGACCCACGGAACATAGACAAAAACTCATAGAACCTATGGATTTTGCTACACTTGCTGCCCAGCTCAACGCTGGGACGATTTTGCCAGAGATGATCGTGATCGCAACTCTCCTGGCGGTATTGATGGCGGACCTCATAGCTGGCAGATCCTCCTCTCGCTGGACTCCCTATCTCGCGATCGCGGGACTGGCAGGTGCGATCGTCGCCCTGTATTTCCAATGGGATACGGAAAACCCGATCGCTTTTCTGGGAAGCTTTAACGGCGATGCCCTGAGCGTAATCTTTCGGGGTATCATCGCCCTGTCAGCTCTGGTGACTATTTTAATGTCCGTTACCTACGTGGAAGAGACGGGCAGTGCCTTGGGAGAATTTATCAGCATTTTGCTCACCGCCACCCTGGGAGCCATGTTTCTCTCCGGTGCCGACGAGTTGGTGACGATCTTTGTCTCCCTGGAAACCCTCAGTATCTCTTCCTACCTGCTGACTGGATACCTGAAGCGCGACCCCCGTTCCAATGAAGCGGCTTTGAAATACCTGCTGATCGGCGCGGCCAGTTCCGCTATCTTCCTCTACGGCACCTCCTTATTATACGGTTTGTCTGGCGGCGAGACCACTCTGGGCGCGATCGCATCCCAGATAGCAGATAGCAGCGGCGGTTCTAATATCGGTTTAGTCATCGCCCTGGTGTTTGTTATCGCCGGTATCGGCTTTAAGATCTCGGCGGTCCCCTTCCACCAATGGACGCCGGACGTATACGAAGGGTCTCCCACCCCGGTAGTGGCCTTCCTCTCGGTAGGTTCCAAGGCGGCAGGTTTCGCCCTGGCCATCCGTCTGCTGCTGACGGCCTTTCCCCCGGTATCGGAACAATGGCATTTGGTCTTTACGGCCCTGGCGGTTCTCAGCATGGTCTTGGGTAACGTGGTCGCCCTGGCCCAAACTAGCATGAAGCGACTATTGGCTTATTCTTCTATCGGTCAAGCTGGTTTCGTGATGATTGGTTTTCTGGCAGGCACCCAAGCGGGATATTCCAGCATGGTCTTGTACCTGATAGTTTACCTATTCATGAATTTAGGGGGCTTCACCTGCGTGATCCTCTTCTCCCTGCGGACGGGTAGCGACCAAATTAGCGCCTATGCCGGTTTATATCAAAAAGACCCGCTGCTGACTTTGGGGTTAAGCATCTGTCTGCTTTCCTTGGGAGGGATACCGCCTTTGGTTGGTTTCTTCGGGAAAATTTACCTGTTCTGGGCAGGTTGGCAAGCTGGACTTTACGCCTTGGTGATTCTGGGGTTAGTTACTAGCGTGGTTTCCATCTACTATTACATCCGCGTTGTCAAGATGATGGTGGTCAAGGAACCCCAGGAAATGTCCGAGGCGGTGAAAAATTACCCGGAAGTGCGCTGGAATATTCCCGGTATGCGACCTTTACAAGTGGGTTTGGTGCTGTCTTTGATTGCTACCTCTCTGGGGGGCATTCTTTCTAACCCCCTCTTTACTATCGCTAATGATTCTATCTCTCGCACTCCCCTCCTCCAAGCCGCGATCGTCCAGACAGAATCTGTTGCTTCTCTACCTGTAGAACCAAATTTACCTTTGACTTTGACTTTGTCTGAGTCTGAGGTCGATTAATTACAATTCACTTCTCACTTCGCTGTTAGCCCGCCGGGGGTTCAAACCCCCGGCTAATAGCTAAAGTCGGTTGAAACCGACTGAGAAAAGATAATGATTAAACAATTGTAATTTTTTCTTTCAAAATATGGCGATCGCCTGTAGGTTGGGTAGAGGCACGAAACCCAACCAATATATGTTATATAATTTCCCCTCTGCGACGGGTGCTACCTGGGAAGGCTCTTCTGAGGCTCCCGCCTCCCCTCGCATCCGTGCAGCATAAGGTACCGAATGTACCGAATATTTTTCAAGATTGTAGACTAAATCCTGTCAGCGATAATGCTTCCAGTGGGTTTTAACCCACTTTAGCTATTAGCCGTGGGTTTGAACCCACGGCGGGCCAGGAGACCAAACCCAACCAATATATGTTATTTGCGTTGCATTCGGCTGAAGAGGAGTTACTCGTCCAATGGAAAAACTAGAAGCATATCGTCATTGCATTCAAGAATTGTTATTAGATTACAGTCAACACAAGCCCGCACATGGTGAAATAGAAGTTGAAACGATTTTCGATGTCGAACGGAATCATTACCAAATTGTTTACCTGGGTTGGGACCGGCAAACCTGGATACATAGTTGTATAATTCATTTGGATATCAAAGATGAAAAAATCTGGATTCAGTGGAATGCAACGGAGATAGACTTGGCGGCTGAATTAGTAGCAAGAGGCGTAGACAACCAGGACATAGTTATCGGGTTTCATTCTCCGTTTATGCGGAAGTTTACTCCCTACGCTGTTGGTTAGATTATCTCTTCTCTGCCGTGGCGAACCACCTTTCCCACTTTTCCCTTTTAGTTACTCGATCTTGTCCGCCAAATCTTGATAGTCCCGTCACTACTGCCACTGACTAAAGTCTTGCCATCGGGGCTGAACGCGACAGAATTGACAGAGGATGAATGCCCCTTGAGGGTAGTGATTTGTCGAAATGTCTCCAAACTCCAGAGTTTGATAGTACCGTCAGAATTGCCACTGGCTAAAGTCTTGCCATCGGGGCTGATCGCGACGGACTTTACAGAGTAGTCTGAAGACCAAAACCAAGGTTTGAGAGCAATTTCTCGGGATGTCTCCCAACTCCAGATTTTGATGGTCTTGTCACTACTGCCACTGACTAAAGTCTTGCCATCAGGGCTGAAGGCGACAGACCAGATAGATTGAAGATACCTGGTAGGAAGAGAAATTTCTTCTTGCAATTTCTCCAAACTCCAGATGCTGATAGCACCGTATTGACTGCCACTGGCTAAAGTCTTGCCATCGGGGCTGAACGCGACGGAATAGAATATCTGTGAACGCCGCCACCAGGGGAGATTAGCGATTTCGCTCAATGACTCCAAACTCCAGAGTTTGATAGTCTTGTCTGAACTGCTACTGGCTAAAGTCTTGCCATCGGGGCTGATCGCGACGGAATAGACAGAGTGTGAATGCCCGGTGAGAGTAGCGATTAGTCCGAATGTCTCCAAGCTCCAGAGATTGATAGTTTTCCAACTGCCACGGACTAAAGTCTTGCCATCGGGGCTGATCGCGACGGAATAGACAGGGCCTGAATGCCTGGTGAGGGTAGCAATTTCTCGAAATGTCTCCAAACTCCAGATTTTGATAATACCGTTTTTACTGCCACTGGCTAAAGTTTTACCATTAGGGCCGATCGCGACGGATAAGACGGAGGATCCTGAATGGCCGCTGAGGGTTGTGGCAAGAGTCGCCTTTTTCCAGTCAACCCGTGAGGCAGGGATGACTTTTGGTTGACTCCTTGGGGTAGAACTAGGAGTTGGCGAACTGGGAGTAGGACCTTGAGTTGGTTTTTTCGTTGATGCAGAAGTTGGCTCTTTTGTTGTCTCAGTAGCAGGAATAAGGGAAGAAGGTTTGATATCCAGGTAAGTCAGTACAGTGACGATCGCACTGATTATGCCTGCGATCGCCCCGAGCAGATAGATAGGATTGGAGTTACGATTATTTTGGGACATAGTTGGCGTCGTAGGCTTTGGTCAGGGTGGTTTCCCATTCGATCGGGTCATGACAGGGATTCTATCACAGGCGATATGCGAGCAGTTTACAGGAACTGCGATGACAGGAAACTCCTATGGGGTTTGCCCCCCGATCGCGCGCGTGACCAGAAACCGGGTTTCTAGGATTAATCATGCTCCGCCTCTTGTCGATCTAATGCTAAAAATAGCTCTTCCGCATTTAAAACCAAGTCCTCATCTGTCAAGGGTCTCAGGTCAAAATGGACGAGCCGTCTCAATATCTCTCGCCCAACTGACCGTTGTTCTGGGGTGGGCAGTTTATCAAAAGAATTAAGAATTTCTTCAGCTAAAGCAGTCATTTCTTTAACGGTTGAAACTGATCGTTATGGGTATTCTATCACAACTGGTGGTTTGTTTGGGGGCAAAGCGGAACTTAAACTGGATTTATCTGTGCTTATCAATGCCTAACAAGCATATTTTTTTGATAATTTGCATATTTTTTTACACATTAATTGATTACATAATATGGTAGATCGCGCATCAATTTTGGCTCAATGGTGGGCGATGCCCACCCTACGCTTGTAAGCATTATTTTATTAGTCGGTTTTAACCGACTCCTACCGAGTTACCTGGCTCCCGCCTGGTAACTCGGGGGTTTGAACCCCCTGCGGGCTAACAGCGTGTACTGTTGGGTTTCGTACCTCAACCCAACCTACAGGAGTTTAGGCTGTGTCGTCATTTGCGGCTTGTGGCATTGACTCAATTAACGCCCTTAACGCCTTATTAACCGATTCTGAAGTTGTAAAAACTCTAGCTACGTCTTCATCTAAAACTACAACGTTTAACCGTTGCTTTCCAGCAGAAATAGCAAAGCGATTATGTTTCGCCTTCTTGTCATAAAAGTTGTACTCAGCATCTAGATCGTCATCTAAATTATCGGTCTCGTCAAAATTTGTTTCGTTCATAATATGCACCCTCCCTTCGATTTTACACTATGGCAACATTAAGATTATTCCCGATCGCTCGCAAAAGCCAGACAAGCTTTGATATCTTCTGAGGTAAGTTCAGAAAAATCTTCCATAATTTCCGCTTCCGTCATGCCACCTGCCAGATATTCCAAGATATCGTATACGGTGATTCGCATCCCCCGAATACAGGGCTAGCAGTTGCGTTTTCCAGGCTCAATTGTGATAATCTCTTGCTATTCCATCTCTAGCTCGTCATCGTAATTATTTGTCTCGTCAAATAGCCCGCGCAGGCGGATAGGGAATGTATAGCCCCACCCTTGAGGGTGGGGTCTGTAGACTAAGCTCCTATTTTAGTCTATTTTTTCGGGGGTTTGTAATACACTGGAGAGCCAATATCTGCCACCACATAGCAAGTTTTTTGGGAACGCCAGAAAGCTTGCCAAATTGAGCGTTCTGACTTGCGGTAGTAATCCCCTAAAATAGGCTTGATCGCCTCCGTTGCTGTCAGCAAATGATAATGAGGAATACTCAAAAACAAGTGATGAACTACATGGGTGCCGATATTATGGTGGATATTGTTAATCAACCCGTAATCATGATCGATCGTAGACAAAGCACCCTTGAGAAAATACCAATCTTCGCCCCGATACCAGGGAATATCTGGATCCGTGTGATGCAGATATGTGACTAAACCCAGCCACATTACAAACACTACATAAGGTACGAGATAGTATTTTACTAACCACATCACGCCCCATTCATAAGTCAGAAAGCCTAGCAGCCCCACCATCAATACACAGCTAATCGTGCTAACGATCACGTCCCATTTATCTGAAGGCTTAAACAGAGGGCTGCTAGGGTTAAAATGATTGCCTTGCTTGCCAGGGGTTCGATTAAACAGATATATGGGATATCCAAACAGCACTATATCGTAACGGGCAAACTTTACATACCAAGGCGTCTCCTCATAGAATGATTCTGTTAGAGGATACCAGCTTTCATCCGTATCGATATTGCCTGTATTTTGGTGGTGAGTACGATGGCTGATCCGCCAGCCGTGGAATGGCACTAGAATTGGTGCATGAGCCAGATGACCAATCGTATCATTCAGCCACTTGTATCGGGAAAAGGAACGATGCCCGCAGTCATGTCCGACAACAAACAGTGCCCAGAACATGGTTCCTTGCATTAGCCAGAATATTGGCCAGAAAAACCAGGAATCTAGACTATGAGCCACAGCATATAAACCGGTAATAATCCCGATATCGAGAAAAAAGTAGGACAGAGATTTTCCCGCATTTGGTTGAAAGCAATAGGCGGGAATCGCTGCTTTCAACTGCTGTAATGTGAATGGGAGTTCTGGGACTGCTGTTGAGGGTTCCTCTTGTTGAGACTCTCTTAAATCAACTGCGTTCAATTGCACTGATAAGTTCTCCGGTACCGTAGGTAGTATTACAAATGTTCTACTTCATTATATCTCACATATAAAGGATGACATCAAAAATTTTGTACTTCTTTTTGGATTATGTTTGTAACATGGGTGGAACCTTGGCAAGTCGTACAAGTATTTATACGGAGGTAATATTTTGTGGGTTGTACTGTTTGCTTTGCCATCACTGGTGATATCCACCCATGACATTCACCTTTTGCTGGCAAGCTGAAAAGCTGACAGATATGAGAGTTGGATACTATTGCCGCAGTTCTTCTCTAGGGTTTCCCTCAAACCGGCAAACAATAAATCTCGCTGCTGGGACTCTAGGTTGATGTAGGGAGAGTAGGTACTCAACAGCGCCAAATAATCATCAATGCTATATGTTACTTCACAGGGGAAATCTTCGGAATTCCAGTCCTGGAAATAACCTGAGTCCTTCACCTTCTGGACAAACTGGTTCAGGTTGGCTAACTGAATTTTTCTGTCTTCATATCGTCCCAGAGATGGAGCGTGGATCTGATAGACTTCATCTAACATTTGGTAAACTTCATAGGGGGGCTGGGCTGAGGTGTTCCAGAGTAAAATTAGAGCCCCTCTGGCTTTTAATGCCGCAGTGATTTTGGGATACCCTCTCTCGGGCGCAACCCAATGAAAAGCCGTTGCTGCTAACACCCCATCAAATCTCTTTGGCTCTAGTTCCCACTCCTCAAAGCTGGTATTCTTAATCTCGACATTGCTATACTGGGCAGAGTTTTGTCGCGCCAACTGACATGCTGGCTCACTTGGTTCTAGACAGACCATTTGCAAGCCTAATTTCCCAAAAGCTGCCGTTGCATTCCCCGGACCACATCCTATTTCCAAAATCCTGGCATCCTCTGGGAGTTGCGCTATCTCCAATACCCGTGATATCATAGCTTTGGGATAGCGAGGTCTGGTCCTGTTGTAGGCAGAAGCTACGGCACTGTACCAGCTTTTTCGTTGTTCTGAGGTCCAGCTATCCGCTACTTCCCTGTACCATTTGTCAACTCGTGACGAATCTTTCATGAGTTTATGAGAATATCATTAGTTATATTATATCCGATCGCAGGCTTTTTCACTCTCTGGTGACCTACAAAGCACCCTCGGGGCGCAGGGGAATGGCGATCGCGAACTCAGTGCCAGCATCAGGAGAGGAGATGCAGCGCAATTGCCCGCCGTGCCGATCGACGATAATCTGGTAACTAATAGATAATCCCAAACCGGTCCCCTTGCCCACCGGTTTGGTAGTAAAGAAAGGTTCAAATAAACGATTCTGCACGGTTTCGGGGATCCCCGGTCCATTATCCTTAATTTCGATCGCCACCCGGTCAGATTCTGCTAAACTGGTACTAATGCAAATTTTACTGGTTTGTGATAATTCTTGATGATTTAACTCGTCTATAGCATCAATGGCATTGACGAGGATGTTCATAAACACTTGATTTAACTGACCGGGGTAGCATGGCACTAAAGGCAGTAACCCATAATTTTTGATGATTTCAATTCTGGGGCGATCGGGCTTTTCCTTGAGGCGACTTTCGAGAATCATCAAGGTGCTGTCGATGCCTTCATGGATATCTACCTGTTTCATTTCTGCTTCATCTAAGCGCGAGAAGTTCCGCAGGGACTGGACTATCTCCCTGATGCGATCGGCCCCTACTTTCATGGACGCCAATAGTTTAGGAAAATCTTCGATCAGGAATTCCAACTCTATTTCTTCAGCCGCTGATTTAATTTCCGGACTCGGGTGAGGATAATGTTGCGCGTAAAGTTGAATCATTTCGATTAAGTCGGAAGCATAGTCCGTAGCTGGGGCAATATTACCATAAATAAAGCTAGTGGGATTATTTATTTCATGAGCAACACCGGCGATTAACTGACCCAAAGCTGCCATTTTCTCATTCTGAACCAACTGAGTTTGGGCCTGCTTGAGTTCTTCCAAGGCAACCGTTTTTTCCGCAAGCAAATTCGTCACTTCCTGGATTTTTTCTTGAATTTGTCCCTCTAATTCATCCATATGGACGATCGCCCGATCGGCAAGGGGACGCAGCAACAGCACGACACCGCCAGTACCCAGGCAAATCATAAATACGATCGCGATAGCGACAATTACCAGTTGCCGATTGACTGGCGCATAAAACTCCCGGCGATCGATCTTGATAGCCAGCCCCCAGTTGCTATTTTTAATTGGCTCAGTGGCAACGATCGCCGTTTGTTCCGATCCTGTGGAGACTTTCAGCAGCTGCGCTTCTCCTGATGCTACGGCTTTTTCCATCGCGGACAACATACTGACAGATGCCTTTCGGAGATTTCGCAAGGGGAAAAACAATTGTACTTGGTTATTTTTTACAGCGCCGAGAATGATTTCCCCAGTTTTGCCCAAACCCCTGTAATTTGTTACAATCCGTTGTAAACCAGTAATCTTGAACAAAACGATGTCCGTTCCCACCCGCCCTTTAGAGGTAGGGTTGATAATTGGGGCTCCCACCACTAAATAGGACTCCTCCTGTAGCCCGATCGGCTCGGAAACCAACACCTCTTGAGAACCCGCTGGCGGTATCGACCAAAATTCAGATGGAATTGGCAACCCCACCTGAGCGATCAGCTTACTCGTTGCATCCAGGCGCGTTATCCCGACAACATCGGACGACCGGTTGAGGGCGTCAGTCAAGATGCTGGATACTTCTTTGGCAACCTCATCCATGCTGAGGGTTCCCCTGTTGTATTCTTGTAATATTTTACGGGCTTTAGTGCGGCTGGCAATCTGCTCTGCGACATTTTTAGAGCCCGATAGGAATTGATTGACCGTCATGGTGCGGGTATGAACGGCGAACTGGAGATTTCTTTCCTCCTGTTTTTTCAATTGGTTGTACAGGGGCATGATGCTCATCAGCGCCACGACGGCGCTGATAGCAAAACTCGCCAGGGCCCAATAAAGGATCAGAAGACGTTGTAATTGTTTGGAGTTAGCGGGATAATTGGAATTGCTTTTCATTCTGTACTACACTACTACAATGAATAACCGATCTCATCTTGCCTGTCGGGCTGCAAAGGAGGAAGCATAATCTATGATATCACTAGAGAGCGAATTTCAACCACTAGCTGCGATCGCCGTCACCCCCACTGCCGCTAAATGCCTCCAGTTATTAAGCACTAAAGTGCTTACTACGAACGAGAATGCGAACGAAACTGCGAACATTTGGGTACCAGCATCCTTAGATAATATTCCCGGGACGCGGGTTTACCAAGGTTCTCTCCACTCACATCTTACCACCCTGTGGTCAAACCATCGGGCGTTGATCTTCTGCCTGGCAACTGGGGCAGTCGTGCGCTTAATTGCTCCCTTGCTAGAGGATAAATCTCGCGACCCCGCTGTCATAGTTATAGATGAAGCTGGTAAATTTGTCATCAGTTTGTGCGGCGGACATCAAGGGGGCGCTGACAAATTAGCCAGGTTAATTGCACTGCAACTGGGGGCAACTCCGATCTTAACAGGGGCATCCGCTGCCTTACAATTACCAGGAGTAGATATGCTGGGGGTTCCCTTTGGTTGGCAGCGGGGCCCTGGGGACTGGACGGGAGTGAGTGCAGCAGTTGCCAGGGGAGAACCCGTCCAGGTAATGCAAGAAGTTGGCACAACCCTTTGGCAAAAGCATCTTCCCGAAGGACATCAATTTTATTTTCAGTTGGATAAGGATAAAATATCCCCCAAAGGGAGAATATGCGTTACCCATCGCCAATTATCCCCCGAGTCCGATATACCCCAAGTGCAATGGCATCCGAGAGTTTTGTGGGTGGGAATAGGTTGCGAACGAGGAACTTCACGTCAGATGATTGAAAGGGCAATTACAGAAGTCATGCAAACCCATGCTTTGGCAGAAGGGGCGATCGCAGGGGTGGCTACAATTGACATCAAAGCTGATGAAGTCGGGTTGGTGGAACTCTGTCGCGATCGCCTCTTTCCCCTACGCAGTTTCCCAGCAGAAATGCTGCGTTCTGTCGCTGTCCCTACCCCTTCAACTGTAGTCGAAAAAGCAGTAGGAACTCCCAGCGTCGCCGAAGCTGCTGCTTTACTTGCTGCGCACTCATACCCCCACCCTAAAGAGTGGGGCTACAAGAACGAAGCCCGCCTGCGCGGGCTTAATACAGCACCTTTGTCAACGGGAGAAGTAAGTCAGGAAGCATCTCTATTGGTTGCCAAGGAAATTTTCAGAACAGAAGGGGAACCAGGGGCAGTCACGGTGGCGATCGCCCAATCGGCTGTAGAATATACAGGACGTACAGGTAAACTATTACTTGTGGGCATCGGGCCGGGACAATTAGACCAAATCACCCCAGGGGCTCAAACTGCGATCGTTAGTGCCGATGTAATTATCGGTTATAGTCTCTATATCGATTTAATTGCCCCTTTGCGGCGTCCGGGACAAATTGTCGAAGCATTTCCCATTACTCAGGAACGCCAACGGGGAGAACGGGCCATAGAACTTGCAAATTGGGGTTTAACAGTAGCAGTCATCTCTTCAGGAGATTGCGGCATTTATGCCATGGCAGGATTGGTCATGGAACAATTACGAACATCAGGTTGGGATGGGAAAATACCCATCGTAGAAGTGTTGCCAGGAATTACAGCCATGCAAGCAGCAGCAGCGAAGGTGGGTGCGCCCTTAATGCATGATTTCTGTGCCATCAGCTTGAGTGACTTGCTAACACCTTGGGAGGTAATCGAAAAGCGCCTGCACGCCGCCGCCCAAGCAGATTTTGTCACCGCACTCTATAACCCTAAATCTGCCAACCGGACTCGGCAAATAGTCACGGCCCAGCAGATATTTCTACAATACCGGAAACCAGATACTCCCGTGGCGATCGTCCGTTCGGTATACCGAGAATCAGAACAAATTACCCTGACAACCCTTGACAAATTCCTGGAAATACCCATTGACATGCTGACTACAGTGCTGATCGGTAATCAAAGTACCCATACCCACGGTGATTGGATGATTACTCCGCGCGGTTATCTATCACAAAGCCCGCCGGGGGTTCAAGCCCCCGCGTTACCAGGCGGAGCCAGGTAACTCGGTAGGAGTCGGTTAAAATTGAGATCTTGCACCATTCGCATTTAGCGGACGCACCGGACACGGGGACGCGGGGACACGGGGAGAGGGGAGAGGGCTGGAATCATTTATTTCTCGTCGTTTTACCCTCGTTCCCAGGCGGGAGCCTGGGAACGAATTATCTCCGCTCCGCCGACCGTTGAGAATGGTGCAAGATCTGAGTTAAAACCGACTAAAAAATATTCAGTTTCGATCGCAACAATTTTCGGGCTATAGTAATATTGTAGTAGGGTAGTGCAGCGCGGCGGAAATAATGCACCAGCCGGAAGTGGCTCAAAGCCTTGCTCCCAAAGCATTTTGAATTCTGAATTTTGAATTTTGAATTCCGCGCAGCGGCAGTAGGCACCTTCGATCTATCTGGAGTAGTGCGATTAGTGCTCTCCAGATAGATCGACCCACCATTTGGTTTAGTCTGACTCCCGATCGCTACCTTCAGTTTTTCTCAATATAATAACTCAGGAACACCAGTTGGTTTACCATCTCCGAGGCTGATTTGTCAGCAGCCAAATTTAGCAAACCTCGTAACTGCTGTCCAATTGAATAGCGTTGTTGCCGGAGCAATATAATGCCAGTATGGCTCCTCTGGACTGCCATAAATTCGCTATGCAGTCGGCAGAAGTCTCCTCGGTTGTAGCTGTAGATGACGCGCCTCTGTTGTGTGGCCCAGATTAGTTGATCTTCATCTGCATAACTTTCCCTGCCTACATCTGCAACTGTGACTACATCAAAGCTAGCATTACGGAAAGCTGCAATCAAGGACTTCTCAACACTATCTTCATCTAGGTAAATACTAATCTGACTCATTGCATTTTAGCCCTATACTCAGCTTCCCAACGATCGCATAGATCATCCTCGGCGGCAATCTCTGCTTCGATCGCCTCTTTGTTAGCATAATAATATGCAAGTGCCGCATAAACCTGGGCCAAGGTTAGCTGCGATCTTTCCGAGACTATCTCTTCTGGCTTCATTCCCGCCTGAAAGTCGATGACAATGTTATGAACTGTAATTCGGTGTCCGGCAATTCGGGGACGCCCGCCGCAGGTTCCCGGCGTTCTCACAATCATTGTACCAATGTCTGTCAGGGTTTGCACGGCTGACTTGCTCATGAGAGTTGTGATTATAGTATGGATTGTTATATTCTACAATATGCTAGGATACCACTGCCCACCAAATCCCTCGATTTTAGCACTATAATTGTCAATTGCCCGATCGCCCGATCGCCAGCCCGCGCAGGCGGGCTTTGTAACTGTAGCCGCACCCTTGAGGGTGCGGCGATTTACCTGGGAACGTTATTCTTCCGCATCAGGGTCAACACCCAATGCCCGTAGCTTTTCTGCCAGTCGTGCGGCTTTAGCTTCAGCCCGTGCAGTTTTTTGTTTTTCCAGTTCGGCTCGTTCGGAACCAGTCAACAACAGATTTCCCTGCAAATCCCACCAACGCAGCCAGGACTGTGTTTGATTCTGATAGCTTCCTTGCCAGAGTCCCAACTCTACTTCTAATGACTCGATCGGATAGTGACCTCGCGAGTTCGGTTCCAGTTTCTGATAAACAAAATCTACCAGATGATAGACCAATAACTGGCTATTGCTGATTTGAAATATGCCATAGTAAGGAATCCTGATAATCTTCTCATACACCCAAAACTTGCCCGGCTTTTGTTTCACACTTTTGGCAGCCAAAGCCAGAGGAGTTGTCTCTCGTTCCTCTTTACCATTGCCACTAGCGAACTCCAAAGCAATCAAAGGTGCTTGGTATTCCCGCCACAGCACGTAAGAACGGCGAATTTTACCCTTTAGCTTAGGGGGGACATTGGGGACATAGAACCAATCAGGCGCTTCGGCACCTTTTTCTGGCGGGTCAGCTTCTCGCCAATAGATGCCACAGTCTTGTCCAATAGCATACTGTCCGTCGGGATGAAGTCGCTCCAAAACGGGACCAATAGAGTCTGTCAGAATCAAACTTTGGGGAGTTCGGTGAAAGTTTTTCCCAAACGTACCATCCTCTTCGGGTAGTTGCGTGTGGTCGGGAAATTGAGGAGGCAGACCTATTTGAGTTAATGTTTCAGTCATACTCCGAGGGGATATTCCTTCAAAATTTGTAGGGTGGGCACCGCCCACCACGAAAGTTAACGAATCACCTTAAGCCTCGATCGCACTAGCCAACTGATTTATCAACCCGGAAACCACAGACAGAACGATCGAACCAAACAAGGCCGGGAAAAAACCATTAACTGTAAAACCGGGAGTGAAGTATCCGACCATCGAAATGCTGATGGCATTAATCACCAACAGAAACAGACCCAAGCTTAAGATGGTTAAGGGCAAGGTAAGAATTGTCAGAATGGGTTTGACGATCGCATTCACCAACCCCATCACCACCACAGCGATGGCGGCGGCCTGCCAACTGGCGATCGCCAGACCCGGGACGAGATAGGCTGTAATTGCTAGGGAGATAGCAGCCAGCACCCAAGTTAAGATGAAATTAAGCATGATCCTCTCATAACTCGATTATCATGATTATAGCGATTTTCCGCCCCCCGTAGGGAAGGTTCGCTAATACTGTTTCACCTCCGGACCGCCCTAGGGCCCTATCTGCGCCGCCGATCTCTACTAGCGCTTTAGCCCTGACTGCGAACCCATCACCTCAAGCCTCTTCCCCGCTGACAAACCAGTCGATCGAGCCATAAACCACAGACAGAACGATCGCCCCCAAGAAGGCCGGTACCAAACCCTTAACTATAAAATAGTCGTTAGTGAAGTATCCCGCCAGCAAAAGCCCGATCGCAATGAGCGCAAACCTCATTAGACTCAAGGTTAAGATGTTTTCAGGCTTTTTGATAATTTTCAGAATGGGTTTGGCAATCCCATTGGCCAACGTCATGACAATCACTATGGCAATCACCCCGATGACGGCCCCCTCCCAACTGGCGATCGCCAGACCTGGGACAAGAGAGGCTGTAATTCCTAGGGAGATAGCAGCCAGCACCAAAGTTAAGAAATTCATCACGATCCTCTCATAACTCGATAATTATCATGATTGTAGCAATTTTCCGCCCGAGTTTTCTGGGTACTGATGCCCTTTCACCTTTGGACCACGCTGCTATGGCCGCCAAATCTCCACCCGATATCACCGAACTTGTTAATCTCGAACAATTCCTGCTTTCATCAATTTTCTTTCCGATAATGCAAGATTCCCCATTGCAATAATCCACTTTTGCCCACTTCCGAACAATCAAGTAGCCGTTGCTTCTTTTTCTCAAAAAACTCTTCACTCCAGAGCTGTTCCTTTGCCTGAATATCCTCCATCTTTTTCAATACTTGCAAATAGTTCACCGAAACCTGCTCCGTTAACTCGATCGCTTCCACCTCATACATGCCAATTTCCTTGGCCACATCTCGGTAATCATTTAGGTGCAAAAAATATACTTTGTGAATTCCTCCCGTATACCAGTCTACCACCTTCTTCACATCTTCTGAGGAAGGACGATCGCCACTGAAGAAATAAGTGCAGGCCAAAAATTCACCACCCTTGACTAAAACTCGATGAGCTTCTCTCAAAGCTTGCAATTGAGTATCGCTGTAGTAGAGGGCATCCTGGCTCCAAGCTATATTAAATTTCTCCTCGGGAAAGGGCAATTTTTCAAAGCTCCCTTGATAGACCTGGACTAGATCCCTCAGACCCTCCTCTTGATTGCGTTCAACATTGATAGCATTCTGTTGTTCGCTGAGGTTCAAACAAGATACCTTACAGCCGTATTTTTTGGCTAAATATCTTGCTGCTCCACCATATCCCGATCCCAAATCGAGAACGTGACTATCTTTATTTAATGGCAGCAAAGATGCCATGTATTCTGTCGTCCGCTTTTTGGCAATAAGTACATCTTCATCCTTCTGCTCGAAGATTCCACAATGGGTATGATCGCCCACCACTCTTCTGTAAAAATTATCTATCTCTTTGCTGTCAAAATAGCCTTGATTAAACCTATCCGTTGCTGAATTATTATCCATCCTTGCTTTTTCTCTACCTCTCGACTGATTTTTCTGCCTGGCCAAAGCCAGGTCATACCTTAAGCAATTCAAAATTCAAAATTCAAAATTCAAAATTCCGAAAGCCCTTGATAACAATGGTTGAGCGCGTTTCTGCCTATGCAATTTAAATGCGCGGCAGCTTAGTTATCGTTTCAATAGGTTACCGCGAATCCCTGCCTGGAAAGGTTGACATGCTTTCGTTCTATTTCGTTCTATCTCTGTTTCCGATAGTGCAACATTCCCCATTGCAATAATCCACTTTTGCCCACTTCAGAACAATCAAGTAACCTTTGCTTCTTTTTATCAAAAAACTCTTCACTCCAAAGCTGTTCCCTTGCCTGAAGATCCTCCATCTTTTTCAATAGTTGCAAATAGTTCACCGACACCTGCTCCGTTAACTCGATCGCTTCCACCTCATACATGCCAATTTCCTTGGCCACCTCTCGATAATCATTTAGGTGCAAAAAATATACTTTGTGAATCCCTCCCGTATACCAGTCTACCACCTTCTTCACATCTTCTGAGGAAGGACGCTCGCCACTGAAGAAATAACTGCAGGCCAAAAATTCACCACCCTTGACTAAAACTCGATGGGCTTCTTTAAAAGCTTGCAATTGAGTATCGCTGTAGAAGAGGGCATCCTGGGTCCAAACTATATTAAATTTCTCCTCGGGAAAGGGCAATTTTTCAAAGCTACCTTGATACAGCTGGATTAACTCCCCCAGACCCTCCATAACATTGCGTTCGACATTGAGGGCATTCTGTTGTTCGCTGAGGTTCAAACAAGATACCTTACAGCCGTATTTTTTTGCTAAATATCTTGCTGCTCCACCATATCCCGATCCCAAATCGAGAACGTGACTATCTTTATTTAATGGCAGCAAATCTGCCATGTATTCTGTCGTCCGCTTTTTGGCAATAAGTACATCTTCATCCTTCTGCTCGAAGATTCCACAATGGGTATGATCCCCCACCACTCTTCTGTAAAAATCATCTATCTCTTTACTGTCAAAATAGCCTTGATTAAACCTATCCGTTCCTGAATTATTATCCATCCTTGCTGTTTCTCTACCTCTCGACTGATTTTTCTGCCTGGCCCAAGGCCAGGCCATACCTTAAGCAATTCCAAATTCCAAATTCCAAATTCCAAATTCCGAAAGCCCTTGATAACAATGGTTGAGCGCGTTTCTGCCTATGCAATTTAAATGCGCGGCAGCTTAGTTATCGTTTCAATAGGTTACCGCGAATCCCTGCCTGGAGCAGCTCCCTCACAACTCCCTTGTCTGGAAATAAGCTATTTCGATCCAGCGCTCCTAGCCTAGCATCGGGAGCCGCTTTTTGCAACTCCTCTAGCAGCAGATCTGCTCCATCATCTGGGGCGTAAAAAGTTCTTTCCCCACCGAGTAAACTATTCCCCCGTGCCAATGTCCTGTGAATTTTACCATCGATCGCGGTCAATTTCCCCCTGCCGTGAATCGTTGCCGCGCCTTTTACAGGATATGCGTAACCATCCGCTTCATATTCAGGATGGGGATTGATTGATAATCCCGCCCCATTCAGAGCCAGATATACTTCTCCCGGTGATAGGGACACTTCCATATATGTATCTGGACTTTTCTGGCTGCCCAAAAACTCGATCGTGCGATTCGTGAATTCTACCACCGGTTCTGCATGGGGATTGGAAGCCTTAAAGGTTGATTTCGCGCGAAACAGGTAGCCACCATACTTGGGATCCTTCTCTAACAGGGGAGTCTCGTAAACCCCTCGCTGAGCATCCCCACCCAGTACGCCCATAATAAAGGAAAACTGAGGTTTCGTGGCTTCGGAAACCACCCATTCCACGAATTGTTCGGGACTTTTCCCCGGTGGAATCAAATCCTGGAAGACCCCACGCCAGTCATCGTAAATTGGAGAATTTGGGGAGGGAATCCGAAAAATGGCCTCCACCGGGATAAAACCGGTTGGTTCCTGGTTGGGATTGCTAATGCTCAGAAAAACTATAATCAGAGGCACGTTACTGCGATCGTTCCAATAGCCATCGGTGTGCTGCTTGATATAGCCACCTCCATACCCAGCATTCACATGATATTTGTCTGGATCTGGTCGCATCGTGTGCATCGTGGAGTTCAGATCCATGTCTAGATCCATCCAGGGGCATTGGTTGTGGATGCCGCTTATTGCCGCCAGGAGTAGTTTCGGCACTAGCAACTTAGCTGAATATTCCCGGATCTCTTTCCAAGTGTTCAGATGTTCTGGTATCCGGAACCCGTTGGGGGCAATCAAATCTGCCGTATTGATATCTGCAAACAGCCACTCTGGCAGAACTTTAATTTTCTGAATGTACGGCATTCCCGCCTCCACGCCATCTCCGCCAGACGACGAGAATAATTCCCGGTACCCTTTGAAGCAAGCTAAAGCTTCTGCTTCTCCCTTTTCTTGCAGAATTTCCGTGACTGCATAGCCTAATTTTTTCAGTTCCACCAGGTTGCAGTCTGGATAATAGCCCTCCTGTTGGGACAGGGAACCCTTGGTGCCCCCATATTTGAGCTGGGGATCGAATTCTTGGACATCGTACCCTTTGCGGGCTACATCCATCAAATACTCAGCGATTTCTGCTTGCGTTTCTTCTTTCAGTTCTATAATTTCTAGTTGGTTCCTTGACATTTTCTTCTGCCTCCTTAAATTCCGGAACTGATGCTGTTCATTTTATCAGTTTTGACAAGGATCCGTCAATTTGCACTAGGGCTCGATCGATCAACTCTTTCCCTAAGCTTGCTGTTTTTTCCCGATCGACTCCCAAATCTGCCGTTTCCACCATCGCCCGATCCATACCCACTGCAAACCTAATATAACAATCTTCTGGTCTTCCCATTGGCACTACCGACACCTTCGCCGACAATAGCAACCACAAAGCAATTTCCAAATTTGTCTGCATCTGCTTATCGATATATAAATCCTCAAGATGCAATTTTCCGGCTGCCACCTCCTCCAGTCTTGACAAAAACTCTGCCGTTATTTTGTAGCCCTTCAACCCCGAAAAGTTACTGTAAAGATACATGCCCGCTTCCGGAATAAAACTCCCAGGCTTTTCTCCCATTATACCATGTTTTGCAAAGATGCTATTCAAGCCATTCCCCAATTGATTCAGTCTGCTCTCATAAAGCTTTCCCGCCCAAGCCATCGTGCCTTCTGGATCCGGTTTCACCATGGCACTTAAGGCCATTTCTCCGATCGCACTGCAAGTAATCACGCTAGCCTTTTGAGGTATCCGCAGAGCTTTCATCAGCTTTTCATTCTTGGACGCTGCCATCCCCAGCAACACCCCTGCCATCCCTTCTTTAGAAATCGTACAGGCTATTAGACTTGATGCCATCAACTCTTCCAGTCGGGCCAATTCCGCTGCTGTTGCCCCCTGCATCCTTTTATGCAAAGTTAAACCAAAGGTGGGATGTTCGTGCAATTCTCCACGATGAAACAGGGGCACATATGCCTCATCTAGCAGCACCAGGGGAAATTCTTTTTTCTCTTTTGTACTGCTGGCGATCGCCTCTATTAAGACATCGATAATTTCATTCCACTCTGGCTCCGTGAGAGTGGCCCCAGAAGGATTATTCGGATAGTTAAATACTATCATTTTTGCATCGGGATGGTTGTTCAATGCCCCTCTTATTGCTTCTGGTTTTGGTTTCCACTTTTCTTTCTCACTGGTGGGGATAACTACCATTTTTCCCCCTGCCAGGGTAACTGGCTGTTGATATTGGGGAAAGGTCGGTTCTATAAAAATTGCTGTATCTCCAGGATTGAGGATTGTTTCACACAGACATTTGAATAGATGGGTAAACCCCGTTGTGATATTAATATGTCGATGGGGATCTAATTCTATGCCGTACCGCTGCTGGAAATACTCCGCTGCGTCCTTTCGCCCTTGCTCCGATCCATAGTGAGGAGTGCGGTAGATGGATATTTCCCGGGCCTTAACCTGATTTATTGCTTCGGTCACCTGTCTTGCACAACCATGACCTGGCGAGCCCGTATTAAACCCGATCGCATCTTTTTCTTTCTTGGCCAGACCGGCGATCTTGACAAAGATCGACTCTTCTATATTCTGAATTCTTTCCGAAATTTGCACCATAGGACTTGCTTCGTTATTTTCCCTATTCTTTTTACTACTTATGGTAATATACACTCTAACCCATCCCTAGATCGAATGTCAACCCCTACAAATATCTCCGTCCGAGGGGAAAAATGCGATCCTTAAGGTAGGGTAAAACTATTTGAGAAAGAAGTTGGCCTCTGTGTTGCATAATTGACGGCTACGATCTATACTAAGATAGATCGGCAGTTGCCCGATCGTCCGGTTAAGATTATTGTCAGGTTAAGAGGGAAGGGACAACAGCAAGTGAAACGAGTAGGCGTGATCGGTGGCGGACAGTTGGCCTGGATGATGGCGGGTGCAGCTAAGTCTTTGGATATAGAACTGGTGGTGCAAACGCCCAACAAGTCAGATCCAGCAGTGGCGGATGCTGCTGATGTCATCCTGGCACCAATAGATGATGCTGCCGCTACCGCCCAACTAGCCGATCGCTGTGATGTCATTACCTTTGAAAATGAGTTTATTAACCTGGATGCCCTCAAACCTATGGCCAGCGAGGGTGTTTGTTTTCGCCCCAAACTGGAGGCTTTAGCCCCACTGCTAGATAAGTACGATCAGCGCTGTTACTTGCAGCAACTGGGTGTACCCGTTCCTAAGTTTATCCCCCTCAATGGAAAACTAGATCTTCAAGATTGGTCTTTCCCGGTGGTAGTCAAGGCCCGACGCCACGGCTATGATGGTCAAGGGACTTTTATCCTGAAAGACCGTCAGGCCCTAGACTTAACTTTACAACAACTGGGACAAACCCCGGCATTGCTAGAAGAATTTATCCCTTTTGAACGGGAGTTGGCCGCGATCGCGGCCCGTTCTGTCACTGGCGAGGTGGTGGTCTATCCGGTGGTGGAAACCCAGCAGGAAGACCAAGTTTGCCGTCGGGTACTGGTGCCTGCCCAGATTACTATAGCTGTCAGAGAACAGATAGAGGCGATCGCCCGCACCCTTTTGGACAGTCTGGAAGTGGTGGGGGTCTTTGGCATTGAGCTATTTTTAACCAGTTCTGGCAAGCTATTGGTAAATGAAATTGCCCCTCGGACCCATAACTCTGGCCATTTTACTCTAGATGCTTGCCAAACTTCCCAATTTGAGCAGCATCTGAGAATGGTCTGTCAACTGCCGGTGGGCAATACGGCCTTAAACTGTACTGGTGCCGTCATGATTAATTTGTTGGGTTATGAGGTGGCAACAGGGGACTATTTTATTAAGCGTCAAGAGTTGGCCGCCATCCCCGGCTCGCGGGTATATTGGTACGGTAAGACTCAATCTCGTCCCGGTCGGAAGTTGGGTCACGTGACGGTGCTGCTGGAGACCCCCAACAGAGATGAGGCATTGGCGATCGCCCAGAAAGTAGAATCTATATGGTACTCGTAGGGTGGGCACCGCCCACCGGTGAAGCCGTAAAGTGTGTCTTACTACGAACGGTGTGGTCAAAAGTAGTTGATAGCCAGGTACATGTGTAGCCCGCGCAGGCGGGCTTTGTCCGTGTAGCCGGGCCCTTTAGGGTTCGGGTTACTACCAACGGGTTCCGGAGCCACACCCTACTACGAACGGATCTCAAGCACTTGGGAAAAATCAGCAGCCACAAAAGTGAAACTCATGCTACTATGGGTGAGAAGCTGTAAGTAAATTATTGTCCACTTTTGGACATTGTTCCCGGTAGGGGTAAGAATCGCGGTTTTTAAGTGACCTATTGAATTGATATGTTCCGCCCAATTAGTCAAGTTTATTGTTATCTCGGATAACTTTCACCGGAAAGATTGCTATAATAAAAACATGGTCTGGAAATAGATCTGCCTCCATTAATTTGGAAATAGCCGCCAGTTAGGCGGTGTTAGCCTGTGGACTGGTCAGTGCCGACACTACCAGAGTGAAGCAGGAAGTAAGTTCCAGAGATGTCCAGTGATGGGCAACTTTGGGTAAGTCTTATGTAACGGTAACAGGTTCTACTGCGGTGTTGGTGACTGCCAATAAAGTTTTATGATCTATGCCTTGAGATAACGGGAACCCGTGTAGTTCTAGCGGCAGTATGCCGGCCAGTAACCGGACACGAAAGCTATCGAACCTGGGTACCCACCTGGTGCAACCAGGTCAAAAACTGAGGTAAGACGGCACTGCGGTAAACCTAACCCATTGGCCCTTGTATCCATTACAGGGGTTTTGTTGTAGGTTTTGCTTATTGCTAATTGCTCATTGCTAATTGCTAATTGCTAATTGCTAAGTGCGAAGTGCTAATTGCTAAGGGAAGTATAGATGTACCAGTTGGTACAGTGATGCGCTCTTGTCGGGCGGCTCCTCCTACCAACGCCGGTTCATGCAGGTGGCGACTGCGAGTAATAACCTCCCTTCGGCTCACGCTCAGGGACCACGCAGCGATAACCTGGCACCGAAGGAGCCTGTATACACCGGTGCGGTGTAGGTGGCGATCGCCATCAATAAGGGGTTGTGGTCATAAGTAGTTGATAGCTTAAGCTGGGTACACAAATGATAAATGTATATAGCCCGCGCAGT
Source organism: Hormoscilla sp. (assembly GCA_051439505.1). GTDB lineage: Bacteria > Cyanobacteriota > Cyanobacteriia > Cyanobacteriales > Desertifilaceae > Hormoscilla. Next base: position 20,954 of record JBFRWI010000208.1, on the reverse strand, counting down.
TGGAGGGGGTAAATTCTTAAATAAATCCTTTAACTAGGAATTTTCTCAGGCGTCGTGAAAAAATAAGCAGATGTAGTTTTGTAACAGGCAGTTGCCCACTAGACCAAGTTATGCCTCAGACTTATACTGTCGAAATTAACCACCAAGGCAATACCCATACCCTGCAAGTACCAGAGGATCGGAAGATCCTAGAAGTTGCTGAGGAGGCAGGACTGGAGTTGCCCAACGCCTGTAATGCTGGTGTTTGTACTACCTGTGCTGCCATGCTAGAGTCAGGAACTGTCGATCAAAGTGAGGGTATGGGACTCAGTCCAGATTTGCAAAAGGAAGGTTATGCCTTGCTCTGCGTATCATACCCCCGATCGGACCTGAAAGCGATCACCGAAAAGGAAGATGATGTGTACGAGCGCCAGTTTGGTCGTCCGGAAAAGTAGCCCTTGGAAAATATTATTCGTGAGAATTACCCGATGACAACCCATTTTATCACGGCAGAGATTGATTTGCAAGCAACTCCATCCGAACTGCATCAAGAAATTGAAGCAGAGTTGCAGCGCCGGGGCGAACCCCTACGCTGGGCAGTTACTAGCGTTGACACCGAAGGGCAAACAGCCCAGGTTGAGGCTATTGTCACGGTAGCATCTCAGCAGTCTGCTGTATCAAAGTGAACAAGCGTCCTTACACTGTGGTGTTGATCGTCCCCACGGGTGTGGGGGCCGCAATTGGTGGCTATGCTGGAGATGCAATGCCCGTCGCTCGCGCGATCGCCCAAATCTGCGATCGCCTGATTACCCACCCGAACGTGCTCAATGGTGCCCAACTGTACTGGAATTTACCTAATGCCTTCTATGTGGAAGGCTATGGTCTTGACAAATTTGCGGCAGGATGCTACGGACTGCGACCGGTACATCAGAACCGGGTGGGTTTGATTCTCGATGGGGGGATAGAACCGGATCTGCGCCTGCGGCACCTGCAAGCAGCGGACGCTACGAGAGCAACTTTGGGTCTGTCTCTGACGGACTATGTGGTGACGGACGCACCGTTACAGGTGGAATTGCGCAGCTCGACCACCGGTGCTAGTTGGGGGACAATTGCCAATCCCGATAGTCTGTTGCGGGCCGCAGAATTACTGATATCGAAGGCCCAAGCAGAGGCGATCGCGGTGGTGGCCCGGTTCCCGGACGATACGGAAAGCGATGAGTTGCAAAACTATCGCCACGGACGGGGAGTGGACCCGATCGCGGGTGCGGAAGCAGTAATAAGTCACCTGGTGGTGCGGGAATTCCAAATTCCCTGTGCCCATGCACCAGCACTATTGCCGTTGCCCCTAGATCCGCAACTGTCCCCTCGCTGCGCCGCCGAAGAATTGGGCTATACTTTCTTACCCTGCGTGTTAGTGGGACTGAGTCGCGCCCCCCAATTTGTAGTTAAGGGTACTGATGAATTGCCCCAACCAGGAGATATTTGGGCAGAGCAAGTAGATGCAGTGGTAGTGCCAGCAACTGCTTGCGGCGGTAGTGGCCTGCTCAGTTTGAGTCAGTCTCCCGCCAAAATTATCGCGGTGGCAGATAATGTAACTCGGATGAATGTGCCCCCAGATGCGATCGGAATCAAGGCTTTGCAGGTACAATCGTATTTAGAGGCATTGGGCGTCTTGGTGGCCGATCGGGCAGGCATTAGTCCTGATGCCCTTAGCCCGAGCATATCATCATTAAATTGTTTATCGACCATTAGCGATAAATAGCCGACAGCTAACAAATAACAACTGACAAATGACAAATGAGAATCCAGAATTAGAACCCATGACGCGCCCGCAAGTTTTGATTGCGATGGGGGTAACAGCAGTGCTATTGCTGATAGTGGCAAAGGTGTGGCTACACTTCGATCCGGTGCCGCAACTGCCGCTGTTCTGGAAACCGGAATTTTTGCTCTTGGGTGCGGGAGTGGGACTGGGCGTGACCGGGGCAAGTGCGATCGTTTATAGAATCTGGCCCGCTTACCGGGAAAGTGCTGATTTATATTTAAGATTGGTGCTGGAACCTTTATTCTATGTTGATTTTATTTGGCTAGGATTATTACCGGGATTGAGTGAGGAATTGCTCTTTAGAGGGGTGATCCTGCCAGCTTTCGGGTTGAATGTTGTAGGTTTAACTGTATCGAGTGTCTGCTTTGGGGTATTGCACTTTAGCGGCATGGAACGATGGCCTTATGTGATTTGGGCGACGGCAGTGGGGTTGGTGCTGGGATATGCTGCCTTAGAAACTGGCAATTTATTGGTCCCGATCGTCGCTCACGTGATCATTAATGTGATTTCTAGTCTGACTTGGAAGCTGGGTGAGGCAAAAGCTGGGTAATGGTGAATTGACAATTGTCAATTATCGGTTAAAGACGAAGATTCGTAGAAACCCGGTTTCTTTAGGCGATCGCGTGGGGCTGAGAAACCGGGTTTCTTGGGTAAATATCGGTCAAAGACCAAGACAATGGTGGGCGGTGCCCACCCTACGACTGAAGCGCCATTGCCGGGAAACTAACTTTAGTGCCACCCAGACCGCAATAACCATTGGGGTTTTTGGCCAGGTACTGCTGATGGTAGTCCTCCGCGTAGTAGAATTCGGGTGCCTCAATAATCTCTGTTGTGATTTTACCCTTACCTGCCTTGCTCAGGGCTTGCTGATAAATGTCTCGTGAGGTTTCGGCGAGTTTCTTTTGGGCATCGGAATAAACGTAAATGCCCGATCGATACTGGGTGCCGGTGTCATTGCCCTGGCGCATTCCTTGGGTGGGGTCGTGACTTTCCCAGAAGACTTGCAGCAGGGTTTCGTAACTGATGACTTTGGGGTCGAACACTACGCGCACTACTTCATTGTGACCCGTCATGCCGCTACAGACTTCCCTATAGGTAGGGTTGGGAGTTACCCCTGCTGCGTAACCCACTGCGGTGGTGAAAACCCCTTCTTGTTGCCAGAATTTGCGTTCCGCGCCCCAGAAACAGCCCAAACCAAACATTGCCATTTCCAGTCCATCGGGATAGGGAGGTTTGAGGGGGTTGCCGTTGACATGATGTTGAGAGGGGACGGGCATAGTCGCTGTCCGTCCTGGCAAGGCGGTTTCGGGAGTGGGAAGGGTGAGTTTTTTCTGACCGAGTCCAAATAGGGCCATAATTGTCTAGTTGTTGGCTGAGTTGTTTACTTTTCTTAATATTCTAATACACAAAGGCTGTCATGGGGGCGGTGCAAATACTTCTCGGCTAAACATTTTATTTGTCATTGCGAGGGGGGGTACGTAGCGATAACTTATGCTCAATTGAGTTAACCCCCCCGAAGCAATCCCCGTCCTGTATGAGATTAAGAGTACTTCGGCGTCGTCGGTGAGATTGCTTCGGGGGGATCTCGGCGGAGAGCCCTAAAATGTCTATTTTTGCTTCCCCCTCGCAATGACAGGTTGTTAACCGAGAAGTATTGGGGGCGGGGCTACTGTGCTGAGGATGGTCATGGGACCGCAATCTTTGAGAATCTGCATTTGCAGCTGGTTGCGGACCAACAGGGCCCCGGCAAATCCCAGGGAGTTAACTGATATTGATTGGAAATCTTCCCGCGATCGGGGGACGAGTAGCATCCATTCCCTGGTAGCGAGGAGATTGTAGGCACCGGATTGCCTGTTGCCAGTTACCTCTAATCCTACAGCAGCTAACAGTTTATGATAGCAGTCCCGGGTAAATTTACTAGCCTCTTGGGGAGATTTTACTAAGTCGGGGTCGAAACGGGCGATCGCATGTCGGAAAGGAAAGCTTGCGGTCCTGCCCACAGGATCGTCAAATGTTGCCGATGCGATCGCCTCATGGATAGGAGTCTGGGGTCCGTCACCGAGGGGGAGGGGGACAATTTGCAAATGCTTGTGTCGCTGACTGGCACCTGCAATTTTCCCACCATTATAAAATGCCAAGCCTGAAAATTCAGCCATGCAAGCCCACATCGCCTGAAAATCTTGCTCCGTAAGCCAAGTTTCCTGTTCTTCAAAAGATCGGGTGACGATCAGTATATGACTATCGACAACATTATATTTGTTTAACAGACATAGGTGAGTCTCGGAAATGTCAGCAACAAACAGATCCTCCTCGTAGGGAAGGAAGGGGTTAAATTCCTTACCCGAACTAGCTGTTTTCTTGTCTTGCTGCTTTTTGGCAGCATCCTTGCGGGCGAGGTTGGACAAGATCCGCACTAAAAAGCGAATACCAGAGTCTTCCACCAACTCGCATTCTGTGGGAATGGGTTGGAGGGCACCGCAGGCGAGTGCATGGGCGGTGCGTTCAGTTATCTTTTGCCATAATGTGCCTGGTTGCAGCATCAATGTGTCCCGTGTAATTAGTACTACGCTTTTAGCCCGCCGGGGGTATCCCACCCCCGCGTCATAGCTAAAGTCGGTTAAAACCGACTAATAACCTTCCTAAAGTGGGTATCTATAGTATACACCCAAAACAGGCGATCGCCCCCCCTAACATTAAATTAAGAAACCCGGTTTTTCCCAAAAACCGGGTTTCTGGGCTACTGATGGATAGGCCCCGTGCCAAGAATCTCAAGATCCCGACACAGTCCGCCGTAGTTTCCCCGATCGCAGCCAAACCTTTTTTTCTCCCCAAGGAATGCCATTAGCTTCAATCAATACTGGTATGACTCGCTTATCAGAGTCACCTTCTACTAAGAGCTTCTTTTTGTGCAGACCTGTCATATAATTAACGCACCTCTATACCACGTTCGGCAGCAATGGCGATTTCCCGTTCATTAAAGACTACCCCAGTTGTCTTACCTTTCTCTATTCGTTGAATAGTAATGCCATGCATATCTACCTTTTCATTGCTAACAATGCTAGCTAAACTGGTCCAGCAGTCACTGTTATGGGTAGTCGCGAAAACCTGAACGTCCAGTTTTGTAGCTATTTCCCAGATGACTCTCCACATATCAGACATAGTAGTGAAGTGAAGTCCACTGTCGATCTCGTCAACCAATAATACTCCTCCTTGGGTGCATAGGATCGCCAGCACGAGTCCTAGCATCCGCCAGACCCCATCTCCCATGCTACCGATCGGTATGGGTTGGTTGCGATCGGACAATCTTACCAAAAACCCACCCCGTTCTCTCCGTTCCCTAGTGCTATACCGAGATTGATCGGGACCGACTGAAGCGATGCGCTCAATTGTGGGTTCGATCGCCTGAAGCGCCTCGATGACAACCCCCTCTTCAGGGGTCAAGACAACCCGATCGAACATAGCAATAAGATCCGCTACTTCCAAGGCAAACGGGGTTAATAATTGCGTCTTCGTAAAGCTGCCATGTTTACGCAAATTGCGGATATAATTGGTAGAAAGACCTGCACGAAGTGATAAAGGCAGCTTGATATCTTCTTCCAATTCTTGTCCAGTCCACTTAACAACCAAATTTAGTTCTCCTAAGTCTCTATCTTCATCCCAGTTTACTGGTTCGGACTGTTCTATGGCATGAATTGATGCCACCAGCTTCTCCTGATGGTTGCCATGCACTCCCACTATCGAGAATTCCCTGCCTGGTGCGGTATCCTGTCCGTGGAAAAGGTGACGAATGTCCAATTCCAAAGCGCCATTTTTCCTACTGTCTGTCTCAGTCCACCAATACTCTCCTCGGTAAGTCATTAACCGCTGAATTGAACCCATATCCGTGCGGGAGCAGAGGATTTGTATTGCTTCTAAAATCGAAGTTTTGCCGCTATTATTTGCCCCCACCAGCAAGTTTACTCTTCCGAGATGCTGAAGTTCTAATGATTTGAATCCGCGAAAGTTTTCTATGTTCAATGTTTTTAGCATATCCAACCTGTTCTCTCATCTGCTGCGATGGCTTTGTGCCACCCACACTCGTCTTAAATCCCATATTAGCGGATATTCCGGACTCGCAAACCGAGTTCATTGCCTTTTTCCTCCCATCCCATTTCCATCGGGTTCATATTCATCTGCATACCTTTCATATTCATAGGTTTTATAGGTTTCATCGGTTTCATCGGTTCCATCGGTTTCATCGGTTCCATTGGTTGCATGGGGGACATAGATAAGGCGTTCGTACCGATCGCGCATACATAAGCCATAATGGCCTCTTGGTGATCTAGCTCTTCATTCCCAATTGTAGAGTAAAGTCGATCGGGCCTGCGGTTTCTTAACAATTATATTATAAATGGTCGGTGATGGGCGATCGCCTATATTGACAATAGCATTAACCTAGAATTGCCAAGCATAGCTTGGGTTTCGTGCCTCAACCCAACCCGGTAGTGGGGGCACCATGACGAGCCATGTTTTTGTGGTAGGATATAGTCTATGAATACGATAGAGTGTGAACTAATAGCATGTTGTCAAAAAAATGCTACAATTATTTCGATCGTTATTTATTAGTCGGTCAAAACCTTCCTTTAGCTATTAGCCGGAGGTGGGACACCCCCGGCGGTATGACAGCGAAGAGAGCAAATTACACTCCGGACAATTGTAGCAACCTTTTTTACAAATGGGATCAGACATCGCCGACTAAGAAAAAGAGGTAAATACATGGAAAACCCTTTAATTCAGAAAGATCCGTTCGAGGAAGGAAACTTTGAAGCCGCGCCGATCGACGGTGTCGGTAACAACTTGGAAAACCCAGAGTACGGTGCTGCCAACACGGCATTGTTGAACATCGTACCCCTGGACTACAGTGACGGTTTTTCCACAGCAGCAGGTGCAGACCGCCCCAACCCCCGCCAGATCAGCAACGAGGTTTCCTATCAGTCCGAGGAAATACCAGAACCACGGGGACTGACCAACGTCATCTGGGGCTTCGGACAATTCCTGGACCACGATCTCAGTCTGACTCCGGAACTATCGGCAGAACAAGCAGCAGCAGAAGAACGGTTCATCAGCGTCGAAGTGCCTCCAGGAGACCCTCAGTTAGACCCACAAGGGACTGGAGAAGTGGTAATCGAAATGCGCGATTTTGTCTTGATCGAAGGCACTGGCACGGACCCCACTAACCCGCTACAATTGCCTAATGTAATCACTGCTTGGATCGACGGTTCTAATATCTACGGTTCTGACGAAGAACGCTATCACTTTCTGCGCAGCTTCGAGAGTGGCAAGCTGAAAATTAGCGAAGGCAACCTGTTGCCTTTTAATGACAGGACGATCGAAAACGATAACCCTACAGAACAAGATCCTACCACTCTGTTCGTTGCTGGAGATGTCCGCGCCAACGAAAACTCAGCACTTGTTTCCGTTCACACTTTGTTTGTCCGGGAACATAACCGCCTTGCTGAAGAATTGGTCGCCGCCCATCCAGACTGGAGTGACGAAGAACTTTTCCAGCGCGCTCGCCAAATTAATGTTGCTCAGCTTCAGGCGATCGTCTATAATGAATATCTGCCTGCCCTATTGGGAAAAAATCCTTTGCCAGAATACAGGGGCTATGACCCCAGCATCAATCCTGGCATCGATCGCACCTTTAGCACTGCTGCCTTTCGACTGGGTCACACCCAACTCAGTTCAGAAATTCCTCGCCTCGATCCCAATGGTGAAGAAATTCCCGAAGGTAATCTTACCTTATCCGAACTCTTTTTCCGATCGGGGGCCCTGGTGCAAGAAACGGGCATAGACCCAATTTTGAGGGGAATTGCGGGTTCGGGCAGCCAGAAAGTGGATACGAGAGTTATTGAAGATGTGCGCAGCTTGCTGTTTGGTTTTGGTGCTAATGCCAGTGCCCGGGACTTAGTAGCAATTAACATCCAGCGGGGACGCCACAACGGTTTAGCAGACTACAATACAGTGCGGGAGTCTTTCGGTTTGACTCCCGTGACTAGCTTTGCCGAAATTACCTCTGACTCCGAGATACAGGCCGCTTTAGAGACACTCTATGGCAGCGTAGACAACATCGATCCCTTTATCGGCATTTTAGCAGAAGATTTGCTGCCCGGAGCCAGCGTAGGGGAGACAGTGTCCGTCATCCTCCGCGACCAGTTCGGGCGCCTGCGAGATGGCGATCGCTTTTATTACGAAAACACCTTCAGTCCTCCAGAAATTGCCGAACTGAATAATACCCGTCTGTCGGACATTATCCGGCGCAACACTGACACCGAAGTAATTCAAGAGAACGTTTTTTTCCTGAATTCCCCCCCTGAAGCAGTTGACGACAGCGTCACTCTCAGGTCGGGAACCACCGCCACGATCGCAGTATTGGACAACGACAGCGACCCCGATGGGGACCCGATCGAAGTGCTCGCTTTTACGAGTGCTGCCCAGGGTACAGTCAGTATTGAAGACAACCTGCTCGTATACCAACCCCATCCAGGTTTCACAGGTACTGACAGCTTTACCTACATTATCCAGGACAGTTTCAATAATACAGGTACAGCTACCGTGAGCGCGATCGTCAATCCAGGCGATCGGCCTAATCTGGACATGGACAAAAATGGGAGCATGGATGCCTTGACAGATGGTTTGTTAGTCATGCGTTATCTGTTTGGGTTTAGGGGCGACGATCTGATTGACGGCGCGATCGGGCAGGGTGCTTTGCGGAAGAATGCGGATGATATGACTGCCTATTTGGATGGATCGCGTGACAGCATGCTAGATGTGGATGGGAATGGAATAACAGATGCTCTTACCGACGGCATCACGATTATACGTTATCTGTTTGGGTTTACGGGGGATGCTCTGATTAAGGATGCGATCGGTCGTGGTGCCACTCGTAGCACTGCCACTGAGATTAAAGCCTTCCTAGAATCATTCGATCTACTGCCCGGGTCTGACCTTCAAGGTTTTCCGGAGTTGAACAACGACGGGCAAATTATTTAATTTCGGCCTTGCACAAGGGCTTGCTAATTGTCAATGGTTAATCTAGATAGTCATTTTTTGGTCATGAATAGATATCTTTACTCTGTTCAATTAGCAATTAGCAAGCCCGCAATTTTCAACAATTGGCGGTCCCTGAGCTAATCTAGCAGCCCAATTGTAAAGGATCGTTACAGAAGATTGAGAAAAATTAAGAAACAGTCCGAAATCTAGTCAGAGCTGTAACATAAAAATAAAGATAGCGAAGAAGAACATGGAGAAAGTTAAAAAATATAGTTTGCGCTGCACCCTCACCTTTGGGGACATCTACGCTCAAATTGTCGTCTGGTTAATCGTGATCATGATCAGCTTGGCCGCAGCAATGGCATTGATGGGCGCCACCCGTCCTGCATACGCATTAGCTAGCGTCGGAGTCATCCTGGTATTGTCTCTGCCCTTTTTGCTGTTTGCCTTCGTCACCACCTTACTCAATCACGTCGAGTTAGTACCCGCACAGGACACTGCAACGGCAACCGCTGGTGCAACCATGCCCACAGGCCAAACGGCCCAAGCTACAAGCTAATCGAGTTTTGCTGTCTCAAATCTCAACAAATTCCCTGTCCACAGGCAGGGACTTTTTTTGGCGAACGCGATAAACTCAACAAAGAACAGGAGACACCAAACCCAAAATGCGAGAACATGATGTGATTATCGTCGGCGGTGGACTAGCTGGATGTCGCGCCGCCGTAGAAATTGCCCGCCGAGATCCCAGCTTAAATGTGGCCATAGTTGCCAAAACCCACCCCATTCGTTCCCACTCGGTGGCGGCCCAGGGGGGTATTGCCGCTAGCCTCAAAAATGTAGATACCCAAGACAGTTGGGAAGCCCATGCCTTTGATACGGTCAAAGGTTCCGACTATCTAGCAGACCAAGATGCCGTAGAAATACTCACGCGAGAAGCTCCCGATGTCATCATCGACCTGGAACATATGGGAGTGTTATTCTCCCGCTTACCAGATGGGAGAATTGCCCAACGCCCCTTTGGCGGTCATTCCCACGATCGCACCTGCTACGCCGCCGATAAAACAGGTCACGCCATTCTCCACGAACTGGTTAACAACCTGCGGCGCAATGGAGTCCAGGTCTATGAAGAATGGTACGTGATGCGCCTGATTTTAGAAGATGGTCAGGCCAAAGGCATTGTCATGTACCACATTTTGGATGGCAAGCTAGAGGTAGTACGGGCCAAAGCAGTCATGTTTGCCACCGGCGGCTATGGCCGAGTCTTCAATACCACTTCCAATGATTTTGCTTCCACTGGAGATGGTCTGGCCATGGCCGCAGTTGCTGGCGTACCCCTAGAGGATATGGAATTTGTCCAGTTTCATCCCACGGGATTGTATCCTGTCGGAGTGCTGATTTCTGAAGCAGTCCGGGGAGAAGGTGCCTATCTGATTAACTCCGAAGGCGATCGCTTCATGGCCAACTACGCCCCCAGCAGGATGGAACTAGCCCCCCGAGACATTACCTCTCGCGCGATCGCCCGGGAACTGCGGGCCAGTCGCGGCATCGATCTCCAGGGCAATGCCGGTGGTCCCTTCGTCTATCTGGACTTGCGCCACATGGGACGAGAGAAAATCATGTCTCGGGTGCCCTTCTGCTGGGAAGAAGCCCACCGACTAGCAGGGGTAGACGCCGTCGAACAACCGATTCCCGTGCGTCCCACAGCACATTACTCCATGGGCGGCATTCCCGTCAATACCGACGGTCAGGTCCGCAGCAGCAATAGCGGTTTCGTAGATTCCTTCTTTGCCGCCGGTGAATCTGCCTGTGTTTCCGTACATGGTGCCAATCGTCTGGGCAGTAATTCTTTGCTAGAATGCGTCGTTTACGGCAAACGGACGGGTGCTGCCATCGCAGAATTTGTCCAAAACCGCAAGCTTCCCGAACTAGACGAACAATTCTATTTAACAGAAGCCCGAAAGCAAATTAAAGGTTTATTAGACCAGCAAGGGGAGTATCGAATTAACCAAGTTCGTCAAGACTTTCAAGATTGCATGAGTCAGTATTGTGGGGTCTTCAGAACCGAAGAACTGATGAATGAGGGGTTAAACAAACTGCAAGAGTTGCAACAGCAATTCAGCCAAATCTATTTAGACGATCGAGGCAGTCTTTGGAACACCGAAATCATCGAAGCCTTAGAACTACGCAGCATCATGATTGTCGGACAGACGATCCTCACCTCAGCTATCAACCGACAAGAAAGTCGGGGGGCTCATTACCGCGAAGACTATCCCCAGCGAGACGACAGCAAGTTCGGACAGCATACAATGGCTTACTATTCCCCCGCAGGCATAGACTTGAGTTATCTACCCGTAACTATGACCATGTTTGAGCCCCAAGAACGGAAATATTAAGGTAAATGGTCAGTTGTTAGCGGTCAGTTGTTGGTGGTCAGGGTCAAGGTACTGGCCACCGTTCACTGTTCGCTAGTTTCGGCAGTTTCCGGATCGGACTCCGCTGCTAGCTGATTGATTTGCTCCTGATACTGAGCTGGTGCTAAGGAAGCAGCCTGAGAAAACAGAAGTTGAGCTTCCTCAGTTTTACCCTGAGTTTTGAGGACAATAGCTTTAGCTAGCACGGGTCGAAAATCATTGCGGTCCTCTTCTATGGCCTGATCGTAGACCGCGATCGCCTCTGGGTAGCGTTGGTCCGACGCATAAACCCGTCCCAACAGCAGTTTAATCGAAATAGTATCGGCAGTTCCCGGTTGCAACTGGTTCGCTTGAGTAGCCTGCTTGAGACTATCTTCTAGCAACTCGATCGCCCCTTGGGGATCGAGGGCGGACAACCGCAGGTTCACCAAACCTTGGAGAGCATTCATCTGACCGGGATGAGCAGCCAACACCTGACTATAGGCATTTTCCGCAGGCTGGCGCGAGCCCATGTACTCATGTGCTTGAGCCAGCAACAGCCCGTAATTCGCCTCCTCCGGGTGCAACTCGGCCAGTTTTGTCAAAGGCGCGATCGTCCCGGGAATATCATGTAACTCCAGGCGCACCTCTAGCAATCCCCGTAGGGCCGTCTGATTTTCCGGCTCTCGTTCTAGGACCAGTTCATAACCACGGGCCTGAGATGCCAACTCCCCTCGCCGGGAGTCCGTGAGGGCGGGATTTCCTGTCCCTGCTGCGGTCGTCTGGACTGACCGTAAGACACGCTGTTTAGCCATCAAGGCATTACCAAACACCGGAATCATGGAAGACCCCACTAAGGCAGTAATTGCCACCACCAACATCAAATAGACTATCCAGTTAATGCGCTTTTTGCTCACGCCATCCCCCTTGAACTCTAATGTCATTTTAACTGCTGTACCCACCGTTCCGGATAACTCTGGCATTTCTTGCATTCAGAAGATAATCCTACTTGTCGAGCCGTTGTTGAGCAGAGCGCGATTGGTAGTTCTTAGTTCTTCTGGGTGCAGGAGGAGTTTGAACAGGATACTCGAAATTCCCACAGCTAAAGGGTTTGAACTAAGTTTACAAAACTTTACACGCCAGAGTCAAGCTTAGGTCCGACTGCGAAGGTAATCTGGCGGTACTTTCCCAATAGAGAATTGCGCTCATGCAAGAATTTTGAATTGCTTAAGTGGGCGTTCTCGCTCAAGAACAGTACAATAGGCAGACGAACGTAATCATCCTGACCGCTTGAATTCAAGTCTATGACTTCTGAGTCTTTATCCAAGGAAGAAAAATCTCGCCCAACTCCACCAGTTGACGGTGGTCAAGAGGCCAAGGTCAGCCCACCAGTGAAGGAAAAGCCAGCACTACTGCATCCCGAACCGCCAAGACCTCGGCCACAACCTATTTCTCCTCCCACCGAACCGAAGCAGTACCGAGCCATTGGCTTGGTCCGGGGTCGATATACCCCCTTGCCCACCCAATTCAACCAAGGCACCCTGACAGCTTCTGATGGCACCGCGATCCATGCAGTGCTACTCGGTCGGATCATGAGTCTGTTGAGGAAGCACATGAACCTAGAGGAAGAACACCTGTGGGTGGTCTATCCCCGCACCCGTGAGAAGGAACAAGATTTACATACCCAAATTGTCGGGGTCTGGGAGCCAGAAACGCTGATCAAAAATAAGGCTATCGATAAAAGCAAGATCGCCGATACTGCCCATTTTGAAGATGGCTATTTTTCGATTCGGGGTGAGGTGGTCTATAGTTCCCAAGAGAAAGAGGAGGTAGTTGTCAAGCTTCATCAGGCCCCCCGCAAAAAAGAAGAGCGCCCCAAGTCTTTTAAGCTGAATCTAAAGGGCGTCCTCTCGGGCAAGGTTTTAAATCACTTCTGGGAATTTGACGTGCAGCGACAGGGAAACGACCTGGTAATTCAGTCGGGCACTGCTATTGCTGCTCTGGCTAGCAAGTTCAAGAAAAAGAAATTTTCCCAGAAGAACGGTCCCGGGGGCTTCAAAAAGCCCAAAGGATATACACGTACACCCGGTATTGGCGATCGCCAAACATCTGGAGAGCCTGGCAAACCCATCTCTAAACCCTCCCGCCCCCGCAAGCCAAACTCTCCCGAATAGAAGATTGCTGCCTGCAAGGCGATCGGTCCCAATACTTCAAGGGATACAATCTGTCATTGCGAGGGGGAAACCAAAACCGACATTTTAGGGCTCTCCGCTTATATCCCCCGAAGCAATCTCACCGACGACACCGCAGAGATCTTCATCTCATATGTCGCGAGGGGGATTGCTAGCGCTCCTGCGTCGCGCCGCTGCGCTAACGGGGGGGGGGTTAACTCGCAAACCATAACTTAATCGCCACGGTACCCCCCCTCGCAATGACAACCTATATGCAAAACCTACGAAGTATTGCGATCGGGTACATCTCAAGCATGAATTCCAGAAACCCGGTTTTTTGCTCATACCGGGTTCTGGTCCAGACAGGGAGGCAGATACTCAAACAAACGTGACCAGGGAGACCCTGGTCACGAGGCAATTATCACAATCACAAATTATTTGTGAAAATTGAGCAAATTAGGCTTAGACTTTACTGAGGCGATCGACAATATCGCCTATTCAATTTCCATTTCCTGAGAACCCAACCGGTCTTGAGGTAGAAAAGATCGGTCCATGGGAATTGGGGCTACGGGTTCGGTAAAAGTAAATTTGCCAGATGTAATCCATTCTTTTAATTCTAGGGCAACTTGACGAGAGAGAAAGATACTGGCCAGGGGGGCAACTCTAACTGCTTTGCCATCAATGACGATCTTCCCACTTTTTAACTGGGCGTAGCTGACCAGTCCAAAGGTGGGACGGACCCGCCGGGGGATGGCAAAATCTACTACGGGGGCCACTAGGTCTTTGTCTTCGACGGCACAATGCTGTACGACTTCTTCGGTGCATACTGGTAGGGGCACAGCGACCCCCAGCATTAAGGAGGGACCGTAATTTTTGAAGTAGCAGGCCCGTACCCACTTTGGGTTCATTTGCTTGGCATCCCCAATCAAAGCCAGGGTGGCCGCTGGACCTATTGGTGTATCATTGGGCAGGCGTTTTTGTAAAGGGAAATGCTGAGTGCCTTCCCAAGTAACGTACCCGATCGCACCTCCTAATAATATCCGGCTGCCAATGCCAATCACTTGCAGTTTGGGGTCATTGAATAGGGGAGAAACAGCTCCGGTGTTGCAGTAGACGGCGTTTCCCAGTTGCGGATGTAAGGGACCGAGGTAGGTAAATAGGGTGCGATCGCCTCCATTGACACCCACAATAAAATTCTGGTACAGATTGCGAGGATTGAATAGATAAAATTGGTTAATGGTCTTGCTGCTAATTGTGGTTTCCAAGGATGCTCTCGGATAGCAATCTGTTACCTGTCCGATCGCTCGCAGATCCACATTTTTTCCCGCAATCATGTCTGCTATTACATGAGCGCCACCCCTTTCTCTTGCATCTCTGGCATCTTCCCCTTTCTGGGTATCCACTGGTTCGGTTGCTCCCACATATAAATCTACCGGTCCAAAACCGGAATAGGCAGGGACGCCATCTAACCAGCAGGAGCGAATTTTGATCGGCGGATCGGTCTGTCCCAGGTTGATTATCGCACCGGAAGACTCCATTGGCTCAAAGGTGCCCGTGACGATCGCATCCACTTCCTTGGCTACCTGGGTAACGCCAACTTCTGCTACTCGCGCCTTTACTTCCTCTACTGTCCGCACTACTGCCTGTTTGCGGCTGATTTTATCGTTGATTTCGGCAATCGTTCGCATTATCCTTGCTCTCTTGTAGCTCGCCAACCTAGGGCGATCGCTACTATTATCGTCGGCAGCAGCACTGCTGTCAAGGCTATCGGTCCTGTGGCGGGTACTGATAGCTGTGGTCCCCAGTATTTGATGGCGATCGCTATCATGAGCGATGCCATTAATACTTTTAAGATTAACCCCAAATTGCTATTCATTACAGTTCCCTTCTCCCTGTGACTCTAACCTTTTCATTCTGTACTCGAAATCTAATCCTTCCGCACTGGCGATCGTCTCTAGGTCCGCCACCCTTTGCTCTAGCTGCTTCATCGCCATCCCTTGGGAGAGCTTTTTCTGGGACTGGCGATCGGGCGATCGCCATACTGCTGCCGTGCCACCCGCTGCCCCTGCTACTATGGTAAGGGGCAGCAGCCCGCTTTTCATCGCTGTGGGACCGAATATCATGCTCAATGCTATCATTCCCGTTGCATAGGACCAGATTGTTTTGGTCGCGATCGCCCGCAGATCTTGAGTTATTTGAGTTTCTTGAGTTTCCATCTGTTTTTCCTATTATCGCCCGATCGGGCCTACCTTTGTTCTTGACGCATCTGCGCCAGTTTTAGCTCCCTGCTTTTCTGTTCTTTCCAGTCGGGCGATCGCCCTCCGGATACATCGCCCAGCTATATTAACTATTGCTTGCTGTCCAGAGCAATTATGCATCTATCGGAATTGATGATTATTTGTGACATATTTTACATACATTCATAACGGAGAGCGGCGTTACTTACGCTGGCGCCTTTTACGCCTGCTGGGAGATTGACGCTTTTTGCGTCCCGCAGGTGGCAAGGGTTTTCTCCTCGACTTTTGATACTTTTTATAGGTTGAGACAGTGCGATCGCCGATAATATGGCTGAGGGCACCCAGTTCTAATCCCAGGAAAAAGGCCCCTGCTTGCCACCGGTAGATCCAGAGCGCTCGGCCCAGCTGGGGCAGGAAGCGGGGTAAGCTGGAAGGGCGATCGAAGAATAAGCGCACCAGTGCTAAACCGAGAATTCCTACCAGAGACAACCAGCAAGCGAGATAAATTACTCTGAGGGTGGTGCCGATAATGGGACCATGAGAGAAAATTGACCGGTGCCTCATGACCTTCTGGTATGGTATCCAGATCCATTTGCACCATCCCCACCGGTGAAAGGGACGCGATCGCAGATCCAGATCGGGACTCAACATCAGGCCACTGAAGAAATATCCCGCCGCTACTAATAAGGCCAACTCGCTATTACCCCCCGTCAGCAGAAAAACTAGACCTGTAACTACCGGCAATGTCCAAAGGGTAATGCGATCGTGGGTGCGGCCAGCGGGCATCAGAAAAAATTTTTGCTCGAACTCTTGACATTCTGGATTTTATCAGGTTATGATGGGTAAAGTTGAGTTGGGCGGTTAGCTCAGCGGTAGAGCGCTTGCCTTACAAGCAAGACGTCACTGGTTCAAATCCAGTACCGCCCATTATTTGATCCCTGTTGAGTAGCACATGTAGGATAGACACCAAGCACTCTTCGTGCTGACTACAAACGGCTCAACGAGGAAAGCATTATGTCTGGTACTCCGCCCGACTATTCCTCATCCGGACTGGACTCCCATTCTCGACCCCGATAAAGGTCACCTGGGTTCTGCTATCCGCCTGGAACTGGACAGGGATATGGGTAAACCGGTGGATGTGCTGGAAGTTGACGGTCACGCTACGTCAGAACAGGTGAGGGAACTGGAACGGATCCTTTGTGACGAGGTTCCTTACCTGGGACAATTCTGTGGTTTGCAAGGTAATGAAGATCTTGGTAAGCTGACGGGTACTACTGGGGAGACTCTGCAAAGTTACCCTCTGGCGATCACTCAGTTGCTGATTACCTATCACATGTTTAAGGCTGCTAATATATATCATTAATTGAGATTTTTTGGCCAATTGAGATGACCTATAGCCTGAGAATTGCTGATATCCCCCTTTCGGAACGGCCCCGGGAACGCTTACTGGAGTTGGGAGCGAAAAATCTGGCTACCGCTGAATTACTTGCTATCCTTCTGGGTACGGGTCAGGGGAAGGGTAAACTCTCGGCTGTGGGTTTGGGACAATATATATTACAGCAGTTGGGGCAAGGTCAGCGGGACCCTCTGGAACTGCTGCGGGATATTAGTCCCCAAGAGTTGATTAAAATTCCTGGGGTGGGACCGGCAAAGGCGACGACGATCCTGGCAGCGGTGGAGTTGGGTAAGCGGGCTTTTTTGTCTCGTCCGGCGGAACGAACGGTGATCGATAGTCCGGCGGCGGCGGCGGCGGCCCTCAGTCACGAGTTGATGTGGCAAAGTACGGAACGTTTTGCTGTGGTGCTGCTGGATGTGAAAAATCGCTTGCTTGCTACTAAGGTGATTACTATCGGGACGGCCACTCAGACTTTGGCCCATCCTCGGGATATCTTCCGGGAGGTGCTGCGCCAAGGGGCTACTAGAGCGATTATCGCTCACAATCATCCCACTGGTAGCACCGAACCGAGTCAGGAGGATCTGGATCTGACTCGCCAGCTGTTGAAAGGGGCCCGGTTTTTGGATATTCCTCTGCTAGACCACATTATTCTGGGTAATGGCGACTATCTGAGTATCCGGGAAACTACTTCTCTGTGGGATGAGGTTCCTCAAGATGATTGAAATTTTTTTTCTTTTCCTTGGCTAATTTGATATTTTTGTGTTAGAGTAGTTTTCATAAGGGCGATTAGCACAGTGGTAGCGCACTTCCTTCACACGGAAGGGGTCACTGGTTCAAATCCAGTATCGCCCATTCTCAATTACTTGGTTCTCTCCAGGGCCGGCCCGATCGCACCGTCAGTACCACCGGTCCCAGGCAGATCCGTGGGAACGAGGATGCTTTAGTCGTAGGTTGGGTTGAGGCACGAAACCCAACAAATAAATGTTGTTGTTGTGCTTGTTGGGTAACTTTCCACAACCCAACCTACGAATGTCATGCATACCAGATGCACCCCTCGCAATGACAGGTTCTTATCCATTTTCGCCAGTCTAGCCCTTTGGGAGTATTCACAAATTGAGGATGACGAGCATGACTAAAACTCAACATGATATTGTCAGACAAGGATATCAAGCTTTACTCGATTCCTTGGGAGTTGTCGATACAATTCGGTTTATTCAATATTTTAGCCCCGGTCAGGGAGATTATACCCAAGAACGCCATGAATGGCTAGACAGAACTCCATTAGATGAGATTTTGCTCTCGATGAAACACCGTCCAGAAGGCGATATCAATCAATACGATGAAATTATTGAATAGTTGCGGTTCGTAGTAAACACGAAGCGTGTTTGCTGGCCCGATCGCACTTAACACATCAAGGTAAATTTGTCAAGGGCAGCGAAACTCAATAGGGCTTACCACCGTTGGGTTTCGTGCCTCAACCCAACCTACAGATGCTCGAAATTTTATTATAGTGATTTAATCAGACATGATATGTGTGGAGAAGGGTTTATGTGGCAACCGATCGCAGACTTACCATGGGACTGGCAGAATTTGGCAAGTTCTGAATTGCCACCTTTGGTAACTGTCTGGAACGAACAGGCCGATCGCCTGCGAAAATCTGGTGAGTTTCAAGTTTTTCAGGAGAAGCTACACCGGGAAATAGCCATTGAAACGGGAATAATTGAGCGTTTGTATAGTCTAGACAGGGGCATTACTCGTTTGTTGATCGAACAGGGTATTAATGAGGCGTTGATTCCCCATGGTGCCACCGATCGCCCGATCGAGCAAGTTATTTCTCTCATTAAAGATCAAGAAGCGGCCATTGAGGGGCTGTTCGATTTGTCGGCGGACAGAGAACTTTATCAAATTCTTATATCAAGCAGTTACATCAACTGCTCACCCAGAGCATCTCATATTTGCATCACCCTCACCCTAAAGGGTGGGGCTACCGGAACAAAGCCCGCCTGCGCGGGCTAAATTATCAATGTACCTTTGCGAAAGTGAGATGCACCCATCCTTTGCGACCAGATGGTACTGTTCATGAATACTGTCCTCCCGAACAGGTGGCATCGGAAATGGATAGATTGATTGCACTGCATCATGAACATCGTCAGGAAAATGTTCCTCCGGAAATTGAATCAGCTTGGTTGCATCATCGCTTTACACAAATTCACCCTTTTCAGGATGGTAATGGTCGCGTTGCTCGTTGTTTGGCTAGTTTAGTCTTCATCCAAGCTAGTTGGTTTCCTTTGGTCCTCACCCGGGACGATCGGGCGGTCTATATAGCAGCTTTATCAGAGGCCGATCGGGGTAATTTGTCGGACTTAATTAAGCTGTTTGCCAAGAGCCAAAAGCAAGCTTTTCTGAGAAGTCTCGGTTTGTCTGAGCAGGTTCTCTCGGAGGCCCGACGCACTCAAGTGATTATTTCTTCTATTGCGGAGAAATTGAAACAAAATCAGTCAGCATCTATTCAAGAGCGATGCAACCAGGCTGAAAGTTTCGCCTCAATTTTATTCGATATGGCTTCCATGCGGTTCCAAGAGGTTGCTGATGAAATTAAGCTATCTGTCCGGAATTTTGTCAGTGCAGCAGAGGTTTTGACCATTTCTGCTCCTGCTGGGGATCCGCGATCGGCTTACCATCGCTACCAAGTTGTAGAGACGGCAAAGCAGTTGGGTTACTTTGCTAATCTTCGGAACTACCATGGTTGGATACAGTTAGTTATTAATGTAGAAACTTCGATAACGCTTTTGCTGTCCTTCCACGTTCTCGGACGTGAATACCGAGGTATTCTTGCATGTACTGCATGTGCTTATCATCGGGATGACTCTGAAGAGGGAGAAAGCAATATTAGTGATATCCAATCTCTAACTGACTCTCCGTTCCAGTTTTCTTATGCAGATGCAGAGGGGAATTTAAGAGCGCGTTTCCAGCAGTGGTTAGAAGATGTAATTTTGACTGGGTTAGAATACTGGAACAAAAGTATTTGATCGACGTGAGAACGAGTTAGTCACTTCGCTGTTATCCCGCCGGGGGTTCAAACCCCCGGCTAATAGCTAAAGTCGGTTGAAAACCGACTGATAAATAATGTTCAAGTAATTCCCCCGTTCCTACTGGCGACCCCTGGGAACAATTATAGAGGCTCTGCGTCTAGTTGCAAATGGTACAAGATATGAGATATGAGTTAAAATAGACTGATAAATACTGTTCAAGTAATTGTAGTATTGTTTTTTAAAAATGGGATTAGCTGGCTAAACTGGCGATCGCCCTTTGGGGCCTTGAATTGTATTTCTGGGCCTTGTTTGAGCTTTTTTAACTATGTTTGCAGAAAGATTACAAGATGTTAAGTTTTATGAAGAGGCGGGTACTCGGGCTCTATTGGGGATATGATGGTTTATATCTATATGCGGGTATATACGAGGTTGGCGGCAAACACTAAAGTGTTTACTACGAACGGCTACGAACGGCAAACACTAAAGTGTTTACTGCGAACGGTTTGCTCTGAACCTAATTCATGAGGGAGTTGATTATGGATAAGGAATTGGATATTTTGGGTTTCGGGAACGATCGCTCGACGGGACTTGTGGGAAGTACCGGTGACGAACTGCTGCTGGGTACTGATATGATACCGGGTTTGGGGAGCGGCCAAAGTGCGATCGCCCTCGAAATGCGGGGCTCGAATTTGCTTGAGGGTAATTTTGAGCAGGTTCTCTTGGGCGATATCGCGCCTTTTGATGTGACGATCGCTAATAATGAAGAAGGGTTTTTGGTTCTGGATATCGATCGCAATGGCAGACTGGAAGCGCTGACGGATGGGATAATGATTATTCGCCATCTGTTCGGGTTCTCTGGTGATGTTGTGGTTAGAGATGCCGTTGCACCAGATGG
>JBFRWI010000207.1:0-8683 GCA_051439505.1 Hormoscilla sp. | reverse complement strand
CAACGGTTGCAGACAGCGGCACCACGGTTGCAGACAGCGGCGCAACGGTTGCAGACAGCGGCACCACGGTTGCAGACAGCGGCGCAACGGTTGCAGACAGCGGCGCAACGGTTGCAGACAGCGGCGCTACGGTTGCAGACAGCGGCGCAACGGTTGCTGACAGCGGCGCAAGGGTTGCAGAAAGCGGCGCATCGGTTGCAGACAGCGGCGCAACGGTTGCAGAAAGCGGCGCAACGGTTGCAGACAGCGGCGCAACGGTTCCCGACTGTGTACGACGGTTCCCGACGGGTGTGGGGGTGCGGCTCATTTACAGTTGGTAGAGGAGGCGGTCGCGTGGGGCCTTAAACTTGGGTTAGAGGAGCTACACCGGGTTATTATTGCACCGAGTCTGAGCGATCAACAACTGCCAGACCACACCCGACAACTAACAACTGACAACTAACAACTGACAACTAACAACTGACAACTGACAACTAACAACTGACAACTGACAATTATCGTCCTAATTTATTAGGAATTCCTTGACAGCCCCCAGGAATAGTAGCCCGCGATCGCTCGCCGCACCAGGCACAACAATAGTAACGCTGTTCTTCAGATAACCCTTTGACATCAGTGAAGTCAGCTTTTTCCACCACAGCGCCAGTATATTCGCCCCCTGAGTAGTTAGGAGGGTGATTTTGATCCCGGGGAGTGGCTGTTTCCGGCGAGCCGTAGAATAAACGGGCTCCCTTGAGGTCAGCACCTATGAGATCGGCCTCGTATAATACAGTCAGAGAGAGATTAGCCTTGACCAAATCGCAGTTTTCCAAATTGGTTCTCACTAGATAAGCTTCGCTCAAATCTGTCCAGCGCAAGTCGGTTTCCGCCAGGGAAGTCCCCGCTAGCATCACCCCTAAATCTATCACCCGGACGCCGTTGGCCCGATCTTCCTGATAACCGCCCTTACCATCAAAGATCGGGCGTCCCAAATGGTAATCTCGTCTCAGGGGGGTGAGGAGGTTCGACTGGGACAAAAACCGCAAGACTTTGGCTTTTCCCTGGGCGTCTACACTGCTGAGAATGGCAGCGGTGCGGCCTTCTGCGAAGGCTCTTTCTTGAGGCCAATCTTCTAGCATTCCTTCATCATCTAATGCTAGATCCGAAACCCCCTGGAAGTAGGCGTCAATTGTTTGCTGCTGAGTGATGATGTTTTGCTGAATTGTTAAGTCTCTGGAAATGACGTATTGACGCCAAGAGATATAAACTGCTAAGATAGCGATCATGATTTGCCCCAACGCCCCTACCCAATCTGCCCATGAGCCAAATTCATCCCATTTAGTCTGGTTGAGCCAATGGCCAATGCGTTGGTAAACACCGATAAATTTGCATAAGCCTGCTAGGGCTGCTGAAAAGCCAATTAATCCTAACAGTTGGGTACGCTGTTGTGGCGATAAATCCCCTAGCAAGTATTGTATAAAAGGCCAAATCAGCCGCAATGACACTAGCAGGGCAACCAGGGTTCCCGATATGCCAATCCAAAAGTTATTGGCAATTATTCCTACGAACATCACGGCGATCGCCACTAGCGTTACCCAGCTAGCTGATGGGTTGGCCTCTGCTGTGTTAAGATTCATTTGTTTAGCTGTTTGACCTGATGAAGGCAGGGTGGACAGGTGATGTTCTGCGTGACTTGGCCGTGGTCGCCTCGGGGCTCTAATGTTATATTTTTCTTCCTCTATTGGAGAGATGGGGGACATTTTCTTTGACTCTGGGTTCATTCTGTGTTATAATCTATCTCAATTCAATCAAATTGTAGCTAAAACCTGTATAGTGACAGCATGTTTGATTCGCTCAGGGCAATTATAGTCAGTCAGCCGTGGGTACTAGGCCCACCAGTTGTCAGTGATTTCAACCAGCTGTAGAGGCGACTATAGTCACCAGCGTTTACAGTCATCAGCGTTTACAGTCATCAGCGTTTAAGGATATAATAGTGATTGCTGCTACAAGATAAATAATAAAATTGGTAAAAGGTTCTGGGAGTAAGTGCATATGGAGACAGTGAAACAAGAAACAATCTTGATTGTTGATGATAATCCGACTAATATCAAAATACTGTTCAGTTTTTTGAAGGAGTTCGGGTTTAAGGTATTAGTGGCTAAAGATGGCGAAAGGGCGCTGTCCAAGTTAGAAGAGGTATTGCCAGATATCATCTTGTTGGACGTGCAGATGCCGGGGATAGATGGGTTTGAAACCTGCCGCCGCTTGAAAGATTCTGAGATCACAAAAGATATCCCTGTGATTTTTATGACGGCTCTTTCTGACGCGCAGGATAAAGTTAAAGGCTTGACGATCGGGGCAGTAGATTATATCACTAAACCCTTTCAACATCAAGAAGTGTTAGCGCGGATAAATATCCACCTGCAGATGCGGAATTTGACTAAGCAACTCCAGGAACAGAATGGACTTTTGCAACAATTAACATCGGAGTTAGAAGAACGGGTATCTTCAAGGACTGCTGAACTTAGGGAATCTTTGAATAAACTTCAGCAAGCTCAAATCCAATTGGTTCAAAGCGAAAAAATGTCGTCTCTTGGCGAATTGGTGGCAGGTGTGGCTCATGAAATTAATAATCCGGTTAGTTTCATTGCTGGTAATGTGAGTTTAGCATCGGAATATACAGAGGATATTTTAGAACACTTGCGACTCTATCAGCAGGTATTTCCCGAACCGGGAGCAGAAATTGAGCAGCATGCTGAAGAGATCGAACTGGATTACTTGCTGGAAGATTTACCAAAAATGGTGGCTTCAATGGAAGTAGGTGTCGATCGCATCCGCCAGATCAGCGTGTCCTTGCGGAGTTTTTCCCGCATGGATAATACTTCTAAGACACAGGTTAATATTCATGAAGGGTTAGATAGTACCCTGATGATTTTACAGCATCGCATCAAGGCGAACGATCATCGTCCCGATATTGAGGTGGTTAGAGAATATGGCGATTTGCCGCTGGTGAATTGCTATCCCAGTCCTTTGAACCAGGTATTTATGAATTTGCTGGCTAATGCTATTGATGCTTTGGATGAAGAGAATATGAAATCAGGAAGGTCCTATGAAGAAATTAAGCAGGATCCTAATAGGCTGATTATCAAAACCTCAGTAATCAAAGGAGGTAAGGTGGAGATTAAAATTGCTGACAATGGACCGGGGATACCAGAAGAAATGCAGTCCCGGATATTTGAACCATTTGTGACTACTAAACCTGTTGGTAAGGGTACTGGCTTGGGCTTGTCTATTTGTCATGATGTAATAATTGAAAAGCATGGAGGATCGCTGTTATGTAATTCACAACTTGGTGAAGGGACGGAGTTTGTTATCGGGATTCCTCAATAGCAAGTGGTGGGTACCCTAGATTGTCCCGCGTTATCCAGCATCTGGTTGGGTTTCGTGCCTCTACCCAACCTACAGATGATATAATTTTTATTATGGGTATTTAATCGGACATAATATCAGTAGTTCGTTGTTGCGCTTGCACGCAACAACGAACTGGATTTCCTCCTAGGAGGTATAAGCAGACATGGGCAGGCAAGAACAGACAAAGTTGCGATCGCCAAAGGCATTATCGATCTGTCCGACAGCAGGCCAGAACTTATGTTCGCGCGTCCAAGGGGCAGGATAGGCCGCCCGATCGCGAGGGTAGGGATGAGTCCATTCTGCAGCTATCAAAGCTTCTGCGGTATGGGGCGCATTCTTTAACAGATTATCCTCAACATCCATCTTACCCAACTCAATTTCTTCAATCTCGCCGCGAATGGCAATCATGGCATCGCAAAAGCGATCGAGTTCTGCTTTGGATTCGCTTTCGGTGGGTTCTACCATCATTGTCCCCGCTACGGGCCAGGAAACTGTCGGGGCGTGGAAACCATAGTCCATTAAGCGCTTGGCAATGTCGGACACTTCTATGCTGGCAGTCTTTTTGAGCGATCGCAAATCCAAAATGCATTCGTGGGCGACTTTCCCAGACTTCCCTTTATACAAAATGGGATAATAAGCATCCAAGCGACTGGCAATATAGTTAGCATTGAGAATCGCGATTTTGGTGGCCTCAGTCAAACCGGCAGTTCCCATCATGGCAATGTACATCCAAGAAATCGTGAGGATGCTGGCGCTACCCCAAGGTGCAGCTGAAATTGCCCCAATGCGTTGTTCCCCTTCCATCTGGACTACAGCATGGCCGGGGAGGAACGGCACCAAATGGGACTGCACTCCAATTGGTCCCATGCCCGGGCCCCCGCCGCCGTGGGGAATGCAGAAGGTCTTGTGCAAATTCAGGTGACAGACATCGGCCCCGATCTCTGCTGGACGACATAACCCTACTTGGGCATTCATGTTCGCCCCGTCCATGTATACCTGTCCGCCGTGACTGTGGACGACCTCGCAAATATCCTTAATCTGTTCCTCAAACACGCCGTGGGTAGAGGGATAGGTGACCATTAAGGCCGCAAGTTCATTGCTGTGCTTGGCAGCTTTTGCCTTCAGGTCTTCTAGATCGATGTTGCCATTCTCGTCGCAGGCGACCGGCACTACCTTCATGCCGCACATCACTGCGGAGGCCGGGTTCGTCCCGTGGGCCGAGGTGGGAATTAGACAGATATGGCGATGGGCTTCACCCCGCTGTTGGTGGTATTGGCGAATCACTAGCAAGCCTGCATATTCCCCCTGGGCACCGGCATTTGGTTGAAGGGAAATGCCAGCAAAACCGGTGATTTCAGCTAACCAGGCTTCCAGCTGTTGGCAGAGGATTTGGTAGCCTTGGGTTTGGGACTGGGGGGCGAAGGGATGAATCTTGCCAAATTCGGGCCAAGTCACCGGCATCATCTCTGCTGTGGCATTCAGCTTCATCGTGCAGGATCCCAGGGGAATCATCGATGTTGTCAGAGACAAATCTTTACTTTGTAGTCGATGCAGATAGCGCAACAACTCTGTTTCCGATCGATAGCGGTGAAAGACGGGATGAGTCAGATAGCTGCTAGTCCGGGCAAACTTTCCCCCGTTCGTAGTGAGGACTTTAGTCCTCATCTGACTGTCGATTTCTAACTCTTCTACAGTAAAGGGCAACTTTTCACCACTTGCGAAGATCTGCCAGAGATCCAGCAAGTCTTGTTCGGCGGTGGTTTCATCCAGACTGATGCCGACAGTATGCTCATCTATTGTCCGCAGGTTAATCTGAATATTTTCGGCAGATGTCAGAATTTCTGTCAGAGATTTAGAACCCAACTCAACTCGCAGGGTATCGAAGAAAGGTTCTGAACCGATCGCATATCCCAGTCGCTGTAGTCCTGCTGCCAGCTTGACTGTCAAACTATGTACTTTCTCGGCAATTTGCTTGAGTCCGTCCGGACCGTGATAGACAGCATACATGCTGGCGATCACCGCTAGTAATACCTGAGCGGTACAGATATTGCTAGTAGCTTTTTCTCGGCGGATATGTTGTTCGCGAGTTTGCAGGGCCAGACGCAAGGCGGGGTTGCCCCGGGCATCCTTAGATACCCCCACAATGCGTCCTGGAACTTGCCGTTTATAAGCTGCACGGGTGGCAAAGTAAGCTGCATGGGGTCCTCCATATCCTAGGGGAACTCCGAAGCGCTGTGTGGTGCCCACCACGATGTCGGCCCCAAATTCTCCTGGTGGCGTCAGCAGGGTGAGACTCAAGATATCTGCTGCTACGGTAACTAAAGCACCTGCCCCATGACATTGTTCGATAAACTCCCGATAATCGTAAATTGCTCCATCCGTAGCGGGATATTGCAGCAAGGCCCCGAAAATGTCCGGGCGATCGCCTGCATTGAAGAAAGTCTGGCGATCGCCGATAATCACTTCTATGCCCAAAGGTTGAGCGCGGGTTTGCACGACATCGATCGTCTGGGGGTGGCAGTCAGCAGAAACAAAGAATGCTTTTGCTTTAGTTTTACACAGACCATAGCTCATAGCCATGGCTTCTGCGGCTGCCGTGCCCTCATCCAGTAAGGAAGCATTGGCAATTTCCATGCCAGTCAGATCCATTACCATTGTCTGGAAGTTGAGCAGGGCTTCCAGTCGTCCTTGGGCAATTTCTGGCTGATAGGGGGTGTAGGCGGTGTACCAGCCCGGGTTCTCTAAGATGTTCCGTTGGATGACAGGCGGGGTGATACAGTCGTGATAGCCCATGCCGAGGTAGGAGCGAAATACCTGATTTTTAGAGGCGATCGCCTGCAACTGAGCCAGGGCCGCGTACTCGCTCAGGGCCGGGGGCAACTGGAGGGGTTGCCGATACCGGATCGCCTGGGGTATGGTTTCATCAATCAGAGCATCGAGGTTTTCTTCGCTCAACAGTTCCAGCATTTGGGAGATATCATCGGCTGTGGGACCGTTGTGCCGATGTACAAAAGAAACTTGATTAGGCATAGTCAGACGCACTCAAAGAACAGCTTTGGTGTCTCGCCGGTTACTCAACTGGCGCTACCACTTATTCTTTTTTAACAAAACTTAAGGAATCCTGGGGCGATTGCAGCTTGCGCCCTAGCAACCAAGCGCCACCTAGCAGCAATAACCCCAAGGTAGAGGATGGTTCTGGGACTGAGGTTGGCGTTGGCGTTGGCGTTGGCGTTGGCGTTGGCGTTGGTGTTGGCGTTGGCGTTGGCGTTGGCGTTGGCGTTGGCGTTGGTGTTTCTGTTACAGTCGGCGTTGGCAGGTCGTATGCGTGTACTGAAACGTTAGAACTGAGATCGTCATCTAGGGGACCGCTATACCAAATCCCCAAACCAGTAGACGAGATTCTATCAGGAGAACTAAATGGTCCCATCATCATTCCTACTACCCTATTAGGACGATTCTGCCAGGCGATAAATGAGCCGTTATATTCAGGAATTCCCCACATTATTGTACCAGCGTAGAGAGTATCGGGAAAGCGATCGCCCCAAGGCTCGTCGGACCAAACGTCAGCAGAGCGAATTCCAAAAGACAAGTAACCAGATGTACCTGATTCGTCAAAGAGATTCACGCTTCCCCCTGCTGTTGTGGTGCTCAAAAAATCTTTATCGCTGAACGAAAAGTCTATTTCATCCAAGCTAAATTGCGTCGCGCCTGACTGTATGAGGCTATTGTCGATCCGAACGCTTCCATTTATGCCGTCTTGTACTCCGAAGCTGATTGAGAGCGCGCGAACGGGAGCTGTTCCCACCGTCGAGAGCATTGTCAGGGCCGCTGCTACTAACGATAACTTTTTCAGACTATACATTTTTTCCCTCCTGGCTTAGCATAAAGGTTGAGAGTTCTCCATCTAGAGCGAGGTGTAAGAACTCTTTACTTAGGAAGATTTACCTTTCATCATATCAATCTAGACCTGGGTTGGTTGCCGAAAGTTACAAAATTTAACAAAAATGTTTTGGGGACTTGTCGATCTCGCCTAGTCATGGCTGCACTACAACCGGCGGTGCGTACCCATGTATACTCGGGGTGGTGAAGAGTCAACCTCTCAGATATTTCCCGACCACAGGTGGAATGGTACAGAGGATTTCGCTTGCTGGCTTAATGCTGTTAATGAGCGATCGCCTCACCAGAGATTCCAGAAGTTGGAGTAATTTCTCGGAGGACAGCTGCATATCCGATCGCAATTGTTCCGCTGCAACTGGCTTGACTTCTGTCCCTAGGCGGTAGAGGATCTGCCTTTCTAATTCTGATAAGCGATCTATATGACGCGATAGGCGATCGGCAAAATCCCCCAAAACGGGATAATTGCTTAAAAAGGTATCAATGCTGCCGTCAAACATATCTTGAATGGTTGTTGCTACTATTTTTAATGCTAAGGGGTTGCCATCGTAGGCAGAAATCAGTTCTGAATATCTGTC
The DNA here is from genome assembly GCA_051439505.1 of Hormoscilla sp. Classification (GTDB taxonomy): domain Bacteria; phylum Cyanobacteriota; class Cyanobacteriia; order Cyanobacteriales; family Desertifilaceae; genus Hormoscilla. The sequence goes on along the minus strand of JBFRWI010000207.1, from coordinate 824 downwards.
TGCTGAGGATGAGGACAAACCTTTATCTCTGAGGATGTTTTCGGCCTCATCTCCCAAACTCCCTAGTTTTAACGAACGCACCGGTAAATTAACACCTGATAAAGCGGCAATTTCTTTAGGAGTTTCCGTGCTAGTCAGCATTAAGCAACTCTGATGGGATGCCGTTCCGACTGCTTTCAACAGTTCCCCATAGTTTTGATATCCATCTCGATATTCTCCTGCTAGGCTATTACTTCTGTAAACTGCTTCCCATTCATCTAATATTAACAGACATCAATGCTGTTGTAAGCAATTAATCAGTTCTCTCACGCGATCGGCCACAAAGGCTGTTTCGATAACTTCGTGAGTATTGCTAGGGAGAAAAAAGTCAGGCGATCGCTCTCAGAGAGCGATCGCCTGACTCGAAATATTTTTTATCTCACGATCAATTAAAAGCAAATCCTCTAAATTGCTTCTCGATCGATCTGAGATAAAATTTATCAATTCCGTGAGAAGATATATCAGTGGTAGAGAAGGGCGGAGACTTCTACCGATGATATATGCAAATTCACCTTTAACAGATGAAGCGAGTTTTGATGCCAAAGCAGTTTTGCCAATGCCGGGCATTCCCAATATGGCCACTACACGACAGTTCTCTGACAAAATCCATTGGCAAAGAGTAGCAAGTTCTGTCGTGCGTCCATAAAACCTGAAGGTATCCATAGCTTCTGGCCAGTCAAGGACCACAGATGAATTCACTGGCAATAAGACCTCCGTCCTTTGCTTATATCCAGCTGACAGCAAAGCGGGAATATCTTTCCAATCTCGGAGGCGCTGCTGGGCCA
>JBFRWI010000206.1:0-13437 GCA_051439505.1 Hormoscilla sp. | reverse complement strand
GTTGGCATACCGACCTCCCTGGGTTTCTTGCAAGAAGGTATCTTCAATGAGCGGTTGCACTCCTACTAGGGGCGTCCACCCCGGTGCCATTGACTCGGCGACAAACTCCCCAGTCCAGTCCGGTAAGAAGCGATAAATTGCTACCCGATCGGCCTCTAGCAGTTGCCTGACTTCTGTCGTGGCAGTATCAAAGATAATATCTATTTCCAGGGACTGGCGGATTTTGTTCGCGATCGCGGCTATAGTTTTCTGCCGTTCCGCCACCTTTTCTTGTTCTCGCGCTTGGGCCAGTTGTGCCGATTGTGTCTTTACTTGCTTGAGGTATTCTGTTTGCTGAATGGCGATCGCCAGTTGATTGCTAATCCCGACTAGCAAGTCCACTTCATCGGGTTGCCAGTGACGTGCTGTTGAGTTTTGATAAGCTGCTAGCAACCCCCAGAGTTTTTCACCGTGGTAAATGGCAACAATGGCATAAGCTCTAGCTTGATAGCTCTCTAACGCCTGAATGTAGCAGTCGCTAAAGCCAGCATTATAGATATCATTGCAAATCCGATACAACTCGCTCCGACTGAAAAACTCTCCAGCAGTTTCTTGCAAGTAAGTATCGGCAGGAGGGTGAGCCAAATCTTGCACGCTGCATTGATTAACATTTTCATAGATATCCCGGTGTTGAAACTGCTCTAACATCAGCTTCTTCCACCCCGAAGCTACGGACTCGGACATGAACGAACCAGTCCAATCTGGATTAAAGCGATAGATCGCCACCCTCTCGGCTTGCAGCAGCTGCCTAACTTCGTCAGTGGTAGTCTGGAAAATGCGATCTAGGTCGAGGGACTGGCGAATTTTCTCTACTGTGGCAGTCAGAGTCCGCTCTCGTGCGGCGACCTTTGCCAGCCGTTCGGCTTGTGCCTGCAATTGCTCTAGATACTCTGCCTGCTGTAGGGCCACCGCAAAGTTATCTGCTATTTGCCGAACAAAGGAGATCTCATAGTCCTGCCACTGACGGGGACCGCTACATTGATGAATGCACAGCAACCCCCAGAGATCCTTTCCTTGCAGCAGAGGCACTACTAGGTTCGCGCGGACCTTGAATTTGCCCAGAATCTCGACATGGCAATCGCTCAAACCGGCATCGTAGATGTCTGCCACTGCTTGCACTCTCCCCTCTTGATAGTGGACAGCATACTGTTCGCCAAAGCAGTGGTCGTAGACTTTCGCCGACAGGGCCTTTTCCCACTCCGGTGCGACATCCTCCGAGACGAATTCTCCTTCCCAGTCTCGATCGGGGTGAAAGCGAAACACTGCCACCCGATCGGCCTCTAGCAACTGGCGCACTTCCGTGGCCGCGATCTTAAAGATGTGGTCTAAATTCAGAGGCGTGCGGATGCGAGTAATTACCCCGGTCAGGGCCTGTTGCTGCTGGGCCTTCCTGCGGGCTTGTTCCAGCAATTGAGCCTGTTGGAGGGCTACTGCTAAGTGGTCTGCTATTTGCTTGACGAAATCAATCTCCGATTCCAGCCACTGGCGGGGACCGCTGCATTGATGAATGCACAGCAACCCCCACAGCTGTTCTGCTTGCAGCAGGGGCACTACTAGGTTCGCGCGGACCTTGAATTTGCCTAGAATCTCGACATGGCAATCACTCAAACCGGCATCGTAGATATCTGCTACTGCTTGTACTCTCCCCTCTTGATAGTGGATAGCATACTGCTCGCCAAAGCAGTGGTCGTAGACTTTCGCCGACAGGGCCTTTTCCCACTCCGGTGCTACATCCTCGGAAACGAATTCTCCTTCCCAGTCGCGATCGGGGTAAAAGCGAAACACTGCTACCCGATCGGCCTCTAGCAACTGGCGCACTTCCCTGGCGGTGGTAGTGAATATGGTTTCTATATCCAGGGATTCCCGGATGCGGGCAATTACTCCTGCTAATGCTTGCTGCTGGGAGATCCTGTCTTGGGCGATCGCGCCATCTGGTTTAGTTTCCCCTGCTGCTAGGTTTACTGTCACTGTGTTTTCTTTCATTGTTTTTTCCTTGCGGCCATCTTCGACAGGGATAACGCAACGTTTTGGCCTACGAGAGTGCATGACAACTTTCTTGGCTATTTTTAAGTATATTTACAAGCGGCTTCTTTTAGAGATCGTTAATGACCTAATCGTTCTTCTCCACCCTGGGATAATACACTGCTAGCAGCAATTCAAAATTCAAAATTCTGAATTCAAAATTGGGAAACCCTTTTATAGCAATGGTTTCAGCTCTTGGGCCGTAGCAATTTCAATGGGCTACATACAATACTTCAAGGGATACAACCTGTCATCCTGTCATTGCGAGGGGGCTGGCAAATTAACAGCTGTGTTGACCCTTGAACAAATCCCCCCGAAGCAATCTCACCGACTTATACTGCGCGAGGGGATTGCTTCGGGGGGGGGGGTTATCTAAATTTATCAGGCCGTTAATCGCGGAGTACCCCCCCCTCGCAATGACAACTTATATTCTTAACCGAGAAGTATTGCGACAGCTTAGCAGCAATTCTGCCATCCTTGACCGCAACCGCGAGCCCAGAGCGCAATCCTACCACATTTTGTATTACGTGACATATCTAAGTAGGTGGACAGCAAATTTGACACATTTCCAAATAGCGATCCGGCTCCGGCGATGGTGGTGGGCGGTGCCCACCCTACTCTCAATACTTCTCGGTTAACAACTTGTCATTGCGAGGGGGGATGCCCAAACTGATCTCGGAGCGGGATCGTCGCGATCAATCCCCCCGTTAGCGCAGCGGCTGCGCAGCAGCTAGCAATCTCACAACTGGGCGGGGGATTGCTTCGGGGGGGGTTAACGCTCATTGGTGAAATTAATCGCGGAGTACCCCCCCTCGCAATGACAACTTATATTCTTAACCGAGAAGTATTGACCCTACTCTTATTTGTTAACTATTGCTTGATCGGTATCTTGATTATCAATGAGGTGCCTTCACTGGGTTGGGAAATGCAGTCGAGCTTGCCCTTATGCTGCTCTACCACAATTTTGTAGCTTAAGGATAGTCCTAAACCCGTTCCCTTGCCTACAGGTTTGGTGGTAAAGAAGGGGTTGAATATCTGCGATCGCACGTCTTCTGGTATCCCGGGACCGTTATCGGCAATGCGAATCACGACAAAGTCATTAACCCGTTCTGTGCTAATCTGAATTGTCTGGTTATCTTCTGGGTTTTCTGCCAAAGCGTCCAGCGCATTACTGAGGATATTCATAAACACCTGATTCAGTTGGGCAGCATAGCACTCTACTAAAGGCAATGTCCCATATTCTTTAACCAGTTCAATCCTCGCCGTATCATCCGACTCTGTCTGGAACTTATGTTGCAAGATTACCAGAGTGCTGTCGATGCCATCATGGATATCAACTGCTTTCATGTCCGACTCGTCCAGTCGGGAGAAGGTGCGCAATGACAGGACGATCTGCCGAATGCGTTCTGCTCCCATTTTCATCGAATTGAGAATTTTGGACAAGTCTTCCATCAGGAAATCCCGGTCTATTTCTTCCGCTAGGTCTTGAACTTCTGATGCTGGGTCTGGATAATGTTCCTGGTAGAGGTGCAGCAGTTCCAGTAAATCTCCAGCGTACTGATTCACGTGCGTGAGGTTGCCATAGATAAAGTTAACCGGGTTATTAATCTCATGGGCTATACCGGCAACTAATTGCCCCAAGCTGGACATTTTTTCACTTTGGATTAACTGGGTTTGAGCTTGCTGTAAATCTTGCAGGGCCTGGGCCAGTTCTGCTGCTTGCTGCCGAGTTTGTTGCAGTAATTCCCCTTGCTGGAGAGCTACTCCTAATTGCATGCTAATTTGTGCTAGCAGTCCTATCTCCTCGGGTTGCCAATGACGGGAATCAGAGTTCTGATAAACTGCCAGCAATCCCCAGAGTTTTTCATTTTGATAAATGCCGGCAATAACGTAAGCTTTGGCTTCCAACTCTTCTAAAACCTGAAGGTAGCAGTCAGTAAAGCCGGCATTGTAAATATCATCGCAAGCGCGCACCCGTTCGCCCAGGGAAAATTTGCCTCCCTGGGTGTCTTGCAAGTAGCTATCGGCAATTTCCGCTTGAGCTAAATTTTGCAGGCTACAGGCACTTACGTTCCGACCCAGTTCCGGTTGGGACAATTGTTTCTGCATCAGAGGAGTCCAACCGTCGGCGACGACTTCAAACAGAAATTTCCCACTCCAGTCGGAATTAAACTGATAGATAATCACCCGATCGGCTTGCAGTAATTGCTTGACTTCTAAAGCCGTAGTTTGGAAAATGATATCCAGGTCGAGGGAGCGACGAATTTTTTCTATGGTGATGGCGATGGTTTGCTGCCGCAGTGCCGCTTTCTCCCGTGCGGCGGCGATCGCCAATTCTGCCGACTGGGCCTCAACTTGTTTGATATACTCTGATTTTTGCAGAGCTACCCCCAGTTGAGTGCTGATTTGCCCAAGTAAGTCTACTTCATACCCTTGCCAAGCCCGGGGACCGGAATTCTGATAAACTGCTAGCAAGCCCCAGATTTTTTCTCCCTGCAAAATCGGCACTTTTATATAGGCTTTGGCCTGCAATTGTTCCAACTGGGCGATGTGAGAGTCTGACAAACCTGCATGATAGATATCCTCAACTACCGCAGTTTCACGAGGACCGCTAATTACTAGCTGAGTTTCCACTAGCGAGATGCTACCTTCAGCTATTGACTGGGCGACAAACTCTCGATTTCCCGAGGGCAAGAAGCGCATTATTGCCGAGCGATCGACTTCTAGGAGTTGCTGCACTTCTTGAGTCGCGGTCTGGAACACTATATTGATGTCGAGGGACTGGCGAATCTTATCGACGATCGTCGCCAAAGTTTTCTCTCGTTGTGCGGCTTTCTCCCGTTCTGCTGCCTTTGCCAGTTGGGTTGCTTGCAACTGCACTTGCTGGAGATAATCTGCTTGCTGAAGGGCCACTCCCAGATGTTCGGCAATTTGCCGGACAAATTCTGTATCAGATTCATCCCAGTTCCGGGGCGTCCCTTGATGAACGCAGAGTAACCCCCACAGTTGCTCTCCTTTGATCAGGGGGGCGACTAAGTTGGCCCGGACTTGAAATTTTTCTAAGGTCTGGACGTGACAACTTTGCAACCCGCCTTGGTAGATGTCGGCGATCGCACTCACCCGACCCCGCTGATATAAGGAAGCAAAATGCTCGCCAAAGCAATGGTCTTTGACTTTGATCGCCATCCCGGACTTCCAGTAGGGTGCCACATCTTCGTAAACTAATTCCCCCTCCCAGTCCAACTCGGGATAAAACTGAAACACCCCCACCCGATCGACGTTGAGCAACTGGCGCATTTCCGTGACGGTCGTGTTAAATATCTGGTCTAAGTCCAGGGACTGGCGGATGCGACCAATTACGCTAGCTAAAGCCTTTTGTTGTCGGGCCTGATAGAGGGCTTTATCTAGCAAGTCCACATGTTGCAGGGCCACTCCCAGATGTTGGGCAATTTGGCTAGTAAATTCAATCTCGGGCATCTTCCACAGGCGCGGCCCGCTGCATTGATGCACGCATAGCAGTCCCCAGAGATCGCCCTGCTTTAGCAGCGGGGCCACCAAGTTGGCCCGGACTTGGAATTGTTCGAGAATCGTGACGTGACAATCACGCAGGCCCTTTTTATAGATATCATAGATAGCGCTGATGCGACCTTGCCGATACAACGGTCCAAAGCGTTCGCCAAAGCAGTGGTCCTGGACTTTAATATCCATGGCTTGCTTCCAAGGAGACTGCACGTCTTCTGAAACTAATTGTCCCCGCCAGCCTAACTCTGGGGAAAACTGCAGCACTCCTACCCGATCGCTTTTGAGCAGTTGACGGACTTCCGTGACGGTGGTGTTGAAGATCGTCTCTAAGTCCAGGGACTCTCGCACCCGGGCAATTACCCCTGCTAAAGCTTTTTGAGACTCATCCCAATCGTCAATTTGGTAGCTTGTCACACCGGACTGAGTACCCCCGACTTCTGTGGCTAGTTTTGAGTTCATTTTTTTCTCCTCGATCTGTTCGTCACCAGTTTAACCTATTTTCCCGCAATCATCTTATTTTCCTAATTTTTCACCTTCACATCTACCCCAAGACTTCAATGTTTTGGATATTGACATCTACCCCAAGACTTAGCTTTTCTAAATATCCCATGCTATTTGGAGTTACACAAAATCAAAACTGAATGCCTACTTATCCTTTTTAGGTGTCCATTCCATATTCCAATTGAATGTCCGATACATTTGTTTATATGTGGAGAAATATCCCATCACTTTCTTGAGGCTGAAGGTCTCGCCTGTATTTGCCAAAAGGGCGATCGCGCAGATTCCCTTTTCACCCCTGTACTGATTCAACTCGACTACAATATTTGCTTGTCCGGGTTGCTTAATCGTCGCCACGGCATCAGCATCGGGCCAATTAGCAGTCGCTTGATAGATATAAGCGTAAACCAAAATCCGTTTGAACATAGAAATATTGTCACCATTAATCCGCAAAGTCTCACCCTCAGAACTAGCACCCGTCCGGTCATCCCCACAATGGATAATAAAAGGAGGGCGATCGAAATTGCCCCAAACATCGCCCCAGGGTTGGACCACTCCCGTCTCTCCCGTAGTCAACTCAAACAAGCAACCCAAGTCAAGGTCGATAATTTTGTTTTCTTCTCCCACTGACGCTTGCTGCTTTTGATGCCAGTTTAAGTTGACCGAAATTTCACCCAGTCTCCCACCCGAGTTAGTTTTTAGCTGTACTGCATCTCCATTATCTTGCAGCACCACCTTGTCCGAAAGATTCACGCTATTGGCACCGGGAATCGTCTTTTGGAACGTCGCCACATCCATGATGCGGTTTTCATTCACTAGCTTAACTCCGGTGGGATTTGTGTTATCAATCTTCGCGATGACTGCCACCACACCTGGAACTTGAGAGTCCAGAGATACTTCCGCTATTTTCCCCTTGTTATCGACAACTGCCACGCTAGCATCATAACTGCTAAAGGACTGATTGCGGTTCTTCACGGCATCAGTGAAATTGACAGCGCAAATATACAGTTTTGCCAATTCCTCCAGTTTAGTAATGTGCAGGACTTCCTCATGTTCTCCGGTTTCGGCCTCGACCCCTGCATCGCCACTCAGTTCAATGAAAGGAAACTCATTCAGGCTACCCGTGGCCGACCCAGCATAATTATCTGAATAAATCCCGCCATTGCGACCATCTTTAGCTTGATAAAACGCCATCAAATCCAAATCTACTGCTGCCGTCCACTTCAGGGTTGCCATCAGGTACTTTGCCGAGATATCTATTTCTTCTTTGTTTTGATTCTCATTTACTTTATCTGTGATTTCTGTCATCTTCCGATCCTCTTATTTGTCGCTACTATCTGATTATATGTGCTAGTGGTTAGTCGTTAGTGGTTAGTGGTTAGTAGACAGCTGACAACTGACAACTGACAACTGACAACTAGGGAAGATAGAGAAACTCCGCTATTGTGGGCGCATGTCCGATCGCTTTATTCGCGTTCACCAAAACCGGACCAGCAGGACCGGAATTATCAACGTGAGCAATGATGCAGCTGTTACCGCCTGTTGTCGCTGTCAGGGGCACCTCGAAGCTGCGACTGTTTGCCTTGACTATGACTTTACCATCATAACTGGCAAAGTTTGCTTTCGGTTTATTATAGATGTTAGCTACGATCAGGATATGCTCTAAATATTGCAAATCCGTAAAATAAAGATTTTCTTCATTATTGCCACCGACATCGCCAATACCCGCATCTCGATCCAGATATATCCAGGGAAAAGATTTTTTACTGCCCCGGTTGGCGTAATAAACATGACCTTCATCTCCAGGCTTGCCACTGCCGCCACCGACTAATCTGGAGAAAAAATTACCGCCAGTAGGGGCCGTAAATTTGGTCTGAAAGTAGGCATGCAAGTCTAAATCTACTGCTGCCTTCCATTTCATGGTCACGCGCAGATTTTTTACTGGGATATTGGCCCGATCGCCTTTTTGCTTGAGGACTATTTTAGAGGTCAGATGCAACAGGTTTGCCCCAGGAATAGTTGCTTGAAAATTAGCCAGGGACATGACACGGTTTTCCTTGACTAGCTTTGGTCCCATGAAGTCAGTATTATCAATCTTAGCAATAACTGCCACTACACCAGGATCTTGATCATCGAGAAAAACCCCTATTGATTCGCCCTTTTCATCCACAACCACGACATAAGCGTCATAATTGCCAAAGGATATATCCCGGTTATAGGCGGCATCAGTAAAATTGAGCGTGCAGATATACAGTTCTGCCAAATCATCCAATTTAGTGATGCGCAGGGTTTCTTCATTATCTCCCCCCGCAGCCCCCACTCCTGCATCCCCACTCAGTTGGATGAAAGGAAATGTATTGAGGCTACCCAGGGAACCTCCGGCATAGTTTTCGGAAAAGACTGCACCAACTCGACCGTCTTTGGCTTTGTAAAAGGCCATCAAATCTAAGTCAACTGCTGCTGTCCATTTCAGGGTGACTAGCAGTTGCTTGACTGAGATGTAAGCTGCTTCGCCCTTTTGCTTTAACGTTACTTTTGCTTTCAGTTCTGCCATTTTTTTCTCCCCCCTGGTGGGTGATGCCCGGTCCTCTCTGGTGGGCGGTGCCTGGTGGGCGGTGCCCACCCTACATTATAGCCTGATTGTGGCTAATCACCGCCTGTAGCAACATAACTTCACAACCCAAGGACTCGCAGATCGCCTCCATGGCTTGAATTTCGGCAGGACTGAGGGGACGATCGCATCTCGCGATCGCGTAACCCAGTTGCAAGATTGTCTCTGCCTCTTGTCTGGAGACCCGATTGTTGCTAACATCGGAGATAACTTGCTTGCTAAACTTGCCCCGATCGCCCTTGCAGAGGGCCAAGATTTCTTGAAGATTTAACTCCGGGGCAACCTGTTGCTGGATCTCGCGAATAAAATATTCTTCATGTTTATTCAGTTCGCCATCGCTGACTGCTATGTAAAGCAAGCTTAACATCATGAGTGCCACAGCAGCTTGAGAAAAACTCAAACGTAAAATTCTCTTTCCCAATGGTTCGGTTTTGAGCAATACTTCCTCGATTTCCGCATCTATTTGTGCCCAGGAAATCTTGAGCTTCGATTTGTAGTTTCGCCAGGCCATTATGTCTAGACAAATCAGTTCTAAACTCTTAAACCTAATGGGAATGAGAGGATGGGTGCAGAAAGTTTCATGAGGGTTAACTATCGCCGTTGATAAGCGGGCAATTTCATCATACTGACTGCGCAGAGAATGGATAATTTCCTCTTCTCTATCTAAACACAAACCACTGGATGTTTTGAAGAAAGCATTGGCAGCACTTGCGAGACTACCACTACATAATAACCCGATGCGATCGGCAGATATTTCGGCTGCCCGGGACCATTGAAATAGCAGACTGGTAACTTGATAGGAAAGGCGTTCGCTTGCTGCTAATATTTGCTGCACCGGAATTTGGTTATGTGCAAACAGCACGTGACCCAATTCGTGACCGATGACAAAGGCAATTTCTGCGGGCTTAAAATCCTTAACAATAGCCGAACACAGGATGATATCGAACCGAGAACCAACCGCCAACACGCCCGCGTTATAATCACTTGACTGTTGGACGTAAAGATTACCTTGCAATCCCGTTCCCACCCGTTCTAAACAGGTTTGATAGAGTTTATACAGTTCCGGAATTAATGCTTCGGTAATCTTTACAGCAGTTCCTAGCAAATAACGTTTAGTGGAATTAAAGTCACCCGATACTTCCTCTAGCACCCTGGAAATGTCAGGGTTCATCTGCACTTCTATGAATAGCTTCCTTTCATAGGGAAATCTCAGGTTGTTGATATCAGGCAGCATTTTTAGCCTCGCAATTGAAAATTGAGAATTGCAAATTGAGGACGGACAGGCGTCTCGCCTGTCCTACGAGACAATTATTTAGATCCGGCGATCCATTGCAGTCCCCAGTTGAAGGCCCGATCCATTTCTGGTTGTCCGGAGAAATATTGCACGACTTTCTTGACGCTGAAGGTATCGCCGATATTCTCAAATAAGGCGATCGCGCACATCGGCATGTTGCGCCCCTCGTCCAAGGCCACGACGATATCGGGGGCACCGGTCTGGATAATGGTGACAATGCCATCTGCTTCTAACCAATTGGCAATGCCTTCGTAGATATAAGCATAGACCAAAACCCGTTTGATTTCCCGAAGTCTGTCGCCATTGATCCGCATATTTTCCCCCGAGGACCATGCACCCGTGCGATCGTCCCCGCAATGGAGAATAAATGGAGAGCGATCGAAGGCCCCAAAGGCATTTCCCAAGGGTTGGATCGCGCTTTTTTCTCCCGTAGTCATTTCAAACAAGCAACCCAGGTCCAGATCGATGCCGCTGCTTTGGTATCCCCCTAGCAAAGTTCCCAATAAACCTTTTTTTTGCGGCTGCGGTTGTCCCTGATTCCAGTTCAGATTGACCAAAATTTCCCCCAGTCCGCCACCATATTTTGCCTTCAGTCGTGCCGAATCTCCCTTGCGTTGCAGCACCACTTTGGAGGCGAGTTTCAGGGTATTGGCCCCGGGAATAGTGTTTTGAAAGGTTGCCATATCCATCACCCGGTTTTCATTAATCATTTTGGCTCCCATGAATCCGGTGTTATCGATTTTGGCAATGACTGCCACCGTTCCCGGTTCCGTAGAATCTAGAGGCACTGCTACTGATTCGCCTTTGTCATCCACAACCAATACGTAAGCATCATAACTGCTAAAGGCCCGATCGCGGTTCTGCACCGCATCAGTAAAATTAATCGTGCAGATATAGAGTTCTGCCAAATCATCCAGCTTGGTAATGCGGAGGGTTTCTTCATTTTCCCCTCCCGTGGCCCCCACTCCAGCATCTCCACTCAGTTGGATGAACGGAAATGAGTTGAGACTACCCATGGAACCCCCAGCGTAATTATCTGAGAAAATCCCACCCACGCGACCGTCTTTGGCCTTGTAAAATGCCATTAAATCCAAGTCAACTGCCGCCGTCCATTTTAGAGATGCCATCAGTTGCTTCAGGGAAACATATGCTTCTTCGCCCTTTTGCTTCAGAGTTACTTTTGCTTTTAGTTCTGCCATTTTTTTCTCCTACTCAACTCTTAACTTCGCTGTTATCCCGCCGGGGGTTCAAACCCCCGGCTAATAGCTTAAGTCGGTTAAAACCGACTAGATCATTATTTTACGGGACTAATGCCCTGGTTCCCAGGCTCCGCCTGGGAACCAATTTTGGAGACTCTGCCTCTAGTTTAAAATTGCAAGATATGAGTTTCAAATGCAATAATTTTGAATTGCTTAATATCGTTATTTCACAGATATTCCATCCATGGTGGGTCGATATATCCGGAGTAGTGCGATTAGCGCTCTCCGGATATATCGAAGGTGCCCACCCTACGCTAACTCCTTTTCTACAGAGTCCCATTTCAACCAACCTGCTTTGGTGCGATCGCCTCCTGCTGCTTGTAATTGAGCGAAAGCACTCTGGGCGATTTGCACACGCTTCGCTCTTCAACATTTTCCAACCATTCTATCATGGCTTCCCAATCTTCAGCACTCAAGACAGCTAGTCGCTTTCCTTCTCTCGTGACAAATTGGACAGATGGTAATGCTTCTAATCCAGTCATTATAGTTGTCTCCACTCCCATTTTCTTATCTGACTCTATCTTACCACAATATTTTTTTATTGGCACATAAATCAACAATTTATTATCCCCCTATGTTTGAAGGTTAATGGTGGGCGGTGCCCACCCTACTGATTTCCCCTGCTACGAAATGCTAGATGGTGCCCACACTATTGGGCGTAATAGATCTTTGTTCTGGGCTAATTTCACCCAGGTGGGATATTCACTCATCAGCAGTTCGTATAGTTCATCGTCCGAAATGCTTTCGGGGTCTTCCACGCTGAAAAAATTGGCATTGTCCAGGTATCTACCCCTCATTTCGTCCAAGCGTTCTAGAAAGGTAAAATTACTAGCAAATGCTTTGGCTACCAAACCCCCTAACCCACCTTTTTTGATGTCCCGGCGCGACTTCCCGATCGCCATATATTGCCAGAATATCGGTTCATAGGAGGACCACTTCAACTGTCGTTCGGTAATCTGCTCGTCAAAGGTGGCTCCATCCGTGACAAACATCACGTAAACTGGAATATTTGAGGCAACTGGTGACTTTCTCGCTTCTCCCTTACCGTCGGGGAAATAGAAGTTTCTAATTCCCTGCATCGCCTTGCCGTAGTAAGTAGAACCTTCCAGAGGGTACTTCTTCAGGATCTTAGGAATAAAGTTGGCGAAATTATCAACATTCATTTCTCCGGCGCTATGGGCATTGGCTCCAAACAGGAAGATGTCGATCGCTCCATCATCGTCAAAGCGACATCCCAAAGCCAGAATCTTCTCAGCAAACCGTTGTATTTTCCCCGACTTATAGAGATGACCCATAGACGCCGAAATGTCAAGACAAAGGGCCACCTTAGCTTGATGGTCCGTCAGGTTGGCTTTTTTAATAGCCAAAGTTGCCTTCTTAGCCAACTGCAAAATTTGGGGCGCTTGCTGTTCCAGCTTTTTCTCTAGTAAAGCGGCTTTAGATAGCAATTGCAAGCTGCTGGCACCGGGAATAGTTGCCTGAAATGTCGCCAGATCCATAATTTGGTTTTCATTCACCAACTTAGCGCCCATAAAGCCAGCGTTGTCAATTTTAGCAATAACTGCGACAGTGCCAGACTGAGGAGAATCTAGGGGTACTGCTATAGATTCGCCTTTGTCGTCGATCAGCAATACCTGGGCATCGTAATTGCTAAAGGAAGTCTGTCGATTTTGCATTGCCTCCGTGAAGTTGATCGTGCAGATATATACTTCTGCCAAATCCTCTAATTTGGTAATGCGCAAGACTTCTTCATCTTCGCCCGACCTAGCATCAGCACCAGCATCTTCGCTCAATTGGATGAATGGAAATGAATTCAGACTGCCCATCGAGCCGCCGCTATAATTTTCGGAAAAAACCGCTCCAACTCTCCCATCTTTGGCTTTATAGAAGGCCATTAAATCCAAGTCTACTGCTGCTGTCCATTTCAGCTTTGCCATCAGCTGCTTTACAGATACGTAAGCTTCTTCCCCTTTTTTTGTCAATGTTACTTTTGCTTTGATTTCTGCCATATTTTGCCGGGCTCGTAATTATTTCTTAACTTTCAGGTGGGCAATGCCCACCCTACGGATACGCTGTCGCTATTCTTTACAACTTAAATTCCGCTGGACTTAAGGTCAATTCTTTGCACATTTCTCTGATCATGCTCTTCTCATCATCATCAAAATAGCCGTCCGCAGCCCCGATCGCGCAAC
>JBFRWI010000205.1:0-6067 GCA_051439505.1 Hormoscilla sp. | reverse complement strand
CAGCATTCACCAAACCCAACAAGGGACCGGTTTGATCCTGTCCGTTCACGGCGAGATCGCTGTGACAAAGATACAGGCGATCGTCCACTCGGGCCAGCAAATCCTGCAAAATTCGCTGCAACCGCTTCTCATCTGCTTCGGTCTCGTCTTCTGAAGTCCAAGGGCGTCCTAATCTATCCTGGAGAAACAAAGGTGCGGCAAATAAGGTAGCAGAACCGCCCTTAAGCCAGAGGGACGAACTGGCATCGACCCAAAAATGCCATCGATGACTGCGACGAGTCGATCGATACTGAAAGATATTGCTGAGAGTCACGGCACGACTTTGGGGGCCGATCGGGCGGACGGGGAAAGGATTAGCAGTCACGGTCCCCTGACGCAGCAGCTGAATAAATCTGCCCACAATCTGATGATAACCGGGCTTGGTTTGTTCATACCATGAGTCCTTCATCCGGGCAGCAACTTCCCAGTAATGCTGGGCCGTTTCCATCAATTCCCGAATGGCGGCTACTTGATCGTAGGGGAGTTTGCTACCTTTCCACAAAAACTGCTGAATGGCCCGATCGAGAAAGACGATCGGACTGGGAACCAGGCGACCTAAAAGCTGCTGCTGTTGGGTCTCGATCCACTCCTTAATCTGATTATAAGTCTCCGTTGCTCGATATCCCAATCGGTCCCAGCGGGGAAAGGAGTTAACTGGTAATAGACGGGGGCGATCGGGATCTGGGGCATAGCAATAGTCTGCCAGTAAACCCCCTCGCACGGGGTCAATTCTCGTCATGGCCAGTAGGGGTGGGTTGGACTCTGCCACTGGTTCTTGACTCAAGACCACCAGCATTTCCGCCACGGCATCTCGGTCTAGCAGCCGTCCCCATCCGGGATAAACTAGAGCCAGGAGAGTCAGTAAGGCCCGAATCAGGGGTGAAGCACTCAGGGGTCGCTGATCGTTGAGCAATTCTATGGCAATTCCGGCTTTGGTGAGGATTTCGGTCAGGCTATAGCGGGCGATCGCGTCCACCCCTGGTAGAATCACAGCAATATCCTCTGGCTGCACCTGGCCCTGCTGTACTCCGAGAATAATGGCTTCGGCAGTTTGCCGCAAGAGCTGCGATCGGGATATAGTTTGAATGGACTGCACGGTAACAGCAGGCAAATTCACGGCGGGTGCAAACCCCCCACTCACCAACTCCATGCACCCAGCACTCAATAGGGGTGCCAAACCCCTGACAGGTTCCGATGCCAGGTTTTCCACTTGACAGCGTCCGGCCAGATCCTCCATATATAGGGGGTCGGCACCCAAACCCTGTCGGATCCCCCCAGTCGGATTATAAGTAAAGACCCCTACCGTTCCCGACCCGAGGAGAAATTCAAATAGCATCCGGGCGATCGCGGGATATTCGTCCACATCATCTGCCAGCAGCAAACGATAGCGGTTAGTTAAATACTGCTGATAAGTGCGATCGGGTAATAGGTGACGGCAATAGAGTTCCGAAACGATCCCATAGGTGAGAAAACCCCGGGAAAGACACCAACTGCGCCAGCGTATGAGTAAATCTCCCATAGATTGCCAGAGTCCAGGACCACCCGGGAAATCCACCAATCCCTGTTCTAGAATAATGGGAATATCCGATAATGGCGTCCCACTCACAGCGGCCAGGGAAAACAAGTCCAGAGTCCGGCGTACCATACGATACTCGCTCACCCCCTCCATCCGCAAAATCCCCGAGTCCAACTCCGGACGCCATAGCTGAGTGGCCAATTCCTGCTCAGTTTCCGGGCGCAGACGCACCGGAAATTGGGCCGGAAGTTGCAGGCGATCGATCAACAGAGGCCAGAATAACTGCACTTGATCCAGGAAAAACCCCAGAGGAGTCTTGGCATCAACCGGATACCGTCCTTCTGTTACCTGTACCATGCGATCGGCCAAATCGATCCGGTTATCTCCAATGGCCGCCAAGGCCAGCACCCCAGCGGACTGGGAGTCTTGCTGCCAGGATGCCAGCAACAGGCGTAATTTCTCCACCAGGCGAGTTGTCTTGCCGCTGCGGCTATAGCCAGTAATCCAAACAGAATCAGTAGACACGATCGTCCCAATCGCTATTTTTTGCTATTATATTATCCATTGTCATCTCCAGTTAGACGACCAGATGCTTGCAGTGAGCGGAGTCGAACTGGCCAAATCCATTCGCAATTAGCCCCCTAGCAATTTGCAATTTGCAATTATCCCATGACAACTTCCAATTTTACCAAGATTATTGCCTCGGGCTTTCGTGTCCTCAATCAGTGGTTATGGCTGACCCCGGAGCGATCGCTTGATGAGGCTTATGAGGCCGCCTTAAAAATCAAAGCCCTGGAAGACGAACATTTTCATGGTGAGAAGATATCTCCTGACTTCAGCGGCAACAGCCAGATGATTGCTAATTATTGTCACCGGGAACTCAATAACAACTTAATAGCTGCGAAGATTCGTCTCGGGGAATTCAACGTCAGTAGAAATCTGATCGATCTTTTCTCTCCCCAAAATATTTGGGCCCAGAAGCAACCGGGGCACCG
Source organism: Hormoscilla sp. (assembly GCA_051439505.1). Taxonomy (GTDB): domain Bacteria; phylum Cyanobacteriota; class Cyanobacteriia; order Cyanobacteriales; family Desertifilaceae; genus Hormoscilla. Next base: position 3,517 of record JBFRWI010000205.1, on the reverse strand, counting down.
GGCAGTAATCCTCAGGGAAAAATCAGCCATCACCATAGAAAAGTTAAAGTTAATCGATGAAGTGCTAGCCCGGTACCGTCCCGGCCAACAGCTATTCAAGCCCCAGGGTCGGAAAGATCAAACTTTCGTTCCAGTTGAGAATGGTAACAAAGCCCTAGTCGAAAAACAATCCTTAAATAATCAGTTAAAACCGCGTCCTAGCTTAGAAGAACTTGCCGATGCTGAAACAATTTCTGCCCAAGCGAGTTTCTTGCCCCGATCGATTTTGGGTACTTTGAAAAGAGTCCAAAAAGAATTAGATCCGAAAACAGAAGAAGAGGTTGTTGAAAGATTTAGAGTTTCTAAATACAAGACTGTCATTTCCCTGAGATTTATTTTATTGGCAATTCTGATTCCTCTCTTGACTCAACAGATATGTCATAATTTTCTGGTGGGACCAGTTGTCGATCGATTCAAACAGCAGGAAAGTTTTGCTACATTTATTAACGATGAAATGGAAGAAGAAGCTTTCAATGACTTGGAAAAGTTTGAAAGAAAAATCAAATTTGAAATCTTAACTGGGAAGTTGCCTAAATTATCAGAGTCGGAGATAGAAACAGAGTTACAAGAAAAGGTTCTGGAAATTGAAGTAGAATACCGCGATCGCAGTGCGAATTCGATCAAAAACATTTTCGCGGATCTATTCTCCTTTGGGGCATTCGGGTTAGTCATCTGGACGAGCAAGCGAGAGATCACTGTATTAATGTCTTTCATGGACGATCTCGTATATGGATTAAGTGATAGTGCGAAAGCTTTTATCATCATCTTGTTTACAGATATGTTTGTGGGATTCCACTCTGCCCATGGTTGGGAAGTAATTCTGGAAGGAATATCCAGACATTTGGGACTGCCAGAAAGTCACGACTTTATCTTTTTGTTTATTGCTACCTTTCCCGTGATTTTGGATACCATCTTTAAGTATTGGATCTTCCGATATCTCAACCGCATATCTCCTTCAGCAGTCGCTACCTACAAGGAAATGAATGAGTGATGGAAAATGGAAAATGGAAAATGGAAAATGGAAAATGGAAAGTTGTAGGGTTGGCCTTCCGTGTGCGATCGCCCTTTTGGCATAGGGCCAAGACTTCTCGGTTAAGCATCTTATTTGTCATTGCGAGGGGGGGGATAACCGCGATCAACTTATGCTTTATGCATTAACCCCCCCCCGAAGCAATCTCACCAATCGCATATAGCAGTTCTCATCCTTTGTGTGATGTGCTGTCGGAGATTGCTTCGGGGGGGGTACTCTATGAAAGCATAAATGACTCGCTAATATCCCCCCCTCGCAATGACAAGTAGGCGATAATTCTGTACCACATCAATTTGAGAAACGCTATATATAAACCGATCGGGTATCAAGTTGCTACCTGACGAATCGGAATTTCCACCACAAACTCCGTACCGTTGCCCACTTCGGATTGACAGTATAGTTTACCATTGTGTCGTTCGGTCACAATTTTATAACTGATAGAAAGTCCGAGTCCGGTGCCTTTACCGACTGGTTTTGTGGTAAAAAACGGATCGAAGAGGCGAGATAGCACTTCTGGGCTCATGCCAGGTCCATTATCAGCAATCCGAATAGCAATCCACTCCTCATTCAGCAAGGAGGTAGAAATGCGCAGCTCGCTAGGATTGGCGGCCAGGACTTCAAGAGATGCCTGGGCGTTTCGCTCTTCTAAGGCATCAATGGCATTGGACAGCAAGTTCAGCAACACTTGATTCAACTGACCGGGATAGCATTCCAGCATGGGTAGCTGTCCGTAGTCTTTAATGACATTAATGTTGGGACGACCGACGGCAGGCTGCAAACGATGTTGCAAAATCATCAACGTACTCTCGATGCCTTCATGAATATCTGCTTCCTTGAACTCCGCTTCATCCAAGCGCGAGAAGTTTCGTAGAGAGGTGACAATTTCGCGAACCCGCTCGGTCCCGATCTTCATAGACTGGAATAACTTAGGTAAATCTTCCCGTATATACTCTAATTCGGTTGTTTGCAAAAATTCCTGGATTTCCGGCACGGCATCGGGGAAATGATGCTGATAAAGCTCCAGGCAACGAAACAACTCTTGCGTGTATTGCTCGGCGTGTTGCAAATTGCCGTGAATGAAATTAATCGGGTTATTAATTTCGTGGGCAACTCCAGCTACCAGTTGGCCCAAACTCGCCATTTTTTCAGAGTGGACAATTTGCATTTGGGCTTTGCGCAGCTCGTCGAGGGCCAGGGCAAGTTGATTTGCTTCTGCACGGGTTGTACCCAGTAAACTGGATTGTTGAAACAAGTTGGCTTGACGCAATGCTACACTGAGTTGAGCGGCTACTTGGGTCGTAAATTCCGATTCCGCCTCTTCCCAATGCCGTGTATCTGTGCATTGATGAATGCACAGCAAACCCCATAATTGCTCCCCTTCCATCAACGGCACGACAATCTGCGATCGGACACCGAAGCGCTCAATTACATCCAGATGAGGCACTTGAGAATCGAGTTTATTGGTGTCAGACAGCACTTGTACGTGGCCTTGCTGATATTGGGTTGCGTACTGCTTGGCGAAACTAGAGTCTTGCACCTTCAGGGTCAGGAGAGAATCTAAATTGGGTAACAGGTCTTCGCAGATAAATTCACCGCTGGCAAAATTGGCATCGGGTTCAAAGCGGAAAATGCTCACCCGATCGGCTTTGAGGGCTCGTCGGACTTCTTGTATAGTGCTGTTGAAAATATTTTCCACGTCCAAGGATTCACGAGTCTTGACAACTAGATCGAAAAGGATCCGCCGCCGTTCGGCTGATTTCTGCATTTCATCAGCACGAGCTTGAACTTGAGTGAGCATACTTGCACTTTGCAAGGCGACTCCCAGTTGGCTAGCGACCTGTCCCAAAAATTCCACTTCCACATCATTCCATTGACGGGGCGTCGTATGTTGATAAGCAGCCAATAATCCCCACAGGTTTCGTCCGACAAAAATTGGGGTTAAGGCATAGGCTCGAATCTTGTACTGCTCCAAAAGATCCCGATGACAACGGGAATGTCCGGCTTGGTAAATGTCGTTGACAGCAAAACTTTCGTTATTGCGGTAGCGTCCCCCTTGGTTTTCTTGCAGGTAGGTATCTTCCCAAATCGGATATTCGCCAAAGGGATTTATGTTGTGCCACTCTTCGTCAAGAGTTGTGAAATTACTGATGAATTCGCCACTCCAGTCTTTATGGAAGCGATAAACTGCCGCTCGCTCTAGCTTCAGGAGTTTGCAGACTTCCTGGCAAGTGGTTTTCAGAATGAGATTAATATTCAGGGAGGAGCGAATTTTACTAACCACTTCCGTCAAGGCTCGTTGCCGCGCGATCGCATCTTGGAGGGCGAGGGCTTGTTCTCGTGACTGCTCCAAATTCTCGGCTTGCTGAATGGCCACCCCCACCTGTGCCCCCACCTGTCCCAGGAACTCGATTTCAAAATCTGCCCATTGGCGGGGTCCCGAATGGTGGT
>JBFRWI010000204.1:0-11157 GCA_051439505.1 Hormoscilla sp. | reverse complement strand
GAGTTTTCCCCTTGTTAAGAGGCGATCGCCTCAAGATCGAGGGTAAAAAGATAATATTTTCAGTCGGTTTTCAACCGACTTTAGCTATTAGCCGGGGGTTTGAACCCCCGGCGGGGTGACAGCGCAGTCAGATAACGACAAACCGGAAATTTTTGTTAAGTTAGCCGCTTTGTCTATTAGGATACGGTTATTCCCCGATCGTCAGTAATACTCTGAAAAGATGCAAGTTAGCACGGAGAGAACTTCATGAGTATTCATACCCAACAACTGCCGGATGCAGGAGGAAAAGTAGCCGAATTTACGAGTGAGCCAACATTCTACTACTTTGCCTATGGTTCCTGTATGTGCCCAGTAGACTTGAAGCGCACCTTCTCAGAAAATACCCAACAGTTTGTAATTGGTCCAGCAAAACTGTCAGGCTATCGACTGCGCTTTAGTCGCAATTTAATTCGTCGCCAATGTGGTGCCCTCGATGTCGTACCAGACCCCTCTTCCCATGTGGAAGGCGTGCTTTATCAGCTGCCCTGGCGACTGAGTTCGCGCCTGGACGAAAGAGAAGAAATTCCCGAGAACGGCTATCGGCGGGAAGCGATCGCAGTAGAATGCGGCGGCCAGGTATATAAAGATGTGCGGACCTATGTCGTAGTAGACAAACTGCCAGCAGAACTGGCCCCCAACGACTGGTATTTCAATGTAGTGATGCGGGGTGCCGTTACCTGCGGACTCTCCGAGGAATATTGCTGGAAATTGTTCCATCACATGCATAAACTGCAACAGCGTCAGTGGGGAACTCAATACTGGCGATCGGCATAATGAGAATGAAGAAACCCGGTTCAATACTTCTCGGTTAACAACTTGTCATTGCGAGGGGGGCAACTCTGAGAAACTATTTGTCGATCCTCGAAGCAATCCCCCCGAAGCAATCCCCCCGTCGAGTATTCGATGAATAGCCCTTCTGCGTCGTCGGTGAGATTGCTTCGGGGGGGATTAACTCAGTTGAGCGTAAGTTAATCGCTACGTAACCCCCCCTCGCAATGACAAATAAGACGCTTAACCGAGAAGTATTGAAACCCGGTTTTTCCAAAAAACCGGGTTTCTGGGGGTTTCTGGGCTATAGCAAAAACTCTGGAGATCGCCCGTAGGTTGGGTTGAGGAACGAAACCCAACTGGCAAGATGTTGTTTGCGACATCGCTGGTTTTGTTTCCTCTACTTAGATCGCAAAAACTCTAGCATGGCATTGCGAGGTTGGAAATAAAAATTGGCAAAATCCCCTAATTTTTTTCACTCTCGACAATTTTGGTAGCACGACATTGACAATTTCAATATTATATATTTTTTGATATGACAGCTTTTCTTTCTCAACCAAAGCATGAGAAAAATTTTAAATAAAAAAATGGAAACAACATTGCCAAACTGAGTTATGTAGTATAGCCCTCCGATGCCAACCTTTCGTGCCATCTCTTTTACCTTATCTCGCTAAAGTCCTGAAAATGGAAAATTGCGAATTGACATGCAGAAAACATCAACAATTCTCCATTCTCAATTTTCCATTCTCAATTCTCTATGCTACTTGCCGCCATAGTAGAAAGCAATTTCCTTGTCTTTCAGGGGCGCAAAGTCGGCGTCCAGAAGCATTTGATTTAGTTCCGCTTGCCCGATGTGCTTCGCCCCAATGCGGACAATGCGCGATCGCATGGTATTGGAAACGCCGCTGCGCTGCCTGCCCGCCTCAAAGGCCATCACTTTATTATACAGTTCCAGTTTAGCAGGGGGAATGGCCGAACCGTCCAGGTCCAGTCCTTGGGCGATCGCCTCATCGACTGCATCTGCGCCCAAGCTGCTGGGTGAAGTTGTTTCCGAAGACATCCTTTATATCCGTAGTTGTTTACCCTAGTATCATACCAAAGATCTGTCACAATCTAGATCCTGCCAAGAGTCAGGGCATTATACCATACCACGACCAAACCCGAGCCCAGCCCGATCGGATGCATCACCGGTGCTAGCAGCAAATAAAGAGAGGAGATAGTCACCGCAGCACAAGATCCTATATAATGAAATATAGAGACAGACCTGCTGCGGGCCAGAAAACGGGTCTAGCGGCCTGACCACCAGAACGATGAAATGACCTGTCTCCAGCTTGATTAGACAAATCATCAACATCCAATCCCATGTTCTGTCCCATGCAACTTGACTGTAAATCCATGACGGGGATAATATATAACTGCCCCAACTTGGACGAATGCTTAGAAAATTCCCCCCTCAACAGGGTGGAGGCGATTAGGCTTTATTACCTCAATCAAGGAGTAAAACCCGAAGAACTGCAAATCAATGCTCGACCTTACCATCGTAGAAGCCAGAGGAACCATCCGCCAGCAGGCATCAGACGGGATTTTATCTACAATACCGATAGTGACACCAGAGACCGGATGATATTTGGGGGTCCGGTTCAATGGGGAGAAACCTACGGTGGAGTCAAGAATTTCTCTTCTTTGAGTCTGGAAAAATTGCAACAGTTGATAGACCAAAGATTTGCAGATCCCGAAGCAGGACATAATAACTCTCCCACAATTAGGGAATTTCTGGAATTCGGCCAGCAACAAGCTAACTCGGGGTTTGCTTTCAAATTTGAGGGTTACGCAGTAAGTCCAGACCGTGAAGATTATCGGGTCAGCATTGATGGTATTCTATTTAATGGCAGTTGCCCCCATCAGTTGATTGTGGAGTTCCAGGAATTTGTCGGCGATCCAGACGAAATTGACCTGGATCCATATTACGTCAGAGCTTGGTGGGATTAGTACAGGCAAAGCTTAAAGACTGCATTGTGGTAACATTAAAAGAATAGTACGCCATATCCGATTATGTTTGACGCCCTGGCCGATCGCCTAGAAGATGCCTGGAAAAAACTCCGGGGACAAGACAAAATATCTGCGACCAATATTAAAGAGGCTTTGCGAGAAGTCCGTCGCGCCCTGCTGGAAGCGGATGTTAACCTGCAAGTGGTTAAAGATTTTATCGCCGAAGTCGAAACTAAAGCCCAGGGGGCGGAAGTTATCGCTGGCGTGAGCCCGGACCAGCAGTTTATCAAAGTTGTCTACGACGAACTCGTAGCAGTGATGGGAGAAACTAATGCTCCCCTCGCTAGAGCTGATAGCCCTCCCACAATTATACTCATGGCCGGTTTGCAAGGCACGGGGAAAACTACGGCCTCGGCGAAGTTGGCTTTGCACCTGCGCAAGTCCGATCGCAGCTGTATGCTGGTGGCAACAGATGTCTATCGTCCAGCGGCGATCGACCAACTGATGACCCTGGGAAAGCAAATAGATGTGCCAGTGTTTGAAATGGGCTCGGACGCCGACCCGGTAGAAATAGCTAGTCAAGGGGTGGCACGGGCCCAAGCAGAGGGCATCGATACGGTAATTATCGACACCGCCGGACGCCTCCAGATCGACGAAAAGATGATGGGGGAATTAGCACAAATCAAGAAAAATGTCAAGCCCGACGAAACCCTGTTAGTGGTAGATGCCATGACGGGGCAAGAAGCGGCAAATCTGACCCGGACTTTCCACGAACAGATTGGCATTACTGGGGCGATTTTGACCAAAATGGATGGAGATAGTCGCGGTGGTGCGGCTTTGTCAGTGCGCAGGATCTCCGGTCAGCCGATCAAGTTTGTCGGTGTGGGGGAAAAGGTGGAGGCGCTACAGCCATTCTATCCCGATCGCATGGCCTCCCGGATCTTGGGCATGGGGGACGTGCTCACCCTGGTGGAAAAGGCCCAAGAAGAAGTAGACTTGGCAGATGCCCAGCAGATGCAGGAGAAGATTCTGGAGGCCAAGTTTGACTTTACAGACTTCCTCAAGCAGATGCGCCTGCTGAAGAATATGGGTTCCTTCGGCAATGTGATGAAGCTGATCCCCGGCATGAATAAGCTGACCGGCGATCAACTGGAACAGGGAGAAGTGCGGTTGAAACAGGTGGAGGCGATGATCAACTCCATGACCAAAGAAGAACGTCGCAACCCACAATTATTATCCAGTTCTCCAGGGCGCAGACGCCGGATCGCCTCTGGTTCCGGTCATTCTGAATCAGATGTGAGTAAGCTAGTCAGCGAGTTCCAACGCATGCGATCGATGATGCAGCAAATGACCATGGGAGGGGGAATGCCCGGAATGCCCGGAATGCCCGGAATGCCCGGAATGCCCGGAATGGCTGGAGGTGGAATGGGGGGACGGCCCCAGCAGGGATGGCGGGGCTACAGCGGCGGGACTCCCAAGAAGAAAAAGAAAAAGAGCAAGAAGAACAAAGGCTTCGGTAGCTTTTAATGTAGGGTGGGCACCGCCCACCATCCGCTAGCCAGGCACCGCCCACCATCCGGCCACCAGCCAGCCACCGCCCACCATCGGCTAAACTAACGGATATAGCTGCACCGAACATGGTAAGATAATTAATTCAAGGTATTTTCATTACTGAAGCACAAACATGATCAAGCTCCGATTAAAGCGATACGGCAAAAAGCGGGAAGTCAGTTACCGAATAGTAGCGATCGACTCAAGGGCCCGGCGGGACGGGCGTCCGATAGAAGAACTGGGTTTCTACAACCCCAGAACGGACGAAACCAGGCTAAATGTCCCCGGACTGGTAAAGCGTGTCAAGCAAGGCGCTCAACCAACCGATACTGTCCGTCGCATCCTGGAAAAAGCCCATGTATTTGAACAAGTCAAAGCCACTACCACTACCGCAGAAGGATAAGAAATTGGCTTCCCAGTCACCAGGCCCAGACTATGCAGGACTGGTCCGGTTTTTAGTAGAACCCTTTCTGGAATCACCAGGGGCATTATCGGTGGATTGCGAAATATCATCAAGTAGCCAGCGGGTGTGGATTCGTCTGGCTTTTGATGTGGCGGATAAAGGACGAGTCTATGGCAGAGGCGGACGCAATCTACAGGCAATTAACCAGCTGCTGACCGCCGTGGCCCGAGCAGCGGGCCATTCTTTATACCTGGATGTGTACGATGGCTTTAAGGATGCTGAGGAAAATAATGATTCTCCAGCGCCAATGCCCAAAAGTAAAAAGGTAGTCAAACCTCAAGGTCGTGGTGCGCCAATTCTCAAGCCTTCTCGCAAGTCCCAGTCCCCGGAGTAGTCCATCAGGGTGGTGATGAATACAGACAATGATGAACGGGCAATAATTGACCTGAATAGTCCCGATAGCGCGATCGCCCTGGGGGGGTATGGAGAAGAAAATCTCAAAACCCTCAGGAAGCAAACGGGGGCGCAGGTGGTGCTGCGGGGACAGGATTTGGTGATTTCGGGAACGGCCAAGCAGGTGGAAATCTGCTCCCAGTTGGTGCGATCGCTTGCCGATTTCTGGAGCAAAGGTAAGATGATATCGGGGGCGGATATCCTGACAGCGCGTCACGCCTTAGATACGGGACGCCAAGAGGAACATCAAGACCTGAAGAAAAATGTCTTGGCGCGTACCCGTCGGGGGGAAGAAATTCGCGCTAAAACCTTTGCTCAAAAGCGGTACGTAGAAGCAGTCCGCACCCAAGACATGACTTTTTGCATCGGTCCGGCGGGAACGGGGAAAACCTATTTAGCAGCAGTGCTGGCCATCCAAGCATTGCTAGAAAATCAGTACGAACGGCTAATTCTGACTCGTCCCGCTGTGGAAGCTGGGGAAAAACTCGGCTTCCTCCCTGGGGACATGCAGCAGAAGGTAAATCCTTTTTTGCGTCCCCTCTACGATGCTTTGCATGAATTTATCGAGCCAGAAAAAGTAGCGAATTTGATGGAACGAGGGGTGATAGAAGTTGCACCCCTAGCCTATATGCGGGGTCGCAGTTTGAATAATTCTTTTATCATTGTAGACGAAGCTCAGAATACTACGCCCGCTCAGATGAAAATGGTACTGACAAGACTGGGTTTCCGTTCTAAAATGGTGATAACGGGGGATATCACTCAGACAGATTTGCCAGGTAACCAAATGTCAGGATTGGGGTTAGCGCAGAAAATCCTGCAAAATGTGGAAGGAATTGCTTTTTGTAAGCTGACTCAGGCGGATGTGGTGCGCCATCCCCTGGTGCAGCGGATCGTGGCCGCTTACGAAAAATACGATAAATGAGATAGGTAACTATGAGCAAAATCGCAACGGCTGTATTTGATGGGGAAGTTCTGCGATCGGACGTTCCACTGGAACTGGAACTAGGCAAAAGTTATGCGATCGCAGATAACACGGAACGGGTAAGTAAAGAACATATTGCCATTCATCCGGACTATTGTTTTGGGAAACCGCGCATTATCAACACCAGAATGTATGTGGCGGCTATTGCAGAAATGTATCTGGAGATGGGAGAATCAATAGAAGAGATTGCATCTGAGTACGATCTATCTCTAGCATCGGTTCATGCAGCGATGGCCTACTATTACGACCATCGGGAAGAGATCGATCGGCGCACGGCAGAAAGCGAAGCCTTGGTAGAAGAAATGAGACGGAATAGTCCTCCATCCCGTTTTCAAGAAAAGTTGAGGGAAATTAGAGGTGAGTGAACAAATCCGGTTTCACATGGACGAACAGGTTAAATCAGTTATTGCCCGCGAGTTGCGCCGTCGTGGCATTGATGTAACAACTACTGTTGAGGCTCGATTGCGCACTCGAAGCGACGAACTCCAATTAGACTATATCCGTCAAGAGGGTCGCGTAATTTTTACTCAAGACAGGGATTTTTTAGTCCTTGCCAGTCGTACCAGGGAGCATCCCGGTATTGTCTATTGTAAACAGAGGACTCGTTCGATTGGTGAGATTATAGAAAATCTAGTTTTGATTTATGAAGTATACAGTCCAGAAGAAATGGTGGGTCGTGTAGAGTATTTGTGATGGATGGAGGGTGCGATCGGGCAGTGACTACGCAGCAGGATCGCCCTGCACTCTCAAAACAGTGAAAAATAAAGTAATAGGTAATCCTTGCTAAGGATAATGATAGATGTCATACAGTGAATTTACCTCGATAGAAAAACTTGCACCTTTAGGGATTGATACTATAGAGACTGTTTCTGAGTTGATAAAAGCAGAATCTATTCCCCCTAGTGACTTTCTTAAAAAAGCGCTCAGACGCTTCGTCCCGCTGGCCACAGCTATTAACACGGAAAAAGCACGATCGGCATATTTAATTGCTCCTATTTTGAGCGAAGTTATAATGATTAACCCTCGAATCAGTTTGTTTTCTGGTAGAAACTTTAACGTAGACTCAACCAAGGGACTGATTGGATATTTTGACTTCATGCTGACAGATAACCCAGATAAGCTGACAATTAAAGCTCCAGTGGTGGCGGTGGTGTCGGCGAAAAATGAAAATATTAATGAAGGATTGGCTCAATGTTTTGCTACAATGTATGCGGCTCGATTAATTAACCAAGGAGACCCAAAAATGGGCGCACGCACGATATACGGAACGGTAACGACGGGACAGCTATGGCGATTTTTGGCTCTGACAAAGGATCTGAAGGCTATGATAGACTTGAACGATCGCTATATAACTCCTGTAGATGAGTTATTAGGTATCCTTGTTAAGTTAACCTGTGGAAAATGAAGAGTTATTGCGCTAATAATTATAAATTATGAATTATGCCATAAAAAAATATTAAAATTAGTTTACACATCATTTTTTTAGTCGGTTCAAACCGACTTTAGCGGGCTAACAGCGAAGTGAGGAAATTACAGGGGATGAGCAATAAATTAGTAATTCATGATGCCGAAAATAAGCAATGGCTGCGCTTTCGAGATCCGGAACTGGTGGTGAGGGCCGATCGCCTGTCGGAAGTAGTGCCGAAGTTCGCAGAAGTAAATGCTACCCTACGCGATCGCAACCTGTATGGGGCGGGTTTTATCAGTTATGAAGCTGCACCCGCCTTTGACGAGTCTCTCCCTACCCATTGTCCGGACTCATTTCCCTTACTTTGGTTTGGACTTTACCAGCAACCGGAAGTCATTCAACTTCCAGATGCTCATGACGATTATAATCTCAATTGGTCTCCTGCGGTCAGTCGGGAAGCATACGATCGGGCGATCGCAACTATCAAGGAACATATTGCCCGGGGGGAAACTTACCAGGTAAATTACACACTGCGCCTCCACGCCCCTTTTGCTGGCAACCCCTACTCATTGTTCCGAAAATTGGCGCGATCGCAGCAGGCCAATTATGCCGCCTATGTGGAGATCGATCGGTTTGCCATCTGTTCGGCGTCCCCGGAACTGTTTTTCCGTCTATCTGACAAGCAGTTAACCTGCCGTCCCATGAAAGGAACAGCAGCACGGGGTCTGACCTTAGCTGAAGATAACATGATGGCAGAGTGGTTGCAACATTCAGAGAAAAACCGAGCCGAAAATGTGATGATTGTGGATATGATCCGCAATGACATGGGGCGAGTTGCAGAGATCGGCAGCGTGGGAGTTCCCAGTTTGTTTGATGTAGAACGCTACCCCACCCTCTGGCAAATGACATCTACAGTGACAGCAACTACGAGGGCCTCAATGGATGATATTATGGCTGCTCTTTTTCCTTGCGCTTCTATTACGGGAGCACCTAAAGCCCGCACCATGCAGATTATTCGCGATTTAGAAACAACACCCCGTCGAATTTATACCGGATGCATCGGTTTTATTTCTCCCCAAGGTCGGGCTCAATTTAACGTGGCTATTAGAACTGTATTGATTGACAAGCAAGCAGGCAAAGCAGAATATGGTGTTGGTAGTGGCATTGTCTGGGACTCTGCTAGTCAGGAGGAGTATGTAGAATGTCAGGTGAAGGCGCAAGTGCTGACGAAAAATTATCCCCCATTTTCATTGCTAGAAACTATGCTATGGACGCCGGATACCGGCTACTTTTTGCTGATTTATCATCTCCAACGCCTGCAAGATGCAGCTATTTATTTTAGCATCTCGTTAGATATTGAAAAAGTTCAATATCTGCTGGATAAATTGGCAATATCCTTGCCCCATGAACCCCATAAGGTCCGGCTACTTGTAGCCCAAGATGGTAATATAACCTGGGAGGCAAAGATCTTAGATGCAACCATCCAACCGGTAAGACTGAGTTTAGCTGCAACTCCCGTTGATGCTAGCAATCCATTTTTATATCACAAAACTACTAATCGTCAGCTATACGATCGGGCCCGTTCTGCTTGTCTTGACTGCGACGATGTGCTGTTGTACAATGAGCAGGGCGAGATTACAGAAACCTGCTTTGGGAATATTGTCGTGCAAATGCACGGCGAACTGCTGACTCCCCCAGTCAAGTGCGGATTGTTACCCGGTACGTTTCGCGCTCATTTGCTGGCAGAGGGAAAAGTCACCGAACAAACGATCGCCCTACAGGATCTGCAAAAGTGCGATCGCCTCTATGTCGTAAACTCAGTGCGCAAGTGGCGCTCAGCAATTTTGAATAACTTTCATTAGACTGAATAATCAAGCAGTTTAATTTCCAAAAAGGGAAAGAGTTAAGATAATGTTCTCAAAACAGCTGGTGTGAGGAGGCCAAACAATGATCGGCGCTAGAATTAAGGCTGTTGCCTTGACAGGGATGGTTTGTACCGTGGTAGTATGGTGGACCCCCGTCCGAGGCAAAGAAGTAGAAGTCCCAGCAGTTCAGTGGGAAGTATTGGTGGCTTTCAGCCCTACCCCAGGGACTGCTACAGCAGATCCAGAAATCCCGATCGACGAACTGAAACTGTTGGTGAAGCCCCTAACCAAGGCAGAACTGGAGAAAGAAGCTGGGGCCTGGCAGGGGTTGCTCAAAGCTAAGGTAAAGGAAATTAGCGATGCTGAAATCGCCATCAAGCGCCAGAATCGCCAAGCCAAAGAAGCGGTTGATGCGGTTGATGCGGTAGAAAAGGCTCAAGCAGCCCTGGCAGAAGCCAAAGAGGCCCAGGAAAACGCGACCCCCGATACGCCAGAATATGAGGAGGCTACCAAAAAAGTAGAAGCGGCTCAAGCAGCCCTGGAAAAAGCGCGGGAAGCGATCGGGGAAGCTCTGGAAGCAAAGGAGCAAGTTGAAGAAGACTCCGAGGTGGAAAAAACAGTATCGGAGGCCCTCGAAGGAGACTCATCCGATGAAGACGACTCATCGGATGAGTTGGACGCTTCAGAAGCAGGAAGGAATATCGACGCGGCGGCAGAAGCATTAGGAGAAGAAACTGAAGGAGTTGAAGGAGTTGACGAAAGCAAGTTAGAAGAAATATCACAACAGTTGGAGCAGTCGGTTGAGTCAACCTCGGAAGTGAAGAAGGAAGTGGTCAAAAAGGTTACCGAACTCCAGTCCGAGAGATTCGCGATCATCGAGCGCTTTAAGGTAGTGTTGGACGAACTGGAGAAGAAAGGGGGTGAGACGGAGCAGTACAAAACCTACATTGATGCGGTTAGCGGTGTAGAAATCGATGTCACGGATACCACAGGGCTGGGAGTGAGGCTCGTTGGGTGGCTTAAATCCGAGGAAGGGGGTTTGCGCTGGGGGATAAATATCGGTAAGTTTGTTATCATTGTGGCTGTCTCGATCTACATCTCCAAAATTATCAGCCGGCTCGTCAACAAAACACTTGCCAAGGTTGGGGGTACATCAGAGCTTTTACGTCAATTTATCACCATAACGATCGAACGCGGGGGGATCGTACTCGGGGTGATGCTAGCTTTGACGGCACTAGGAGTGAGTCTCGGACCCCTTATAGCCCTGTTGGGCGGTGCCAGTTTTGTCTTGGCCTTTGCCCTACAAAGTAACCTTGGTAACTTTGCCAGCGGTTTGATGCTGATGCTCAGCAAACCCTTTGACGTAGGTGACGAGGTGAAGGTGAGCGGTTTATGGGGTTACGTGGACTCGATCTCCCTCGCTAGTACCAAAATTCAAGGTTTCTCAGGCCAGATGATTACCGTACCCAACAATACAATCTGGGGGAGCATAATTGAGAATCTGACAGCTAGCGAAATTCGAGCTGCCAGTATCTTGATTCGGGTTCCCTTCAAGGAAAACATTCGCAAGGTTGAGGAGATGATTTTGGATATTGCCAAATCTCATCCGTTGATTCTCGAAGATCCAGGTCCGGGCACTTTTCCATGGTCATATGAGGAATATTACATATCGCTCTACTGTAGCTTCAAGACTAAAACC
>JBFRWI010000203.1:0-9042 GCA_051439505.1 Hormoscilla sp. | reverse complement strand
ATGGCGATACAGTTGCTTCAATAGTTGTAGACGGTTCCATCACTGACGGGAACCCCGATCCTTTTGAAGCTATAGCGGTCACTGCGGTAGACAATACGAACGGGACATGGCAATATTCAATTGATGGCAGCACCTGGAATCCGTTGACCGGGGTTACAGAAAGTGCTGCTCGATTACTCGATAGCAGTAATAAAATTCGCTTCGTCCCCGATACCGACTACAATGGCAGTGCAACATTCACTTTTCGTGCCTGGGATAAGTTTACAGGCACAGCAGGATTAACAGCAAATACCAGTACAAATGGAGATACGACGCCATTTAGCATGGCTACAGATACGGCGTCAATCACAATCAATACAGTAAACGACGCCCCTAGCTTCACGGCGGGAGCAGACCAAACGGTAGCGTTGAATGCGGGGATGCAAACGGTCCCGGGATGGGCAAGTTCGATTATGGCAGGTCCAGCAACGGCGACAGACGAAACAGGTCAAACCCTGACATTCAACGTGAGCACAACGGGAGATTTAACTTTTGATGCTTCCCCAGCAATAGACAGCAGTGGGAACCTGACGTATACCCCGACAAATGGCTCAAGTGGGACAGCAACAGTACAAGTAAGTCTGATGGATGATGGGGGGACAGCAAATGGTGGTGTAGACACATCGTCAACGGAGACGTTTACCATCACTGTAACTTCAGACGCGCCGCCGACGGTGGCAAATGCGATCGCAGACGTGACGGCTTTGGAAGATGCACTCAATGACACGATCGACTTAACGAATGTATTCACGGACTCGGACAATGATGATACAGCGATAGTCAAGAGCATTCAGACAAACACAAATGAAAGTTTAGTGTCTGCGAGCATTTCAGAAAACACCCTGACCTTAGACTACCAGGAGAACCAGTCGGGAACGGCGGACATCACGGTGTTGGGGACATCGAATGGGCTGACAGTCACAGATACATTTACCGTAACAGTGGCAGCAGTAGATGACGGACCGACAGTAGCAAGTGCCCTAGCAGATGTGTCGGCATCAGAGGACGACGCGGATCAGACGATAGACTTGTCGGGAGTATTTACAGACATAGATAATGACGATGCAGCGATCGTCAAGAGCATTCAGACAAACACAAATGAAAGTTTACTGTCTGCGAGCATTTCGGGAAACACTCTGACCTTAGACTATCAGGAGAACCAGTCAGGGACAGCTTCCATAACGGTGTTGGGGACATCGAATGGGCTGACAGTCACAGATACGTTTACCGTAACAGTGGCAGCGGTAGCAGATGCGGCACCGACAGTGGCAAATGCGATCGCAGACGTGACGGCAAATGAAGATGCAGTCAATGACACGATAGACTTAACGAATGTATTCACGGACTCGGACAATGATGATGCCGCGATCGTCAAGAGCATTCAGACAAACACAAACACAAGTTTGGTGTCAACGCTCATTTCGGGAAACACCCTGACCTTAGACTACCAGGAGAACCAGTCGGGAACGGCGGAAATAACGGTGTTGGGGACATCGAATGGGTTGACAGTCACAGATACATTTACCGTGACGGTAAATGCAGTAATGGATGAATTTACCGGTGGTACGGGAATTGATGAAATAACAGGGACTTCAGGAGGCGATCGCATTACAGGCGGAACGGGTCGGGATATGCTTACAGGTGGTGGCGGTAGCGATCAATTCGCCTATACTCAGTTAAGGGATGTTGGGGATACGATTACGGACTTTGTAGTTGGCGAAGACAAATTATTGCTAACCGATCTGTTTACAAGCTTAAGTCAGAGTATCAGCGATCTGGCAACTGCTAAGAGTCAAGGTTTTATCAGTTTTGTCGATCGCGACCCCCACACGGTGGTCATGCTAGATCCCGATGGCAGCAGCGGTCTTCGCGGGCGTTTCCGACCTTTGGCCGTGATCCACAATGTAATTGAGAGTGATATGGACGCTGTAGGTAACTTTATTTTCTAATGCAAAAATGCAGGAATTATCTAATACAAGTAGAGATAATTCCTGCATTATCCTGAAAAAACAAGGAGGATCTACCATGAAGACAAGAACAAAAATCGCAAGTGCGATCGGGATAGCGGTAGCGAGTCTATTCTATTATGCAACGCCTGGGTCAGCATTAACCTGGAATTTCACTTATCAATCTGACAGGAATCAATATAATTTTCCCGCAGGATATGGGCCACAATCGGGTAGCTTCGTGGCCCCCGGTTCAGAAGTCGATGGCGGTCCGTATCCGATTACAGAGTTTCAATTCAGTCACAACGGATTACCTTACAATTTCACTAGCGCAAATAGCACTATAGTCAATACTGTGGGTGCTACCAATACAGTAACGATAACTGGAGGGACAGTCTCAGCTATAGACTTGTTTTTCAATGATAGGACTATTTCTGGCTCGTTTGAAATATCCTCAGACTTCGACCAAGTAACGTTATATAATACTACCAATGGTACTTTCGATGATGATATCGACGGCTCTAATTCGACCACGGACATAACCTTTACCCGAGCAACGGGTGCAGGAGCACCTTGGGAGTTCAGTCCCGGACCAGCATTAGTGATAATGACTGTGGGGTTGGGGATAAATAAGCTCGTCAAGAAGTGGCGCGTTCGCCATAAAGATAAGCAAGAGTAGGTTGCGTTTTGCGATACAATTAGAACTCGTCGCAAGAATCAAGAAAGCCTGTTTTGCCAAAAAACCGGCTTTCTTGGCTAATGGGTCCAAGGGAGATATGATGTCTGGTATTTACAGCCTCGCAGAACTACAACAGACTATCGCGACTCACCCGGAAAATTGGCGTCCCTTGGTGCTGACTAATGGCTGTTTCGACCTGCTGCACGTCGGACACCTGCGTTATTTGTCCGTTGCTAAGGCCCTGGGCCGATCGCTCGTTGTGGGCCTCAATAGCGATCGCTCGGTCCGCCAGCTGAAACATCACCAGTCGGGGGAACCGCCCCGCCCGATCGTCCCTCAAATGCAGCGGGCGGAACTCCTCTGCGGACTCAAACCGGTGGATGCCGTAATTATATTTGACAGCCTGACAGCGGTATCCTTAATTGAAGGACTCAAACCCGATATCTATGCTAAAGGAGGCGACTACAGTATGGAAACTTTACCGGAAGCACCGGCAGTTACAGCTTGTGGTTGCCGTTTGGAGTTGGTCGAGGTGGAAATTCCCACTTCTACTAGCGCCATTATTAACAAGATCTTAGATTTTAGATAATTGAGTCGGCCCAGAATTATTGATTTTATGAGTGACAAAGCTACCAGTAAGCCATCAAATCCTGACCTCGATCGCCTGGAAACCCAGTTAAAGTCGGGTTCTGTAAAGAACCAGCTGCAAGCGATTTCACAACTGGCTGACGCCAGTGCAGCAGGAACCCGCCTGTTGATGGCGTTTTTGCGCGATCGCCTGGCCGACAGCCAGCCCACCCCCATTGATGGTAAAGTCTACCAAACTTTGCTAGCCGCCTCGGACCCCCAAGTCCAGGAGTTTCTGCAAGCTGATTTTCCTACTGGAGTCGTACAGCTGAGGTCCGATCGCGAGATAGACTATACTCAGTTGCAGCAACTCCTAGCTAAACTTGACTGGCAAGCAGCCGATCGCCTGAGCAACCAAAAGCTATGTGAATTAGCTGGTCCTGGTGCCGTCCAGAGAAAATGGCTGTATTTTACTGAAGTGCAAAAATTCCCGATCGCAGATTTACAAACTATCAATAGTCTGTGGTTAGTCTACTCTGAAGGCAAGTTTGGTTTTTCCGTGCAGCGGGAACTCTGGTTGTCCGTGGGCAAAAACTGGGACAAACTCTGGCCCAAGATTGGCTGGAAGTCTGGTAATAATTGGACTAGATATCCCACCGAATTTACCTGGAATATCTCTGCACCCAAAGGACATTTGCCTTTGTCCAATCAACTGCGAGGCGTGCGGGTGATGGAATCCTTGCTAAGTCACCCCGCTTGGGATACTAAGTAAGATTGTAGGTGAATGGGGTGCGATCGCCAAGCAACTGTAGGTTTTGGGTTTCGTGCAATACTTCTCGGTTAATAACTTGTCCGGAGCGATTTTTCCCGCAGCGTGGGGGCCCAAACCAACATTGTGGGGATCGGGCGTATCGGTGAGGTTGGGGGACACACCGGACATACTGGACACACCAGGCGCGGGGATTTGAGTTAACGGGGGGTGTGGTCATAAGTAGTTGAAGCCAGGCGCATCTGGTGATATATCTATTGAGAGGGAAAAAATTTACTAACCCCTTGACAAATTCCACCCCCGTTAGCTATACTTTATTCAGCAATGTTGGTTTATGGGGGCTTGGAAAATCACACCCTCCCAAGCCCAAGCGAAACCAGGGATGCCCGGCCCGGACTGCGCAAAAAGCGCCCCCACTTGGGTTAAGCAACGGAAGTAGGCGCTTTTAGCGTAACTCCGGGTCAGGTAAATCTCTTCATCGCTCACTTCGACTCCACGGAGAGCCCTGTGGTAGGGTTCTCCTGCGCATTTTTAAAATTAAGAAGTAAAGAAGGGGTGTGGTCAAAACCGTTGGTAGCCCGAACCCTAAAGGGCCTGGCTACATGAACAAAGCCCGCCTGCGCGGGCTATATTTCATGCATTGAGATGCACCCAATAGGGGAGCAAGGATAATGCATGCTTTTTGGCATTAAATTCTGCTAATTCGCCTGTTGGGTTTGGGTGTGGTCAAAAGTAGTTGGATCCGATCCCCCCCCAAACCCCCCCTTCCAAAAGGGGGGGCCTTCCGGAAGCCCCCCTTTTTAAGGGGGGTTTGGGGGGATCGGGCGACTGGGATGATCGCCCGAACGATCAACGGGTTTTGACCACACCCGTTGGGTTTCGCTCGCGCTCAACCCAACCTACGGTATGATGGCAAGCTAAAAGTTTTTGACTAAGCGAAAGCCAATGTGAGTTGTGCCGGTATCGGGGGCTTGAGACTCCCGCGCTGCTGGTCGATAGCGACTACAGTAATTCTTGGCACAGAGGTGAGATCCACCTTTAATCACGTGCATTGCACCTTCATAGGGCTTTTTCGGATCGAAACTGTTAGCTTTGTCAGGTCCGATCGGGTTGAGACTGTGACCTTTGCCATTGTGCCCCACCTGATACCAATCTGAAGTTAATTCCCAAACATTTCCCGTCATTTCATAGAGTCCATAGCCATTGGGGGGAAATGATTCTACTGGTGCCGTACCTAAATGACCGTCCTCCTTGGTGTTGAAGAATGGAAACATACCTTGCCAGGTGTTGGCTTTTTTTGCCGAATAGGCGTCACCCCAGCTAAACTCTTTATCTTTCAGACCGCCCCGGGCGGCATATTCCCATTGGGCTTCCGTGGGCAGAGATTTGCCCGCCCACTTGGCATAAGCTACCGCATCGGAGTAGGCTATGTGAACTACGGGATGGTTATCTTTGCCGAGGATGTTGCTGTCTGGACCATAGGGATGTTGCCAGTTAGCACCCACTGTCCAATGCCACCAGCTTAAATAAGCAACCTGTTGTATCCCTTCCTTGGGGGGCTGAAAGACGATCGAACCCGGTTGCCGTTGTTCGTCGGTTAGACCGGGAAATTCCGCTTTCGGCAGAGGGATCTCGGCAATAGTTTTGTAGCCCGTAGCTTCCACAAATTTACGGAATTCTGCGTTGGTGACTTCGTGGCGATCGATACAAAAACTATCCACTGTCACATCTCCCGCAGGAATCTCTGACGGATAGTAACCTTTCGATCCGATGGTGAAAGTTCCTCCCGGAATGAAGACCATTCCTTCAGGACAGTCGGGATCTGAGGGGTCCCAATGGATGGGCGAAGCATTTGAGGGGGTAGGCCAACCCAGAAATAGACAGGTTGTGAGCCAAATCAGGCAAATTCGATAGATTAAATTATCAAGCCAGTTAGGAGTCATGGGTTTTAAGGACATGATTGACGCGATCGCAACAACAAACTAGATAGAACAATTTATAATTTTTTTTCAAGATGTAAATTAATTAATTATACAGCATCGATCTGGTTTCTTTTTGGAAAAAGACTGAGATGGCTTTTGGAGATAATTTTAATGCTCATTTTTGTGGCATCTGATGCCGAGAGGCATACAGTAATTACTCCCGACATCCTACAATAGATGGCTAGCCATCTAACTCAACTGTCACTTATCGAATAATCTCCTGAATGATTCTGTTCCAGAGGTCTTCATTACTCATGTCTTCGGAAGGTTGGTCTGGCTCAGATGTCGAGGTCAATTTGACTTCAACCTTGTCGATCGTCCCTTCAAACTCAAAGGGAGCGCGATCGGCATAGTCTAGGGAAACCGGAGCCCCCAGATCGGTGCCCACATCGAAGGTTTCACTGGCCGTGAAGGCTCCCGGGACGACTTGTTCGATCGTGGTTCGGGCAACTTCTGAAGGACCCACTCGTATAACCACTTCACCTGGCAAATAGGGACTCTCGATGGTTGTTTCTACTTCAATGCTGTAATGACCAGCAGGGATCGGTGCAGATGATTCAGCTTTATAACGATCGAGGACTACGTTAAGAGTCTAATTTATTGGTGGGGTTGATATCAGTCAGACTTTTAGGTAACCGATTAGTATATCTGATTCGGGAGAATGGATCGGAGAGCATCTGGTATAAAAACTGCTAGCATATTGGCTCAGGAGGCCATCAACCAGTTATGGAGTAAAAACCTGGTTTCTCGATCGCAAATGAGATGCACTCAGGCACAACCCTTAAGTCAGCACTAAAAGGCGATCGCAATGTTGTTATCTGCCGGGCCTGGGTGGCGGTGTTATCCTTTCCTTGACGAGGGGGGCGACGACTGGCATCGACATAAATCATATAGAAGAATACCTCGAATGAATGGTGGGCGGTGCCTGGTTTTGACCGCGCCCGTGCCCACCCTACGCTGAATGGTGGGCGGTGCCCACCCTACGCTTCCGGATGCACCCGCTCGATATCTCAGCCGATAATTTTGCTCCCTTAACCGTCACCCTCGATCCGATCGCCCCAGAGATATTTGCACCCAAAGGAGAGCTGTTGGCTAGCAGGGTCCGCGCATTTGTGTAAAGTAAAGAACATGCGATCGGGTTTGCGGTCCCTGAGCGTTAGCCGAAGGGCCGGGTGCATCTCCTGCATTGCTGCGGCCATCTGAACCAGCAACCCAGAAACCGGGTAAGAGGGAATTACCCGGTTTCTTAATTCATTGGCGGAAATGCTCCCGGGGCGAATCTCACCCAGCCCGCGCAGGCGGGCTTCGTAACTGTAGCCCGACCCTTTAGGGTTGGGGGGGCGGCGGGGGTGGGGGTGGCAGCACCCTCGACAGTAGAGAAGAAAGTAAAGATATCCTGAAGAGATAAAGGCAGCATACTAAAAAACTGGTAATTTCCGGAAAATCCCGTCCTATAGGCGGTTGACGCGGTTCGGATCCGCCCGGAGACTCCGCTCGGGGACCACTCACCGACCGCGACGCAAAAAAGCCACCAGCTGCGTGGCCAGTGACTATTTTGCGGCCTTTCGGCTCTCCCTAAAAAGGGGTAAAGTTTGCCTCGGTCATGTTAAAGGGGCTTTTTACATCTTACTCACACGGTCCTACAAAAATGCATTCTCGGCGTCTCCTGGGAGCGCTAACCGCACTACCCAGGAGACGCTGTCCGTTCCTTAAAGCCAGACGACAGAGCTACAAGCTGGCGCTCACCCGTAGGTGTCATGACCCCCCTAACGTAGGTCTAATCCAGGACCTGCATCTTGCATCTTCCTAATGAGAGATAATTCCCGACATTGCCGGAAATTACCGGATTTTATGCAAGAGCTGCGGATTAACCGTTCTTGCGGCTCTTCCGGCGGCGGAGGTTAAACAGCCCCAGAACCCCTACGCCAAGCAGAGCCCCTGCTGTAGAAGGTTCGGGAACTGATATAGGATCGGTATCGGGCCGCATATCGTTATCATCATCAATGTAAGCCTTGAGGATAAAGTCATTGAAGTCACCGTCGCTCCCATAAATTGCATCCTCCCATGCCAGTAACCATTCACCCTCTGCGATCGTTACTGAGCCCTCTTGCGGGATCGCACCGGCCTTGATAGCTGATGGTCCTGTTGTGTTGAATTTATAGGTAGCAGGACCGGCAACGTCTTTGAGATAAGAGCCTCCAGCACCTACCCCACTCTGGATAGTCGCATCCGAAAAGAGTGGATTGTTAGCAGCCCGGTCCATTGAAGCCTGGACCCATCCTTTTGCTGGATTCAGCCAACGAAGCTCCTGTGTTCCGTCTGCTTGCTCGCCAAATGGTACTAGCTCATTCTCTAAAACAAAGACGTATTCCTTTGTAGGATCGAACGTATAGCTCGTTCGGGACGCTGTACCAGTTGTGCCAGGGGTACTCAGCCAATCATTGTTGCCATCTCGACTACCCGGATCCCATCCAGCGCCCCCCTCCCAAAGCAGCTTTTCGAGCCTGTTATAGTCACCATCGGCCACTTTTTCGTACACAACGAAATCTGCCCGGTTCATGCCGTGACCTTCGAGGAACTCAAAATATACTTTGGTAGTTTGATCTACGCTGAAAACGCCATTAGTCAAACTTGTTCGACTCATTATCGCAGCTTGTGCTGTGGCTGAGGTGAGGGTGGCGATCGTCGTCACCGTCGCAATTGTTGTGAGTTTTTGCAGTAAGTTCATGGTTTTCTCCTTGATAACCTTAATTATGGCCCTATAAAAATGATTTTATGGGGTTTTTCGGTCTGCTGCTAATATTTGTAGCGTTAATGCACCTAAAATTAAACTTCGCTACTCCTGCTATATCTATTTCTAACCTAGGTGCTCCCTGACTGTCTACTACTTGAGCAATACTTCATCAAATCTTTAAACTATCAGATGGCCTGGGTTTTTTGCTTATATCTATTACTCTACCAGGTTGAATTCATTCTTGACAATGGCATTTTTACCTATGTTCCCTGCGGGCAGAAATCTTCGGAGCCCCCGCGTGGTCTAGACTCGGACCAGTTCCTCAC
>JBFRWI010000202.1:0-3106 GCA_051439505.1 Hormoscilla sp. | reverse complement strand
CGGGGAAATATCTAACTCCGCAGCGATTTCCAAAAGCTGTTCCCGGGAAAAATCATCATTGTCAGCTTGACGGGCGATCGCAAACTGTAAAATTTGCTGGAGATCTTCTTGGCGATAAGATGGGGGTGTTGGGGATACTGTCATAATTTATCCTGTGATATATGAGAATAGTGCAATGGAAGCCAATACAATTATTATAGCGGGAAAGACAACAGTATTGTCAACTATATTAGGGCCGAACACCAGGAAATATAACTCAGCCTCTGCGGGCGATTGCGCTGCGCGCACACGCTTCGCTACGCGATCGGGATTATTGAAACCGAACCCCAGGTGACGGATAATACCACCACCCAGAGATTAAAAGGGGTTTTACATTTGGTTACAATAAAAACATCACGAGAGGGACAAGCCCCTCGCACCCTGAGAACAGAGGTAGTAAGAATGAACGGCAACATTCGTGTAGGCAATATATTTGGGATTCCCTTCTACGTGAATCCATCATGGTTTTTAGTCTTGGGCTTAGTGACCTTAAGCTATGGCGGCGCACTGGCGGCTCAATTTCCAATAGGTGGGCCATTACCCTGGCTGTGGGGATTGGTTGCAGCACTGTTGCTGTTCGCCTCGGTGTTAGCCCACGAACTGGGACACAGCTTTGTCGCCATCAGCCAGGGAATTGAAGTTAAATCCATCACTCTATTTCTATTTGGCGGTTTAGCTAGCCTGGAAAGAGAGTCCAAAACCCCAGGAGAAGCCTTCTGGGTCGCGATCGCGGGTCCAGCGGTCAGCATAATTCTGTTTGGTCTGCTAACAGCCATCAACCTGACAGCCCCCTTCACCGGACCAGTAGCAGCGATACTGGGACTGCTAGCCTACATCAATTTAGTGCTAGCCCTGTTTAACCTGATTCCCGGCTTACCCCTGGATGGCGGTAATATCCTCAAGGCCCTAGTCTGGAAAATCACGGGCAATCCTTACAAAGGAGTAGTTTTTGCCAGCCGCGTCGGTCAAATCCTGGGTTGGTTTGGCATCATCATTGGTTCTTTGTCAATACTTGGCATTAGCAACTACGGTAGCTTCTGGACGATGTTAATCGGCCTGTTCCTGCTGCAAAATGCCGGGCGATCGGCCCAATCAGCCGCCCTTGCTGATACCTTAGCAGGACTGAAAGCCGAAGATGCGGTAACACCAAATAGCCCAATTGTGCCAGCGAACTTGTCCCTGAGAGAATTTGCCAACGACTTCGTAATTGGCAATGATTGGCGCAAATTCCTGGTCATAGATGAGTGGGGACAACTGATCGGCAGCATCAAGGTAGAGGACATGAAAACGATCCCCACATCTAACTGGCCCGAAACTCAGGTAAGAGAACTGACCCATGCGATCGGGGTAACCACAACAGTACGAGCCGATCAATCCCTGCTAGAAGTAGTACAACTACTAGAACAGTTACAAATATCGCAGTTACCCGTAGTTCGCGATAATGGGGTGCTGGTGGGACTTCTAGAAAAAGCCCACATTTCCCACTTGTTGCAACAAAAGGCACAAGCAAAACCCGCTTAATAATATGCTTTTGTAGGGTGGGCACTGCCCACCTTATTAATACCTTACTAATTAATTATTTATTGGCGGTTGTATGGTATTCGCGATCGCTCTTTTCTCTCGTTTCCTGTCTCTGGCAGGGAACGTAATTTCGAGGCTCTGCCTCGGGTGAATCTAACTTTTTCGATCGGCTATATTCAAAAATATGAGATGCACCCCACCCCAATACTTCTCGGTTAACAACCTGTCATTGCGAGGGGGAAGCAAAAATCGACATTTTAGGGATCTCCACGAGGATCCCCCCGAAGCAATCCCCCCCGCCCAGTTAAGATGAAGAACACTCCTGCGAAGTCGGTGAGATTGCTTCGGGGGGGGGGTTAACTCAATTGAGCATAAGTTATCGCTACGTCCCCCCCCTCGCAATGACAACCTATATGTTTAACCGAGAAGTATTGCATCCCACCCGATCGCCCTGTTGGTTAATTACTAACATTAACCAACAGGTTTGGACGGGTGCATTGCGTAAGCCGCGCAAATTTATCTGTAGGGGCGACGCATTTGGGCGACCCTTCGGCTAACGCTCATGTACCGCAATATTATAGCCTTTTGTAAAAAAAATGCTACAATTAATTGAAAACAATATCTTCAGTCTGTTTTAACTCACATCTTGCACCATTGTCAACTGGAGGCGGAGCCTCGATCATTCGTTCCCAGGCTCCCGCCTGGAAACGAGAAAAAAAACGCGCATCTGATAATGCTTTTAGCTTTTAGTGGGTTTTAACCCACTTGAGCTATTAGCCGGGGGTTTTAACCCCCGGCGGACCAGGAGACTAATTGACTATAACGCGCGATCGTCCTGCCTATCAGAGACCCTTACAGATCCCATGATTGCAGATGGTTGAATATCCCTGAGGCACTGCGAGTAGCATCAAAAGGAATGGCCCCTGATCTCAGATCCTCACCTGTAGAGCCCGACAGATAACGAATTAATAGCACCCCATCCGAGAGGGCATCGACCTTGTTGTTCCCATCCACATCTAACATGCCCATTTCCATGGCTTTATCCAGATAGGAAACGATCTCTGTTGCTGTATTATGCTCGGCATTAGGTGCTAGGGAGTCATCAATCAGATTATCACCTTGGAAACCAAACATATATTTCAGTAACAAAAGACCATCGGTCGAGGCATCTGTCTCGCCACTGCCATCTATGTCCCAACTCATAGGCAGCGTCTCATTATCGATGATGCTGACAATAGCCGTGTTTTGGCTGCCGATCGCCATCCCCTGGGCATTGACTAACGTGAGACTGAGGGTTTCCGTGCCTTCGGACAAGTTATCGTCGTTGATGGGAATGTTAATTACGGCGGTGGTTTGGTCCGGAG
The DNA here is from genome assembly GCA_051439505.1 of Hormoscilla sp. Taxonomy (GTDB): domain Bacteria; phylum Cyanobacteriota; class Cyanobacteriia; order Cyanobacteriales; family Desertifilaceae; genus Hormoscilla. The sequence goes on along the minus strand of JBFRWI010000202.1, from coordinate 182 downwards.
CCAATTCTATGGGCATCATCCTGTTATCGAAATCTACCCCATCTTCAAAAGGCTGATTCCCTCCCGTTGCCGATCCATTGCTTAACTCTATCTGCACGTTAGAGGTGCCGTTCATATCTCCCATGCCCTGGATGGTAATAGCGACCCCTTCCACGCTGCCATCTTCAGAGACTTGGTAGGTA
>JBFRWI010000201.1:0-3698 GCA_051439505.1 Hormoscilla sp. | reverse complement strand
TGGTCAAAAGTAGTTGTAGCGGGATCCCCCCCAAACCCCCCCTTGCCAAAGGGGGGGCAACCGGCGCGCCCCCCTTTTTAAGGGGGGTTTGGGGGGATCCGACGACTGGGGAGGCCCAGGAACGATCAACGGGTTTTGACCACACCCCGTGCCGATAATGGGCGATCGCACTCTTGTTGAGAAACCGGGTTTATTTTACTATTCCTGCTGCCAGCGGTTCGCGATCGGGTAGGTACAGAACTGGCTAAGCTGTCGCCCATTTAAATTGCATGGACCCAAATGCTGAAACCCTTGTGCTCAAAGATTTTCCCAATTTTGAATTTTGAATTTTGAATTTTGAATTGCTTAACTCCCAGTCGATCGGGCAGATGTTGACAGAATAAAGACTGATGCTTTATCATAGATACTGATGTTGCCAACTGAGCGACAGGCGATCGCCATTACCAAATTTAGGATCATCCCAGGAGGCTTTATGAACGTCAAGTTAGTTGAATCATTAGCGCAAATCGTCCAATCTCTCTCGACGGGAGAGCGATCGCTGCTGGAGGAAAAACTGAAAGGGACCCCCGCTCTTACCTCAGCAGAAGGGCAAGAGCGCCCTTTTTATGAAACGGCCACTCCAGAAGAAAGGGCCAAAGCATTTCGGGAGTGGGCGGAGAGTCACCCGCGCAACATGCCCTATTTGTCCGATGAAGCCATTAGTCGAGAAAGTATTTACGGAGAAAGGGGTTAATGCCATTTTTGATTGATACCAATATTCTCTTGCGGAGTGCTGACCCTAACCATCCCATGTACGCAGATGCTGTCAATGCGACAAATATTCTGCTCAAAGGGGATGAAGAAGTTTGTATTATTCCGCAAAATTTAATTGAGTTTTGGAATGTTTACACCCGGCCTGCGGATAAAAATGGGTTGGGACATACCCCAGATGAAGCAGCAATGGAAGTGAATCGGTTAAAAGAGATTTTTGTGCTCTTACCCGATACCCTGGCGATTTATTCTGAATGGGAACGGTTGGTGCTGACTTATGGGGTGAGGGGAGTGCAGGTCCATGATGCCAGGTTAGTAGCGGCAATGCAGGTGCATGGTTTGACCCATATCCTGACTTTTAATAACAGGGATTTTGCTCGCTATGCTGAGGTGACGGCGGTGCATCCGACAGATATGCGATCGCCCCCTTCCGCCCCAATACTTCTCGCTTAAGAATATAGATTGTCATTGCGAGGGGGGGGGTACGCAGCGATTAATGGCCTGCTCAACGCTCGTTAACCCCCCCGAAGCAATCTCCCTGCTCCCTGCTCCCTAACCGAGAAGTATTGCCTTCTGCCCCGGCAGTTTAAGATTGAGAAACCGGGTTTCTTCCACCATGTCTGGCAGGTAGATGAGGCCCTCAAGAGAAACCCGGTTTCTGAGGGGTGTGGTTAAAAGTAGTTGCGGCGGATAAGCTGTCACGCATTTAAATTGCATGGATCCAAATCCTGAAACCCTTGTACTCAAATATTTTCCCAATTTTGAATTCTGAATTTTGAATTTTGAATTGCTTATCCCCCCCTTCCAAGGGTGTGGTCAAAAGATAAAATAAATATTAAACCCTTGACAAGTTCCACTCCCGTTAGCTATACTTTATTCATAATGAAGGTTTATGGGGGCTTGGAAAAAGCCCAAGCGAAACCAGGGATGCCCGGCCCGGACTGCGCCAAAAGCGCCTCACTTGGGTCAAGTAACGGAAATAGGCGCTTTTAGCGTAACTCCGGGTCAGGTAAATCTCTAAATCGCTCACTTCGACTCCACAAGGAGAGCCCTGTGGTAGGGCTCTCCTGCGCATTTTTAAATAATTAAGAAGTGAAGAAGGAAAGATCCCGCTGCAACAAATGCATGAACACACCCGTTTCCGATCCCTTGTTAACCACCGGTATTTCGTATAGCACCTACTCTAAATGATATTGTAAAAATATTATCCTCGATCGATAACCTGTTACCAAAAGGATCGTCGCCATAGTTATATTCCTGGCTTTGCCAGCTTAAGGACAGAGTCTGACTATTATATTTATTCCCTAGTTGCCAGGCGATACTCGCACCATAGGGAGAACGACTCGTGGTTTTATCAACTGGGGCGATGTATCCAGAAACACGCAGTCTTTTGAACGGACGGAACGATAACTCAATTAACAGGCGATCGCCGATAGAGTTGGGTAAAATATCCCCAAAATAGTTGGTCACACCTAGGGATGCCAGGCCCCAGTTCAAACGGGCGATCGCGGCCACCTCGCTAGCAGGGGAAATGCTAGTAACATCACCGATCTTGGTTTCTCGGTCGATGGCGTAGTTGAAACCAGTAGCTAAAACAATATTAGCCTTTTTTCCCAGAGTAATAGTTTTAGAAGCGTTACCCCATAGCTGACTATAATAGTCTCTATCCGGGTTGAGATAACCAACGCCACCGACCCGGAAATTCCAATCTCCTTTCGCCTTAAAAGTGTAGTCCGCACCCAGATAGGCTTTGACTTCCTCCGAGGCAATGATACCAGCATAATATCTAAATAAATCTTCTAATCCCGTCCGGTTGCCCGTGAAGCTGAGGTGAGGATAGTAGCTAACTTTTTCTAAATAAACGCTTTCCCTGACAAAGTTAACATCTTGGCTTAAAGCATTTACATAAATCTGGCTGTAAAAATTCTCTAGGTTTTCAGTGGAAACTATATTCTCATTGATGGTGGAAGTAAACGAAATATCTCGTTGTTCCCCTCCTTCTCCCCCGCTGAGAATTGCCCTCTGGGCACCAGTGGGTTGATAAAAAAGCTCCCCCTCTTCAAAGCTGCGCTCCATTACCGGAGAAATACCCAGCCACATACTGTTATAGTTAGCCCTGGGCACTTGCTTGGTGCTAGTAATCTCGGGAGTTAAGCTTCTGGCCCGCCCCACTCCCCCTGAATAGATCGTAAAACTACCGGCTGGTAAGCGAGCGTTGTTAGCCGCACGATATATGATACTATTAATTCTAGTGTTAACTTTATTTTCGCTGCCCTCTATTTTCGGGACGACTTCCGGTAAAAACTGCGCTGCCCCTTGGATGGCTAGATTGACGGGGCGATTTTCTCCGTCAATAAAGACAGTAACTCCTCGAACTGTACGCCCCAGAACTGCCTCGGTGTCGTTGGCCCGGACTATCTGCCTGACGCGGGAAAAAGTTCCGGCATAGGCATATTCTGTTTCTTCGTTTCTCTCGATTTTTGTTTCTTGCGACTGGCTATTTCCCGCGAAAGCGCCACCATTAGGAAAATAGAGATCGACGCCGAGTCTTTGACCGTTAGCGCCTGCTTGGAAACCGGGACGTTGCATGGCAGCTAGAGATTCGGGAGTGACGACATCGCCGAGGTTGGAAGTTTGTTCGATGTGGGTGGGAACGAAAAATTGGGGGTCGATGCTGTTTCTATCCGTGACCAAACCGGGAGTGAAGCTGCATTGTTTGCCTGGGGCATCGCCGGGCGTAACGCAAGGGGCAATTAAACTCATTTGAATTTCTAGCCCGTTTATGGTTTGGGGTTCTACTGTGGTGGTGGTAACTGTTCTTTGGTGGCTAACGGTGCGCATTTGCCAATAGCTGCCCTCTTGGTCTACAGTATAGATATTATTGCGGGTGAGGCTTTCTATTACTCGTCCCTCTAGCTTGAGAGTGCCGTTAAAAAAAATCGGGTCTT
>JBFRWI010000200.1:0-21387 GCA_051439505.1 Hormoscilla sp. | reverse complement strand
ATTTCATATCCCCATTCCGGATGTGCGGCAATTTTTTTGCTGACAATAGAACGCCCGATCGCAGTTTTGCACATTTCCTGCAAAGTCGCAAGGGGCGGCACAGTTGATTTCTCATCTACTGCTTTTTCCTCCGCAGCTAAGATGCGTTCGTTCAGGGGTTCAGAACGAGATTCTGCCAAAGAAAATTGCGGATTAACTGCTGCTAGCTTCTGCATGACACTTTCTTTCGTAATTTCCGGTCTCTCGGTAAAGGAAGAGGGCAGATAGGGGTTCTGTACGCCCATTTTCTTCGCTGCTAACGCCTCGTCAGCGATGCGATCGCACTTACGGAGGAACCCCGCCCACAAATCTTGTCCCATAACCGGGTTTCTAAGATCGTGACGGGCTTTAGAAACAGCTACTTCTAGGGGTTCGCCTTTGTGAACGTAATATTGAATGCGTTCTTCCTCAAAGGCGGGATAAGGAACACCAGGTTCTATCTCCCAGTCCCGCTGAACTTTCTGACTTTCACCTAAAGCAATTCCGGCGACAAATTCATCCCAAAAGGGAGACATTAGTCCTTTAGTCATGCCATCGATCACCTTAAAAGCCCATCCCGAAGGGTTAGGATGCCCTTGAATCTTAGCATACTCTAACAATGTCCGTTGAAATTCCTCCAATTCAGCAGGAGACTTCCAGGGACCGCTAAATTGATAATTCGGAGTGACTGGCACCGCAATAGCTTGACGCGGCACCGGAAAATATTTATCTTTTTTAATTGTTCTGGGAGTTTTAATTTTATCTTGAACCTGAATTCGAGATGCTTGCGAGTCCTCTGGAGTAATGACATTATCCTCTAATCTTTTTTCTAGGGCCTCCAGGTCCGGCCAAAACTCCAGGGTTCCACTTTTACCACTAACTAATCTCTCTTTCAAGAGATGTCTGGCCTTAAGTTGGCGTCGGGCAAGATCTTGTTCCGAGGAATTCAAACCCGTTTTCGCCTCCATTTCCTCGACCGAAATGGATATCCATGCTTGAGAATTACCCGAGGACTGACTCTGACACAGTTGACAGAAAAACACGGCAGCAGTAACCCCACCAGTAACCTTTGCTATCTGGGGATAATATACCATTGGTTGACCTATCTGTCGCCAAAATACTCCTAATTTCACCTTCTTTCTCCCGATCATTTACTTCGCTTCGTTGTCATCCCGCCGGGGGTTCAAACCCCCGGCTAATAGCTAAAGTCGGTTAAAACCGACTAATAGCAATTTATCCAATTTGCGAGCGATAAAACACCTACCATCTCGTCCTAATAATTTCTTTCTTCTCCATTCTAAATTTTCTATTTTTCATTTTCCATTTTCAATATCCGCAACATCTGGTTACCGCCGCGCTGAAATTCATAATCCACCTGCCTGGTTTCTACATGATAACCCTGCTTTTTTAATTCCCTGATAACATCTGACAGGTGTGGAGAAGGTTCTCCAGACATATCTAGCAAAGGGAAGAGGCGGACTTCCCTAGCGACTCGACATAGTTCTAGTATAGCATGGAAATGGAATGCTGCATCAAGTTGGTCGGAATAAAGAAATAATAGATGAGAACAGAGGGCTAAATCAAATTGTCCTTTGTCAAAAGGCAGTACGGGTAATTCCGCCGTGACATAACGTCCTAACTTTTTCCCCTCGGGAAAATCTGCCAGAAACTGCTGCATAGCTGCCATTCTCACCTCTCCCAACTGAGTGGGAGAGGCAATTTCGCCTTGCCAAACATATTTATCTCGATCGGCCTTCAATCCCTCGACAATAGCTGAATAAGTTTCTTGAATGCGTTGGGCAATTTCCTCAGCACTGAATTGATAAACAAGATCGCAGGAAATCACCTTATTGTAACCCTGCTGGGTCATTTCTGCATTAAAGCTAGCGGGACCGCCACCACAATCAAGGATTTTTAAGTTTAATTCTAACTCTGCTATGGTAATGTCGAACATTCTCAGGTATTCAGCACGCGATCGGCCCCAGGGTACCACGTTATCCAGTTTCAATCCCATTGTCTTGCCTCCTCAAAAATAACTCCAAGTTAATTAAAAATAGCGCGATCGGGGTCGCGCGGTCGGCTACGGGTGCAGAACCATCCCCTAAGGCCAGAAACCGGGTTTCTTAATTAATTTTCTGCTTTTGCTCCTGATTCGATCGCAGAAACCCGGTTTCTTGTTTCACTGCGGCTCTGGGTTTGTGTTATCATCCCGTAGTTGTGCAACGCCGATATTCTATAATATAGGCATATAAGAAATCTTGTCCATATACTCATCAACTTTCGAGGCCAAAGCAATTATTATCAACTCTTCAATAGTATCGCCGATACTCAGATTATCATTGAAGATAAAAATACCTGGTACGTGACGACCTGACGCCAAGTGGTCAGCTAAATGTACAGGCATGGATTTCCGGTTATTAGTTAACAGGATAAAATTTTTATCTTCACACCAGCATAATATCTCCGGGTCTAGGGTTCCTCTTGGAGGAATGCCCGGATCCCCTATTTTCCAGATAACCAAAGATGGTTGCTGTTTGCGGAGCTGAATTTGATAAAGGGGATCGACATTTTCATCTAGCAAATAGTTAATGGTCATTAGCTTTTTTCATTGCATCGCGATCGGCTTTTATTTTCCGAAGTTTCTCAATAAAGGGTGGAGGGTTGCGTTTTTGCTCCTCCCGCACTCTATGACTCCACTCCAACCAGTCAGTCAGATAAGCACTGACTTTTTCTTGTTCGTGATAATAATAAAGAATCGTAGCATAAATTTGTTCCAATGTCAGCGCTGGATAGGTGCGGACAATTTCATCTGGAGTCTGACACTGATGAATGAAACGATAAAGAATGGTTTCAATGCCCATCCGCGTGCCTTTCAGGCGAATGTCGTCAGGGGCGAGAAAGTCAAAGTAGTCTTCTAGTTGCATTGGCCACTCGATATGATTAACTTACTATCCACAGAGATCGTCGTCGATGGTGGGCGGTGCCCACCCTACACTATAGAGGCGAAAAGGGCGATCGCCCCATCTCATACCAAACTATAGCATAGTTTGAGCGGGCGTCGGGCGATCGGGGTCGCGGCCTGCCCACGCCAGTGGGCGAGCAGAAAAGAGTTTTGTAAAGTTTCATTACATAGCCTAGACTCTCCAGTCAGGTGGAGACTTTATCCTAGTGCTAGTCGGCTCATGTTACCGGGTTTCTCTAGTGAAATCGTTAATATCTCGTTAAAGATGGACGAGAAACCCGGTTTCTCGCTTGCTACTCGACGCGCGAGAAAGTAGATCAAAGAAAGTCATGGAAACAGCAAATCTCCAGCTTAAAGGCATGGGTTGTGCCGCTTGTGCGGCCAGCATCGAAGGCACAATTCAAGGGGTCCGGGGGGTCAGCGAATGTCATGTAAACTTCGCCACTTCCCAAGCTACCGTTAAATATAATCCCCAGGAAACTAACCTAGAAACGATCGGCCAGGCGGTAAGGTCAGCGGGTTATAGCGCCTTTCCCCTACAGGAAATGGACGGAGTTGAAGAGGATGCCCAGAAGCAGGCCCAGCAGGCCGAACAACAAGAGTTAACTCGCAAAGTAATCTGGGGAGGTATTATTAGCCTGTTGCTGGTAGTCGGTTCTTTGCCAGCAATGACAGGACTACATTTACCCTTTATTCCCACATGGATGCACAATGCCTGGGTACAGCTAATTTTCAGCATACCCGTGATGGTTTGGTGTGGCAAGGGATTTTTTGTCGGGGCCTGGAAAGCTAGCAAACGCCGGACAGCGGATATGAATAGCTTAGTGGCCTTGGGAACTGGCGCAGCTTATTTGTATTCCCTGTTTGCTACTTTTTTCCCCAGTTTATTTCTCGATCGGGGTTTGCAACCGGAAGTCTACTACGAACCTGCGGTGGTGATTATTACCCTGATTCTTTTGGGGCGGTTGCTGGAAAGTCGCGCTAAGGGACAAACTTCAGAAGCGATCCGCAAACTGATGGGGTTGCAAGCAAAAACCGCACGGGTGATGCGCAATGGAGATTCTGTAGAAATTCCCATTCGGGAAGTAGTGGTTGGGGATATAGTAGTCGTCCGTCCCGGAGAAAAAATTCCCGTTGACGGCCAGGTAATTGCAGGTACTTCTCAGGTAGATGAGTCGATGGTGACGGGAGAACCCATTCCGGTCAGCAAAAAACCCGGAGATGAGGCGATCGGGGCGACAATGAATAAGACGGGCAGTTTTCAGTTACGGGCCGAACGGGTGGGTAAGGATACAGTCTTGGCCCAGATCGTGAAGTTAGTACGGGAGGCCCAAGGTTCTAAAGCACCCATTCAGCAGTTAGCGGATAAAATAACGGCCTGGTTCGTACCCGCAGTGATGGCGATCGCCCTTACCACCTTCATCATTTGGTTTAATGTCACGGGTAACTTCACCCTGGCCACCATCGCCACTGTCAGCGTTTTAATTATTGCCTGTCCCTGCGCCCTGGGTTTAGCCACCCCGACTGCGATAATGGTGGGTACTGGCAAAGGGGCAGAAAATGGGATTTTAATTAAGGGTGCCGAGAGTTTGGAACTGGCTCATAAAATTCAGGCGATCGTCCTGGATAAAACCGGTACCATCACGGAAGGTAAACCCAGCGTCACAAACTATGTTACCGTGAAAGGCACGGCAGATAGCAATGAAATAAAACTGCTGAGTTTAGCCGCAGCAGTCGAACAAAATTCCGAACATCCCCTAGCAGCAGCGGTGGTCCAATATGCCCGATCGCAGGGCGTCACCGGGCCCCTTGCGGAAGTACAAGAATTTGCAGCCATTCCCGGGATGGGAGTGCAGGGAATAGTGAGCGATCGCCTGGTGCAAATTGGCAGCAAGAGTTGGATGGATAACATGGGAATTGATACTCAAATTTTAGCATCAATGGGAGAAGATTGGGAGGCCCAGGCCAAGACAACGGCTTGGATAGCTGTAGACAAGGAAATTGCGGGATTAATGGGGATAGCAGATGCCCTCAAACCCTCATCTACCGAAGCAGTTAAAGCATTAAAGCGGATGAAATTAGAAGTAGTAATGCTGACCGGAGATAACCGCCAAACCGCTGAGGCGATCGGGCGAGAAGTAGGGATTACCAGAATCATAGCCCAAGTGCGTCCGGACCAAAAAGCAGCACAAATCAAAGCCCTACAAGCAGAAAGTAAAATTGTGGCCATGGTCGGGGATGGCATTAACGATGCCCCGGCCTTAGCCCAAGCAGATGTGGGCATTGCCATTGGTACCGGCACCGATGTCGCGATCGCGGCCAGCGACATTACCTTAATTTCTGGGGATTTACGCAGCATTATCGCTGCCATCCAACTGAGCCATGCTACCATGAAAAATATCCGTCAAAATCTCTTCTTTGCCTATATATACAACGTTTGTGGCATTCCCATAGCAGCGGGAATTCTTTACCCATTCTTTGGCTGGCTGCTGAACCCAGTTATTGCCGGTGCAGCGATGGCATTTAGTTCCGTTTCCGTGGTCACGAATGCCCTGCGCTTGCGCAAATTTCAGCCCCAAATTCATGTTTAGGAGTGATGTAATTTCTAAGAACCGGTTCTGCGAGGGCGAGTCTGCAACCACATGGTAATTCCGGTGGTGGCGATCGCCAGCAGACCAAAGGCATTAATAAACGCATCTGGGCTCGGTTAATAGGAATACTCACGAGCAATTATTTAACTCCTTCAGTTTGATATAAAATTATTTACTCTCGGAGAGTAAGTGTTTGAGGGGAAAAAGTCCCAATGGACCAGTTACTAAGAGCAAGAATAGCAATTATTCTGAGAGACCGCAGCCAGACTAAAGATAATTTTGGCTCTTATTGTGCCAATTCATAAACTGCACATATACAGGGTGCAACGATAATGTATGTAATTTAGCCCGCGCAGGCGGGCTTTGTTCGTGTAGCCGGGCCCTTTAGGGTTCGGAATGAAATTAGGGTGAAATCCGTACTGACGGGCAAAGGCGGAACTAGATTGTCCCCCGGGACATCTACAAATATAACGGATGCATCCGCAGCCGCAAGACAATGTAGAATGCAGTCTCAAGATCTGGTAAATCGATCCTGAGTGAGAATTAGGTTGAGCGTTAAGACAAGACACAAGAAGATCAGAAGACGAACTCATGAACAAGAAAATTGCTCTGGCAGTTGCCACCATAGCTTGCCTCGGAGTCTCCACCTCAGCCGGGGCATTGGAAAATCCGTCTCCATCCTACCAGACAGGGGTGAAACTGGCCTCGGTCTCCATTGTCAATGACGGTCGTTTTTACCAATATGAGGAGGGGCAGGGGATTTATCGAGTGAGATACAATTACACCGGGAGAAATTGGACTCACGCTGATGTCGCGCCCATCCGGATCGATACTGATAAACCGATCGCCATCTTGCCAGTGCAGTACACCACTAACAAAATGCAAGCTGGGGCCAGCGTGGATGGCGCTAATATTGGCAAGCAGTGGAATACAATTACCACCCAGGAGATGAAGCGGCGTTTGCAAGCCTTGGGGTTTTACGTGTTAACGCCGACGATTCAAATGTATGGAGAAAACCTAGCAGGATTTCAGGCCCTAGAGCATTTTATTGCAGGGGTACATAAGGGCAATCGTAACGTGCAAACAGTAATTCTCACCGCTGACGCTCACATTGCCAGTGCGGCGAACCCCCGTCCCGGGGCGCAAATGCTGGTGACGGGACTGCATCGACGGGATTTTCAGTGGGAAAATCGGATTCAATCTCGCATAGCTCCATTCTACCGACAGCAAGGTCTGACCAATATTGGGGCGAGAGTGCGGGGAGGAAAAAGCGATCGGGAAGGTTCTCCTCTAGCTTGGCATCCGCTGATCGAGCGTGCCGCAGAGTACAATCCCCAGATCGCTATTATTGAAGTGGCCAAGGCGATCGAGATTGCCGATCGGGCGGGTTCCGTGGCCGCTGGTCGTCAGTGGGCGGCCCCGGTATTCAATGGGGTAGCGAGGGCAATGGCAGAACATGCTTGTACCAGAGGTGCCTTTCTGGAGAGTTGTCAAGATACAGGGACGATCGCCATCCAACCAGAGTCTGGAAATAATGGGGCGATCGCAGTTGTCTCACCATCATTACCATCAGTAGAAAGGATCGAGTTTCGGACGGGTGGTCGGGCCAAACTCCTGTGGGGAAATTTAGCATCGCAAGAGGAAAGTCGCTACGTCTTGAATGCAGCAGCGGGTCAGTTAATGTCAATTAATGTCAGTTCGCGATCGGGAACTCCGATACTATTAAGGATCTCGACAGCATCAGGGGATAGGATAGTCGAAGGTGATGGGAGTGCATTCAGGGGCACCTTGCCGACATCAGAGGACTACTACATCACAGTAGTAAATCAATCTGGGGCGGCCCAAAGATACACGATGGCAGTAGTAGTAGAGTAAGCGGTAACTAAATGTAGGGTAGAATAGCACTCAATACTTCGTAAGTTTTACCTATAGGTTGTCATTGCGAGGGGGGGTACTCCGCGATTAACTTATACTCAATGCCCGTTAACCCCCCCGAAGCAATCCCCTCGCCCCAGTATAAGTCTGTGAGATTGCTTCGGGGGGGCTGCTAATAGTGCTCCTTATCATTACATTTTTGCTCCCCCCCTCGCAATGACACGTGTCAGTAACGTTGTTCGTAGTAAACACTTCAGTGTTTGCCTGGTTATTCCTTATCTTTCCCTATCGGAAATTAGTCTCTACAATAGCAGTAAGTTCCGAGTCCAGCACTGACTGAATGTTAGAAGCCAGCAGCTTGACCACCGTGCTAGCAAGTTGATTAAAAATTCTGGGGGAAGAGCTAACTTCGCCGTGAGCAGCACAGTTAATATGCAATAGTCCCGAACCGAGAATTTCCGCTGCACTTAAGGCTCCAGAAAGTGTGCTAGGACAATATTCAGAAGGTAAACCCATGCAAGCGCGATCGAGGCGACTAGCCAGCAACCAGTCAAGCTGTTGCGTAGCAGTTTCCGAAACAGCGACCTTAACTAAAAGTTCCTGGGAAAGTGAGGGTTGAAACTCCGCACCTAGTAGTCCGTAAATAGCGCGTCCGCCTTTGGGTATCAACATCTCAACCGCAGCAGATTTGCGGTTATCGATCTGCGATATTCTAGCTTTTATGGTGCGTTCTAAAGAGTCGATCGCCGGATATTTTAGAGATGGTAATTCTCCCAACCAAACGCGCATCTTACGGTGATAACTAAGATTAAGCATCGTTCTTAAGCATCCTTCGTAGTAAACACTTTAGTGTTTGCCCGTCCGTTCGTTCGTAGTAAACACTTTATACAATTTTGGAAAAACAATGCTACAATTACTTAAAACCTTTTTATTAGTCGGTTTTAACCGACTTCAGCTATTAGCAGGGGGTTTGAACCCCCTGCGGGATAACAGCGAAGTTACTAACTGTATCATCATTAAATAAAATTGGTATTATATCATGTCTGGGTAATCACCCACAATAAAAATCTCGGACTTTCACGACTAGATTAGAAGGCGAAACAAAGTTGGGTTGAGGCACGAAACCCAACCTACAGATGCGACAATTTTGATTATGGGTATTCAACCCGACATGATATTAGTGTTTGCCCGTCCGTTCGTAGATAAAACCATCTTAACATGCTTATATTTTATCACCAAAGGGGGTCAACAAACAAATTAATCGTCATCTGGGACTTGCCCGGGGGAACCGCCGTAATGCAAGCACAGATAGTCAGTTCGCCATCAACCTCTACCTCGCAGGCGTGACAGGAACCCATCAAGCAACCTGTAGGAATAGTAACGCCCGCCCGATCGGCCACTTCTAGCATCGGTTCACCAGGAGTTGCTTCCACCTCCACATCATCTGGCAAAAATTTAATCTTCATTACTTGTCTTTTTTCCTTGATCTCCATTCACAATTAACTAATTCAAAAATGGTCTTAAATCTAAATAGGATTCAATTTTATCGGCCAGTTGGTTCAAAGTAAATTCTCGCTGTTCCCGGTAATTAGGAATGCCCGTAGGTAAAGAAAGCAGACCCCGTTGCTGGCGCAAGCGGTTCAACCACGCGCGACGCCAGGGACTATTATCGAAAAGACCGTGGAGATAAGTGCCCCAAACTGACTGACTCTCATTAACTAAGCCTAAGTTAGGATCGTCGAACAGGGGTTCAACTCCACCATCTTCCAATATCTTGGTGTGACCGTGATGGATTTCATAACCAGCTATAGGCAAACCAGCTTGGGGAAAATTAGCAGTGACCGATCGCTGACGGGTGATTTTCTGTCCGGCAATCACCGTTCTGACTGGTAACAATTCCAGTGCTGGGAATCGTCCTTCAATTCCCTCTATTCCTTCTGGATCTGCTATGTATTGGCCTAGCATTTGAAAACCGCCGCAGATGCCGAAAATCGTGCCGCCCCCGGCAACATAGTCTTTAATTTTCTCTGCCATACCAGTTTTTTGCAGGTAGAGTAGATCGCTAATCGTTGTTTTTGAACCCGGAATAATCACTGCATCTGGATAGCCCAAATCCGACTTCGGGCTGATGTATTTTAAGTTGACTGTTGCTTCTGCTTCTAGGGGGTCAAAATCGGTAAAATTAGATATCCGAGGGATATGCAGGACTGCTATGTTGATTTCCCCAGTCTGCTGGCCCGATCGCCTTTCCAAGAGACTCAAGGAATCTTCGGCGGGAAATGCATCCTCCAGCCAAGGAATCACCCCCACCACGGGGATACCGGTGCGTCTTTCCAGCCACTCAATCCCCGGATCCAGGAGAGATTTCTGTCCTCGGAACTTATTGATCGCCACACCTTTAATTAAAGCACGCTCGTCCGGTTCCAGCAACTCCAAGGTTCCCACCACATGGGCAAAGGCCCCGCCCCGATCGATATCAACCACCAGCAGGGTAGAGGCATTCAAATGTTTGGCCACCCGCATATTAGTTAAATCTCGGTGCTTGAGATTAATTTCCGCCGGACTGCCAGCACCTTCACAGACGACCAATTCAAACTCTGAGTCCAATACTTTCAGAGATTGGACGATCGCCTGCCAGCCCATGTCAAAATAATCTCGATAATAGTTAGCCGCCTCCGTTTTCCCTACCACTGTGCCCTTCACGATCACTTGGGAAGTCATATCACCTTGGGGCTTAAGCAAGATCGGGTTCATTTCCACCCGAGGGTTAACGCCAGCAGCCCAAGCTTGCACCGCTTGAGCATAACCCATTTCCCCACCATTGACAGTGATATAGGAATTGAGGGCCATATTTTGTCCCTTAAAAGGAGTCACCCGCCAACCTTGGCGACTGAGAATGCGACAGATGGCCGCACTCAGAAGAGATTTACCCGCGTGGGAGGTTGTACCCACAACCATGATCGCTTTCATAGGATTTTCATTTCCCGCATAATTATATCGGCAGTCGCAACCAGCGATTACAGGCATTGGAGATGCGATCGCATAGAGAGGGAATCGGAAAACCAGATGTTGGTTGCTGCTGCCATTTGGATAGCAACTGACGCCCCAAGGGAGTGAGGCGAAAACTATCTGTAATTCCCTGACCATCTACCTCTCGCCGCAAGATCCCTAATTTTATCAGCCACAGCAGGGCATTTTCTGCTGCTAATTCTGATAAAGCACCCTTAGTCCATTGCTGTTGGACCGCCTCTTGGGTAGCTATCTTACTGAGAGGGACGCTCTCGATCCGCATGGTAGCAAATAAAGACAGATTAAAGGGCGAACAGCTGAGGGCTCGTTCGGCCCGTTTGATAGTCCGGTTGGAGTATTGAGTCGATACAGGCGTCATAAGGGACGATCGCATATAATATAGAGTCCGACAACGGAGGAGCAATCCCCGCAGCAGCGGCCCTTAAGTCAGCACTATTATATTACGGTCTCCTCCCCCAAAGCAATTTTTGCGCTTGTGTGGTCTTGCGCCCGTTGCTTGTTTTTGGTCACACCTGCAGATGGTGGGCGGTGCCCACCCCACTGGCACTACGAACGGAGAACGGAGAACGGAGAACTACTTACCAGATCGCCCTTTGGCTCGCTAAAGTATAGTATAGGACATGGCAATAACTCGAGCATGTCCCGTGACCCATACCCGGTAATCTAGTTGTCCATGTATAGTGAAATTTTCGTCTGTGCCGATCGACTGACTTGGTCTCGTCCCATTAACAACCGCACTGACAGGTTAATTCTGTTGGCGTTACTACTAGCTGCCCTACTTTTATTTACCATTAATCTGGGGGATTTGCCCTTACGGGATTGGGATGAAGGCACAGTTGCCCAAGTTGCGCGTAACATCAGCAGAGAACCTTTTGCCTCTCGGGGCTGGCTTTATCCCACTCTCGCAGATCGACCCTATCTGAATAAACCCCCCTTAGTCCATTGGTTAGTTGCTTGCGCCTACCTTTTCGGTGGCGTGAATGAATGGACCTCTCGGTTGCCATCGGCATTGTTAAGTGCCTTGACCGTACCAGTCCTCTACTGTATCGGTCTAGAAATCTTTCCCAAGCGGACGCCAGCAATTTTCTCCAGCTTAATTTATCTCACCTTGTTGCCAGTGGTCCGGCACGGACGTCTGGCAATGCTAGATGGTCCGGTACTCTGCTTTTTCTTATTGGCAATCTTCTTTACTTTGAGGGCACGCCGCGACTTGCGCTACGGACTGGGAGTGGGCATAGCCTTGGGACTGATTTGCCTGACTAAGAGTATCTTAGGATTATTACTCGGGGCGATCGCCCTGCTGTTTCTCTTCTGGGATACACCGCGACTGCTGAAGTCTGGATATCTTTGGACTGGCATTTTTCTCGGCCTGCTGCCCGTTACTCTCTGGTATATCGGCCTTTATTTACAAGATGATGGCCGCCATGCGATCGGCACCAGCATGATCGAACAATCCTTCAGTCGCATTTGGCAACCCGTAGAGAATCACTCGGGACCTTTTTGGTACTATTTACTAGAAATGTTGAAATATGCCTGGCCCTGGCCGATATTCTGGCCGAGGGCTTATCGCCTCGCTTGGTCCCATCGTAATATGAGCTGGGCCAAATTGCTATTGGTCTGGAGTAGCGTTTATCTAATCGCTATTTCGGTAATGGCAACCAAACTCCCCTGGTACATCTTGCCCCTTTACCCAGCTGTTGCTCTTGCTAGCGGTGCTATCCTCACCGAAATTTGGCACGATCTGCCTAATTGGCACCAATTCCCCAGAAAAATCAGTTCCACAGGGACCATGCAACCCCAGTTGCTTGCCAGTTTGGTCCTGTTAGCATTGGTAGGTTGGGCTAGTCTGATTTATTTTGGCGGATATCAAACCCCTACTGACTGGAACTTAGTTATAATTATGGCCGCAATTGCCTTAACTATGACCGCTGCTGCTGTCAAGGTCGCACAAGCTTCCCGACTATTTTTGGTAATCCTGTTCTGGGGTAGCTATGTGGGACTGCTGCTATTTTTCTTCTCCGGTCACTGGATCTGGGAACTGGCCGAAGCCTATCCAGTTAAACCTGTAGCCGAGACGATCCGGAAATGGACGCCCGACGGTCAGCCAATTTTCACTAACTATAACTATGGACGTCCCTCCTTGGATTTTTATAGCGATCGCCAGGTCATTCCCGTAGAACCCGATCGACTCCAGCAGCTTTGGGAGGCCAGCAACACTCAACCCTATTTACTAATTGATTTAGATGCCCCAAAGCCGGACCTCACGGGGGGAAAGGTTCTCGGCAAGAGGGGCCGACGTTGGCAATTAATTACCCGGGATGCCACCGAGTGAGTTTATTCCTTAATTGAGGAGATGCTATCGATCGCTCTTTCGAGCAGTTTGGAGAGTCCTTGGGAGGGTACCCCTTCGGCTGCTGCCAGGGTAAAACTCAAGAACATCACGCTAGCGATAATATATAAAGTGGGATAAACAGCTTGCGGCAAGCGTTGTCGAACCCCCAAGTCTCGCATCATCCGAGCTATAGGCCGACTCTGACGGCGCAGCTTGCGGTGAGCGATATCCAATCCCAGCCGACCCGATGCAGGCTGGACAATCGCAAACGGGTCTCGTACATAGTGACCGCTCTGACTTACCACCAAACGTTCCTGGCAATAAGAGCATATATACAGTCCGCTGTCAAGGCCGAACCGTTTTCTTCCCAGGGGACGCTGACAAATCGGGCAACGAGGATAATCACTATCAAATGTGTGAGCGTTCATAATCAATTTGGTCAGACTTATTTTCAGTCTAACCTTTTTACCGAGGACACCTCACGCCCGAGGCCCTGAAAGCCCCAACAGTTAATTGATGGGGCCGAGAGGCTCCGATAATTACAAGCGTCCTCCAAGTCCGTTATCCTCCATACCCATAGTGGGGATCGCCCACCCCGAGCGAGTGGGCGACTCTTTACTCTTTGGGGGCAGAGGGTCAACATTTCCTTGAGGCGACAACCAGCCTGCGCTGTTCAGACGGATGCTACTGCTTGCTCTTGGTCTTCTGTTTCAGCTTCTACTTCAGCTTCTGCTTCATCTTCTTCATCGCCAAGAATTTGCTTCAGATGAATGTGCTTGCGACCCAGGGAGATCTCAAACTCATCTCCTTGTTTCAGGTCCATCTTCTTAGTGTAGGCGGATCCAATCAGCAAGTTACCGTTAGACTGGACGCTAATCCGGTAGCTAGCAGAGCGTCCTCCCCGTCCATTCCCGGCGTCTTTGTTGCCATCTAACTCAATCCCCTCCGCATCGATCAGAGCGTTGAGGAACTTCATCATGTTCACCCGCTCTATACCATTTTTGGTCACGGTGTAGTAGCCGCAGGCTCGGGCTTTTTCTTCCTTGCTTAGATGTCCTAGCTCTTTTGAGTTAACTTTCTCAAGCAGTTCTACGCCGGTTAAAGCTTCTTCTGGGCTCGTTTGACTCATTTGCTTATCTCTTGAACAACTTCAACATCGATACTATATTAATCTTAGCTGACTGGGTGGCGTGAAAAACACCCTCCATCAGGATATGTCAGCTAATAAAAATATCTTACACCAACTTTTCACCATGTCTACATTTTTTTTTGCGATCTCCATCAAGTTCAACTCTCCCGACAGCAACCAGGGGAGTGCGCCTCTGCCCAGCCCACGGTCGCCCTGGCAGTCTGGCTGGGGTTAGGTTGCCCCTTGGAAAATACATGATTGAGTTTAAGCCGATGTTGCTAACCACGAGAGGACATTACAGCGTTAAGGCATTGCTGGATCTGACTCTCCAACCAGGAGGAGGTCCAGCTTCCGTTAGATCGATCGCCCTTCGGCAAAACTTACCAGCCCCCTATCTAGAGAAGCTGCTGATGGAAATGCGCCGTGCGGGTTTAGTTGTCTCGGTGCGGGGCTCTCGGGGAGGCTATCGCTTGGCCCGATCGCCTGGGACAATTTCTTTAGGACAGATACTTGTGGCAGTTGGAGAAACCATCGAACCGCTGCCCAAACTTCCCGACGATACCGATCTAGCTTCTGACTGGGTGACTTTGACCTTGTGGAACCGGTTACACCACAAGCTGAAAGAAGCTCTAGACAGCATATCCCTCGAAGACCTCTACTTCGATGCCCGCAGTTGGCAAGCGAACCAAGGAGAACAAACCAGTTTTATTGTTTAGTTGTCGGTTGTCGGTTGTCGGTTGTCGGTTGTCAGTTGTCGGTTGCTCCTCTAACAGATAATTAAAGATTCCCGTGAAAATACTTAGATAATATCTGGAGAGGATCCCTATGGTATCCTTAAGAGCATCCCCTGGGAAATCTTTCTCTCATATTCGGTCGGCGATGTAGGAATTGTCTCATAGCCTCAAGGGATAGGACAGACAAACGGATGGTATGGCTCGGTTCTGCTTGGAGATGACGTTGAACTACTCAGCAACGATAATGGTTTTCGCCTCAGTGCTCGACTACTTGCTGGGGGATCCTTGGGGTTGGTTACATCCAGTTGGGATGATGGGTTGGGTTATCTCTAACTATACCCAACTGGTTCTCAAACTCGACAACAGTCGGACGATACAACGCGGTTGCGGAGTTATTCTGGCAATTGTACTCATCGGCGGGAGTGCTTTGGTGGGTTGGTTAATTGTTGCCGCTGCTAGCCGAGTACATCCTATACTATATATAGTTGTAGAAAGCATTCTCTTAGCCAGTTGTTTTGCCGGGAGGAGTTTAAGAGCAGCGGCGGAGGAGGTGCTGCAACTCCTAGCAGCTGGTGACTTAGATCGCACTCGCCAACAATTGAGCCTGTATGTAGGGCGCGATACAGAAAATCTCTCGGAGTCGGAAATTTTGCGGGCCCTGTTGGAGACTGTCGCGGAAAATGCTGTTGATGGGGTAACAGCACCTCTATTCTTTGCCATTGTCGGGGCCATTATACCCGTGGGGGGAATTGCACCTTTCGCTTTAGCTTACAAAGCGGCGAGCACTCTCGATTCAATGGTAGGCTATAAGGAAGCTCCTTATACAGATTTGGGCATGTTTAGTGCCAAGCTAGAGGATTTGCTGACCTGGTTGCCTTGCCGTTTGACCGTAATTACTTTATGCTTTCTCTCGGGGAAACCAGGGTATGTTTGGCGCATTTGTCAGCGAGATGGGGTGAAAGACCCCAGTCCCAATGCTGGTTGGAGTGAATGTGCTTATGCAGCAATTCTCGGCGTGCAGCTGGGAGGACTTAACTATTATCGTGGGGTGGCCAAATATAAACCCCTGTTAGCAGAGCCAATTCATCCGATTACGACTGAGAAAGTTTATGAGGCAATGCAGCTGACTCGCTATTGTTTTCTGATTTGGCTGGGACTGGCAATTGGATTGATGCAAGTGAGCTGGTGATTGGGGGATTGGTATCTGGCGGGAAGTGAAAAGCCAAAGACTGAGTATGAACCGGCGGACGGCAAATGGTCTCCACTATCGCTTACCTGACTTCCAAGCTTCCCCACCCGGTAATTGCACTATCTGCTCTTTAACGATCGCAGGTAAACTCTTGACTGAATGATCGTAAGTCAGATCCAGTAATTTTTGGGCCGTTAGCATTACCTGTGTCTTGTCTAGCATTTCTGAGAGTTGATAGGGAGTATAGGCACCGGACATTACTTCCACACTGGCAGTATCGATCGCCGGTTCCCATTCCTCCTCCAGCATTAACTCCCATTCATGGGCTTTGACGTAATAAGCTTTTTTGGCGTTGCACAACGACGGGATGATGAGGTCTGCTAATTGCTAATTGTCAATGGTTAATTGAGAGCGTCATTTATAGTCATGAATAGATAGCTTTACTCTTTTCAATTAGCAATTAGCCATTAGCAAAGTTGAAAAATTGGCTGCTATCATCCCCTCAATGTGCAACGCCTAAGGTAGGTTGGCTTGTTGGGTTTCGTGCCTCAACCCAACCTACAGTCCTTGTTACCCTCTCCCGATTTACACCACTTTTTAATTTTATTATGCCGACTGTTATGCCTGTACGTCAAACCCGGGTCTTAAGGAATATCCAACTATCTTACCTAGAATGGAACCAAGGTACTCAACCTTTACTACTTTTACATGGTTTGGCCGACCATGCCCTAGTTTGGTCGAGTTTGGGAGAGTATCTGGCCTCAAATTACCACATAGTTGCACCGGATATGCGCGGTCATGGGGAAAGTAGTAAGCCCGATGGTGATTATACTTTTAACGATGCGATCGGGGATCTGGAAGCTTTAATGGACCACCTGGGATGGTCATCCGCCCATATTCTCGGTCATTCTTGGACGGGAAAATTAGCACCCATCTGGGCCAAGCAACATCCAGAACGCTTGCGCAGCATGATTTTAGTCGATCCCATTTTCATCTGGAAAATGCCCAGCGCCTTCAAATTAACCTTCCCCATCTTATACCGGGTATTGCCCTTTCTCAAGGGCATGGGACCATTTACTAGCTATGCAGATGCTGAAGCGCAAGCGCGAGAGTTCAAGCAATACAAAGGTTGGAGTGAGTTACAGCAGCAAGTATTTCAAGCTAGTATTGAGGAAAAAACTGACGGTCGTTGGGGTAGTAAATTTGTTATCCCGGCCCGGGATGGAATTTTTGAGGACGTGATGCGGGTACCGGGACTAACGGCTCCCATTGACATCCCGACTCTGTTCGTGCAACCAGAAAAAGGTGTCAATCGCTTTGATTGGCAGCTCAAACCCTATAGTACCTATCTGACAAACCTGCGCATTTGTCAAGTCCCGGGCAATCATTGGCCCTTTTTGGTTCAGCCCGATGCTTTTAACCGGACTGTTGAGGCTTTCTTGGACGCACAATAAATGGCACTGACTTAAAGCTGTCATTGCGAGGGGGGAGTCCAAACCTAGATTGTGAGGAACTCGACCAACAGCCCCCCCGAAGCAATCTCCTACCCCTACCGACACCCGCGAGATTGCTAGCCCTCCTGCGTCGGGCCGCTACGCTAACGGGGGGGAATGATAATTTGAATAACGATCGACAGCTTTTCCACCCCCCCTCGCAATGAAAAATAAAATGTTTAACCGAGAAGTATTGGGTGTACTCCTAAAATTTATCTTAATCCTCGATCGCGCAACAACCGATCGGCCCAAGCTGCATCTGTTTTTGATAAAGCTGGCACCAGTTTGCGACTGTAATCTATTCTGAGATCGTAACCTCCTAGATCGTATATCTCAGAAAATAGGCTTTGTAAATCTAACACTGGTTCTGGTTCTTGTGGTGCTAAAGGTACAGTAAATGTCGGGATTACATCCTGTAAATTAAAGGCATATAGTTCCGCTTTCGGGCGGCGGTTGCTGCGACTCAATAAAATGCGATAACTGCTGATATTTTTACCAGTCGAACTGTTCTTAATTACATTACTTAAAACTGGCATCGGTTGACCTTGACGAAGTAAATCAATTTCGACTAAATGGGTGTCACTTCCCAAGATTAGTTGACGTTTATTTTCGTATTGTTGGCGACCAACTCCCGACTTTTTATTCTTGGGCGAGATAATTTCAATAACGGTAATTACTTCTCCACTATCCACTTCGCGGATTTCCAAATATCCTTCGGTGAGGATTTCCGGCATCGGCACCTGGACCTCGATCGGTTGTGTCCGAGGCGCGGCAACAGCGACATTAGATTCAGTTGCATCGCTTGCCCTTTGGGGACCGTGAACCGAAACATCAGGTATGCCAAGCAAGAGTGACTGTTCTCCAATAGTTTGATAGACATGCTCCTCAATGGCTACGATATATTTGGGTCTAATTTGGGGAGCTAGGTCGTTGGCAATAGCAGTAATTAATCGATGATGAACGCCAGACCAGAGTGCTGGACGTTCTAAATATGGATCCATTCCGGGAAAAATTGAAGGCATCTTGTATATCCCTAAATGTGGCAGTTCCGATCGGCTCTAAAAAAACTAACAAATTTTGACAACAGCCTTATGATTATAACACTGTCCCCATCCGACATCACCTGTTCCAGCCAGACCACAGGCGATCGCCCCATTCTCCGGAGGAGGCAGCCACCGGTGTATCTAGACCACTGGATAATTTTGGATGATTATTTACGCTCGACTTCCCTAAATGTGACCGTTCCATCCTATGAGGGTTTTTTCGCCGCTTTTTGGACTTCTGTAGACTCCTCTCCTTTGAAGCCCCTCTTGACGAAGTATTCTTTTCCCGTGACAGATTTTCTCACGCTTGCCGTAGAATCACTCAGTTTCCCCAAAGCTGCGATCGCCCCCCCTGGGGAATATACGAGCAATTTTCAAGAATGACTGAGTTATTCCTTGGAAGAACTCAGTCCCTCTTAAGAATAACTGAGTTCTTCCCTGGAGGAACTCAGCTACTCCTGGGAATAACTGAGTCCTTCCCTAGAGGAACTCAGTTATTCCACCCAATCATATTATACTCCAAAGAGGGACTGAGTCCCTCTTTGGAGAAACTCAGTCCCTCTTGGGAGAAACTCAGTCCCTCATCTATATATTGCTGACTTCATCTATCTATGTATGACAAGCGATCGCGTGGATCTGCCTCAGTCTGGCACCATTGGAGATCGGTCTTACGGCACTGTCATTGCGAGAGGAGGCAGCCACCGGTGGATTGCCACTGGCGAAGCGACCGGAGATTCTGCTACAATCGAAAGATATGATTGCTTGAGGGCAAGGTATGTCGGAAAAGTGGGAACGGAAAAACTGAAAAGTATCATCGACAAACTGGTCGAAAACTCCCTCAAACACAACAGCGATCGCGATCGCCCTCTCTAAGTATTAGATTACCCGATCGTTCCCACCATCGATGGGTACGCCAGCAGCAGTAGTCTTGGCAAACAGCGGTCCGCACATTTCCGCTGCTAACTCGGCCACATCTCGGCTGGTTATCTCCACCTTCAGCACATTATTGGTCTTGTATTCCTCTACTGTCAGGTTGTAATGTGAGGCCCGAGCTGTCAAGACTTCTTCTGTCCAGAGTCCGGTGTCGAATACCGCGTTCGGGTGAAGAGAATTAATGCGGATATTGTCATTACCCCACTCCAAAGCTGCTACCCGCACTAATTGATTCAAAGCTGCCTTGGAAGCGGAATAGGCCGCCGCCCCCGGCCCCGGTGCCAAAACATTCTTAGAACCAATGACTACCACTCGTCCTCCCTTTGGTGCTAATTTTAGTAAGGGGTGGCACTCCCGCATCAAGATGAGATTCGCATCTAGGTTGATCCCCATCACCTTTCGCCATTCTTGAGTTGACAGAGAGTCGATCGGACAACCCCCAGGAAATATCCCCGCATTCAGAATTAACATATCCAGACCGCCGAAGGCCCGAACTGCTCGTTCCAAGGCGGTTGTTATTGCCTGTTCGTCGGTCACGTCACAGGTGATGCCCCAAAAGTCGGGGCGTTTGTGGAGTTCTGCGATCGCAGGATTAATATCCAAACCTACCACCGCCGCGCCCCGCTGCAACAAAGCATCTACACAAGCTTTACCAATACCAGAAGCGGCCCCTGTCACCAAGGCCACTTCTCCTGTGAACATGGGTGGCGTGCCTCCCTTGCGCAGCTTTGCCTGTTCTAACTCCCAATATTCCATATCAAAGAGGTCTTTACCTGGCAGGGCTTGATAACCTCCCAGAACAGTCGCCCCCTCGATGACATCCATTGTATGGTGGTAAATATCAGCCACGATCGCGGCAGCCTTAGCATTCTTGCCAATGGCGCACATGCCCAATTCTGAATCTAGAATTACCCGGGGGGCTGGATCGAGCATGGTCTTTTTTTCCTTAGCCGTGGGATTATACTCGGCAAAGTATGTTTTGTACGCTTCCACATAGCCTTGCACGTCTCTTCCCACTAGGGGTATGCTTTTGGTGCGGATGACGTGATCGGGAGTGGCCGGCCCTTGCTGGGATATTTCTCCTAAGTCCGATCGCCCCACAAAGGCGAGGGTACGAGGATCGTTATGCATCGTCACGATCGCAGGAAAACCCGCCGCCTCAGAGACCTCACGGCGCAAGGATGCCAAAGTATGACCCAGGGGTTTATCCTCGACTGCAACTTGTGGCTGTGATTGATTCCAGGCCCCATGTCCTGTTAAATATTCCTCAGTCAAGCTTACCAGGGAGATCATCCGTTCGTAGGACTCCTGGGCCGTGGCCCCAAAGGAAAAGATCCCGTGGTTCATCAGCAGCATCCCGATGGTTTTTTCCGTCGCCTCTGCGGCAAACTTTTCGGCACAGAACCGTGCTAAATCAAAACCGGGCATCACGTAGGGGATAATCACTACTGTATCCCCATAAATTTCCTGCACCCGCGTTAAACCCTCAGCCGTATTAGTAACGGTAACCACCGTATCTGCATGGGTATGATCTACATATTTATAAGGTAGGGTAGCATGGAGGATCGTTTCTACCGAAGGGGAGGGGGCGCTAGCGCGAGTCATTTGGGTTTTCAGTTCGTTAACCATCTCCCGATCGGACAGGGAAGGTAGTTTTGCCAATTTCAGCAAATGTTCCATCCGCACTGGCGAGAACCCTGCCTCTTCAATGGTGGCCAGATCCCAACCGCTACCCTTAACATAGAGGATTTCTTCTTCGGTTCCCACCAGATTCTTTTCCTTAATTTTTACCGAAGTATTGCCACCGCCGTGCAGTACTAGGGATGGATCTGCACCCAACAGGCGCGAACTGTATACCCGTTGGGCCAGATCCCCTTTGTACCCTGCCGCTTCTGCCTCATTCCACAGACTTTTCATCACATTACTTCCGAGACTGTTGATCGAATAAATCTTAATATATCAGACTGCTGTTCGTGCCCCAGGTATTTTCTGCGGCACCGGTGGCACAGTCTTCGAGCCCCCGTGCCGTAGTACAGCCCCTAAGCCCGATCGCACTCT
>JBFRWI010000199.1:0-6923 GCA_051439505.1 Hormoscilla sp. | reverse complement strand
CTTGTGTGCGAGGTAGTAACCCCCCCCCCCCCCCCGAAGCAATCTCCACAAGTGGTAAGCTTCACGAGGTTGCACGCTGGGCCGGAGATTGCTTCGGGGGGGTCTGATCGTTCAGCATACCAAAGTTATCACGCTCGGTATCCCCCCTCGCAATGACATCTTCTTCCTTTTGCGCCGATCCAATTCAGAAAGATATCAACTACTTTTGACCACACCCACCGTTGACAGGTCCAAGACTAAAGTCGCCACGACCTTAAACGGCGAACAATGCGCTAAAGCGCAACTACAAACGGCAATGCGCTAAAGCGCAACTACAAACAGCAATGCGCTAAAGCGCAACTACAAACGGCGATGACGGACTATCTTAGAAAAAGGGAACACAGTAATTAGGGAGTTAAAATTTATGAGTTTAGCAATCCCCCCCCCCCAACTGGAGAAAACAAATCTCCCAGATCATACTCAATTACCCTGTGAGGATGGTACTTTTGTGAAAAATCTTCAAGAACACCCTCAGTCGGTCCTACTAACTGATTGCATTGTACCCATTTTGGAGCAACTGCGTCCCGATGGACAATATTGCATCGGTCAAGATTCTGGTATTTATTGGCGCATGACCCAACCCCCAGAGAGAGGCGCGGAAGCACCGGACTGGTTCTTAGTGCTGAATGTCCCTCCTACCCTTGATGGTGCTATGCGTCGCTCTTACGTATTATGGGAAGAGCATATTGCACCAATACTCGTGCTGGAATTTGTATCTGGCAATGGTTCCGAAGAACGGGATACAACACCCTGGACTGGGAAGTTTTGGGTTTACGAAAATGTGATTCGTCCAGCTTTCTACGGAATTTATGAAGTCAGAAACGCTTCGGTTGAACTCTATCAGATGATCGGAGGTCGTTACTCCCTTGTGCCAGCTAATGAACGGGGACATTTCCCGATCGCACCCTTGGGTGTAGAATTGGGCATTTGGCGCGGTGCATATCTCGGTGCAACTTTACCTTGGATGCGTTTTTGGGATAATCAAGGAAATCTGTTATTAACCGGTTTTGAACGGGCCGAACTAGAACGCCAACGGGCTGAACGGCTCGCTGAACGGCTCATCGAACTCGGAATCGATCCAGATACAATATAGCAATCGACAAGCATTTGTTCAAGGGGGATAACCCCCCTTTTTTTCTAATCCTGACCTGATGTAAGATATTATTAACAATATTGTTTAAATAAATCGGGGCGATGAATCTATACTATTCTCAGATTCAACTATAATTGTGACTTCAGGTCGGTAATACCCATAGCATAATCGTAAATGCCGATCGCCCCCCTCCCACCTGGCTTCCTAGAATGAACTTAACTAGACTAAGATGTTAGGAGGATTAAGCCATGCAACCGAGTAATCCCAATCAGTTTACGGAAAAAGCCTGGGAGGCGATCGCCCGCCTGCCGGACATTGCTAAGGCCAATGGCCAGCAACAGCTAGAAAGCGAACACCTGATGAAGTCCCTGCTGGAACAACCAGGACTGGCGACTAGCATTTTCTCTAAGGCGGAGGTGAATGTGCAACATGTGCGCGATCGCACGGAAGCTTTCATTAACCGTCAACCGAAAGTATCTAACCCCGGTTCTGTCTATCTGGGACGTTCTTTGGATACGCTGCTGGACGCTGCGGAAGTTTACCGCAAAGATTATGGGGACGAGTATATCTCCATCGAGCATCTGGTGCTAGCTTTCAGTAAGGACGATCGCTTTGGCAAAGAGTTATTAAAGTCATTTAAGCTAGATGAAGATAATTTAAAGCAGATTATCTCCCAAATCAGAGGCAACCAGAAAGTGACTGACCAAAACCCTGAAGGTAAGTACGAAGCGCTGGAAAAATATGGACGGGACTTGACAGAGGCAGCCCGCCAAGGTAAACTAGACCCAGTAATTGGTAGAGATGATGAGATTCGCCGCACGATTCAAATCCTCTCTCGCCGGACTAAGAATAATCCCGTACTCATCGGGGAACCGGGGGTCGGCAAAACCGCGATCGCGGAAGGACTGGCCCAACGGATAGTCGCCGGGGACGTACCTCAATCCCTGAAGGACCGCCGCCTGATCGCCCTGGATCTAGGGGCCTTAATTGCCGGGGCTAAATATCGGGGAGAATTTGAAGAACGCTTAAAAGCCGTTCTGAAGGAAGTTACCGACTCTCAAGGTAACATTATCATGTTTGTCGATGAAATTCACACCGTCGTTGGTGCCGGGGCGACCCAAGGGGCCATGGATGCGGGAAATTTGCTCAAACCCATGTTATCACGGGGTGAGTTGCGCTGTATTGGTGCCACCACCCTGGATGAATATCGCAAGTATATCGAAAAGGATGCGGCCCTGGAACGACGCTTTCAACAGGTATATGTCGATCAACCCACTGTCGAAGATACTGTTTCTATTCTGCGGGGACTTAAGGAACGCTATGAAGTTCACCACGGAGTGAAAATCTCTGATAGTGCCCTGGTAGCAGCGGCGGCCCTTTCTACCAGGTATATTAGCGATCGCTTCCTTCCCGATAAGGCGATCGACCTGATGGACGAGGCGGCGGCCCGGTTAAAGATGGAGATTACCTCTAAACCGGAAGAACTGGACGAAATTGACCGGAAAATCATCCAGTTAGAGATGGAACGCCTCTCCCTGCAAAAGGAATATGATGCTGCTTCCCAGGAACGATTGGAAAAATTGGAACTAGAATTGGCGAACCTGAAGGAATCACAACGGACCCTGAATGCTCAGTGGGAATCGGAAAAAGGTATTATAGATCAAATTCAGGGCATCAAGGAAGAGATCGATCGGGTGAACATTGAGATTCAGCAGGCGGAACGGAACTACGACCTGAACCGCGCGGCGGAGTTGAAGTACGGTAAGTTAAATGAGTTGCAGCAGCAACTGAAGCAAGCGGAAACTCGTCTGGAGGATACCCAAACCAGTGGGAGTTCTCTGTTGCGGGAGGAAGTGACGGAAGCGGATATTGCCGAAATCATCTCTAAGTGGACGGGTATTCCCATTAGTAAGTTGGTGGAGTCGGAAATGCAAAAACTTCTCCACCTGGAAGAGGAACTGCATCAGCGGGTGGTGGGACAGGATGAGGCGGTGACAGCAGTGGCGGATGCTATTCAGCGATCGCGTGCGGGGTTAGCGGACCCGAACCGTCCCGTTGCCAGTTTTATCTTCCTCGGTCCCACGGGTGTCGGGAAGACAGAGTTGGCGAAAGCACTTGCTGCTTACCTGTTCGATACGGAAGAAGCGTTAGTGCGAATTGACATGTCCGAGTACATGGAGAAACATGCGGTTTCGCGGTTAATTGGTGCGCCTCCGGGATATGTGGGGTACGATGAAGGGGGACAGCTAACTGAGTCTATTCGCCGGCGTCCTTATGCTGTCATCCTGTTCGATGAAATTGAAAAAGCTCATCCCGATGTCTTCAATATTATGCTGCAAATTCTCGATGACGGTCGCGTCACTGATGCCCAAGGTCATGCCGTTGACTTTAAGAATGCGATCGTCATCATGACTAGCAACATCGGTTCCCAGTATATCCTGGATCTGGCCGGAGATGATAGCCAGTATGAAGAGATGCAAAAGCGGGTCATGGATGCGATGCGATCGAGTTTCCGTCCCGAGTTCCTCAACCGCATTGATGAAGTGATCATCTTCCACTCCCTCAAAAAAGCACAATTGCGGGCGATCGTCAAGTTGCAAGTGCAGCGTTTGGATCGGCGGTTAGCAGAAAGGAAGATGTCTCTCAAACTGGCAGAAGCAGCCCTTGACTTTTTGGCAGAAGTAGGTTACGACCCAGTATATGGGGCGCGGCCCTTGAAGCGAGCAATTCAGCGGGAGTTAGAAACCCAAATTGCGAAAGCGATCCTGCGCAGCGAGTTTAAGGACGGAGACACCATATTTGTGGATGTAGAAAACGAACGTCTTTCCTTTAAGCGCTTACCCGTGGGGTTACTAGCTAAAGTAAATTAATCCGTAGGGTGGGCACCGCCCACCGGAAATGGTGATTAGTGGTAGGGTGGGCACGACCCACCGGAAATGATGATTAGTGGCAGGGTGGGCACGACCCACCGGAAATGATGATTAGTGGTAGGGTGGGCACGACCCACCGGAAATGATGATTAGTGGTAGGGTGGGCACGACCCACCGGAAATGATGATTAGTGGTAGGGTGGGCACGGCCCACCTGATATCTAGAGCGTCATCTTGTGCTACGATAACCTGGGTAAGCGCAAGAATCAATGAATACCCGGGATTGGGGGTAAAAAGTCAAGTCGATCCAGATCGCTTAATCACGCGATCATAAAGGGTTTCAGCCTTGACGATCTATAAAATTGTACAGCAAGTACGATTTTATGCTATCATAGAGACAACGAGAAATAGTGAAAAGAATCCGTGACTACCATTGAACCATACACCAGCACACAACTTGAACCAGACACCAGCACAGAACTTGAACCATACACCAGCACAGAACTCGGTAAATTGTACCTCGGCAACGGCGAGGAACTCCTGAAGGGTGATTTGGGGCGATCGCTAGAAGGGCAGGTACAGCTAATCTTCACTGCGTCACCGTTCCCACCGAACAACAAAAAGAAGCGATATGGAAGCCTCAAAGGAGAAGAGTATCTGAACTGGTTTACTGAGCTGGCACCGATTTTGTCCCGTCTGTTAAAACCAGATGGGTCTATAGTTATTGAATTAGGGAATTTGTGGGAGGACGGTCGTCCGGTGCAGTCGCTGCTGCCCCTACAATCTCTATTAGGCTTTGTTTCTCATCAAGATGCAGGGCTAAGGCTATGTCAGCAGTTCATCTGTCACAACCCGGCGAGATTACCATCACCTACGCAGTGGGTCAATATTAAGCGTTGCCGGGTCACGGACAGCCACACTCAGCTTTGGTGGATGGCAGTTAGCGACGAGCCCAAGGCTGACAATCGCAAAGTTCTGAGACCTTATAGTAAGAAGATGCAAAAGCTTCTGAGTCGTGGCAGCTACAATGCGGGAAAACGCCCTTCTGGTCACAAGATAGGGGAATCTTCTTTCTTGAAAAATAATGGGGGAGCAATATCCCATAACGTATTGGAGATGGAGTCAATCAATCCTGAGGTAGAAGCGCGTATTCCTCGAAGTGCATTTAGCCTGTCGAACACGACCTCGACTGATTTTTTCCACAAAGCATGCAAGGATAAAGGAATTACGCCCCATTCGGCACGCATCCAACCTCGCCTGGTTGATTTTTTCGTGCAGTTTTTGACCGAGCCTGGCGATCTGGTGCTAGATCCATTTGCGGCCTCAAACGTGACGGGCTATGTGGCAGAGAGTACGGGGCGTCAATGGGTTAGTATTGAGGCTGAAGAAGAATATGTGAAGCAGTCTTGTATACGCTTTGAAGACCCAGAACTGCAAAAAATAATTTCGGGTTCAGGAGATCCTGAAGAGCCTGAGTCAGTTTCTGAGTCAGTTTCTGAGTCAGTTTCTGAGTCGGAATCAGTATCTTGAGGAATTGGTGGGGGCCTCGCCCCCCAGTAGATTCGTCAACAGCAACCTCACTCGATTAGGTGATCATATTTGCGATCGCGAGAAGCGATCGCCCCTTTCTGGTATCTTAGCCTGCGCAGGCAGGCTTCGTTCCTGTAGCCGCAGGATAAAAGCTGCGAACCACCTCAAACCTGCGGAACTTCTGCGAATCATCTGCGAATCATCTGCGAACCATCTGCGATCGCCCCGTCCGCCAAGATTAAGAAACCGGGTTTCTCTAAGAATTGTCGCTAGTAATTACAGATTTGGTAAAAGAAACCCGGTTTCTCGCCACCCGCCCGATCGCACCGTCCGCAGGAAACCCAACAAGCACAACACACGCTTCGCTAATAACATTGATTTGTTGGGTTTTGTGCGGAAACCCAACCTACGACATTAATATTTTTGCAAACATGCAGTGTACCCACCTAGTTCGCCTGTTCGCCTTTTTTCTGTAAGCAGGACTTGACATTGGCAGTCAAGATAGTTATAATGAGAAAGTATTTCACGTAAATTGTACCAGTTAAGAGCAGGAGGACAACAAGATGAGTGAATTAATTGTGAAAACCAACAATCCCGAGAGGGTTGCCGAAATAATCAAGGGCGCGATCGCCAAAAAGCTAGCGATGTTGGAACATAACCAGCAAGTTGCGAGAAAAAAGATCGAGAAATTTGAGCATAAATACAATGTATCATCAGAAAAGTTTATCAAAGAATGGGCAGCGGAGGATTTGGAAGGAAAAGATATGGAATATGTAGAATGGGCGGGGGAATATAAGTTATATTTGCTAGCCCAGGAGGATTTGCAGATTTTGAAAAGCTTGGACTATGTTACTAAATGAATATATTGAGGGCTTGAAGGCAGGTATTTATGATCTCATATTTGCAAAAATATTAACGTCGTAGGTTGGGTTGAGGCACGAAACCCAACGCGAGATGTTGTTAGGGAAGCGTGTGTTGCCCTTGTTGGGTTTCCTAACGTCAACCCAACCTACGAATGTCATGCATTGCAGTGTACCCGAAATTTATCTCCTGGATTGAGTGAGAAACTTTATTCATATTTGTGATTTATAGAAGCGATCGCCCCTTTTTGGGATCTTAGCCTGCGCAGGCAGGCTTCGTTCCTGTAGCCGCAGGTTTTAACCTGCGAACCACCACCTGCGAACCACCTGCGAACCATCTGCGAACCACCTGCAAACTACATTTCCTTAACTATGACACGGCGTAATCTGAATACTTGCGCACATAAGGAGGGTGAAAGCCAACCACGATTTCTTTTGGGGAAATTCCCATCTCTTCTAGGTATGAGTCAATTTCAAGATCGGTGTTGTTTTCTTGCAGCCAAATTTTGCCATCAATAATATCAAAGTGAAA
>JBFRWI010000198.1:0-55758 GCA_051439505.1 Hormoscilla sp. | reverse complement strand
GCGCCGCTGTCTGCAACCGTTGCGCCGCTGTCTGCAACCGTTGCGCCGCTGTCTGCAACCGTGGTGCCGCTGTCTGCAACCGTTGCGCCGCTGTCTGCAACCGTGGTGCCGCTGTCTGCAACCGTTGCGCCGCTGCTCAACATTAGTCGATTACGGGTGTGGTCTTACGGCCAGTTGCCCCCCTTTGGAAGGAAGCTTATTGTGAGCCGCACCCACCAAATTTTGGTATTTTTTTCCAAGGCATCCAAAAAGCGATTGACAGCATCTAGACGGGTGTGGTCAAAAGTAGTTGATAGCCGACAGACAAGAAACCGGGTTTCTCAGATCAATTTAGGGGCAAAAAGCAGCCATTTCCATAGAAACCCGGTTTCTGAACCCCCACGCGAGGTCTCCCCGTACCAACGGTTTTTGACCACGCCCCATCTAGACTGTAACTGGACAAATAGCTAAAAATATCATCCAAGTCCTGTAGAGCTTCATCTGTTAACTTATAGGTACTCATCCTTTCTGGGACTCCCTTGCTTGACTTAGTTTTTCTCGCAGTCTCGCCATCGCAATTTTACCATCAGTTAGCCGCCCCCGGTTTGCTTGTTCTCTACCGATCGCCACTTTTTTTCTGTTTTCATCTAACCATTGTTGGTAATTTTTGTCGCGTTCCTCCGGCAGTTTAAACGCTTCGGCGATGACTTCATCGATCGTACCATATTTGCAGATGTATAGTTTTTCTCTAAGGAACTTTTCCTGTTGTGGCTTGAGGGTGATGTTCATTGTTTTATCGAGGAATATACTTCTCTAATATAACTCCTTAACATTGCTCATGTCAACAACAAATATTTTGTTTGGCCCTCGTCCCGATCGAGGATCTGGCCCGACAAGACGAGGTCCAAAACAATCACCGGCATATCCAGAGAAAAAGACTTCAGTCCTTACTACGAACGGAAAAGGACTGAAGTCCTTACTACGAACGAAAGGCGATCGCAGCGGTCCGCTTAATGTTATTATAGATAAGTAAAAACCGAATCGATTCTAGATCACAGGAGTCAAAGAATGGCAATTGTCAGGAGTGCAACGGGTGAAGGCAAACACCAGTATGTCTACGGTGCCGTCGATGAGGAAGGCAATATAATATTTGGAGAAGGGTTCAAAAGCGCGAGAGTTTCTGTGGGATCCTACGAGGTTAAATTTGAGCAAGCGTTTGCCAAAGAACCAGGAGTAGTCTGTACAATTTTTGGACGGGCGTGGAAGACCGTCGATCTATCGATCGCTATTGCCCAGATCGATCTGAAAAAATTTATCTGCTTCACCACAACGCCGGAATTGCCAATTGATTGTGCTTTCACTTTTATGGCTTTCGGTGACATAGAATAATAATTTGACATCGCCCCTGACTTTAACAGTCTGTTAAAGGTGAGCACGGTTTCTTCTCGGGAAATTATATCAGCCCGGCCTTCCATCCCAGATTTAATTTTATATTCTCGTCCCGGGGCAGTCAATTTCAGGCTTTCAAGGGCGATCGTCACTTGGAAGTTGCCAGCAGCAGCATTCTGGTCTTGAGTTTCAGGGGCGATCGCATCTGGAGAAATAGCGGCAAAGGTGCCTGGGAGGGTGCCAAAATCTGGATAGGGACAGGCTGAGACGCGCATTTGCACTGTTTGTCCGGTTGCGACTTTGCTAATATCAACTGATGAGACCAAAGCTTTGATAGCTAAGGGGGCTTCGCTGGGGGCAATTTGGGCGATCGGGCTCCGGGTGGGCACCGCCACCATCCGCTACTGGGGTGGCGATCGGGCTCCGGGTGGCCGGTGCCCACCATCGGCGACCGTAGGGTGGGCGATACCAATGCAACTATGCATGACCACACCCACTAAAATAGATAAAGATCCTCAACTGGTTAGGTATATGAGTTATTGTCTAAACCCCACTTGTCAGAAACCCCAGAACCCATCGGCTCACAAGTTCTGCCAAACTTGCGGCACTAAGTTGCTGCTCAAAGACCGCTACCGGGCCATTAAACTAATTGGTCAAGGTGGCTTTGGCAGGACTTTTTTAGCGATCGATGAGGACAAACCATCGAAACCAAGCTGCGTCATCAAGCAGTTTTACCCCCAAGCGCAAGGGACCAACACGGTCCAGAAAGCCGCTGAGTTATTTGAGCAAGAAGCAGTCAGGCTGGACGATCTGGGCAAACATCACCAAATTCCCGAACTGCTAGCCCACTGTAGTCAAGACGGACAGCAGTATTTGGTACAAGAGTTTATCGATGGGCAAAACTTAGCCCAAGAACTCGATCGGGAAGGGGTGTTCGACGAAAGCAAAATTTGGCGATTACTGAATGATGCCCTGCCCCTGCTGGAATTTATCCACAGCCATCAGGTGATTCACCGGGACATCAAGCCCGAAAACATCATTCGTCGTCCGGATGGGCAGTTGGTGCTGGTGGATTTTGGCGCGGCTAAGTTTGCATCTAGAACTACTCTGTCTGTAACGGGAACGGTAATTGGTTCGGCGGGCTATACGGCCCCAGAACAGGCCAGAGGTAAGGCAACTTTTGCTAGCGATCTGTACGGTTTGGGGGTCACTTGCATCCATTTGTTGACCCAACTTGACCCCTTCGATCTGTTCAGCGATAGTGAAGATGCCTGGGTGTGGCGGGATTATTTACAGAATAATCCGGTCAGCAGTAAGTTGGGTCAAATCATCGATAAGATGCTGGAACGGGGAACGAGTCGTCGCTATAAATCTGCCCCTGAGATCCTGGAAGCGTTTAATCCACAACAGCGGAGATTGAATCCTACACCATCAACTAAAAACTGGCAATGTGTACGCACCCTGACGGGACATACAGGCGCGGTTAATTCTGTTGCCATTAGTGCCGATGGGGAAACTATTGCTAGTGGTGGTAATGACAACATGATTAAGGTTTGGCGTTTGGAAGATGGTAAACAGCTTCACAGCTTCCCATTCTCCGATCGATCGGGCGCTTGGGTCAATACTGTCGCCATCAGTCCGGAAAAGATTCTGGTTGCAGGGGGCGGTCCTTTTTCTCGGTGGGGTCGGTACAAGACAATCAAACTGTGGCATCTGAGTTCTGGCAAAGAGATCCGCACTCTTGATGTGCGTCCTGAGGTTAAGACTGTCGCTATCAGTCCTGACGGACAAACTATTGCCAGTGGTAGCGCAAACATGAGAGATGGTAAAAAAGGGGGATATATTTTTATTCACGATATGCGTGCAGGGAAAATAGTCCATCAATTATCATTAATTGGGATATCTACCCAGGGGTTCTTAGCAATTGTCCATGCAGGCGGAGTTAATTCTGTAGCTATCAGCCCTGACGGGCAAACCCTTGCTAGCTGTGGTGCCGATCGAGCGCTCAAGCTGTGGAAAATAGTCAATGGAAAACTGCTGTACGCCATCCAAGATCATTCCGACCCAGTCACTTCTCTCGCGTTCAGTCCCGATGGAAAAATTATTGTCAGTGGCAGTCATGATAAGACTGTTCGGTTGTGGAATGCAGGCACTGGGCAATGTATCATTATTTATAGCCATTCAGGTTTAATTAATTCCGTGACAATTAGTCCCGATGGTAAAACCATTGCTAGTGGCAATACTAACAATACAATTCAGTTGTATAATCTCAGCGACAGCGAACTGAGAGCCACACTCAGGGGGCATTCAGGTCCAGTTACTTCTGTCATTTTCTCTCCAGATGGAGAAACAATTATCAGTGGCAGTCAAGATAACACGGTGAAAATTTGGCGGTGTGAGTGATGCTTTCCGGTGCATCTCACTTGGGTGCATTTCATATTTGCGTCGCCGCCGCCCGAACCCTAAAGGGTCCGGCTACACTTCCAAAGCCCGCCTGCGCGGGCTAAATCACATTTATTATCAATTTACATTTGCGAAAGTGAGATGCACCCAACATCCCATCCTCAATCAATGATTTTATCCGCCCGATCGCACCATCGCACCATGAACCATTTACATGTTAGCGATTTGCTGGGCAAGCCAGTCGCGATCGGGTAAATTATATCCGCTGGCTCCAACTAAGCCAACTATTTTGCCCGATCGCACTTCCCGGATGCGATCGCCCCTGTTGGAAGGAGGATACAGCAGTGAAGTTAATTGGATCGCAGGAGTATTTATCCTGCTGATGAAACAACTTGCTGGTTAACAGGCAACAGACTTGACAAATTCACATTCTGGGAAGCATCCAGAATCTCAATGCCCACAATCTTATCATCTTCGGCAATATCTAAGACAACTTCTTCCGAGAGCGGTTCCCCCCTTAGAGGAAGGGGGGTTAGGGGGGATCGTCGCTGGTTAGTCACCTGCTGCTTGCGATCGTCTAGGCGCAGGTAAAGTAAATCTGACTTGGTGTTGTAGATAATCTGCATTTTACCACTTTCATCCACCGAACATATCTTATATCATATCCGGATAATTAATACCATTTTGTTAAAGATCTGATAGACTTAAACAGCCTCAGAAGACCGTTCCCAGGTAGAACCTGGGAACGAGAGGGGACGAGAGGGTGGCCATTTTTTCTCTCTCACAACGGCAAATAAATTGGTATAACCTTAATCCCGTAGAGACAAGAATTCCAGTGGGTTTTAACCCACTTAAGCTATTAGCCGGGGGTTTGAACCCCCGGCGGGTCATCGGGAAAGATGCAAAATGCGAGTATTAACCGAAAATGCTGCCAAAAAACTCTACAGCTTCCTGCAAGGCCGCTATAAACAGGTCAATTTCTTCCCGGGTGTTGTAGAAATACAAACTCGCCCTGGCAGTTGACTGCACCCCCAAGGCCCGATGTAATGGCTGCGTGCAATGATGCCCCGCCCGAATTGCTACCCCCGCTTCGTCTAACATTGTAGATAGGTCGTGGGGGTGAACTTCTCCGGCAGTAAATGATGCTAATGCTGCCCTTCCTTCCCCATTCGCTTTCGGTTGCGGTCCGTAAACTTGCACTTCCGGTATTTTACCCAATTGCTCGCATATATAAGCTGTCAATTCTGCTTCATAAGCATGAATTTTCTCCATGCCAATGTTCGTCAGGTAATCGACTGCTGCACCTAGCCCGATCGCCTCTCCAATGGCCGGAGTTCCCGCCTCAAACTTATTGGGAATATCTGCATAGGTAGCATGTTCCAGAAACACGTCTTTAATCATTTCGCCACCGCCCAAAAATGGCGGCATCGATCGCAGTAATTCCCGCTTCCCATACAGGAACCCAATGCCCGTGGGACCGCACATCTTATGTCCCGAAGCCACCAGCCAGTCACAGTCCATCGCCTGCACGTCTATTACCATATGGGGGACACTTTGGCAAGCATCAATTAACACTTTTGCCCCATGTTGGTGGGCGATCGCGCAAATTTCATGTACGGGGTTAATACAACCGATCGTATTAGAAACATGCACCACAGCCACCAGTTTAGTCTTATCGGAAACCAGAGACTTAAAATGATCTAGATCGAATTCCTCATTAGCAGTCAGTTCCACAAACTTGAGCACCGCACCAGTTTTTTGAGCAACCATCTGCCAGGGAATCAAATTACTGTGATGTTCCATCACCGAGAGAATAATTTCATCTCCCTGTTGTAAATTATTCAAGCCCCAACTGTAGGCGACTAAATTAATCGCTTCACTAGCATTGCGGGTGTAAACAATTTCTTCCCGCACCGCAGCATTAATAAAACTGGCAATTTTATCCCGCGTCCCCTCATAAGCATCTGTTGCTTTACCGCTGAGGGTATGAATCCCCCGATGCACGTTAGAATTATACTCCGAGTAATAATCCCGCAAAGTATTTAAAACAGCGATCGGCTTTTGGGAAGTAGCAGCATTATCCAGATAAACCAGAGGTTTGCCATTAACTTCCTGCTGCAAAATAGGGAAGTCAGCGCGAGTTAAGGCCGCAAGCGTTATTTCCTGAGTGAGAGTCATCATAATCTTTGCGAATGGTGAATTGTGAATTGCGAATGGCTAATTGTGAATGGCTAATGGCTAATGGCTAATTACAATTAACAATTGACAATTAGCAATTAGCCAGCAGCCAAAATTATCGGCAAGCTACACAGCGTGATAGCATTTGCTTTAAGGAAGCCACGGGAATGCGATCGAGGATTTCGCCAGCAAAGGCATCAACTAGCAAATTGCAGCTAGTTTCCCGGTCTAAACCGCGACTTTGCAGATAAAATAGCTCCTCGGGGTCAAGCTGACCGACAGTAGCACCGTGGGCGCATTTAACATTATCAGCAGTAATCTCCAACTGAGGTTTAGTGTCCACTCGGGCTTGGGGCGACAGTAATAAGTTACGATTTAACTGTGCCGCATCTGTCAGTTGGGCGGGTTTGGGGACAAAGATTTTACCGTTAAAGACTGCATGGGCTTTGCCATCCACAATGCACTTATGCAACTGCTTGCTAGTCCCATTGGCATGATTGTACCCGATCGCGCTATGGGTATCTGCCAGTTGTTCGCCAGAAATTTGCGTTAAGCAATTGAGAGTCGTGTAAGTACCCTCACCATTTTGGCAGACTTCCAGATGATGCCGAGATAACTTTGCCCCCAAGCTAATGGCATTACAAGTATAGCGGCTATCCCGGGCTTGGGCGATCGCGCTTTTGCCAATATGAAAAGCCACGCCTGCTTCTCGTTGCAGTCTGGTATGGTTGACCTCAGCATTGAGTCCCACCCAAATTTCCGTCACCCCATTAGTGAAATAGGGGTTAGGAAGCAGGGCCTCTGGGCAATTCACATCTGCGGTGTAATCTTCAACTATAGTTAAACTACTACCCGCTTCCGCTACCACCAGACAGCGAGGCTGAGAAATAGTCGCCACCTCGCCCCTAGTTGAGATAAACAGCAGATGAATAGGTTGCGAAACTACCTGATTTTTCGGCACCCAAACTATAGCCGCATCCGTCATACTGGCCGAGTTAAGTAATGTAAATACCTCCTCAGCCCCCTGTTGTTTGGCCAGATATTTTTTCAACTCTGCTTGCGGGATATTGTCTGCCAGCAAATTACCCACAAACACATTGTCTGGCAACCCACTTACATCCGACAGTTGCGGTGCATAAATGCCATTGACAAATACCAAGCAGCTACTATCCGCTTCCGCCAGACTCAATTCCCTGACCGAGGATACCTTGTCGCTGCTAACTCCTGCAAACTTCACCTCCAACAAGGGCGACAAGTCTGTAAACCGCCATTCTTCATCCCGCTTAGTGGGAAAGATACTTTCAGTGACTAACACCGCCGCATGTTCCCGAATTGCTTGCAACCACGCCGTCATTTGCGCGTCCATTGCTTGCGGATCCAGTGAGGGACGTTCTTGCAGCAACTCGATCAGATAGCGATCGCGATCGATCGCCTCCTTTTCCTTTTCCAAAATCCTCTCAACAGAAGCTATACTCATACTGCTGCACCTACCTCTACTGCATCTTCTGCGATCGCCCAATCATAACCACGGGACTCCAGTTCCAGGGCCAATTCCTTACCACCAGTAGTCAGAATCTTTCCACCTACCATCACGTGAACGTAGTCGGGGACAATATAATCGAGTAACCGTTGGTAATGGGTAATCATGAGAGTAGCATTTTCTGCTTTTGCCAACTGGTTCACCCCGGAAGCGACAATCTTCAAAGCATCAATATCCAAACCCGAATCCGTCTCATCCAGAATTGCCAAGGTCGGTTCCAGCAAAGCCATTTGCAGAATCTCATTCCGCTTCTTCTCTCCACCAGAAAAGCCTTCATTCAGACTCCGGTTCAAAAAAGCCGGATTCATCTTCACCACTTCCAGCTTTTCTTCTACCAAATCTTGAAAATCAAAAGAATCTAACTCTTCCAGTCCCTGTTGCTTGCGGCGGGAATTGTAAGCCACCCGCAAGAAATCTAGATTACTGACACCGGGAATTTCCATCGGATACTGAAAAGCCAGAAACACCCCTGCCAGAGACCTGTCTTCCGGTTCCATCTCCAGCAGATTTTCTCCTTTGAAGAGGACCTCTCCGCCAGTTACTTCATAAGCTGGATGACCTGCTAATACCTTAGAAAAGGTACTCTTTCCCGATCCATTCGGTCCCATGATAGCATGGATTTCGCCAGCCTTAATTTCCAGATTCAAACCCTTAAGAATCTGGGTACCATCCACATCCGCCGTTAAATTCCGGACAGATAAAATAACTTCGCTGCTTTCAACGATCATTCCTTACCTTTTCTCCTCTCTGCATGTTGTAGGTGGGGGTTGTCTCACAAAACCCCACCTACGAATAAGTTAATCTTTACCCAACCGAACCTTCTAACTTCAGGCTCAACAACCGGTCAGCTTCCACAGCAAATTCCATCGGCAACTGATTGAAGACATCCTTACAGAAACCACTAATCATCATCGAGATCGCGTCTTCTGCCGAAATGCCCCGCTGGGCGAAATAGAACAGTTGGTCTTCTCCAATCTTCGAGGTTGAAGCTTCATGTTCTACCTTACCAGTATTCTCTTGCACCTGGATATAAGGAAAAGTGTTCGCCTCAGCGTTATCGCCTATTAGCATCGAGTCGCATTGAGAATAGTTACGTGCCCCCTTTGCCTTCGGACCAACTTTCACCAAACCCCGATAGCTATTCTGGGAGTTGCCCGCAGATATCCCCTTGGAAATAATCGTGCTGCGAGTGTTTTTACCGATATGCACCATCTTGGTGCCCGTGTCAGCTTGCTGCTTATTATTGGTCAGGGCCACCGAGTAAAACTCGCCCACCGAGTTATCCCCCACTAATACGCAACTGGGATATTTCCAGGTGATCGCCGAACCCGTTTCTACCTGGGTCCAGGAAATCTTGGAATTCACCCCTTTACACAATCCCCGCTTGGTGACAAAGTTGTATATCCCACCCTTGCCGTTGGCATCCCCAGCGTACCAGTTTTGCACTGTGGAGTATTTGATGTCCGCATTATCCAGGGCGACCAGTTCTACTACTGCGGCGTGCAACTGGTTGGTGTCGAACATGGGGGCGGTGCAGCCTTCTAGATAGGAGACTTCACTGCCTTCCTCTGCAATAATCAATGTACGCTCGAACTGTCCCGTGTCGCCGCTGTTGATCCGGAAGTAGGTGGACAACTCCATCGGGCATTTCGTATTTTTGGGAATATATACAAAGGAGCCATCGCTGAACACGGCTGAGTTGAGAGCTGCAAAGTAATTATCTCCCACTGGCACCACGCTGCCCAAATACTTTTCTACCAATTCGGGATATTCCTTTACCGCTTCCGAGATCGAGCAAAAGATTACTCCCTCCTTCGCCAGTTTCTCTCTGAAGGTGGTGGCGATCGAGACGCTATCGAAGACCGCATCTACGGCAACATTAGAGAGCCGCTTTTGTTCGGATAAAGGGATACCCAGCTTCTCGAAGGTTTCTAGCAGGGCCGGGTCCACGTCATCGAGAGAATTCAGCTTTTCCTTTTTCTGTTTCGGCGCTGAATAATAGATAACGTCTTGATAGTCGATCGGGGGATAGCTGACATGGGGCCAAGTAGGTTCTGTCATCGTCAGCCACTTGCGGTAAGCTTTGAGGCGGAATTCCAGCATGAATGAGGGTTCCTCTTTTTTAGCCGATATCAGGCGCACCACATCCTCACTCAAACCGCGAGGGATAGTATCCGTTTCAATATCAGTGACGAAGCCGTACTTGTAGGGTTGATTTACTAAAGTTTTAACGCTGGTAGCCATTTTGGTGTTCTCTTAATCTTGCCAGGGACTGGGAATGGGGTAAACTATGACACAGTCGGGGGGGCAGTTGCTAGCTAAAATTCCCCGACTGTCATCACTGACTGGTATAGGAGCGAATTTCCTCTGTTGTAATGTTTTGCTTATCGCCAGCAAAGTCGTTG
This sequence comes from Hormoscilla sp., assembly GCA_051439505.1. Classification (GTDB taxonomy): domain Bacteria; phylum Cyanobacteriota; class Cyanobacteriia; order Cyanobacteriales; family Desertifilaceae; genus Hormoscilla. Next base: position 45,864 of record JBFRWI010000198.1, on the reverse strand, counting down.
TCTGGCGTCAGGAACAGCATGCAGTGGCATTCTTTACGTTCCCGCATGGGCACGCAGGGGCAATTCCAGTATGCAGCTGCCGCTTCGGCCTGTTTGTCCTCGTAGTGACGGCAAGGACATAAGGGCGCACCCAACTCATCCTTGTGCTTCGCTAGTCCTTCCACCACCACAGCTGTGACGCTGATATCCGAGCAGAAGTAGGTGCCAGTTCGCTGGGCGTATGTCTCTGAGAAGTGCCGCATCGCCTCCAGGCTCTTCTCTGTTGCTTGCTTGGTGCCGTTTGCTGAGTTCATATAGGTGACCTGTCTAAGGATCTGAGTATAATGAGTTAAACAACCTATTTGTTGCTTAACTCCTATCTTAGGATAGTTTAGCAACATATGTGTTGTTTAAGTAAAAATTTTTTTTGCCGTTCGCCAAGTAAAGTTTTGCGAAGACGATGACAACCACCCAGCAATCCTCCACCAAACAAGGCATTCTACAATATTTGCTCAAGCAAGGTCAAGCAACGGCTCAGGAAATGGCCCAATATCTGGGGATTAGCCCCCAAGGGATCCGCCGTCACCTCAAGGACTTGCAGGCTGCCGGATCGATCGACCAGCAAGTAGCGAAAGGGTGGCCGGTCCGGACCGGTCAGACTATGGGACGCCCCCAGTACCTCTATCAACTCAGTCGCCAGGGACGCGATCGCTTCGGTGATAGCCACGCCGAGTTTGCGGTGTCCCTGCTGGATACCCTGGCGGAGACAGTAGGAAAAGACCAGGTAAGTTCGATCCTGCGCAAGCAGTGGGAACGGAAGGCGAAGGTCTATCGCGAGCGCCTGAGCGCCGGTTCATTGCGGGAACGGGTGGCCACTTTAGTCGAACTGAGAAAAGCGGAAGGCTACATGGCCGAGTGGCATCCTGTGGAAACAGATGGCACAGAAGATGCTCCTAGCAGCCGGTTCATCTTAATAGAGCATAATTGTGCCATTGCCGACGTGGCCTCATCCTTTCCCACGGTCTGCGGCCACGAGTTGGAGATGTTTGCAGATGTACTGCCAGATTGCCAGGTGGAACGCACCCAGTGGATTATTGATGGCGAACATAGGTGCGGTTATTTAATCTCCCCGCGCTTAGAAGAGCAAGCTGAGTCAGCTTAGGATTTGGCTAGTGTAAATGTATCGGTAGTATAAATTACAGGGAAGCAGCACAAGAAATATTCGCTACCAAGCAATAGGGCGGTAGCGATCGCTGCGCTACGGGAGGCAGGTTATGATTGAAAAAGATCGCCAAACTGTGGTTATGGGAGGAATGATAGCATGACGAATGCAGTCAGTATAAGGGAAGATGTGACATCGGATGTCATGTCCTTGGAGGACTTTCTCAACCATGATGATGGTACAGATGCTCGTTATGAGCTAGAAGATGGGAGATTACTGTTTATGTCAAGCGAGAGCGACTTAAATCGACGTATTGCAATGTTTTTGTTGGCGTATTTTATCGGACTGGGGATTTCCTTTTCTCGGTTGACCATGAAGACAGAAGTGGCGGTTACCGGGAGGCGATCATCAGTGCGACTCCCAGATTTGATGGTGCTGACAGAGGAATTGGTGCAAGCATTGGAAGGGGCAAGTCGTTCCATGGTGAAGCCTGATATGCCACCGCCGCAGTTAGTGGTGGAGGTAGTCAGCCCCGGACGGGAAAATGCAGACCGAGATTATCGCTACAAGCGATCGCAATACCAAGCCCGAGGAATTGCCGAATATTGGATCGTCGATCCGATACAGGAGCAGATTACAGTATTGACTCTGGTGGATGGACTTTATGAAGAAGCAGTGTTTGCCGGAGATGATGCGATCGCCTCTGTTCTGCTGTCAGAATTTGCTCAAGAGTTACCTTTGACGGCAAGGCAGGTATTGCAGGTAGGGACAAGTAAATAAATTACGGCTATTGAGTTATACCATCTTAGAAAAAAATGCTACAATTATTCTCTGGTTCGGTATTATTCTCTTAGTCTGTTTTAACAGACTTTAGCCTCGTTCCCTGGCTCCCGCCTGGGAACGCGGGGTTTGAACCCACGGCGGGCTAACAGCGCTAACAGCGAAGTTTAGCAATTGTAAATATCAGTAGGATAAATTTCATGGAAGCAGGACAACAACCATCAGCGCAATTTTTAACCCCAGAAGAGTCAGCAGATGTAGACAAAGCTTTACTCTCTAGTTCTGAGAAGTTTTTGACTAGATTGACGATTTCATCTCTAAGACTATTGAAGCAGATCGCTGCAGATACAGAGGTTCCTATGGAAGAACTCACCCATCAGCAGGTGATTTACTGGTTTGAAAAAGATGGGAAAATTAGGCGCGATCGGGGAGTGGATGCAGCGTTCCTGAAGTGGTAAGCTATTCGGTATTAAGCTGTTGCGCCACGAAGACAATCGCGATCAAGTTGTATGGATAGTATTTTCCCCAACCGGTTGTCGGCTATCTCTGCCCTACCTTCCAAAAAGGTGGATAAGGGGGACTTGACAAATTATTGAGTTTGTGCATATAGGCCCAAAAAGGTGGAGAACGGGACTAAAAAAAGTAGAGATAGGGGCTTGACATTGACAAACAAGGGGGATATAGTGGATCAGAACCAAGCCCACCAGAAAGGCTTTGTGTTTTTTTGGCAACCTCAAAAGAAAAGAAGAGTTCTCATGTTCGACCCTTATCGCCATCGTCTATTCAAGATGGCAGCCAGCCTATTGCTGAGTTTCGCACTTCTGTTTGTATATGGCGTTACACCGGCTTCCGCATTCGTTTCGGAGGCTCGTCAATATGCTGACGATAATATCGAGGCAATTATCGCCGATGTTCCTACAGGCGATCGCTGGCTCCAGCACCTGGAAGAAGACTTGCTGCCCTTCTGGGATATGAAAGCGGCATACGGCGATCCTATTGGCAACTACCCAACCTATCGCTGCAATGACGGTTCCTTGCGCGATCCGGAAGATCCCTGCCCAGAACTTGCCGGTCCCATTCCCTACATCGTCAAGCCCGAACGGGAGTACGTCCGCGCCAAGTCCCGACAAATCTTTGCCTACGGTGTCGCTTACAATCTCACCGGAAAGGGCAAATACCTGAAACTGGCTAAAGCTGGAGTAGACTATTTGCGGGAACATGCTTTAGCCCTAGAAGGTGGAGCCTACACCTACTTTGAAGATGGGGTCGGCCTACCGAGTGAAGCTCGACGCATCAGTCAAGACATGGCTTATGCTGTTTCCGGTTTGGGATTTTACTACTATCTCACCCGTGACCCCGAGGTATTGGCAGATATCGTCGCCCTCAAAGATTACATTTTTGACACCTATTATGACGAAGAATGGGGCTTACTAGCCTGGGCGCACGAAGATTACGTAGATTACGTTAATCCAGACGGTACGAAAGAAAAAGTTAGCACCAAGCAACGGGAATTAGTCGCTCAACTCGACCAAGTTTATGGCTATATGTTGTTGCTGACTCCCACCTTGCCAGAAACATTTAATGGCAAAACCCTCCGCTCGCAATGGGAAGATGACTTAGTGCATCTGGCCACGATTATGAGCGAGCAGTTCTATACGCCAGAGAATAATATTTTCTTCGGTGCGATTACAGATCCGGTCAACCAACAGTTAGAAACGGATCATACTGACTTCGGTCACTCCATTAAAACCCTGTGGCTGATCTATGAAATTGGCAAGCTGACTGGACATTACGAACTCACGGCCTTCGCCCAAGAAAAAGCTCCTTTAATCCTTGAAGAAGCCTTTCTATCAGATGGAACATGGGGACTGAAACCCAAGAAAGACGGATCGATCGACCGGGATAAAGAGTGGTGGATTTTAGCAGAACTAGATCAAACCGCCGCCACGTTCAGCTTGCGGGATCCTTCCTACGCCAAATATCTGCCTACCACCTATGCTTACTGGTTTGAGTATATGGTAGACCACGAACATGGAGGCATTTGGCACAAAGTTAAGGCGTCAGACAAGACCCCAGATATGAGCTTACCCAAGCAACATTCTTGGAAAAATGCCTTCCACAGCTTCGAGCACGATCTCGTTGGCTATATAACTGGACAAGCAATTCACAAGAAGCCTGTAAAATTGTACTTTGCCTTTAAGGAAATTCCCGAGAAGACTCAAATTCGTCCTTACCTTTATGGTGCTAAGGTTAAATCCATCAAACAACCTCTCAATCGCAAAGGTGAGAAGAGGCAACCCCTTCGGGGTTTAACCAAGACGGTTGTCAGGTTTGTTGATGTTCGGTAAACGCCTCCGGGTGGGCAGTGCCTAGGCTGTCCACTTTGTGCGGGTGTGGTCAAAAGTAGTTGATCGCCCGATCCCCCCCAAACCCCCCCTTGTAACGGAAGGGGGGGTTTGGGGGGATCCGGCGACTGGGAGGGCCAATGAATGATCGACGGGTTTTGACCACACCCGTCGCCGCCTAGGACATCGGTCGCGTGATGGCTAGAAACCGGGTTTCTCATGTCGCTATCAACGAGATATCAATGCTTTGACCACAGAAACCAGGTTTCGCAAGTTCTAGAGCGTCGGTCCATTAATAATACGCCGACATCTTAAAAGATATGTGCATCATGCATAAAATCGACTCTCGGACTCACGCTCTTGGTGTTTCGGACCCCTCAAGAACGCTCCCCTCTCCCTGCTCCCTGCTCCCTGCTCCCTGCTCCCTCTGGGGTTCCGTACTATCCTGGCCAGGGAAGTCCCCTCCTTGACAAAACCCGCAGCATAACTTAAGGAGGTAATGCTTATGGTCGATCGAGTATTGCAGATCCACCGACCCAGTTTCGTCGAGCCTGGCTCTGGTTTCGTCGAGCCTGGACCCAGTTTCGTCGAGCCTGGACCCAGTTTCGTCGTTCCTGGGTCTGGGGAATTCGATCCTCTTCATCGGCTGAGATCCTTGCCCCCATTGCCTTCTAGGCTCTGGAAGCATTCAAGAATTTCCTATTAAGTAATAGTAATTGACAATTGCTTGTCCCAAATCTCAATATACGGGTTTTGACCACACCCGTCGAGCGGGGTGTGGTGATAAGTAGTTGATAGCCGGGTGCATCTCCAGATTTAAGCGAAAGACGAACGAGCGAAATATGCTAAGCTGGGGAAAAATCAGCAGCCAGGAATTGGGGCTGAAAAATTGTGCAAGGCCATCGCCAGAGCAATAGAGAGAAAGGAGGCTAGCAAGATGGCAAGTAAAAATCCTTATCGAGAATACTTAAAAAAGGAATTTACGGAGATCATAGATGAGCTGGAACTCCCAGATGCACAAAAGCGGTTTATGAAATCCCGCTGGCTGGATCAGCTATTGTGGTTGGAAGGTAAGGCCGATCGGGCGAGTAAATGGTCAACCCGCCTCCGCCTGATGACCATTGTTGGCGGCGTGATGATTCCCGCCTTGGTAAGTCTGAACTTCAATGATAACCAATTCGGAGTATATATTGGCTGGATTACCTTTTTCCTCAGCCAGATGGTGGCGATCTGCGCCGCAGTCGAGGAGTATTTTCATTTTGGCGACAAATACACTACATACCGGAAAACAGCCGAGTCCTTAAAAAGCGAGGCGTGGAAATTCTTGCAATTAAGTGGCTCTTATCAAGACTACCCCGACCACATGCAAGCCTATTCTACCTTCGCTTTCCGAATTGAAAAGTTCATCCAAGAAGATGTGCAAGCATTCATGGATCTACTCGATGAAAAGGCCAACAAAGAAAAACAACAGCAAGAAAACCAGGGGCGAACTCCTTCCTCTTTGTCTCGCCCGGTAAGTGCGTCGGGAACCCCAAATCTCCCATCTCCTATGAGGAAGAAGGAAACAGCATAGCTTGGGGCCATAAGGCGCGATCGCAAATCGGAGCAACTCTCGCTCTATAATGGTTTTAGCCAGATATTTGTGGAGGTACCATAATGACTGAAATGTTCGATGCTTTTATATCTTACGGACGAGCTGATAGTAAAGCCTTTGCTATAAAACTTCAGGCTCGCTTGTCAGAACAGGGGTTCCGAGTCTGGTTTGACTTCAATGACATTCCCCTGGCAGTCGATTTCCAGAATCAAATAGATGATGGGATTGAAAAATCACAGAACTTCCTGTTCATCATTAGTCCTCATTCGGTAAATTCTGCCTATTGTCGCAAAGAAATCCAGCTCGCGTGCCAACTAAAGAAACGCATTATCCCACTGTTACACGTGATGGAAATTAGCCGGGAAACATGGCAGCAAAGAAACCCGGCGGGCACGGCGTCCCAGTGGGAAGCTTATAAAGCGGAAGGGTCGCATCATACGTACAATAATCCGAAGATGCACCCGATAATTAGCAAGCTCAACTCGCTGTATTTCCAAGAGGGGGTAAACGATTTTGAGAAATCATTAGCCTCATTAATCGATTTACTCCGCTCTCATACAGATTATGTAGAACAGCATACCCAGTTTTTAGTTAAAGCTTTAGAGTGGGAGCGGCATCAAAAGCAAACGAGCTACTTGTTAACTGGGGAAGAGAGACAGCAGGGGGAAGCTTGGTTAAAAATCAGGTTTAAAAACGAACAACCTCCTTGTACTCCCGCAGACATCCATTGTGAGTTCATCACCGAAAGCATCAAGAATGCCAACAACTTGATGACCCAGGTATTTCTGTCCTATGCCGATGAAGATAGGGCGACAATGGAGAAGATTCGCAACAGTCTGAGGCGAGAAGGGATTACGGTGTGGACGAATACAACGGATATTCAAACGGGGGAAGCGTTTACCGAAGCGATTAACCGAGGGATCGAACAAGCGGATAATCTGGTTTATCTACTGTCCCCTGACTCAATCAACTCGACTTACTGTCAGCAAGAATTAGACTTAGCTGTGGAGCTGAATAAGCGGATAATTCCCGTACTGGTGCGATCGACTGACCCGACCCAGGAACTGACGGTCCTGCGAGATTTGCAGTATATTGACCTGACGGATAATGTCAAAGAAGAAGATTACCTGCTTGATGAAAGCCAACTGTTGAAGATTTTGCATACTGAGGCAGCTTATTACAAGGAGCATAAAATTATGTTGACAAAAGCCCTGAAGTGGCAGCGGCAGCAAAATAATCCTAGCATTCTGCTGCGGGGTTATAACTTGCGGAGTGCTGAAAGTTGGTTGAAAGTGGCGCAAAAAAGGAGACAACATCCACCCACGCCATTACAGGAAGAATTCATTACTGAAAGTCTGCGGCAACCGCCATTAGAGAGCCTGGATGTGTTTATTTCCTATTCCCGATCGGACTCGGACTTGGCGAGGAAGCTGAATGATGCTTTACAGATGCAGGGCAAGATGACTTGGTTTGACCAGGAAAGTATTGCGGAGGGGACAGATTTTCAGCAGGAAATTAAGAAGGGGATTAAAGCCTGTGACAATTTCCTGTTTATTATCTCACCGCGATCGGTGAATTCGCCCTATTGCGCGGATGAGGTGGAATATGCTGCTTCCTTGAATAAACGCTTTGTGACGGTGCTGCATCGGGAGGTAAATACTGGGGACTTGCATCCTGAGTTGGCGAAGGTGCAGTGGCTTGATTTTAATCGGCATCAGGGGGATTTTAATGTAAATTTTAACCAATTGGTGAGGACGCTAGATACGGACCGGGAACACCTGCGCAGTCATACTAAATGGTTGCAGCGGGCCTTGGACTGGGATCGGAGGGATAAAACTGCTGACTTGCTGTTGCGGGGGAGTGAGTTTGCCGTTGCCGAAAACTGGTTGTCAACCGCTTTAGCCGAAAGCAAACAACCGGTCCCTACAGCTTTGCAGCAGACATTTATCGAGTCAAGTCACCAAGCCATCATCTCTGCGGACGAAGCAGAAAAAGAACGACAAGCAAAACTGCTGCGGTTGCAGGAGGAAAAGAGCAAAGAAGCCGAAGGGAGGCTGGTAGAAGAGAAAAAAAGTGCCAGACGACTAAAAATTTTGCTGGGTGTGGTGTTATTAGCCGGTGTAGTTTCTGCGGCCTTGGGATTGGAAGCTAGGAATCAGTATATCGAAGCAGAGGAGCAGAGGAAGGAAGCCCTAGCTCGCAAGAAGGAGGCATTAGCTGCCGAAGCTACCGCAGAGGCTAAATCTTCAGAAGCGTTCGATGCCTTCGATAAAAATTTCGAGGCCCTGCTGAAAGCACTCCAGGCAAAGGAAGCACTGCAAAGGCTCGAAGATCCAAGTCAAAAAACTAAATCTGCTGTTGACGGAGCACTTCAGCAAGCGGTTTTCGGGGTTCGGGAGTATAATCGCCTCTCAGGACATAAAGCAGGGGCGATCGCCGTTGCCATTAGTCCCGACGGTAAAATGATTGCTTCGGGTGGCGCAGACAACAATGTCATACTCTGGGATAGGGACGGTCAACAACGGCAGATGTTGAAGGGGCATCAAGGATCGGTCAACGATATAGCCTTCAGCCCCGATGGAGAACTGATAGCCTCAGCTAGTGTGGACAACACCGTGAAACTGTGGCAGCGAGACGGCACCTTGCTCACAACCCTGGAAGGGCACACAGATGAAGTCAAAGCCGTCGCGTTCAGTCCCGACGGGGAAGTGATTGCAACAGCTAGTAATGACTTTACCTTGAAACTGTGGAATCGAGATGGCACCTTACTAGATACTCTTTATGGACACACAGATGAGGTCAAAGCAGTTGCGTTCAGTCCCGACGGGGAAGTAATTGCGACGGCTAGTGATGACAGAACTGTAAAGCTGTGGAATCGAGATGGCACCTTTCTATATTCTCTTGATGGACACACAGATGAGGTGAACGCCGTCGCCTTCAGTCCCGATGGGAAACTGATTGCAACGGCTAGTGATGATAAAACAGTGAAACTGTGGAATCTCGACGGCACCTCGGTCACAACCCTGGAAGGGCACAGCAATCATGTGAACGCAGTCGCGTTCAGCCCCGACAGCTCAGCGATCGCAACGGCTAGTAATGACGGAACCGTGAAGCTGTGGTGGCCAGATGGCACCTTACTAGATACTCTTTCTGGACATGGAAATAAAGTCAACAGCGTTTCGTTTAGTTCCGATGGTGAGACGATCGCCTCTGCCAGCGAAGACAACACAGTGAGACTCTGGAAACTAAATAAATTTGACTCCAACAGCTTCCTGAATATACTCTACGAGCATCAAGATGACGTGAGGGCAGTTGCTTTCAGTCCTGATGGGGAGTATATTGCCTCGGCAAGTGACGACAATACTGTTAAAGTTTGGCGAAAGCGAGACTCGAAATTGCTGATGACCCTTCCTGAAACTGACCAGGTCTGGGATATAGCTTTTAGCCCGGATGGTCAGCTGATTGCTACGGCAAGTCGAAACAAGGAAGTTAAGGTCTGGAACCTAGATGGCACTTTGCGAACGACCATTTTCGAGAGGGATAAGGTCAATAGGGTGTCCTTTAGCCCAAACAGTCAGCTCATTGCTACGGCAAGTCACGACAATACTGTTAAACTTTGGCGGCGAGATGGCAGCTTAGTAGCAACCCTGGAAGGACATAGCGATAAGGTCAAAAGCGTTCACTTTAGCCCTGATGGCAAACTAATTGTATCGGGGAGTTCGGACAAGAGTATAAAAATTTGGAACGAGAGCGGTACGTTGCTGTCAACTCTGACAGCGCATCATGGTCCAGTGAACGATGTGTCGTTTAGCCCCGATGGTCAGATGATTGTCTCAGCCGGTGTAGACAACAGGATTAAACTCTGGACACGGGATGGGATTCTGCTCAAAATTGTACATAGCTTTTCAGAACACGCTGAGTCGGTGAATGAAGTTGTTTTTAGTCCCGATGGTGAAATGATGGCTTCTGTTAGTGCGGACGACACTGTCAAAATCTGGACGCGCGATGAGAACCTAGGCTGGAAAGAGGCGATCGCTCTTTACGAACATAGCGATGCAGTCAAGGGTGTCGCTTTCAGTCCTGATGGCAAGTCATTTGTGTCCGTTGGGAGCGACAATAAGGTGATTTGGTGGAATGTAGAAAAAGTTTTACAGCCACAAAATAATTTACAGAAAGAGGGATGTTCGTGGCTACGAGATTACCTGCAAACAGAGAAATCCCCAGCTGTATGCGATCGCTTGGGGGACTGATGAGGATGGTACAATCTCTCGTGTATTGTTGCCCACCCAAGATATTTTGGCGTTGCACCTATAATTTTAGACAATCAAACAGGCGATCGCTCGTGAGGGATAGTTGTTCTAAAAAGTATGGTGTTGGCAGCACTTCTTCGTTATTGTCAAATATTCTGAGGCTTAGTCCCGGGAAAAAAACTAAGACCCATCGTTCTTCTGGATCTATTAACCACCCGAGGGTATTTACATCGGAATGCGCAGAAACCAGGTTTTGACAAAAAACCTGGTTTCTTAATTCTAAAACATGGTGAGAATGTACAGGAGTCCGAACAGGATAATCCAGATGATATCTACAAAGTGCCAGTAGATTTCCGCCATTTCCACGCCCACATGCTTGGTCTCGCTATAGTGACCATCACGGCGCGATCGCCACAGGACTCCCAGAATCAGCAAAACCCCCACCGTCACGTGCAACCCATGGAAACCAGTCATCAGGTAGAAGCAGTTGGAGAATACATTTTCAGTCAAACCATAACCGAGAGTTAGATACTCGTAAAGCTGACCGCCGAGGAAAATGATGCCCATAATTGCTGTAGCAACATACCAAAGTCGCATCCGGGAAACATCATTCTTCTTGATCGCCGTATCGCCATTGTGAATGACAAAACTGCTGGAAACCAGAACGATCGTGTTAATAGTAGGCACTAATAGTTCTACCTCCGTGCCTTCAGGAGGCCAAGTTGCGGCACCGCCTCTCAATAGCAAATAGCAGGCAAACAGTCCCCCGAACATGAGAGATTCCGAAACCAGGAATACTAGCAATCCTAAAACCCGGTAATCTGGATGTTCCTCGTGATGGCTTGCTGTTGAGTCTAGCAGTGTTTGAGGATTGTCTACCGTTGAACCTTGCATGATTTCTTGTCTTTCCTCCAATTAATACCAATAGCGTCAGGTGGGCGGTGCCCACCCTACCGCTTCAGGTGGGCGGTGCCCACCCTACGACAACCGCGATCGATTATTGCGCTTCGGCACTTGCTTCAGCTAAGGTTTGGCTAGCTGGCTGATTGCCATTCAAGTGGTTCATGCCGTAATCGTATGGACCCCAGGAGAGTGTGGGGATGCCCTCAAAGTTTTCAATGGCAGGGGGCGAAGTGGTTTGCCACTCCAAGGTCAAGGCCCGCCAAGGATTGTCACCTGCCACCGGACCTTTACTCCAACTCCAGATGACGTTGATGAAGAAGGGGATTACCGAAAAGCCCAGTAAAAAGGCCCCGTAAGTACAAATCTGATTCAGGCTGACAAATTGGGGGTCATACATGGCTACCCGCCGAGGCATTCCTTGCAAACCCAGTTGGTGCATGGGCAAGAAAGTGAGATTGGTGCCGATGAAGGTGAGGGCAAAGTGAATTCTACCCCAAGTTTCGTTCATCATCCGCCCCGTCATTTTGGGGAACCAGTGGTAAATGCCAGCGTAAATGCCAAATACCGATCCGCCAAACAGAACGTAGTGGAAGTGGGCCACTACATAGTAGGTGTCGTGGACGTGTATGTCGAAGGGCGCATTTCCCAAGGTGACGCCGCTGAGTCCCCCCAGGACAAACATTGCCAATAGTCCAACGGCGAATAGCATGGCACTGTTAAGGCGGATTTTGCCGCCCCAAAGGGTAGCTACCCAGCTAAAGATCTTCACCCCCGTGGGTACTGCCACGATCAGGGTGGAGATGGTGAAGAACATCCGCATCCAAGCAGGTGTGCCGCTGGTAAACATGTGGTGAACCCAGACGAACAAACCTACAAGGCAAATGGCCATGCTGGAATAGGCGATCGCCTTATAACCAAAGATCGGCTTGCGGGCGTGAACGGGAATCACTTCCGACATGATCCCGAAGATCGGCAGAATCATCAGATAGACGGCTGGGTGAGAATAGAACCAGAACAGATGCTGGTAAATTATTACATTACCTCCCTCGTCGGGTCGAAAGAAACTCGTACCGAAGTTGATATCAAACAGCAGCAGAATTAAGCCTGCTGCTAGCACTGGCGTGGAAACCAATGCCAACAAGGAGGTCGCAAATATCGCCCAGCAGAACAAGGGTAGCTGGTCCCACTTCATGGTGGGAACCCGCATTTTCCAAGTGGTAATGATAAAGTTCAGGGCCCCCAAAATCGAGGAAGTTCCCACTAGCACGATGCTAAGGATCCACATCGACTGGGCCTCGTTGGCCGTGATCAGGCTGAGGGGAGGATAAGAAGTCCACCCACTTTGGGCCCCGCCGAAGAAGAAACTGCCCAATAGCAATGCCCCTGCTGGCGGGTTCAGCCAAAATGCGATCGCGTTCAGCTTCGGAAACGCCATGTCCTTGGCACCGATCATCAGGGGCACCAGGAAATTGCCAAAGCCCCCGATCGCGCTAGGGACGATCCACAGAAAGATCATGATCGTCCCGTGGTTAGTCAGGAAAGCATTGTATAGTGCCGGATCTATGAAATCTGAATCTGCGGTATACAGTTCGGTACGCATAGCCATCGCCATCAAACCGCCGATCAGATAGAAGATGAAGGAGGTGACCAGATATTGGATGCCAATAACTTTGTGGTCCGTATTGAAGGTGAAGTAGTGATACCACTTCCATGCTTCCGGATGTCCCTTGTGGGCAGCTAATGGCTGCTTTTCGGGAGTTTCTGATTTAATCTGCGCTTCTGTCATATCTTTTTGTCACTGCCAAGATTGATTATTGCTTGTGGTGATGAATTTGAGCTATGATGTTGGCATCAATCCCCATTTCTTCCGCGTAAGGAGCCAGGAATTCTGATGGAGACAAATCACCTGGGTTAACAGCAACTGTTTGAATACTATCTTGCTGTTGACCAACGCTTTCTTCTGATTCTTCGGCCAACCAAGCCTCGTACTCCTCTTCTGTTTCTACCACCATTTCCGCCCGCATCATACCGTGATAGCTGCCACAAAGTTCAGCACAGACTATGGGGTAGGTTCCTGTCTTGGTAGCTACAAACCGCAGTTGCGTATCGCTGCCGGGAATTGCATCTTGCTTGAGGCGCAACTGCGGGATCCAGAAGGAGTGGATCACGTCCATTGCGGAGATGTTCAGTAACACGTCTTTGCCCAAGGGCACGTGCAGTTCCCCAGCATCTATCTCATTATCGGGATAGTTAAAGAGCCACGCAAACTGCAAACCCGTGACATTAACTACCAGATCCGCATCCTTCCCTACCCTTTCTGGGCTAGCGCCAAAGCCATACTCGCTTTCTGCGATCATTCCTTCGGTGTCCGCAGCTATTGGGGCCGCGATCGCGCTCTCACTAGCCATCATATGGTGATGACTAGCAACCTCAAATCCGCCCATTTCTTCGTAAACTTGCACGCTGTAGATTCCCAGGCCAATAACTAAGATGGCGGGAATCGCCGTCCAAAATGCTTCTAAGGGCAAGTTTCCTTTGATCGGCGCAGCATCAGTGTCATCTCCTTTACGGTGACGAAACTTAATCACCGCTATCAAGATGGCCCCCTCCACCACCAAAAACAGGGCAGTGCCGATGGTCATCATGACGTCGAAGAAATTGTCTACTAGCGGTGCTTGTTCCGATACTTGCTCTGGCATGAGACCGTGATTTTTCCCATACCAAAGGCTGACTAGCGTGATTGCCACCCCCGCCGTTAGGGTTAATAGCGAACTGGGAACCTTCTCCTTGTCTTTTTCCATACCTTACTGCCTCATGTCTTACACTCGCAATCCATTTATCTCACCTATCATATCTTATCATATCTTAGCTTTGGAAGCCATGGCTAATTGTTAATTGCTAATTGCTAATGGCTAATGGCTAATTGCTATTCTTGGTTTTCTTCAAAATTGTGATGCACCCGTTTTTCATGATCTTCAGTTGGCAAGGGGCTATTTCGTGAGAGCGTTTTCCAGTTTTCCAAATCCCCAAGGGCCGGGCGCTGCGGGGTTTAAACCTATCCAAGCATCGATAGTATCACGATCGCACCCGACTTGGCAAGCATCTCCAACCCGGAGCGGGGGGTCTGCCACCATCAAAGCTAAGGCAGTTGCCTCATCCAGCTGACTGAGTACGACTTGGATTTGATTTGAGGCGCGGAAGCATTGAACCACTCTGGCACCGGTCGAGAACCCAAATAGCTCCGTAGCAGTTCCAGTGTCCCAGGGGCGGTTAAGTAGTTCGTAGTTCGTAGTTCGTAGTTCGTAAATAGTTACAAAATTTTACATTATTCAGTTTACCAATGCACACCTACTTAACAGGTTGCGATCCACCTGATTGCCAGCTGCTGACACAACCATGACTGCTTAAAAGTGGGTACATTTAAATCGCCTCTCTACCATAAAAACTGGCAACAATCAATCTGCACATGTGCCGAATTTCATTAGTTGCCGTCTTGACGATCGTATTAAAATCCAGAGAGTTGCGGATTTGACTCGGCAACCTGCGCTTCAGCAATTTTTCTTTAATTTGTGGCGGATGTTTCGTCTGTACCAGAGAATTATTTTTTTCGGGCAACTGCTGCGAATTGCTGCTTGACGAAGCTAGCAGTGCCGTTGCGGCCTCAACTGCCAACGGAATCGAGAAAAAGTATCCCTGGACCTTTTCGCATTTCAGCTTTTTCAATTGCTCCAGCTGAAACCCTGTCTCTACCCCCTCAGCTACCACATCTAAACCCAGATTATGTGCCAAGGTGACGATCGTCCAAACCATGGAACTATTCTCCCCCTCTTCCCCCATCTGTTGAATGAAAGAACGATCTATTTTCAGGGTGTTTAAGGGAAAGTCGATCAGGTGAGAAAGGGAAGAGTAACCGGTGCCAAAGTCATCGATCGAGAGTTTCATCCCCCGCTTTCTCAACTCTGAAAGCATGCTCATGGCAGCTTCTGGGTTCTCCATCAGAGTGCTTTCGGTAATCTCCAGGTTTAAGCTATTCTCCTGCAAGCCAATTGAGTGGATAATTTGGTCAATTTGTTCTACCAGTCCGGGTTGGGAGAACTGCTTCCCAGAGAGATTGACATTCATTGTTAGCGGTTCTGCTTGGGGAAAAGCGGTCTGCCAAATTCGCAGCTGTGCTGCTGCTTGGGAGAGAATGTGATATCCTAGGGGAATAATCAGTCCAGTTTCTTCTGCTAGGGGAATAAACTCGTTGGGCGAAATCAGTCCCCGGGTGGGATGTTGCCAGCGCACTAAGGCTTCAAAGCCCGTTATTTTCCCAGTTTCGGGAGAGAAAATTGGTTGGTAGTGCAGGACGAATTCCGTGCAAGTCTCGACAGCGCGTCTGAGGTCATTTTCCAACTGCCACAGCGCCAGAGCGTTTTGGTACATGCGCGGGTTGAATAGCACATACCGAGCAACTCCTCCTAGTTTCTTAGATCGATACATAGCAGTGTCCGCAGCCCGCAGGATGTCTTCTGGTTTTTCATGGAAAGTAATGGGGTTGGGCAGGGTACATTTAGGGAAGGTATCTGGGGGAGCCACCCCGTCTAGAGAGTTGGCTGTTTCTAGCATGTCGGAAAAATCAGCAGCCTGCTGTTGGGAACCGCAGAGGACTATGCCCATGCTCGCATTGGTAAAAATTTGATGTTCTTTCAGATGAAAGGGCTGTTCTAGTTCTTTTTGGATGCGGTTCGCTACCTGCAGGACATCGGCAAGGTTGCTGAGATTTTCTAACAGAATGGTAAATTCGTCCCCTCCCAAGCGGGCAACGGTATCGCCCTGACGCAGACAACTTTCTAGACGACGGGCAACAGCTTCCAGCAACTGGTCCCCTACGAGATGCCCCAGACTGTCGTTGATCACCTGGAAACGATTTAAGTCCAGGAACAGTACGGCAAATAGCTGGTGAGAAATTCTCGACTGCTGGAGTGCTACTTCCAAACGTTGGAGAAACATGGCTCGGTTGGCCAAGCCAGTGAGGCGATCGTGCCACGCATGGTAGCGCAGTTTTTCCTCCGCTTCCTTTCGTTCGGTAATGTCGGTGAGCGTGCCGATGTAACCAATTATGCTGCCATCGGTTACTGCCGTTTGGGCTACCGCTTGAGCGAATACCCAGATGGTGTGACCGTCCGCACGCTGTAGGCGATATTCGGCTGATTTGAAGGGTAGTTGGCGATCGATCGCTAGATACCAGTCGGCCAGAATGCGCGGGCGATCGTCTGGATGGATAGTTAAGATCCAACCGTCTCCCAAGGCTTCTTCAGCAGTCATTCCTGCCAACTCGCACCAGCGATCGTTGACATCTAAATACTGTCCTCGTCTATCGGTACGAAATATGCCTACCGGAGAGAGGTTAACGATGGTTTGATATTGATTTTGGCTTTCTCGCAGTGCTGAGGAGATCTGTTTGCGTTCGGTGATGTCAAATTGAATGCTGAGGTATTGCCAAGGTTTTTGCTCGGCGTCTAAAAAGGGGACGATGGTGGTGCTCACCCAATAGATTTCCCCGTTCTTGGCCCGGTCTCTCATTTCCCCTCGCCAAATCTTCCCGGCACTGATGCTTGACCACATCTGGGAGAAAAATTCGGGAGGATGGTAGCCCGAATTCAGCAACCGGTAGTTCTGACCGAGCAGTTCCGATCGCTCGTATCCCGAGATTTCGCATAACTTGTCGTTGACGTAGTTTATTATTCCGCTCGGGTCCGCGATCGCCACTATTGCCGCTTGCTCCAGGGCATACTTGATATTGGTTAACTCTTCGAGAGTTTTTTCCAGTTTATCTTTACATTTGTGACATTTACTTTCGCTTCCTTCCCGGCGGCGGTCCTCTAAGGATGCGAAGGTTCGGGCCGTTTGCGAATTAGCGTACTTAGAGGTTGGTAATATCTGGAGGTTGTTGTTCATGGCCATACCCTAGTATCAGTTATCAGTTATCAGTTATCAGTGCTTATTGCCTGATTAACTAGACATTGCCCCAGGCAATGGGTTTTCTTACAGCTGGCTAGACCGCCAATATTGCTGTTTTTCCCAGGTTGGGACAGAGCGCTCAATTAGGTTTTTTATGATTATCACCGTTTTAACATTAACTCCCTTCCTCTCGTTGTATTCCTTGTTACTTTTAGCGGCGTCTTTTAATAAACTTTATTGAGATTTTGAATATTTCTCAACCTCTTTTTACATTTCTTAATATTTTTTTCAGAAAGAAAATGAATGTCCATCTCTGAGTAGCTATGCCTAAAAAAATCCTGAGAGCGATGGTGGGGACCGCACTCAAGTATATGCGAGCATAAAAAAATAATAAAGAAGTTTAAATGTAATCTCTGAGTCTTTTATAATTTTACGCCATTAATTTTCCCTCTAATTTGGTTGGGATAGATATCTTCAGGATTTCTTAATCTCTGCTTGACTAGACCTCAACCGGTTCAAGTTCTTTCTTCCGATTAAGCGCGCGAAGAGGTGGTACTGTATGACTCGGGAATTAGATCGAAAGTTTGACGCTGGTGAAGACATCAGCCAACTGCTAGACTTATCCAAGGCTAAACGCCCCCAACGCGAACGACAACAGCGCTTGGGGAAAGATCGGGTTCTGTTGAAAAGTTATCTGTAGAGGGACAATGCTGAACTTACCGTTTTTTTCCGAACTGGAGCGATCGCAAAGGGTTCTCTTAGCGGGGGCTGGGGGAGGATATGATATTTTTAGCGGCTTGCCTCTGTATTTTGGCTTGCGATCGCAGGGGAAAAAGGCATATCTGGCCAATTTATCTTTTTCGGTCCTCCCCCCGGGGGAAGAAAGATTATCTCCTTCCTTGCTCAAAGTCACCGCCGATACGCCAGGCCATCGAAGTTATTTTCCCGAAAAATATCTATGCCAGTGGTTTCGGGAACGGGAAGGAGAAGAAATACCAATTTACTGCTTCGAGCGTACTGGAGTAAAACCCCTGTTAGCCAGCTATCAAACTTTGGTAGAACAGCTGGCTGTGGATACTGTTATTCTGGTGGATGGCGGCACCGATAGCCTGATGCGGGGGGATGAAGTGGGACTGGGCACCCCCCATGAGGATATTGCTAGCATTGCCGCAGTTGACGAATTGGACGTGGCGCGAAAAATGATGGTTTGTTTGGGCTTTGGAGTTGACCGCTATCACGGGGTATGCCACGCTCATTTTCTGGAGGCGATCGCGCAGTTAACCCAAAATGGCAACTATCTGGGAATGTTTTCTCTTCTAGAGGAAATGCCGGAGGTGAAAAAGTATCGCACTGCTACTGAGGCGGTCTTTCAGAAAATGCCCTACCAAATTAGCATTGTCTCTAGCTCGATTTTGTCGGCCTTAGCGGGACATTATGGAGATTATCACGCGACCCCCAGAACTAAGGGTAGCAAATTATGGATTAATCCCCTCATGCCCGTATATTGGTGCTTTCAGTTGGACGGCGTCGCCCGCAGGGTTCTCTACCTGGAGGGGGTGAAAGAAACGGAACATTATTGGGACTTGTACGATGCGATCGCTGCATTTCGCCGCCAATATTCCCCAATCAGACCCTGGGAAGATATCCCAGTTTAATTGATAGGATAGGGAAGATGACGAAAGCTTATTCTGAGGTAATTGTAGCATTCTAGATTAGTCTCGTGGCCCGCCGTTGGTTAAAACCCACGGCTAATAGCTTAAGTGGGTTAAAACCCACTGGAAGCCTTGTCGAGAAAGCGTTTTCCCCTAGTTCCTACAGGCGACCCCTGGGAACGAGTTTTAGAGGCTCTGCCTCTAGTTGACAATGATGCAAGATATGAGTGAAAACAGACTAAGAATTTAATCTTCAAGTAATTGTAACATTGTTTTTCCAAAATGGAATAAACCATGAAAGACTATCACATTAATGTTTTCTACAGCGAAGAGGATGAAGGCTACATTGCCGATATCCCTGACCTCAAATATTGCTCTGCTTTTGGAGAAACCCCCGTTGAGGCCATTCAGGAACTCATGCTGGCCAAACAAGCCTGGACTGAAGCCGCGCAAGCAGAAGGAAAACCGATCCCAGCCCCCACCCAACCCCAAGAGGCGATCGCAGTCGCACCGCGCACCCCCGGACTCCTCACCGGACAGCTTGGAGACGCATTCTTTAAACCCCTACCAGAGTCCGAACTCCAGCAATGGGATAAGCTACCAACTTCCAGAAGCTAGACAAATCGTTGAAAACTAATGGAGATTCCTGTAAAAATGCGATCGCCTTTTCGTGCCCCGTCATTCCCGCCAAAGAACATCTGCACCACCGGCATCGATGATATAGCCCGCGCAGGCGGGCTTTGTTCATGTAGCCGGGCCCTGACCGGTTCGGGCGGCGAGGTCTCCTACCAACTGGTTTTGACCACACCCCGTTGCTGCTGCTGCTGTTCTATAGCTTGGAATAAGGCCCGAAAGTTGCCCTCTCCAAAGCCTTTGGCGCTGGCCTGACGCTCAATTATTTCCCAGAAAAAAGTGGGCTCACCGAAAATTGGCTGGGTAAATATTTGCAGCAGCAACGATCCAGAATTAGCATCTGGCAAATCGACCAATATTTGCAAACTCTCTATGGACTCTAACTCCCCAGGAGATAAATAGGATTCACACCGCTGCTGTAGCTGGCGGTAATAGCTGCCAGGTACTGACAAAAATTCTAATCCCCCTGCCTTTAGCTGCCCCACGGTTTTGATGATGTTGCTAGTCTTCAAGGCAATATGCTGGACCCCCGCACCCCGATTATAATCGAGAAATTCCTGAATTTGGGAATTGGCTGATGTGGGTTCGTTCAAGGGCATCTGCACCCCGGAAACTGGATGCTTCATCACTACCGATCGCAACCCCGATCGCCCGGTTTCAATGATAAATTGCTGTTGCCCAGAAAACCCCAGCATCTCTTCATACCACCTAGCAGTAGGATTTAACTCACCAGCGGGAACATTGATCACCACATGATCGATGCCAGTAAAGTGGTCCTGGGGATTTGTTGTCTGCCGATCGATACTGTCCCAGTTGATGCCAGGTGGTAGGGGCAGACTGGGGACTCTGCGCTGGATTAATGTATGACAAAGCCCCCCTACTGCCCCAATAGTGCCCCACTGCGAGTGGCGATCGCACCTAGTAGCCTGGATTACTTTAGCACCACGGGCGATCGCATTTTTCATCGCCATATTCGCATCCGCCACGCGCAAAGCCACATCCGCCACGCCCTCTGGATGCTGCTGGAGATAGCTAGCAACTCTGCTGCTTGTCGAAAGGGGTGCCGACAGGGCAAAGTAGATTTCACCACTGGCGACGACTTCTGTACGAGTGCGATCGCCCGTACCGCTAGCAACCGGTTGAAATCCGAGTATGTCCGCAAACCAGTCACGCCATTTGCGGGCATCTTCTACATAGAAGTGAATGCGATCGATCTGCATTGTTAATTTTTCATTCTCATAGATTTTTTTTATCTTTATTACCTGCTCTTATGTCAACTGACTGGCAGGCGGGACGCCCTACAGCGTTACTGAGAACTAATGCAGACTCGATTATAGCATATATTTATGCTAGCAGTCGGTAATCGGCCACGGCCAGAAGCTATATTATTCTCTTGCAGTATCGATCAGGCAGTAAGCTTTGTAATATTTCTGAAGTTCATTGGTTCGCGTGGATGCCATTGCCCTTCCTGACTACCTCCTGCGATCGCGTTGGTGGGGAATAAAGCAGCAAGCAGTCATAGACGCGCGATCGGGCGTTGATGGGACTGAATTTAGGGGCATGGCCCTCATGTTGGAGATGCTGATTTCCATTTGACTTTCTCCTCGGAAATGAAGAACCGGGTTTATATCTTAGCACAAAACCCGGTTTTTGGGCGCGGACAGCATTGATGGAGATATAATTAAGGTTCGATCGTGGCGGACTTTAGTCCTTCGGTGAGCACGCTTCGTGCTCACTACAAACCTGGTAGTATATCGTTTGAGCAAGCCTATGAATGCATCCATCAAGTCCCGTGCTTATCGACTCACAGATAAAGAGCGTGCCTGTCTGGCAACTCTGGTAGATTACTCCTCATTACAGTCTCTACCGGAAATCTGGCCCCTGGCCGCAGAAAGATTCAAAGACACCCTCGCCCTCTGGGATACCCACTCCCAACCAGCAGTGCAGTTAACCTATCAAGAGTTAAACTCCCAGATCCAGCAGTTTGCCTGTGGGTTGCAAGCATTGGGAGTAAAACCGGGCTCACGCATCTCTCTCATTGCCGATAACAGTCCCCGCTGGTTCATTGCCGACCAGGGGATGATGAGGGCGGGGGCGGTGAACGCCGTGCGCAGTTCGGGAGCAGATCCCTCCGAACTGCTATACATCATCGAAAATAGCGGGTCCACAGCTATAGTAGTAGAAGATCTCGCAACCCTGAAAAAACTGCGTGCTGGCCTGGAGGATCTGCCCATCGAGTCCGTCCTCTTGCTGAGTGATGAAACACCCCCCGACGATGAAAGGTTGCCAGTGCGGAACTTTTCCCGACTGATGGAGATGGGTGCAGATCGGCAACTGCAACCAGTCAGCCAAAATCACCAGACCCTGGCAACCCTGATCTATACATCAGGCACCACCGGGAAACCCAAAGGGGCCATGCTATCCCATGGCAACTTACTGCATCAGGTGGCAACCCTGGGAGTCGCAGTGCAACCCCAAGAGGGCGATCGGGCACTCAGCATCCTGCCCTCCTGGCATGTATACGAACGCACTGCCGAATATTTATTTCTCTCCCAAGGTGCCACCCAGATCTACACCAACCGCCGCCATTTCAAAAATGACCTGAAAAAGTACAAGCCCCGTTACATGGTCGGCGTCCCCCGCTTGTGGGAATCCATCTATGAAGGGATCCAAAAGCAGTTCCGAGAACAACCGGCCAGCAAGCAAAAGCTAGTCAACAACTTCCTCAACATCTCTGGCCGCTACATCGCTGCCCGTCGGATTATCCAGGGGTTAGACATCAATAATTTGACTCCCGGACTTATGAGACGTTTGCTAGCACTGGTGCAAACAGCGGCACTGTTCCCACTCCATGCCCTAGCAGACAAGCTAGTCTATCAGAAAGTGCGTGGGGGCATAGGTGATTTATACCAGGTGCTCAGCGGCGGCGGTTCCCTGGCCATGCACCTGGATAACTTCTTTGAAATTATCGGCGTGGAGATTCTGGTAGGCTATGGCTTAACCGAAACCGCACCGGTGCTGACCGCCAGGCGCAGTTGGGAGAACCTGCGGGGTTCGGCGGGACAACTCATACCCGGCACCGAAATTACGATCGCCGACCTCGATACTGGCAAACCCCTGCCGTCGGGATCCCGGGGCTTAGTCCTCGTTAAAGGACCGCAACTCATGCAGGGATATTATCAAAATCCGGCAGCCACAGCCAAGGCCATTAACCAAGAAGGCTGGTTTAATACCGGTGACATAGGCTGGCTGACAGGCAAAAATCACCTGGTACTGACTGGCCGGGCCAAAGATACCATCGTACTCACAAATGGGGAAAACATCGAGCCCCAGCCCATTGAAGACGCCTGCGCCCGCAGTTCCTATATTGACCAAATTATGCTAGTGGGCCAAGACCAAAAAGTTCTGGGGGCCTTAATTGTCCCCAACAGCGACGCCCTGGCCAAATGGGCCCAGCAGACAAATCCAGTGGGTGCTATTGACATGGAGAGCAAAGCAGTAGAAGATTTAATCCGGCAAGAACTGGCCCGGGAGGTGAAAAACCGCCCCGGTTACCGCCCGGACGATCGGATCGGTCCGTTCCGTCTGATTGGGGATCCATTTTCCATCGATAATGGCATGATGACCCAAACCATGAAAATCAAGCGTCCCGTAGTTACAGAACGCTATCGCGATATAATCGACGGGATGTTTACCTAGATGATGGCAGTCATTAGTCGGCAGCATTGCTGAATGCTTAGAGAATAATGACTATTAGCAAAGTAAAAGAGAATCACGAAGTATGGAAGAGTCCAAAACAAGTCTGACCCTGAAACGTCAAGTCCAAGTTAAGGCGATCGTCACTCCTCGCTGGAAGGAAGAAGTGCAGCAGCAACTGCAAAATCAAATCAACCAGAGTGATACCCAACTGCAACAGTTGGAAATGCAAGGACAGCAGGCGATCGAGCAAGTGCAGCAGCAAAACCTGCAACCTCTGAGTCAGCAAGCGAACCAACAAATTCAAAGCATTCAAGGGCAGGTGAATCAAAGGAAAAATCAACTGCTACAGCAGAAAAACCAAAGTCTGCAACAGCTAAATCAATTGCAGACCCTGGAGTTGGAACAAGAGGTATCTCAAGGTCAAATAGACAGCTTCTTCCCGATCGAGAAAGGGCAAAATCTGATCGAAAAAATGCGGGTAGAAATAGTGCTGCGGGATGGAGTAGTCGAAGAAATTCGCGGCGAAATCTAGAGTCAGCATTCAAGGGATATTCATAGGTTGGGTAAAGCGCTCGCGATCTACTCAACCTAACATTACTCGCTCTTATGACAACAGCAGATGATGATTCATGAAGACTTGCTGCTGTTGGGGTTTGCGGTCCCAGGGCCCAACCGACATGACTGACAACTGACATGGTGGGCAATGCCCACCCTACTGAGATGGTGGGCATTGCCCACCCTACTAACTGACAACTGACAACAGCAGCTTATGATTCATGAAGTATTTATGCCAGCCCTCAGTTCTACTATGACAGAAGGGAAGATTGTTTCCTGGGTAAAATCGGCAGGGGACAAGATAGAAAAAGGGGAAACGGTGGTAATAGTAGAGTCGGATAAGGCCGATATGGATGTGGAATCCTTTTATGAGGGTTATCTGGCTACTATCATTGTAGAAGCAGGTGCATCAGCTCCGGTCGGAGATGCGATCGCCCTAATTGCCGAAACTCAAGCGGAAATAGAAACGGCAAAGCAGCAGGGGTCTAGCAAAGAGTCTAGTCCCCAACCAGCAGCTACCTCGGTTGCCCCCAGTCCCCCCATAGCAACAGCGCCGTCAGCGTCAACAGTTAGTCGCTCAAATGGGAGGGCGATCGTTTCTCCTCGGGCCCGGAAGCTAGCAAAGGAACTGAAAGTAGACTTGAGTACCCTCCAGGGTAGCGGTCCCCACGGGCGCATTGTGGCATCCGACGTGCAAGCAGCAGCAGGTACTCTCAAACCCTCCACCCCAGCAGTGACTGTTGCCCCCGCACCTAAAGTTGCACCCGCACCCGCACCCGCACCAACTCCAGCAATGCCGATAGCAACTGCTGGAGAGGTAGTCCCCTTAAACACGCTGCAAAATGCCGTGGTGCGCAATATGATGGTGAGTCTGGAGGTGCCTACTTATCGGGTAGGTTACACCATCACAACTGATAATTTGGACAAACTCTACAAGCAGATCAAGTCCAAGGGAGTGACCATGACGGCCCTGCTAGCAAAAGCGGTAGCAGTGACCTTACAGAAACATCCCCTCGTCAATGCTCGCTATACAGACAAAGGAATTCAATATAATGGTGCGATTAACATTGCCGTAGCTGTAGCGATGCCCGATGGGGGTTTAATTACGCCAGTGCTGCAAAATGCTGACGCGATGGATATCTATTCCTTGTCTCGCAGTTGGAAGGATTTGGTGGAAAGGTCCAGGGCAAAGCAGTTGCAACCAGAGGAGTACAATAGCGGCACCTTTACTCTATCTAATTTGGGCATGTTTGGGGTAGACCGATTTGATGCCATTTTACCGCCCGGTCAGGGGGCAATTCTGGCGATCGGGGCTTCCCGCGCGCAAGTAGTGGCCACAGAAGAGGGATTAATGGGAGTGCGGCGACAGATGCAGGTGAACATGACCAGCGACCATCGCATTATCTACGGTGCCCATGCAGCAGCTTTTCTGCAAGATTTGGCGAAGTTGATTGAAAGCGATCCGCAATCCCTGACATTGTAGATGGTAGATGCCAGAAACCCGGTATGGAGTAAAAACCGGGTTTCTGCAACGCAAGCAGATGGACCTCCGGACCGACCCTGGCCCGGACAGGCCAAGAGAAAGGAGAGAATAATCCTGATTCCGCTGCTGGCCCCGAGCAAGGTGTATTCTAGAAGTAGTAGCCAATAGGTGATTGAGATGAAATCTTTGCAAGTTGTTGGCATAGCAGGCGGTGCGGCTTTAATAGGACTGGGGGCAGCGATGGCGATGAATAATCCTGGCCGGACTGCCTATGAGGAATTTGCAACTCAGGAGTTGTCGGCCTACGTGCAGGAAAATGTTTGTACCCAGGGAGAATCAACCTTTGGGGACATTTTACAGGGTCCATGCAAAAAAGTGGTGAAGTCCCTAGAGCCGCAGTTAAATACAATTATCGCTGAAAATACTGAGCGGAATAATTTGGGGCTGTTCAGCATCTATAAAACTGAATTATACTTGGCGGATTTCTTGCCCAGCTATGAATTTGGCACTGTCGGAGTTTTGGGAAATTTATACATCTACAAGGCCGAGGAAAAGAAAAGTCAATAAAAAGTTGCACGACGAGTAGGGTGGGCACCGCCCACCATAAAAAATTCAAAATTCAAAATTCGAAATTCAAAATTCCGGAAAATATTGATAGCAAGGGTTTCGGCGTTTTTGTATATGTAATTGAAATGCGCGACATAAGTGCATCTCATATTTGGAAATAGACCAGGACGACTTGAATCGACCCTTACGAGTAAACGTCGAACAATTTACAATTAGCTATTAGCCATTAGCTATTAGCCATTAGCGAGAGTGCGTCGTTATTTAAGCATCTATCCGTTCCCGTGATATACTGCTAAAGACAGAGTCCTATAGCAGTCGTCGATCGCCATGACTATCTGTGTAAATCCCGAATGCCCTAGCCCCCAAAACTCCCCAACTAGCAGATTTTGTGTCAGTTGTGGGTCGCCCCTATTGCTCAAGGAACGGTATCGTCCTATACAAAAGATCGGTGAAGGGGGATTTGGCCGCACTTTTTTGGCTATTGATGAAGATATTCCTTCTCAACCTGGTTGTGTTGTCAAGCAACTCTATTTGGAGTCCGATCGCGGTCAAAGCAGGGACAAAAAGATCGAACTGTTTAGAAAGGAAGCGGTGAGGTTGGACCAATTGGGGAAGCATCCTCAAATACCGACATTGCTAGCACATTTTGAACAAAATCAGCAGCTATATCTGGTGCAGGAATTGATTGAGGGGCATGACCTCGCCCAGGAATTAGAACAAAACGGGACCTTTAGGGAAGAGCAAATATGGGAATTGCTGCAAAGTATGCTGCCCCTGTTGCAGTTCGTGCATCAGCGTCGGGTGATTCACCGGGATATTAAGCCTTCTAATATTATGCGACGCCACAGCAATGGTCAACTGCTGCTGATCGACTTTGGGATTGCGAAATTAATTACCGCCACTTCTCTCCAACAGACTGGGACTATGGTGGGTACGCCTGCCTATGTGGCCCCCGAACAACTGCGGGGCAAAGCTAGACCTGCTAGCGACCTCTACAGTTTGGGCGTCACCTGCGTTCATCTGCTCACGAATATATCCTCTCCTCTGGATCTGTATGATATAGTGGAAGCTAAGTGGGCGTGGCGGGATTATTTACTGCCAGACAACCAAGTCAGCGATGCCCTGGGTCGCATTCTGGATAAGCTGTTACAAGATTCCCTCACAAAGCGCTATCAAACTGCTTCAGAAGTAGAGGAAGTGCTGAAGCCACCACAAACAATAGCTGCAATCCCCAAAGTCTCCCAAAAACCGGTACACCCTAATCACCTGTTGACGACGGTTACCTATGTCAAAAGCTTGCTGAAACCTCTAGAAAATCAGGTTTTGCCTGCCGAGTCCGAGCTGGACTACAGTAAGTTAGCTTCATTACTGGTATGGAAGCGATGGCAAGCTGCCGATCTGGAAACCTGGAGTCTGTTGTCTCAGGCGTCTGGTAAGGGATTGAAGGGCTATCTCTTGGCTGGAGATATTGACAAGATTCCCTGTGAGGACTTGCAGGCGATCGATCGCTTGTGGGTGGAACGTAGCGGCGGGCGGTTTGGCTTCACCGTGCAAGCACAGATTTATTGGCAGGTTGGCGAGGACTACCTGAGTTTTTGCGATCGCGTGGGTTGGCCGGTCTACCAGCCTCACAACTCTCACAAGGGGCTGCGATTTAACCTGAAAGCGCCCCCAGGACATCTGCCCTCGCGAGTTTGGGTGGGGGGCGTGAAACGCTGGAATCATGCGGAGGCAATGGTAGCCAAATTGACAAAATGCGGGATTGTCTGAGGCCATACATGAGTATATATTCCTATATTAAATATTTTTTATTCTAGGAATTAATTTCAGTTGTTCCGATAAACGGGGCATCAGAAGCGCGATATTTCATGGCCGATCGCCTGCCTGGGGAAAAGTTTTGCAGTTTATTGCTATCAATTCCTACCTAAAGAAGAATCAGGTTGAAGTATTATTGCCATTAATTCCCAGCTTACAAAAAAATAGGGTTGACGTATGGAAAAGAAAGTATTAAGTTGAAGAAACAAGGGATTGAGACCCGCAAAAGGGGTCGGTCCGACAGCAAAAGAGGAGAACACCATGCCAGCAACTCAAACCCAAGCCCCAATCCGCGCTTTCGATCAAGTGGGTGACAATCCTGTGTCACTGGATAAATCAGTGACAGTGCCCGTCTGTGAAGGATTAAACGTAGCCCTGTCGAGTTTGCAAGCGCTTTACCTGCAATATCAAAAGCATCATTTTGTAGTGGACGGTGCCGAATTCTACTCCCTACACCAGTTCTTTAATGAAAGCTATGAAGAAGTGCAGGGACATGTCCACGATCTCGCAGAACGCTTGAATGGACTGGGGGGCGTTCCCGCAGCAAGCTTTAGTAAGTTAGCAGAATTATGTTGCTTTGAACCGGAAGCAGATGGCATCTATAGTTGCCGGGGAATGGTGGAACATGACCTGCAAGCAGAACAAGCGATTATCCAAATGATTCGCCGCATGGCATCTCAGGCCGAAAGTATGGGCGATCGGGCGACTCGTCACCTGTATGAAGAAATCCTGGTGGAAACCGAAGATCGGGCATTTCATCTGGATCACTTCCTGGCCTCCGATAGCCTCACTTTGGCTTTTGTCCAAGCTGCTAACGGTAAAAACTAAGACCCATCAGCACCCCCACCCTAAAGGGTGGGGCTACAGGAACGAAGCCCGCCTGCGCGGGCTTCATAATCCTAAAGGAATGAATTTATGCATAGGTAATATGGAAAATATATAATTGGGCAAGCAGAAATTTTAATAAAGATGGGTAAGATAAATAAAAGTTTAAAATAATGGGAATTGAAAGTTAGATCGGCTTATCTATTAGTATCTCACGGGAGTCGCGATCGACGTCCCGGGCTGGCTGTGGCAAAACTAGGTCAGCTACTATCTCAGAAGCTGGGTACAGAGGTGGGTACGGCGACCTTGGAACTGGCACCCCTGCCTTTGCACGCCCAAATTTGTCAATTTAGTCACAGCGCGATCGCGGTGGGATGCCAGCATTTAAAGCTGTTGCCGTTGTTTCTGTTACCGGGAGTTCACGTGATGGCAGATATTCCGGCAGAAGTGGCACTGGCCCGGGAAGCTTTGGGGAACTCAATGGCGATCGAGATCCGCCCCTACTTGGGAAGTCATGGTGGACTGGAACAGTTGCTAGCAACCCAGCAGCAGGAACTACTGGCAGATGCCTGGATTTTGATGTCTCATGGTACTCGCCGGGTGGGTGGCAATCAACCAGTAGAGGAGATGGCCAGGAACCTGTCGGCAATGGCTGCTTACTGGTCGGTGGAACCCACTCTAGAATCGAGCATAGCAGAATTAGCCGCAACTGGGACAGCATCAATTGGGATTTTGCCTTACTTTTTGTTTGCTGGAGGAATTACAGAGGCGATCGCCAGGCGGGTGAGAGAACTACAAATAAAGTTTCCGAGAGTGGAACTAAAGCTGGGCAAACCGATAGAGGCGAGTGTAGAATTAGCAGATTTGATTTGGGAGCTAATTTAATGGTGGGTAAGGTATATTTGGTGGGCGCTGGGCCCGGGGATCCGGGATTAATGACTCTGAAGGGGAAGGGACTGCTGCAATGTGCGGATGTGGTAATCTATGATGCCTTGGTTAGCGACCCGATCTTGGAAATGATCAATCCCTCGGCGGAAAAAATTCATGGGGGTAAGCGTCGGGGACGACATTCTTTATTACAGTCTCAGACGAATCAGCTATTAATTGCCAAAGCACAGAATCACAGCGTAGTGGTGCGCCTGAAAGGAGGCGATCCCTTCGTGTTTGGGCGGGGCGGGGAGGAGATGGAAGATTTAATTGCTGCTGGGGTGCCCGTGGAAGTGGTGCCGGGAGTGACTTCTGGCATTGCGGCCCCTGCCTATGCGGGCATTCCTCTGACCCATCGCCATTATAGTTCTTCAGTAACTTTTGTTACGGGTCACGAGGCGGCAGGCAAGTATCGACCGGAAGTGAATTGGCAGGCGATCGCCCAGGGTTCGGAAACCATTGTCATCTACATGGGAATTCACAATTTGCCCCAAATTGTTGCTAAACTGATGGCTGCTGGGTTGAGTGGACAAACCCCGATCGCCTTAGTGCGCTGGGGGACCAGACCCGATCGAGAAGAGTTAATTACTACTCTGGAGAATGTGGTGGCGCAAGTGGAATCAACGGGATTTACTGCCCCCGCGATCGCGGTGATTGGTAATATCGTTAACCTGCATAGTATCCTATCAGGTAAGTAAAAGTAGGGTGGGCACCGCCCACCGGAGAAAAAGGCACCGCCCACCGGAGAAAAAGAATGCTGAAACGAATCTATATCGATAATTTCCGATGTCTTGTCAATTTTGAACTATCTGTTGACGGGATTAATTTGTTTCTCGGACCTAATGGGACTGGGAAATCTGCCCTTTTCGATGTGCTGCGAAAAATCCAATCATTTGTAAGTGGTGAGGGCAAGGTTAATGCTATTTTTAATGCCGATGATTGTACCTGCTGGCAGACATCTCCTATCCAAAGCTTCGAGTTAGAAATTGCCGTAAATGAGGGCATTTACAAATATGAGCTTTTTATCGAACATCTGAAAAAAAACTCTGCTTTTGTCCAACAGGAACGCTTGTGGTTTGACAAGCAACCTTTGCTCAAGTTTGAATCTGGAGAGGTGACATTGTACCATGAAAATAGCAATATACTTCAGCAGTTTTCCTTGAACGGGGTTCAGTCAGTGCTGCCATTACTAAATTCTACAAAGGAGACGATTAAACTGAATGGGTTCAAAGAAAGAATAGATCGTTTCATCATTGTACAAATTAACCCGACTCTGATGGTCGATAATAGCGAAGGAGAAGAAACGCATTTATCGGTAAGTATGGAAAACTTCGTTTCTTGGTATCGCTATCTGTCTCAGAATCAGGGCAAAATTATTCAACTCACCCATGAGTTAAAAGAGATTTTCGATGGATTCTCCTATTTTGAATTTGCTGATGCCGGTCTACCAAACAAGATTCTCAAGTTGTATTTTTCTAGAGCAGGCGATCGGCAAAATTACATTGCATATCGATTTGGAAAACTTTCTGATGGTCAGCGGGTACTGATCGCTCTCTACACGTTAATTTACTGCACCCAGTCTGAGGATTATACCCTGTGCATTGACGAACCAGAAAACTTTTTGGCTTTACCAGAGATCCAACCTTGGTTGATGCAACTTTATGACTTCTGTAGCGAAGGAAAAACCCAAGCTTTGCTGATTTCTCATCATCCTATATTGATTGACTATCTTTTGGCATCGCCCGTGGGCTATTGGTTCGATCGCCAGCAAAACAGTCCCGTTCGGGTTAAACGCATCAGCAAGGATAACGATACGGGACTGCCCATTTCCGAGTTGGTGGCGCGGGGGTGGATCCATGAATAAGCCGAAAGTAATAATTTTAGACTATGTGAAGATTTTCAACAAAAATAAAACAGCAGGGTTGACAAAAGCTAGATCGCCCGTTATAGTGGGAAAGTGCCTGCAACGAAAGTAGTTGCGGCCATTGCGAAAAAAAATAAAAAGTACAGATGTTGACAGAAAAAGAACGCGATCGCATATTGAAATCCTGGAACGATACTACCGCAGAGTATCCGCATTCGTGCATACACCAGTTGTTTGAAGAGCAAGTAGAACGGACGCCCGATGCAGTGGCGGTGGTGTTTTCAGACCAACACCTGACCTACCGCGAGTTGAACTCCCGGGCAAATCAACTGGCCCACTACTTGCAAGGGTTGGGAGTAGGACCAGAGGTGCTAGTGGGCCTTTGCGTCGAGCGTTCCTTGGAAATGGTTGTTGCTCTTCTGGGTATTCTCAAAGCGGGTGGTGCTTATGTACCCTTAGACCCAGCCTATCCGATAGAGCGTCTGGCCTTCATGCTTGAAGATGCGGCTGTCCCGGTGCTGTTGACCCAGGAGAAATATTTAGAGAAACTGCCTGCAAGTGCGGCAAAGGTAGTTTGTTTGGATAGGGATTGGGGGACGATCGCAGCGTCCAATTCCGAAAAAATATTTGCAGATGTCACTCCAGATAACTTAGCATACATTAACTACACTTCCGGCTCGACAGGCCAACCGAAAGGAGTCGCAGTTATCCACCGAGGCGTTGTCCGCCTGTTATTTGGAGTCAACTACGTTAGTCTGAGCGCGTCAGAAAAATTATTGAATGCGGCTCCAATTTCCTTTGATGCTTCCACTTTTGAGATATGGGGTGCTTTATTACATGGTGCCCAGTGCGTTCTTTTACCGGCAAAAGTTCCGACAAGCAAAGATTTGAGCGATGCAATCCAAAAACATGGGATTACAACTTTATGGCTCACAGCAGCATTATTCAATTCCATAATTGACGATCGCCCATTGGCATTGTCGGGCATCCGACAACTACTCGTGGGAGGTGAAGCCCTTTCCGTTAGCCACATTCTCAAAGCTCAGTCAGCATTGCCATCGGTGCAAATTATCAATGGATATGGACCGACAGAAGGCACGACTTTTACTTGTTGCTATCCAATTCCTCCTCTTAAGGATTCGGTACAGTCGATCCCGATCGGTCGTCCCATCAGTAACACCCAAGTATATCTCCTTGACGACCATCTCCAACCAGTCGAGATCGGATCTACAGGGGAACTCCATATCGGTGGGGCGGGTTTAGCGCGAGGTTATCTCAACCGACCGGAACTCACCAAGGAAAAATTTATTCCCAACCCATTTTCCCAGAAATCGGGCGATCGCCTTTACAAAACAGGGGACTTGGCTCGCTACTTGCCAGATGGAAAGATTGAATTTATCGGTCGCATCGATAATCAGGTGAAGGTGCGGGGCTTCCGCATCGAACTCGGAGAAATTGAATCCGCGATCGGTCAACACCCAGAAGTGGGACAAGCGGTGGCGATCGCCCGGGAAGAACTCGGGAAAAACAAGCGCTTGGTAGCTTATGTAGTGCCTGACAAATCAAGGTCGGAAGAAACCAACGAGGAGGATCACGTTCAAAAATGGGGTAAGCTATGGGATGAATCCTACAAAAAGCCAGCCCAGGAATGGGATGCGGCCCTCCACATTGGCGGCTGGAACGACAGCTATACGGGCAAGACTATCCCGGCAATCCAAGTACAGGAGTGGGTGGAAGAGACGGTAAAACGCATTCTGGCTTTGCAGCCAAAACGAGTGCTGGAAATCGGTTGTGGGTCGGGGATGATGTTATTTCGCATCGCGCCCTACTGTCAGCATTACTATGGTACGGACATTGCCGCAGAGGGAGTCCGTTATATCGAGGAACAGGTGAGGGGCAGCAGTTTAGAGTCTGTGGTGGCCCTTCGCCCAACCCCAGCAGACAACTTAGAAGGGATAGATGGTACCTTTGATACCATAATCATCAACTCAGTTATCTCCATGTTTCCCAGCATGGATTACCTGGTGCGGGTGTTAGAAAATTTGGTGAAGCGGGTGGAACCTGGAGGCGCGATCTGGATAGGTGATTCCCTGAGTTTGCCCTTACTGGAAGCATTCCATACTTCGGTGGAGTTGTACCAAGCGCCCAAGGATCTCTCTACGGTGGAACTGCGACACCGCATCAAAGAACGCATTACCAAAGACAAGAAAATCAATATCGATCCTCAGTTCTTCCTGGCACTGAAGCAGCATTTCCCCCAAATCAGTCATGTAGAAATGCAACTGAAACCCGGGCGCTACCAAAACGAACTGACTCGTTTTCGTTATGATGTGGTTCTTCATATCGGCAAGAAAGCAGCCACGAACGCAACAGATCCGTTATATCTGAAATGGCAACCCGATAGTCTGAGCATCGCTGACGTGCAAAAGCAACTGCGAGAAACCTCACCAGAAATGCTCGTCGTTACTGGCATTCCCAATGGCAAAATTTGGGCAGATATAAAAGCAATAGAACGGTTAGCAAGTCCCGACTGTCCTCAAACCGTGGAGGAACTACGGGCTAGCATTTCCCAAGGGGGCATAGAACCCCAAGACTGGTACGATCTGGAATCAGAGATTCCTTATGAGGTGCGGACGACCTGGTTGGGAGACGGTGCGGACGGTTACTATGATGTGGTATTTGTCCGGCATGACGCCAACATCATTGTCGATCGCGCGACCCTTGGGAGTCAAGAAAACGGTATCAAACCTTGGAGTGCTTATGCAAATCAGCCCTATACCGGAAAAGGCGATCGATTAGTGCCTCAGTTGCGCAGGTTCCTCCAGAAAAAACTACCGAACTATATGATGCCCTCAGCATTTGTCGTTTTGGAGGCACTGCCCCTGACCGCAAACGGCAAAGTAGATCGACGGGCCCTACCGGCACCAGATAAAACATCTCGCATGCTTCTGGATGTAGAACTGGTGGCACCGCGAACCCCCACAGAAGAAATTCTCCTCAGTATTTGGACTGAAGTATTGGGATCGGAAGAGGTTGGGGTATTAGACAACTTCTTTCTCTTGGGAGGGGACTCGATAGATGCGACTAAACTGATGTCGCGAGTGCGCGATACGTTCAAAATCGAACTGTCCCTGCATCGGTTATTTGAATCCCCTACGGTGGCAGAATTTAGCCAGGAGATATTGAGGGTCAGTGGCGATCGCGTCTCTCAGCAACTGCCCCCCATAGAAGCTATTGGGCGAGATGGAGACCGGGCCCTGTCTTTTGCCGAGCAACGACTCTGGTTCCTAGACCAATTGCAGGAGGGCAGTTTAACCTATAACGAGCTTGAAGGGGTGCGCCTATCGGGTGAGCTGCAAGTAGAAGTCTTGCAGAGGGCGGTGCAAGAAATCGTCCGCCGTCACGAAAGCTTGCGGACCAATTATCAGGCGGTAGATGGTTCTCCCCTGGGAGTAATTCACCCAGAACTCACTCTAAAAATCCCCGTTGTTGACTTACAGCATTTGCCAACAGGCCGAAAACTCAAAGAAGTGCAGCGCTTGGGTTTAGAAGAAGTTCGAGAACCTTTTGACCTAGCCACAGATCCCTTAGTGCGAGTTACCCTATTGCAGTTGGCAGCAGATGATTGCGTGCTGTTGCTGACGATGCACCACATCGTTACCGATGGCTGGTCGATGGGGGTCTTTTACCACGAGTTGGAAGCACTCTATCGGGCTTATGTGCTGGGGAAACCGTCACCTTTACCGCCACTGCCGATCCAATATGCAGACTTTGCTTCCTGGCAACGGCAATGGTTAACTCCCCAAACCCTAGCCTCACAACTGGATTACTGGAAGCAACAGTTAGCAGGAGTGCCACCCCTATTAGAACTGCCGACGGACTATCCCCGTCCAAAGATACAAACATCCCGAGGTGGCAAAGAGTTTTTTGGACTTGGGGTCGAACTCACAGAACGGCTAAAGCGCCTCAGTCAAGATTCGGGAGTCACGCTGTTTATGACCCTATTTGCCGCCTTTAGCACCTTACTTTATCGCTATAGCGGTCAAGAGGATATTGTAGTGGGAACGCCTATTGCCAACCGCAACCGCAGTGAAATGGAGTCTCAGATCGGCTTCTTTGTCAATACTCTGGTCCTGCGATCGCCCTTGGAAGGGAATCATAAATTCTCGGAATTGTTGGAACAAGCTCGGCAGACCGCTTTGGATGCTTACGCCCATCAAGATTTGCCCTTCGAGCAGTTGGTGGAGGCATTGCAACCGGAACGCAGTCTGAGTCACTCGCCGATTTTTCAGGGACTGTTTGCCCTACAAAACGCACCGATGGCACCTCTGGAGTTACCAGACGTGAAGTTTAATTGGCTGCCCCTCGAAAGCGAGATAGCTAAATTTGATTTTTTCCTGTCGATGGAGGAAACGGAAGCAGGGTTGAGTGGATTTTGGGAATACAATCGCGATTTGTTTGAAGCAGGAACTATCCGGCGGATGCTTGGCCATTTCCAAACCTTGCTGGAAGCGATCGTCGCCAACCCCCAAGGGCGAGTTGGCGAACTACCCTTGCTGACGCGATCGGAACGCGATCGGTTGTTAGTAGAGTTGAACGATACCCAAGCGGAATATCCTCAGACCCAGTGCATTCATCAGTTATTTGCAGAGCAAGTGGAACGCAGTCCGGATGCGGTGGCAGTGGTTTTTGATAAGGAACAACTGACCTATCGGGATCTAAACGATCGCGCGAATCAATTGGCCCATTACCTGCAAAGCTTGGGAGTGGGGCCAGAGGTGCTGGTCGGTATTTGCGTCCATCGCTCTATTGAGATGATCGTAGGACTGTTGGGCATCCTCTTAGCCGGTGGAGCATACCTGCCATTAGACCCAGATTATCCGAGCGATCGCTTAGGATACATACTTTCTGACTCCCAAGCAGCGGCATTAGTAACCACGAAGGAATTGGCCGTCCGATTGCCGTCCTTACCCGATCGCGTCGTATGTTTAGATAGTGACTGGGAATCGATCTCTACCCACAGCACTGGCAATCCCCTGGTTCTAGCAGAACCTGACAACTTAGTTTATGTCATTTACACCTCCGGCTCTACAGGAAAACCCAAAGGAGTGCAAATTTGCCATCAATCTCTAGTCAACTTTCTCTGTTCGATGGCAATAGCGCCAGGGTTAACGGATGCTGACGTTATCTTAGCCGTCACGACCATCAGTTTTGATATTGCGGCCCTAGAGATTTACTTACCCTTGATAGTGGGAGCAAAAATTGTCTTAGCCAGTCGAGAGGAAGCTGCTGATGGCAAACGGCTGTTATCAAAATTAGAGCATTCTGGTGCGACCGCCATGCAAGCTACCCCGGCAACCTGGCAGATGCTGCTGGCCGGAGGTTGGCAAGGTAGCCCGCAGTTGAAAATTATCTGTGGTGGCGAAGCCTTATCCGGGCAACTCGCCGCTAACCTGCTAGGAAAAGGCTCTTCCCTCTGGAATCTATATGGTCCTACGGAAGCTACAGTTTGGTCAACGGCTTGCCCGGTAAGTGCTTCGGAGTCGATAGAGAGCAACGAAGATGTGTCAGTGTCGATCGGTCGTCCCATTTCCAACACCCAAATCTATATTCTGGACAAGCATCTCCAACCCGTCCCCATCGGCGTACCCGGCGAACTGCATATCGGCGGCGCAGGGTTAGCCCGAGGTTATCTCAACCGCCCGGAATTAACCGAGCAAAAATTTATCGACAACCCCTTTAGCGACGAACCGGGCGATCGCCTTTACAAAACCGGGGATAAGGCACGCTACCTCCGAGATGGCAACATTGAATTTATCGGACGCATCGACAACCAGGTGAAAATTCGAGGCTTCCGCATCGAACTCGGAGAAATTGAAGCTACCTTAACTCAAAACCCAGATCTACGAGAAGCAGTCGTTATTGTACGAGAAGACACCCCCGGGGATAAGCGCCTCGTAGCCTATATCGTTACTACAGAAGAAGTGACATCCTCCGATCTGCGCGGTTTCGTGAAAACCAAGCTACCCGACTACATGGTACCGAGTGCTTTCGTCTTTTTAGACGCAATACCTCTAACTCCCAACGGAAAGTGCGATCGCCGCGCCCTCCCCGCACCGGATGCTTCTACTCGGGAAGCAGAAGCAACAGCCCCCCGCACCACCACAGAACTGCAACTGGTACAAATCTGGTCGGAAGTTCTCAATATTCCTGGGGTGGGAGTGGGAGACAACTTCTTTGATTTGGGCGGTCATTCCCTATTAGCCACAAGGTTGATGGCTCGTATAGAACAACAGTTGGGAACTCGGCTGCCCTTGGCAACTCTGTTTACCGAACCTACCATCGAACGCCAAGCCAGTTTATTGAATACTGCCACCGATGGGCAACCTTTTTCCCCCTTAGTCCCAATTCAGAAGGCAGGTGATTTGCCGCCTTTTTGGTGCGTGCATCCAGTGGGAGGGAACGTTCTGTGCTACGCTGCCTTAGCCCGTCATCTCGGAAGCGATCGACCATTTTACGGTTTGCAGTCGCCTGGTTTATATGGAGACTCGGTGCCTTTAACTCGGATCGAGGAGATGGCAACATGCTATATTGAAGCCTTGCAAGGGGTTCAACCCCAAGGACCGTATTATCTGGGGGGTTGGTCATTAGGTGGTGTCGTTGCTTGGGAAATGGCACAGCAGTTGCAAGCATCGGGGCAGGAAGTAGCGCTGCTGGCTTTAATCGATAGTTATGCACCAACCACTTCTTCTGAACAAATCGATGAGGCTTTTGGGACTAATTCTCTAGTAACCGATCTCGGCGGGATATTTGGCAAAGAGTTATCAATTTCAGCCCAGGAACTCCAGCAACTCCAACCGGAGGAACGATTAGATCGCGTTCTCGCTGAAGCCAAACGTCTAAATATCTTGCCGCCAGATATCGGTATCGAACAGATGGGTCGGTTGTTCGAGGTTTTCAAAGCTAACCTGAAAGCGATGTACGACTATCGACCTCAACCATATTCGGGTCGGACAGTTTTATTTTGTGCTCGCAACGAAGCCGCAGATCGTGGTTGGAGTTCTCTAGCTGCGGGGACGCTGGAAACTTATACCATTCCTGGAAACCATTATGAGATTTTGCGCGAACCCGATGTCGGAGTTTTGGCAAAGCAGTTAGATGCTTGCCTCGAAAAGTAGTCTGTAGGAGAATCTTGGTTAGAGTGGGGAATGAGGAATAGCATCATCCCGTCCACAGCGAGGGGGCGGGATGACGAGTTAAGTCTTTAACGCAGAAGCCAGGTTTTTCGGACAGAAAAACCTGGCTTCTTAATGGCGGTGGAAAGGGCGATCGCTCTGCTATTCTACTCGGAGCGGAGTTGCTTTATTCCTTATAACTGACATAGTTTGACATCAAAAGATGCAGTTTCCTGACATCCGGCTAATTGGTTTAATCGAGCAATTAAATAATCGGAAAAATCGGCGCTGCCAGATTTAATTTGCCCTATTGCCCACTCTATAGCTTCTCGATTTTCAAAAGCAAAAAGATTCGCCTTTAACATCTTTTCCAAAGTTTCAACGAGCTTTTCTCGACTTAGTTTATAACTGGTTCGCAAAACCCAAACCACCTCGCACAGAACAATATTGTTAACAAAACACCGTTCCTTAGCAAGCATAGCCTCATTGAGATAGCGATCGGCAATTTCCCACTGCTCTTCGTCATCCCGCACCAAAAAGCGCACGATAACATTGGTATCTAATCCTTTCACGCCGACTCTCCCGCACACTTAGCGATCGCTTCCTCCATTTCTTCTAAAGAAACGGTTTTTCTATCTGCTCGGTACAGCATCCCAGATAACTCTCCCACCTCAACCCTAGAAGATTCTTCTAATGCTTCCTCTGGCAAGTCTCTGCCTTCGAGCGCTAACTGGAGGCGCTGCAAAGCTGTCACCACCAGTTGGCTTTTATCTTTAAACCCGTATTCTCGATAGCGAGCCAAAAATTGAACTTGCTTCTCATCTAAATGGAACCTTTGCTCTTGAAGCATAGCAGTTTTTTAGACATAATAAGACGACCCTAACTACTATACAGCAAATCGGTTAAATTAGCAAAATTTAATCCGGGTGCATCTCACTTTTGCACTTTTGCAATAAATTTCGCTAATTGCTAATTGCTAATTGCTAATTGCTAATGGCAATTGGGGAAAGTACCGCACAGAGGATGTTTTGCTCAATCTATGCTATCGTCTCCAATCATAAATGTCAATCAAAAATATTTGATTGTTTGTCAATTTGCAAATCTGAGATGCTCCCGGTGTCGTTGCTTGGGAAATGGCACAGCAGTTGCAAGCATCCCGGCAGGAAGTGGCGCTGCTGGCTTTAATCGATAGTTATGCACCAAGCACTTCTCTTCAACAGATAGATGAGGCAATGCTGGCAAATTCTCTCTTTACCGATCTTGGGAGTATCTTTGGTAAGCAGTTATCAATTTCTGCCCAGGAACTCCAGCAACTTCCATACGAGGAGCAATTGGTACGCATCTGGCAAGAAGCCAAACGCCTTGGGATCTTGCCGCCAGAAATCGGCATCGAACAGATCCGTCGGTTGTTCGAGGTCTTCAAAGCTAATCTCAAAGCCATGTACGATTATCAACCTCAGCCTTATTCTGGTCGGACAGTTCTGTTTTGTGCGAGGGATGAAGTCGGAGAGCGAGGCTGGAATTCTTTAGTCGCCGGGGAGTTGGAAACCTATAGGATTCCTGGGGACCATTATGCTATGATGCGGGAGCCCCAGGTCCGGGTTCTGGCTCAAGAGCTGGAAACTTGCCTGAATCGAGTAGAATAATCCGGGTGTGGTCAAAACCCGTTGATAGTTCTGGGGCCCTCCCAGTCGCCGGGATCCCCCCAAACCCCCCTTAAAAAGGGGGGGCTTCCGGAGCCCCCCCTTTTGGAAGGGGGGGTTTGGGGGGGATCGGGCGATCAACTACTTTTGACCACACCCGAATAATCCTAGTCGATCGAGAAACCGGGTAACTCTGGTCAGAGTATCGCCAATACCTCAAGGTTAAGGATATAGGTTGTCATTGCGAGGGGGGTACGTAGCGATTAAGTTATGTTTTTATTGAGTTAACCCCCCGAAGCAATCCCCCCGCCCCGTATAAGTAGTTCGTAGTTCGTAGTTCGTAGTTCGTAGTTTGTTGAATTGGAATGTAAAATGGCTGAACTTATTTCTGGGAGAGGCTTTCAGCTATTTTGTAATCTGTTACAAAATTTTACATAAGTCAGTTGACCAATGCACACCTACTTAATATGAATAGCACGAATTGCGTCTGGCTGTATCGGAGGGAGCGCTACTCGCACTACCCAGGATACAGCGCGGTGAGATTGCTTCGGGGGGATCCTTCGCTGCGATCCCTAAAATATCGGTTTGGGTTTCCCCCTCGCAATGACAGATTATTAACCGAGAAGTATTGAGAGTATCGCTCTCTCTAAGATAGAGGCATTATCCCATCCCGGTTTATACTCTAGTCCAGTAACCTATTACCAAAGAAAACTACCGAATGAACTCTATCATTACAATTGGGACTTTCACCGTTTTCGTCGCTATTTTTTTGTGGATTGGTGCCCTAGCAGCCAAAGTCTCCAACAATACAGAGACTGACTACCTGCTGGGAAATCGCTCCTTTGGCAAATTCTTTATCGGGCTCAGTGTTGGCGCTACCGCCAATAGCGGTTGGATTATGGTTGGAGCGGTAGGAATAGCCTACACCACAGGTGTTTCATCTTTTCTGATCGTTCTTCCCATGTTATTGGGGGAATTGCTCTTTTGGAGATTTTTTCCAGATAAAATAAACCAGTTTTCTGTCGAGCAAGGCTCCCAAACAGTGCCAGAATTTATCGGTGCCACGGTCAAAAAGCCTCAAGGCCAACGCCTCATTACCCTCATCGTTGCGCTGATCACAATCATCTTTATTGGAGCCTATACCGCTGCGCAATTTGCTGCTGCTGCTAAGACTCTGGACGTGTTTTTTGGCGTTGACCCCAAGATTGGTGCTCTCGGTGCCGCGATCGCAATTATGGTCTACTGCGTGACTGGAGGACTGCGAGCCTCCATCTGGACCGACATAGTACAGGCATTTGTCGTGATGTTTGTTTGCTATGGGATGCTGACAGTAGCCGTTATTGCTGGAGGCGGGATACCTGCAATTTTCTCAAAACTTCATGAAATCGACCCGAACCTAACTAATTTGACAGCCGGATTTACCCCCTGGACATTACTTGCTCTGATGGTGGGGTTTTTCTTTTATGGCTTTGGATTTAGTCTCTCTCAGCCCCAACTCCTAGTCAGGTTACTAGCGGGTCGCAGTCCAGAGGAGACCAAACAAGCTCAGTGGCTATACCTGGCTTATGGCTATTCTACCTGGATTGCCATGCTAATATTTGGCATTGCTTGTCGAGTATTGATTCCCGGTCTTGACGACCCCGAACAAGCCTTGCCCCTTTATGCAATGCAGAATTTTCCTCCAGTTTTAGTAGGAATTGTGCTAGCAGGCGTGTTTTCAGTTATTGCCTCGACGGCAGATTCCCAACTCCTGGTTTGCGCGAGCGCGTTAGCCAGAGACATTGTGCCTTCTTTTTATCACAAGATGTCTCGTAAATATGGGTTGAAATACGAGCAAGCTTCGACTCTATTAGTTGGCTTCGCCGCCGTAATAGCAACTCTGGCTATTTCCGCCACCGTGTTTTCTTTAGTTCTATTTGCTGTCGGTGCAGTAGCAGGTTCTATTGGTCCAGCCATGCTCATTGCATTACTCAAAAGACGCACGAACCACATCGCCTTAAGCGCGACGATGCTAGCTGGATTAACGACTACTATCATCTGGCGAGTTTTAGGATACAGCGACATCCTTAACGAAATTGTTCCTGGTTTTGTGGTAGGATTGTTACTGCATGAGCTGTTGATGAAGATGGTTTGGAAATCCCGATCGCATTCAATATAGCGCTCACTTAGGTGCTATGATTATAGGAGAGGTCTGGATTTATCCGGGCCTCTTTGAAGAAAATGCCTTAACCAAAGCCCGATCCGTTATATCGTAGAATAGCAGCAACGTGTCGCGATCGCAAGTATTGAGGACCCGGCTGCAAATTTCCACTCCCAATAAATGCCAGCATCAGCTAAAACTAACACTATGCAACATTACCTAGATTATATTTCCATCAAGGGCTTCCGGAGTATCCGGGCGATCGAGAAGCTAGAACTACGCCCCATCAATATATCGATCGGGGCTAACGGGTCGGGAAAATCTAACTTTGTGGAAGTATTTTCCTTCTTAAATGCTATTCGCCGTGGTAAGTTAAGAAATTATACAGCCCAAAGAGGTGGAGCAGATACAATCTTGCACTTTGGCTCGAAAGTTACACCAGAAATCGAGATCGAAATATCGTTTATTTCCGAGGTAAACGGGTATAAAATATTGTTAGGATCGACAGATATCGATGAACTTTATATCAAAGATGAAAGCTGTTGGTTTTGGGATAAACAAGGCCACCCAGAACCAGACTATGAGTCCTTAAAGGCAGCGAACGGTGAAGCTGGCATTAGTCAACTTTGTGAAGGGAATGTTAGTTGGGTACAGTCAAGTCTTGATGATTGGCGAATTTATCACTTTCACGATACGAGCGAACAGTCACCCATGAAACGAATTGCAGATGTTAATGATAATCATTTTTTGCGATCGGATGGCTCAAATCTTCCTGCCTATCTACTTCTATTAAGAGAACAACATCCGTCTAAGTATCGTTTAATCCGCAATACAGTGCGAAGGGTAGCCGCTTTTTTCGATGACTTTCAATTAGTTACCTTGCGTCGCAATCAAAATAAAATTCGCCTAGAATGGATGCACAAACTCTCCGACCAATACTTTGATGTTTCGTCTCTATCTGATGGGACATTACGCTTCATTTGTCTGGCGACCTTATTACTACAACCCGCCCAAGAACGCCCTTCTCCGATCATTTTAGATGAGCCAGAACTGGGTTTACATCCTTATGCCATTACAATGTTGGCAAGTATGGTCAAAGCTGCTGCTACAGAAACTCAGATTATTATTTCTACACAATCACCCCTGCTTCTAGATCATTTTGAACCAGAAGATATTTTGGTAACAGAATTAGAAGATGGGGCCACAACTCTCACCCGCTTGCAATCTAGTGAGTTAGAATCATGGCTGGAAGACTATAGTTTGGGACAACTTTGGGAAAAAAATCAATTTGGTGGCAGACCTTAACATGGTTAGATTGTTGGTAGTCGTAGAAGGAGAAACAGAAGAAACTTTTGTTAGGGAAGTTTTGGCCCCGCATCTTTATAACAAAGGATTTCTTGCAGTTAGCGCTAAGTTGATGGGTAATGCCCGCAAGCGCGATCGAAGGGGTGGAATTAAAGGGTGGCCCGGAGTGCGTGCAGAAATTATCCGACATCTCAATACAGATAGATCCCTATATGTGTCAACAATGGTAGATTACTATGCTTTACCAGGAGGAGAAAATAATCCAAATGCATGGCCAGGGCGATTTCAAGCGAGTTGTTTAGACTTTGACAATAAGGCTCAACATATTGAAGCAGAACTACAGCAAGATATTGCCGCTCAAAGCACAACGAATACAGAACGATTTATTCCCTATATCATTATGCATGAATTTGAGGGATTGCTGTTTAGTAACTGCTTGCAGTTGGCCAGGAGTATCGATCGGGAGGACTTGGCCACTAAGTTTCAAAACATTCGCGATCTCTACTCCTCTCCAGAAGAGATTAATGATTCTCCCGAAACTCATCCATCTCAAAGAATTAAAACCTTGATGCCAGAGTACGAAAAGCCTCTACATGGTAACTTGGCAGCGATTGATATTGGACTTGAGACTTTTCGCACAGAATGTCCGGGATTTCGGCGTTGGTTAGAGAAAATAGAATCCCTTATCTAAAAAGGATCTAATTTGAGTTATAATACTGTAGGTTGAGTTTCCGCACAAAACTCAACCGCACCAACTGCGATCGTATTTGCCAGTAGCCCAGAAACCCGGTTTTTTGGAAAAACCGGGTTTCTTAATCCCAAGTATAGATGAAAGTTCTCCTTTATGATGAGGCGAATTTTTTCTCCACAGCTTTATAGTAACGCCGGACCGTAGCCCGCAAGAATTTCCATTGGTCTATGGCGTGTAAGACGATAAATGCCAGAAAGCTGTATGATAGCCAAAAATGCATATCTCTGCCAAATTCGGCTATTTCCTTATTCGCGACAAACAGGCGGGGCAAAACAATGCCGAAGAATGCTACGTCTTTGTCAAAGGAGTTGGAAAAGAACCAACCGCTCAGGGGAACTCCTAGCATGAAAATGTACAATAAGGCGTGCAGCCCGACCCTCCGCATGCGATCGAACTTCTGTTTGGGGCGGGTTGGGGGTGCTTTGCGCTGGAGTTTGAGCAACAGCATAAAGATCCTGACTGCGAGCAAGATCATGGTTAAAACTCCGAGGGACTTGTGGAAATCATATAACATCCCTCTGTAAGAGACATCCCCGGACAGGCCAGCCATGTAAGTGCCAAGCACAAAGATCGGTATGTAGATCGCCGCCATCCACCAATGTAGAGACCACAAGCGCTGGGAGACAGTCTTCTTTTTTTTCCGTTTAGCCGCTGTCATTGACTTGCCCTCTGGCAGTGAAACGCTGCTAATATTATAAACAAAAAGTCGGGTGGGTATCCGCCCCGAACGCATCCCGGTTTGGCCCGGGCGGTTTCACCAGTGACCCAGAAACCCGGTTTTTCCACAAAACCGGGTTTCTGAATGCCCATCAAAATTAGGCCCTAAATGCGTCCAGTTCGCCCTTTAGGCAAGCACTTCTAATGTGTTGCTGGGGGTTCCTTCTCCTGCTTGGTTGCAGGGGACGATCCGATA
Source organism: Hormoscilla sp. (assembly GCA_051439505.1). Lineage (GTDB taxonomy): Bacteria > Cyanobacteriota > Cyanobacteriia > Cyanobacteriales > Desertifilaceae > Hormoscilla. The sequence continues at coordinate 961 of JBFRWI010000198.1, read as the reverse complement.
GGCTAAGGTTTCTCCTAACTGGCGATGAAATAAGACAACTTCCAGATCCCGCAGGGACTGGGCAGCAGTATTGATCGCTGTTTCCACGGTTTGCCAAATTCCCAAGGTGCGATTTAATTCTTGCACTTTATAGGCAGCAACTCTTCCCCCTTTACTGGGTCGCTGCCATGTTAATTTAATTGTACCGGGCTCCGTGCGAATGACTTGGAATTGCTCGATCGCCCCGGGAACTTCTATCCTCCTGGGTGCGGAACGTCCCGCCCAACCTAGGAGTTTCAGTTTATCGTCGTCTCTTTCGGTCACGGCTTCAGCATAGTGGATGTCGGACTTGAGCAGGCCAGTCAATTTTTTCAGCACTTCGTTTTTCGCCGTCACCGCTTGTTCAGCTGCTGATTTGGTGGCCAGCACCTGATGCTGTGCTGATTTTAATTCGTTCAGGGCGTTTTGGAGTTGATCGACCGGAACGATCGGGGCGGGATATACGTCGGTATTTGCGGTCAAGCCCGAGATCATGTTTTCTGCCAAGGTGGCAATTTCCATTTCAGTGTTAGGGAAGCTTGCCATTTTCGCTCACCTCAATTCATCTTTGTCTCGTTACTTATATTATTGACTGCTTACCCCCGATGTCTGCAAGGCGATGTGACAGATTCACAATTGTCACATAACCTTACCCATTTGGGAAAATTGTTGCTATCATAGATGGGAACCCGCAATTCCTACCGCTGTACCAAAAGAGTTCTCCCCTTCATCGCTAATTGAAAATTGCCAATTGAAAATTATATTACTCATTCTAGGTGGGCCTCGGCGCTATGGGATATCACGGATGACTTACTCGACGATCGCCCTCGGGTCGGTTTGACTTGGTGGGATAATTGCTTTGCGACATATGATATTTGCTCTGGGGCATATCAAATATCATATGGGCCATATCAAATATCATATGAGCCATATCAAATATCAT
>JBFRWI010000197.1:0-30670 GCA_051439505.1 Hormoscilla sp. | reverse complement strand
AGCCGCAGTCGGATCGTCTGAGAGCCGCAGTCGGATCGTCTGACCGCCTTGGTCGGATCGTCTCCCCGCCAACTCCGAACGGAGAACTCCGAACGGAGATCCCCCCAAACCCCTCCTTGGGAAAGCTCACCACACCCAGTCACAACCGGCGATCGAAAAGGCCATCAGGGGGAGCCAAACCCCGACCCAGCTGCCGGTAGCACAGTTTCTCTATCCGTTGCAACCGGTGACTACAAAGGCTCTCAGGGGAGTCAAAGCCTAATCCACGTGCGAAGCCTTCTGGCATAAATTATGACATAAATCGACATATATCATCTCATAAGCACCCCGCGAGGGATCTATGTCAATATATGTCATATTTTTTGCTCCTTAGCTTCGCCCCTACAGCAGGACTTAGGACAGGTACTCCTGCGAGTTGCAACCGGTGATAGAAAAGGCCATCAGGGGTGTGGTCAAAACCCGTTGATCGTTCGGGCGGCCCTCCCAGTCGCCGGATCCCCCCAAACCCCCCTTAGAAAGGGGGGCTTCCGGAACCCCCCCCTTTTGGAAGGGGGGGTTTGGGGGGGATCCTCTCCAACTACTTTTGACCACACCCAGAAACAATATTCCAAATCAGCATAGACTAGAATACTCCCTTAGAAGAGGCGATCGCCACCTTGCTAGAGGCAGTATCGGGGGTGGCCGGGGTGATGCCAGAACCAGCACCAGCAATAAAGATCTCCGAATTCGTCAATAGTGCTATTCTGCTGAGTATCAGCTATTGGACGGCACCGCAAATGAGTCAGGTGGGCAATATTAAAAATCACGTCATGCTGGCCCTCAAACAAACAGGCGATCGGGCTGACATTAACATTGCTTACCCCACGCGCAGTCGCAATTAAACGTAAAATGTAGGGGCACGGCATCAACAGATTATCGGTAAATATGATCAATGTAATACCGCCGTGCCCCGGCGCAACCCGCAGTTTGCTATTTGCTGGCAGTTGCCTGGCGGAAGACCCCAAAAACATGAAAGTTGAAGATAAGGGTGGGTGTGGTCATGCATTTGTTGCAGCGGGATCCCCCCCAAACCCCCCCGTGGCAATTGGGGGGGCTCCGGAAGCCCCCCTTTCTAAGGGGGGTTTGGGGGGATCCGGCGACTGAGAGGGCCGCCCGAACGATCAACGGGTTTTGACCACACCCGATAAGGGTTTGTCCCAGGAGATTTTGCAGAAGTTGGTGGAACTGGAAGTAAGCCATCAAGGGAAGCTTGGCAATATATGTCGGGGATGGCATTGATATCCTGTGGAATTTGGTTGCCGATCGCCCGTAGCATTGCCCAGATGGGAAGCCGCCCCAATACTTCTCGGTTAATAACTTGTCCGGAGCGAGGGGGGGGGCGGGTGGCACGAGCATTCTTCCTTACCCCGCCAGGATCCCCTTTCAAGGGTATGTTTTTAATATTCACCTTTTTCAAATGAGGGGGAGAGGGGGAGAGTGGGGGAGTGGGAGCAGTTTGAGGGTTAAAAGTCTATCAATGTCATGATCCGTTGAGTCTTAAATCTTCGGAACCCCCTCACCCCTTCACCCCCTCACCCCCTCAAACAAACCAAAATGTAAAAAACATACCCCTGTAAGGCCAGGATCCCCCCCCCGTAGCGCTCCTGCGTCGCGCACTTCGTCTCATCGCAGCGGCCCGACGCAGGAGGGCCTTCTATCTCACCTCCGACGCCAAAACGCTCTTCATCTCATACGGGGCGAGGGGATTGCTTCGGGGGGGTTAACTCAAGAAAGCATAAGCTAATCGCGGATTACTCCCCCTCGCAATGACATCCTATATCCTTAACCCAGAAGTATTGGGGCCGCCCGATCGCCCGATTTTCCCAGAGAGAACCTCCGGCGATCGCTGGTTATCTATAGATATATGCGGTAATCAATAGATATATTTTATAGTGGAGTGACTCAGTCACTCCTGGGAGTGGAAGCATTCTCAATGGAGTGACTGAGTTATTCCCTGGAGAAACTGAGTTATTCCCGGGAGTGACTGAGTCATTCCCGGAAGAGACTGAGTCCTGAGCTGGGGAAACTTAGTCTCTTTAGGGAGAGACTGAGTCCTGAACTGGAGAGACTGAGTCCCGAGCTGGAGAGACTGAGCCCGAGCTGGAGAGACTGAGTCCCGAGCTGGAGAGACTGAGTCCCGAGCTGAAGTAAGTCGCCGATCGCGTAGCTGGAGCGATCGGATTCAAGGCCAAAATCAGTACTCATACGGTGGGAAAGAGCAACTCCGTCACCGGAAAAAGTTACTCCTTGAGGAGAAATTTCCCGGTCCAGGGGATCCCGCCCTCACGCCCAGAGAGAACCGAGAGCGATCGCGCTATTTCCCCAGAGAGAACCGAGAGCGATCGCACTCTGGTCCAGCATCAATTATACTAATATCTTGCACCATTTTTAACTAGAGGCGGAGCCTCAATAGCTCGTTCCCTGGCAGAGCCAAGGAACGAGGGTAAAATGCTTTCTCGATAAGGCTGGAGAGTGGGTTTTAACCCACTTGAGCTATTAGCCGGGGGTGTCCCACCCCCGGCGGGTGAAGTGCGAAGTCTAGCAAACTTTCAGAGCAAAAATCTTCTCCACCACATCAGCGACAACTTTATCGGGAGTAGAAGCACCAGAAGTGACCCCGACGATGATCTTACCCTCTGGCAACCAATTTTCTTTCACTTCTAAATCCTCATGCAGGGGTTTGTGTTCCAGGCGATTTCCCGGTAAAATCCGCTCCACGCTGTCAATGTGGTAAGAAGGAATATTGCGGGCGATCGCCATTTCTTGGAGGTGAGTAGTATTAGAAGAATTAAACCCACCGACAACCACCATCAAATCCAACTGTTCTTCCACCAACAGCAACATAGCATCTTGGCGTTCTTGAGTAGCATCGCAGATAGTATTAAAGCTTTGGAAATGCAGATTCAACTGTTCGGGGCCGTACTTTTTCATCATCGTCCGCTCGAACAGCTTGCCAATTTGCTCCGTTTCGCTCTTCAGCATGGTAGTCTGATTAGCAATGCCCACCTGCTCTAAATCCCGATCGGGGTCAAAGCCCGCCGAACAGGCGCGAGGGAATTTCGCCATGAACTCTTGCTTGTCGCCACCATGAAGAATATAATCGCAGACATATTCTGCTTCTGCCATATTCAGCACGATCAGGTACTTATCGGCAAAGGAACTGGTAGCAACAGTCTCTTCATGCTTGTACTTGCCGTGAATGATAGAAGTGTAAGCCTTTTTCTTGTGCTTCTCGACCGTATTCCAGACCTTCGACACCCAGGGACAGGTAGTATCGACAATTTTGCAACCCAAATCATTCAGAAATTGCATTTCCTGGACGCTAGCACCAAAGGCGGGGAGAATCACCACATCACCCTTGTCAACTACCGAAAAGTCCTTTTTGCTTTCCTGCACGGGAATAAACCCAACTTGCATATCCCGCATATCCTGGTTAACAGAAGGATTGTGGATAATCTCATTAGTGATCCAGATCCGTTCCGTAGGGAAGTGCTGGCGAGTTTCGTAGGCCATCGCCACCGCCCGTTCCACACCCCAGCAAAAACCAAATGCCTCCGCCAGGCGGATGGTGACATCGCCGCGAGACAGGGTATAATTATGATTGCGGATTTCCTGAATCAGATTGCTTTGATAAGCGGAGTTCATCACGCCAGCAACTTCCTCCGCGTGGCCAAATCCCCTACGATTGTAGTTTTCTGACTGTTTCAGAGCCCGGGTAAATGCTTTAGTATCCATTGGCTATTGACTAATATTGCTAAATTTTATTATAGGCGATCTTCAGAAATTGCGCCTTGCCCGGTGAGGGAGCCGTCACCCCCTCACCGCAATATCCTTATGACAATTCCCCAAACCGCTCCCGATAGCGAGCTAGCAGTTGAGACATTTCTGTCATAGCTTGAGACATTTCCAGACGCTGTTGTTGCTCTGCCAGGGCCGTCTCTTCTGGCGTAAGATACCGATTTCCCCGATCGTCATACCAGAAAAGCCACTCTTGAGTCAATCCCCAATAAGTTCCCGTCCCGCGACCGATTCCCAAACCAATCTCCGGCATCCATACTGGTTCTCCCAGCTGTAGTCTATAAGTTTTATTTACTAGCTTATACACTTCAAATGGCTGTTCCTTATGCCTGGCGGAAAACTCGGGATTATAAATCACATAGTACAGCACCCCTAACCGAGCATATTTGTTCATTTTTTCATGATATTCCCCTCCATATTTTTCCGATACTACTTCCAGAACCAGGGTGGGAACAATGTCCTTCTCTTCCCAAACAAAGTAACTCTTTCTTAATCTATTGCCCTTCACCCGCTCGACCCCCAAGCTGAGAAAACCATCCGGGACGATCGGGACACGGGGATCTGCCCAAGAGCTTCTGAAATAAATTCCCATATCTACTGCAAAAAACCAATCCCAGCGGTTTCCCCAGAGCCAACTCAAGCTCCACCCCAATATGTTAGGGACTAAATTTTGCAGTTCATCATCCACGGGAGTTTCATCACGAGCCGCCGTAGCTCGTCGCTAGTGGGCCAACGTAAAGAAGATTCTGATTTTACCATAATTTCTCTCCCCGATTATCCTACCCTTCCGAGCCGCAACTATTCCATTATAACTTTCTATATTATTCTTGCACTCTCAACCGAGAATAGCTGCTTAAATTGATCAACCCGGTTTTGACAAAAAACCGGGTTAGAGGGCTATTTCCCTGCAAATGAATCTTCGACTATGAACAAGTAACAATTGCACCAATTGTTACTGGAGCCGAGTACCTGTGAAACCGTGACTACCTACTATTTCGCCACCACCCCCGAGAGCACTACTCTCCTTGAGGAACCCATTGTAGGCTTCCATGCCATGTTCGGCAATGTCCAAACCCTCAAATTCATGTTCGGGTCCGACCCGCATACCCACAGTTGCTTTGATCGCCATCCAGAAGATGGTGCTTGTGATGATTGTAAAGACTCCGATCGCCACAATGCCAATGATTTGCTTGACCAGTTGACCGGGGCCGCCGCCATAAAACAAGCCCGACTCTGTATTAAAGAGTCCCACTGCTAGGGTTCCCCAAATACCATTAACCAAGTGAACGGAGGTGGCCCCCACCGGGTCATCAATTTTCATCTGGTCAAAGAAGCCGACAGCGAACACGACGATGACCCCCGCAATAGCACCAATAATTACAGCGCCCACGTAGGAAACACCATCGCAACCAGCGGTAACTCCCACTAAGCCTGCCAGGATACCATTGATGACCATCGACAAGTCGGGCTTACCATCCTTGACCCAAGAGGTAAAGGTTGCGGTCACGCCCCCTGCGGCCCCAGCTAAGTTGGTGGTTACCGCAATAAAGGGAACTGCCTCATCGGCAGCTAATTCTGAACCTGGGTTGAAGCCAAACCAGCCGATCCAGAGAATCAAGCAGCCCAGGGTGGCAATACTCATGTTATGACCGGGGATAGCCCGGGGTTTACCATCATCATCATACTTGCCGATCCTGGGACCGAGCAAGAATGCTCCCACTAGGGCCGACCAGCCACCGACTGAGTGGACAACCGTCGAGCCTGCAAAGTCCGAGAAGCCTATGTTTCCCAGCCAGCCGTCGCTACTCCATACCCAATGTCCGGTGATCGGGTAGGAAATACCGACGATCAAGACGCTGAAGAGTAAAAAGGCAACGAACTCAATTCTTTCGGCCACTGCCCCAGATACGATCGTGGCTGCGGTGGCGGCAAAGGCTACCTGAAATAGGAAAAAGACTGGTATGGGCAAGCCTGCGGGAAAGGGATCGAGTCCGTAGGTTGCGGGGTCTTCACTCATCAAGAAGAAGCCGCTAAATCCAAGGAAGTCATTACCCTGACCGAACATTAAGGAAAAACCCAATGCCCAATAGATGAGGGTCGCGATCGCAAATACGATCAGGTTTTTTGCCAGAATGTTGACGGCATTTTTATGGCGACAGAAGCCCGTTTCTAACATGCCGAAACCAGCATTCATGAAGATCACCAGCACGGAAGCCACTACTATCCAGATGGTGTTTAAGACCCCCTGAACATATTCGGGAGTCAGAGGTTCTGCTTCTTGGGCGGACGCTGCCAAACTCCAAACCCCAACGATCAGGGCTGTTAGGGGAATGCAGGCTCCCCAGCTATATGATAACTTTCCCACTCCCATTTTTCCTAGGAACGATCGGGCATCCCAAGATGCCCGGATATTGATATTTTTCAATTTATTTTTTTGCATTAGTTTAGACGTCAAACACGCAAATACTTCCAATTCGTTCGAGATAAAATAAGGCGCTCCAATCAGCTAGGCTGTTGATAGCTGACTAATGCTTACCTGACAATGGCTTATTCGCTCGGCTGTGAATCTCTGTCACATGTGTGAGCTGCGGCGATACCGCCATCTATAATCAAATGACACAGATGAGCGAGAAGCAAGATAGATAGATTGCATCAACTATGTGTGGGATATTCTGTATATGGGAATACAGAATATTGTTAATTTTGCCTTATGCAGAATTTTTTAAGACATTTGGCTGAGATATTCTTGATATCCCAGATCCTCCAGCCGTTCCTGCTTGGCCATCACTGACTGGGTGAGGGTTTGGCGATATTGCTGCACTCGCTCTTGTAATTCTGGCTGACCGGTTGCTAAAATCTGTACTGCTAGTAAACCAGCATTTCTGGCATTGCCGATCGCGACGGTGGCCACGGGGATGCCTCGGGGCATCTGCAGGATGGAATAGAGAGAGTCCACTCCTTGCAGGTGGCGAGTGGGTACGGGGACGCCGATCACTGGCAAGGGGGTGAGGGAAGCTACCATCCCGGGGAGATGGGCGGCACCACCGGCACCGGCAATAATTACTCTTAAGCCCCGCTTGTGTGCTTGCTGGGCGTATGTTACCATTCTCTCTGGCGTGCGGTGGGCGGAAACGATCGCGACTTCCCGACCTATGTCGAATTCTTCGCAGACGGAGATCGCATCTTGCATGGTGGGCAAGTCAGAGTCGCTGCCCATGATGATGCCAATTAATGCTTGATTCATGTTATTTGTTAATTGTGGGTTGGTAGAAGGTGAAAGCAGAGCCGATCGATCTTATTAATGTGAGATTACCTGGATCCGAGTCTAAACAGATGATTCGGATCCACAGAGGGGCGATCGCATCTATTTCCCCGATGAGCAAAGGCAAGGGAGATCCTGCTGCTACCCAAGTGCTAGATATAGCAGGAGATTGGGTTTCTTTGGGTGGCGTAGATTTACAGATTAATGGTGCCTTGGGTTTAGCTTTTACTGATGTCGATGCCGAACAGATTACCAAAATTAGAGAAATTTGTCAATTCCTCTGGCATCAGGGCATTGATGCTTTTTTGCCCACCCTGGTGACGACGGCGGTAGAAAAAATACAGCGATCGCTCTCTATTTTCTCTGACTGCGCGGACTTTGGACAACAGGGAGCCCAAATTCTGGGGGTCCATCTGGAAGGACCGTTTCTGAATCCGACCAAACGCGGCGCCCATCCCGCTGAACATCTATTACCACTAACAATAGAAAATGTCAAGCGGGTGCTGGGGGATTACGCTGGGATGGTGAAGGTGATGACTCTGGCACCAGAATTAGATGCTATTGGTAAGGTAATTCCTTATTTGCGGGATTTGGGAATTACAGTGAGTCTGGGACATTCCCAAGCTACGGCAGCAGAAGCGGAAAATGCCTTTGCACGGGGGGCGTCAATGGTAACTCATGCTTTTAATGCTATGCCGAGTTTAAATCATCGAGAGCCGGGATTGTTAGGTGCAGCCCTGGTTAACGATCGGGTAAAATGTGGTTTAATTGCTGACGGTCAGCATGTCTGTCCGACGATGATGTATTTGTTGGCACGCTGTCACCCCCAGGGGATATTTTTAGTTAGCGATGCTTTGGCACCTTTGGGATTACCTGATGGAATTTATCCTTGGGATAAGCGTCAAATTCGGGTAGAAAATGGTACGGCAAGATTGTTGGATGGCGCCCTGGCGGGAACGAGTTTGCCCCTGTTGGCAGGGGTGCAGAATTTGGTAAAATGGGGTATTCGTGGAGTGCCAGAGGCGATCGCCTGGGCCACAGAAGCACCCAGACGGGCGATCGGACTCCCGGGTTTGGCACCAAATACACCTGCTAATTTACTGCGCTGGCATTTTGATGAATATACTAGGGAACTAACTTGGCAGCGCTTAGGTACTGAAAATTAAAAATTGAAAATTGATAACTAACAACTGACAACTTTTTAATCAAGCCATTTAGCCTTGATTTCCTGGAGTGTTCCATCCTGTTGCATCTTCAGCAGCCTCACATTAAATTGGCGCAGCAGAGGACTTTCCAAGGGCAAGGCAATACCGTAAGTTTCAGTGGATACGGCAAAATTAGCCAGTCTCAAATCAGTTTCGGGATGCTGTTGCAGATAATATTTCAAGACCGGACTGTCAAAGACTACGCCCTCAACTTGACCCGCTTCCAAAAGGGCGATCGCGTCTTTGAGGCGATTTTTCTGTATCAATTGTGCCTGATAATAGTTTGCCCATTTGGCACCCGTCGATCCCGAAACAACTGCGATCGGAATTTCTTTGAGTTCTGATGGGTGGCCTAAAGGTTCGCCTCCCTGGTGGGATAGGGAAAGGGTCAGGGTTGTCGCGATCCCGGCTGTCAGGGAAGAAACAGTCACCATCGTCAACACCATCCAGATACCCGAAATTATGCGCCCGGTTCTGGTAATGGGGGCGAAATCGCCATATCCCACCGTGGTCAAGGTGACCAGGGCAAACCACATCCCATTGCCTACCCCAGACCAATATTCCCAGGAAAACTGGTCATTGCGACGCCTCTCCGCTAGCCACAGGAGATTGCCGACTAGAAAAATACAGCCGATGAGTATGGCTACCGAGGAGATAAAGGCTACCCCGAAAAAGGGTCTGATTCTACTCCAGAGGCTGGGTGTTTCGCTGGGAATCATCACGCCGATCTCCGCGAGGAAGAAGGGTTGGGAAAAGTCCACCTCTTCCAGGCGTGAGGCTGTAATGCTGATGGACCCGATCGCCAGTTCTAGTTCGCCGTCGGCTACGGCTTTGAGTGTCGCTTGGGTGTTGTTCTGCACTATCAATTCATATTCTATGTCCTCAGCGGAGGCGATTTCTTTCCAAATATCGATACTAATGCCTTCCAGATTAGAGTCATTGTTAATCACGAAGGGGGGTGCTCCAGCAATGCCTACCCGCAATTTTTCTGCCCGTGCTGGCATGACCGGGGAGAGGAAACAGGCGGCAATTATCAAAATGGACCATCTGATTTTGCTCATGTTGACGCTCGATGTCGCAGATAATGGTAAGTTCGATCCTGGGAAATATGATGTTCGCAGGTAAAGTAATGACTGTAGCAGATGATAAAACAATTGTCCGCGAGTATTTTAACGCCACTGGCTTCGATCGCTGGCAGAGGATCTATGGCGATGGCGAGGTGAATAAGGTGCAGCTGGATATCCGCAAGGGACATCAGCAGACGATTGATACGGTGCTCTCCTGGCTGCAAGCGGATGATAATCTCAAAGGATTATCGGTCTGCGATGCGGGTTGCGGTGTGGGTAGCCTCAGCATACCCTTGGCCCAAGCGGGTGCGCAAGTCTATGGGAGCGATATTTCTGAGAAAATGGTGGCAGAAGCATTCTCCCGGGCGAAGGCGGCGATCGGGAACAATGATAATCCTACTTTTATGGTCCAGGATTTGGAGCAATTAAGCGGCAGCTACCACACGGTGATTTGCCTGGATGTGCTGATTCACTATCCTCAAGAACAAACAAGTGAGATGATCGGACATCTCTGTTCTCTGGCCGAGTCTCGTCTGATTCTCAGTTTTGCCCCCAAAACGGTCGCTTTGTGTATACTCAAGAAAATCGGGAGTTTATTTCCCGGTCCTAGTAAGACTACTCGCGCTTACATGCATCGGGAAGTAGATGTGGTTAAAATTATCGAAAGCAATGGCTTTTCTATTGCACGGGATGCTATGACTAAGACTAGCTTTTATTACTCTCGCATCCTCGAAGCTAATCGCACTTCCTCCTAGCCCCCTCAGCCCCACCCACACCCCCACCATTTATGGTGGGGCTACAGAAACAAAGCCCGCCTGCGCGGGCTGAAGATTGAGCGAAGAATAAGAAGATGATGACAAGAATTTTTCTGGCGATCGCCTCTATTTTCGGGGCCCTAGAGGTAGCAGCAGGTGCCTTTGCCTCCCATGCATTAAAGGATCGGTTAACGGAGAAGGCTTTGAGTATTTTTGAAACTGGGGCCAGATACCAAATGTATCATGCTTTGGCGCTGCTGATGGTGGCGTTGCTGTTAAGTCGGGCGGAAGAAGCTTCCCAGACTTTTCTGGTAGCAGGAGGATGGGCCTTCGTTGCGGGAATTGCTATTTTTTCTGGCAGTTTGTATGCTTTGAGTTTAACAAATATCAAGTGGCTGGGGGCGATCGCGCCTCTGGGAGGAACCAGTTTGATTATCGGTTGGATTTGTTTAGCAGTTGCGGCTGGGAGTTTTAAGTGATTATGACTATCAAAAAAAGAGAATCTCCACTGCTTTTATCTGCAAGTCGCCGCCTAAACTGGCAAGGGATTGAAAAAACTCCTGGTGTCTGTGGCGGGAGGGCTTGTATTGCCGGGACGCGCCTCACCGTTTGGGGATTGGTAAATGCCCGTCGTTTGGGATATAGCGAAGGGGATCTTCTGGAAAATTATCCTACCTTGAGTGCCGATTATTTAGCAAATGCTTGGGCTTATGCTGAGGCATTTCCAGAAGAGATCGAACTGGCGATCGGAGAAAATGAGGACATTGAGTAGATGGCAAGTCACTTCGCTGTTATCCCGCCGGGGGTTGCAAACCCCCGGCTAATAGCTGAAGTCGGTTAAAACCGACTAATAAATAATGATTGAAGTAATTGTAGCATTTTTTTTTACAAAATGGATAATACAAATACTTGCGATCGCACCATAATCAAATATACAATGATGGTGTCAAATTGGTACTCCTTCTAGCCGAACATTGAGGAAAAACGGACTATTTTCTGACTGGAAACGCAGTAATGAGACAAAAGCGCGGGAAATGACTACCGTATGTTCTAGGCACAAAGCCGCAGTAAATTCACTGGTACGATCGATTTCTTCCCAGGCATTAACGTCATCTTTGAGGACTACCAAAACATCAATATCGGAGTCCGATCGAGCATCTCCTCTCGCTTGAGAACCATAAAGAATTAACTGCACTAGGCGTTCCCCATAAAATGTCTCAAAATAATGACGCAGTTCTGTCAAAATATCTGGCAATTTATCTTTCATAGCATACATCATAAGCAATTGCTAAATTCTTTCTTCAAAAATTAAATTGGGCCCCCCTCGCAATGACAGGTTATTAACCGAGAAGTATTGCGACCGCTTCTGTCCCGATAGCATTTAGTTGGCTAACTATATGCTATCATGATTATAACTGATATCGAGATTATTTGTTACCCGTTTTAATAAATGCCGCTGGACTTTAGTTAATCCTATTTGCGGGCGGATATGCGCGATCGCTGCTTCTGCTTGGGTCCCATTTTCCGCTAGCTTCTTGGCAAGCAGCAGGGCAGCGGCAACTGTGGCCGATCGCCCGTGTCCCAGGGCACAATGAATATACATGTTTCCTTGCCACAGGACAAGTTGCTTGAGGAGTTCCCGAAAAGGGCGATCGCCGGGCACCATTCCGTCCAAGGTGGGAAGACAAATATAGGTTTTTCCGGCTATTACCTTGGGCAGGGCGGGAAATTCCGCAGTTAGATCCACTATTAAATTAATATTAGCAGGCAGTTCCTGTAAATAGGGTCGGCGTCCCAACCAAATTCCCGGCCCGACTTCGTGACAGCATTTTTCTTTGCTTGCTATTCTTTGTACGTGCCACATACTCCAGGTGAGTAATAGATAGGGCCATAATAGGGCGATCGCCCACCAGGCCATGCTGCCGTCGGACTGCTTGCCAAATACCTTTGCCCCTAACCCCCCATAGGCGATGCCGACAATTATAAAACTAACACCGCACCAGCATAAAAGCCAGCTTGTAATATCTGTCTGGAGGGAGAGGGCGATCGCGCATATTCCGCTGGCGATAAAGATAAAAATATACTTCATCAGTTATATCAAATCCCGCCTTCATTAGTTATATCAAATCCAGCCTACTTGTCATTGCGAGGGGGGGGGAGATTAGCGACTAGCTTATGATTTATTAATTACTCCCCCCGAAGCAATCTCCTGGATCGTCGGGGAGATTGCTTCGGGGGGATCTGTCGGTGGTGGGACCAAAATATCGGTTTGGGATCCCCCCCCTCGCAATGACAGTTTATGTCAGTGCCATTCCACCCTACAGTTTCATCGCCAGAATAGATATGACAACAGACTTTTCAAACAGTATAACTAATTGTTACTACCCCTACCCTGCCTGAGAATGGAGAAACTCCCAAGGCATAGTGAACTGTACACCACTCGCCACCCAGAATGAATTTGAAATTGTAAGTCTTGGCATCGTACAGTTCTATGCCAAAAAAATTGATAAAGTCTAACTCGAACTCATTCTCGTTGAGGAATTCTTTGAATTCCTCTCTTGTTGCTGCTAATTCGGCTTGGATTTCCTCCGCTTCTTCTATCCCACTTTCTCCTCGTTTCTGAATTTCCTGTAGTTCTTCTTGTAGTTCCCCTATTGTCTCGTTGATTTCCTCTAGTTCCCTGCCGTAATCATCCGTGACTCTCATAAAGTCTTCGATTTTGTTTATGTCTAAAAATCCTGTCTTCTCTAATAACTCTTGCACGACCTCCTCGCGACTATCTGTGACGACTATCTCCCAATCATTCCCCACGTACAATCTATTCTCGGACGCTTTCGTTTTCTGCTCCATTTGACTGGCGATCGCCTGAATTTGCTCCACCAGTTGAGCGGTACTTGCGCTGACAGATGAGCGATCGGGCATGACGCATACTGGCGATTCGCTGAAGTTGAATTGCTGCTTGAGTCCTAATCCGATCCATTCTCCTGAACTCGACGAACATATTAGCATGGGAATTCCCAGGCTGCCAAACCAACCACTTTCAACTGGGAATCCTTCTTGCAATTCACCTGGGAGTTTGACTAGACGATAACCATATATAGTTAAGTCCTTGTCTTGCAGCAGTGATAGCAGATTTTCGTAAGGCCCGATCGCCGTTTCTGGTTGGGTCTCGCCCATGCGATCGAGAAAATCTGCCGGTTGCAAAGGAATCAGACCTTGGTTATCCACCAAGAAATTTTCCCATGTGAATGGACCTTTTTCATCCACTTCCCAAACAACAATCTCATAAGGTGCATCCCCGACTAAGCTGTAATATTCGTCTTTTGTTAACTCTGACAGGGCCGCAACTATTTCCTCTGTTTCCGCTTTCATAATATTCTACCTCCAAAGCTGTTAGCCCGCCGGGGGTTCAAACCCCCGGCTAATAGCTCAAGTCGGTTAAAACCGACTAATCCCATAATACCATAATCCCATAATACCATAATCCCATAATGCTTAAATTAATTGTAGCCAACCTTGCCTCTGTTGTCATACTGGTTTTCGCGCTATAAATGCGGCATGGGCTGGCGGCAGATTGTAGGAACCGTAACGGCGCATAATCTCAACTTGGAAACCCATTTTACGCAGTTCTGCTCCCAAATCTGCTGCTTTGTACAACTGTTGCTGGTGGACTTCATCATCCCGTCGGTAATGTTCCCCCACTTGCCGCAAGCTGATAATTTTACGAGTTAATATTTCCCGTTCTCTATCCTCGGACTTCTCGAACATTACGATCCAATCTTCTCCTTCCTTGAACCCCTGACTTGTGCTTCCTGAGGTTACCTGTCCCGGTTCGGCAATGTCGAAGATTAACAGACCTCCAGCAGCTAACCCATTGTATATGCGATCACACAGTTTCACCACCCCCGCCCGATCGCCCTCTGGGTCGAACAAATAGTTAAAGCATTCCCCAACGGAGATAACCGCATGACAAGGAGGAATATCTATTTGGAACAGGGACCCGAGAATAAAATCAGCATCTGGCACTCTCCGGCGAGCAATTGATAGCATTGACTCGGAAATATCCACTCCCAGAACGCGATAACCAGCATTTGTGAGTGCTTGGGTCAATAGTCCGCTACCACAACCCAAGTCTAGCACTAAACAGTCTCGAATTTGGTTATTTTCTAGGATTTCCAGTATCCCGGGAGCCGATTTCAGAGCATAATCGCTAAAACCGACATCGTGAATATAGGCGAGTTCTTCTTTGTACCACTCTTCCATAGGGTTTTGTACTCGTTAGTAGGGTGGGCACCGCCCACCATCCGCCACCATCCGCAGGTGTAGCCAACAACAACAAACCGGTTTTGACCACAATTTTTCTCTATCATAACATACGCGATCGGATCTGAGAAACCCGGTTTCGCCGAAGTTCCCGGGTTTCTGGGCTCCTTATAGTTAAATCTGAATTATCTCACATATAAAAATAACGGTGAGTTAGGCTGCTTCCCTAGATACTGGCTCAAAATGCAACACCATCAACTGTTCTGGAATTAAGCCCAGTGACTCATAAGTACGTCCATTCCGATCGCATAACTCTACTTCAAATGCATTACCATCTGCAAGCATGTCAACCACTGTCCCGACTTGTCCAGTCCACAAATTTGCTTCAGGTATATCAACCGTAAGCGCGACTGCATCTAACAGTTTGATTTGATCGGTCATCATCTTCGCCCTTCATACCCCCAACTTTAACTTTCCTTCTCGTGCTTTGGGTCCTTATTCCGCCGCTTTGAAGATAAATTCACTACCTTTCTTCCACTTGCAGCTTCCCCCCTCTGCAAGTCTGCAAACATCGCATCGAAGTCATAGTTGAATGACTTCGCGTATTCTTCACGAATTCGATAGATTTCTTCGAGAATCTCGTCCTGCCACATGATTTATTCTCCCATCTGAAAATGGTGGGCGGTGCCCACCCTACGCCTAACTAAAGCGTTTACTACGAACCGAAAATGGTGGGCGGTGCCCACCCTACGCCTAACTAAAGCGTTTACTACGAACTTACGCCAGTCCCACTAACTTTTCGCTCAACTCCCACAGGCGCTGCGCTTTGTCATTATCCAGCGCTTCGTCCGATACTTCTTGCACGAAGGACTTCCGATCTTTCTTCTGTCGGTTCCCCCAACTCCAATATGCCCCTGACTTATTATATTCTGGTTCTGCTACTACAGCTGCTACCCGATCGCCCGCCAATTCCTCGGACACGTACCCTTTCGTGATATTCTTCTGAAACAGGGGGAAGATTGTCCGAAACAGGGGATAGTGATTGCGGAATAGAGCTGTTTCCGCCACGCATCCCGGATAAAGGGAACTGAAGACAATGCCAGTTTCATCGTGATAGCGCCGGTGCAGTTCCCGCATCGTCAGCACATTGCACAGCTTGCTATCCTTGTACGCTTTGCCCGACTTAAACTTCTTGCCGTTAATCATCGCGATCGGGGGTTTAAACCCTTCTTCAAACCCCTTCAGATCCCCTAAGTCTGGGGGTGCTGGAATGGGAATCTTTCCTCCCAACTCCTTCGGGTTAGCCGTCACCGTTCCCAAAATCACCAACCTCGGATTTGCAGTGGATGAATTCTTCAGATCCTCCAGCATCAGGTTACAGAGGAGAAAATGTCCCAGGTGATTAGTGGCCACACTTAACTCATACCCTTCTGGGGTTCGCAACGGTTCCTTTAATAAAGGCATGTACACCGCCGCGTTGCATACCAAAGCTTCCAGCGATCGGCCCGTTGCCCTGAAAGCATTCACAAACTGTCGGACACTCGCGAAGCTGGATAAGTCTATATACAGGATGCTGTAGCTGTCCGGCGGCATTCCCACATCCCGGGCAACTTTTTGCGCCTTCGAGATATTCCGACAGGCCATCACCACATGCCATCCCCTTTGGGCCAGGGATTTCGCCCCGTACAAACCGACTCCCGAGGACGCACCCGTGATTATTACCGTTGACTTCTGATCTTGTTTCATGCTGTTTCCACTCTGTTGACCATTCTCGATCGTCTTCTCTATTTTACACCACCCTTGTCAGTAGCACGTGCAAAATTTAGGTTAAGCGGTTGCCCTAGATACTGATTTCTTATGCAAACCATCAACTGTTCGATCAAATTATATACTCTTCACAAATTTTACCCTACAGGCTAAGCTACAAACAAGAGAGGATCCCTGCTTTAGCTGCCATCAGTTTAGCATAAAGTTCGGGGGCATCCGTCTGTAAGGGCTGAGGCATTGAATCAAATTCTACCTCCTCCGCTTCCAGATAAGCGTCAATTTCATCGCAATTCGCTAAATAAAAAGCGATCGCACCGTAAACCTGTTCCAGAGTCAGCAACGGGAAGGACTGCACAATGCTTTCCGGTGAGAGTCCCCTTCGGAAGGCATAGACAATGGAATCAAGGGAAATTCTAGTATCAAAAACCCAGTATCCCTCATTTCGATACTCTATATAATGCTTAGCTGCTACAGCTGGCATAGTTCCTGAAAGCCTCCTCAAATACTATTTCTATAGTATAGCTTATCTCTCATCTATTGTCAATACTTTTTTAGATTAACTGCTTTTGCCTATTTTAGGCTATTATAGATAAAATAGGAGTAATCAGCTTATCTTAGTTGTTGCTTGACCACCTCCGGGCAGCTCTTGTCGCCCGCCCTACGCAAATTCTGACAAAAAACATTAAATCATCCCATGTGTCGTCTATTAGGATATCTCGGAAAGCCCATTCAACTGTCTCAGATACTTGACAAACCAGAACATTCTCTGATCGCCCAAAGTTATGAACCCCGGGAGATGACTTCTGGAGTAGTCAATGCTGATGGGTTTGGCATAGGTTGGTATCACCCCCAACGGGAGACCGAACCCTTTACCTATAAACATATTTTGCCCGCCTGGAGTGATGTTAATCTGCCCCAACTGAGTCGCTATATTGAATCGGGCTGTATCCTGGCAAATGTCCGCAGTGCCACGGCGGGACAAGCTGTAGATTTCAGTAATTGTCAGCCCTTTACTTATCAGCGCCTGCTGTTCGTTCACAATGGTTTTATCCAAAACTTTCGCCAGAGTTTATATCGCCCCATCCGCGATCGCCTCTCGGACCTGGCCTACAAACTAATCGGCGGCAGTACGGATTCCGAACATATTTTCGCCCTTTTGATAGATGCCTGGCAAGCATCTATTACCCTAGAACAGGCATTGCAGCAAACCTTAAGGACGCTGCATGAGTTGGCGGACAAGCATCAGGTAAAAGCCTCAGCTAATATCGTTATTACCGAGGGACATCGCCTGATCGCCTCTCGGTTTTCCACCCATCCACCGGCACCTACGTTATACTGGCTGAAGGACGATCGGACATATCCCGAGAGTATCATCATTGCATCGGAACCCCTATTTGTGGGAGAATGGATCCCATGTGCTGACAATAGTATTCTGACCATAGGAGTTGATTGTGAACCAGAGATCCACCCAATCCTGTAGAGACAAGATCTATCGGGACTTCCAGCAATGTCGGATGAAAACGATGTCCTTGTTTGCCGACCTAGATGAGGCCAGCTTTCGCGGTCAAAGTCATCCCGAATTCAGTCCCGTAGGATGGCACCTGGGGCACATTGGCATGACAGAAGGCTACTGGATTTTAGAAGAATTGGCCGGGCAGCCGCAACTGTATCCAGAATACCGCCAACTGTTTGCCGCCGACGGCCTGCCTAAGTGCGATCGGGGCGTGTTTGTGCCATCATTTCCCGAAGTCTGCGATATCCTCAGCAGCATTAGAACCAAAGTCTTCACCTACCTGGAAAGGGCCCCCGTTGAGGAACAAGAACGGTTGTGGCGCTTTATCCTCCAACATGAAAGCATGCACAATGAAACCATCGCCTTCGTGCTGCAAATGCAAAACATGTTAGAGTCAAGGGATAAAATACCCGGTCAAATAACCGATGAACATCCCGTGGCAGCGGAAATGCTGGAAATTCCCGCCGGGGAGTTTGACATGGGCAGTAATTCCATCGAGGCGATGGATAACGAACGCCCCGGCCATCGGGTTTATCTGGATACTTACTGGATCGATCGCTATCCAGTCACCTGCGGACAATACCGCCAATTTATCGCCGATGGCGGCTATCAGAATGAAAGTTGGTGGTCGGCAGATGGGTGGAGGTGGCTGCAAGAAAATCCCGTTGTCCAGCCCCTATACTGGCATAACGAGTCAGAATGGGAAAATCATCCCGTTTGTGGAGTAAGCTGGTATGAAGCCGAAGCCTATGCCCGACATGTCGGGAAGCGGCTACCCACAGAAGCGGAATGGGAAAAAGCCGCCTGCTGGGATGCCGCAGCCGGGCGCAGTCGGACCTATCCTTGGGGAGAAGAAATGCCCAGTGGCCAGCAATGCAATTGCGATGGTATAGTAGGACAGACAACTCCCGTGAATGCCGCGTCAGCAGGACAGAGTGCCTATGGCATGGAGGATGCTTTGGGTAATGTCTGGGAATGGACGGGAAGCTGGTTTGATGGTTACGAAGGATTTGCCTGGTATCCCTATCTGGGTTATTCTCAAGCCTACTTTGATAACCAGCATCGAGTCATCAAAGGTGCTAGCTGGGCAACTCGTCCTTGGGCCATGCGTGCCAGCTTCCGTAACTGGTATCATCCGGGAGTGCGGCAGATATTAGCAGGTTTTCGTTGTGCTAGTAGTCAGTCGCAATAGTTGTGGTGGTGGGCGGTGCCCACCCTACTACCGATTCCGAACAAATTCCGAACAAATTATCTAGGGAAAAAAATGCCAGACTTATTCAAAAAAAAATTATCCGAGACCACAGTTGTCGGCAAAAAAATTCCTACTCTTGTTCCCTTTGAGCAAGAAGTTCCCAAGCTGAAAATTGTGGAACTAAGTGGTGAAGAATTTATGCAAGGTCTAAGAGAATTTTTAAGCTGTACAAATGAATATGAAATGATAGTTGAAGCTGCTGTTAGATATGCGGCGGTAAATTTACAAGCCGAATATCGAGTTCTCAGCGTTGGTTGCGGAGAAGGACTCTTCGATCAACCTTTTTTAAGGCAACTTAGTTTGCAGAAAAAACAGCTAGATTTTGTCGGAGTCGATCCCAATGAAGCCGAATGCGCCAGCCTTGAAGAAAAATGCCAGGCCATTGCTGCTGACCTTTTACCAAAACATAAATTTGATTGGCAAATTTATCCCACAGATTTCTTAAAATTTGAATCACGTAAAAAGTTTGATATCATCTTTTTTGTCCAAGTATTATATTACTTTAGTCCAGGGGAAATAGAATCAGCGATTTGGAAAGCATACGATCTGCTGAATGAGGGTGGGATGTTGATAATAATCAACGATCCT
This sequence comes from Hormoscilla sp., assembly GCA_051439505.1. Classification (GTDB taxonomy): domain Bacteria; phylum Cyanobacteriota; class Cyanobacteriia; order Cyanobacteriales; family Desertifilaceae; genus Hormoscilla. The sequence continues at coordinate 11,161 of JBFRWI010000197.1, read as the reverse complement.
CTGCTGGGATGGCTCGCACCACATGCCTGCATTATGAAACGACTCAGGGGAAGATATCCATCTTATAGCGAAGATATTCAGCTCGTTCTTAATCAATGCCAGCTATTATTTGAGCGAGAATTGATTGATGCCCAATTAAACCTAACAGCATGTTGTCAACCCGTCTCAGAATTAAATAAAAAAATGCTGAGTTTTATTCTTGGCGTTAACGTGGAATATTTTTCATCATCACAATTACAACTGCTACGGGAATTTTTCAGCAGCATATCTTTCAAAAAAAACGACGGAGAAACGATATCCTCACACCCGATAGATTTATTGTGTGTCAAAAAAAATAGTTCTAGATGGTAGCTATAGTTAAGCGGCAATAGTCCCACGGCAGATATCAATGATATTAACAAATGAAATGAATGATCATTTTGCCAATCCGTTTTCTGAGTCAGTAGGCACCCTGTACGGCCTCCCAAAGTCGGCGATCGCATATCTATTCTCAGATCCAAGACTAGAGCTGGTCAAACTCAACGAGCGAGAATATGCAGAATGTCAAATGGTCTATCGCAGTTATGATAACGAAAAAGAGGCGATCCTTGAAGCTACCCTTGATGCCATAGAGAAAAAGATGCCTTCACAAGAACGTTATAACATCCTGAGCATCGGTTGCGGCATGGGAATTTTTGAGGAACCTTTTGCGAAAAATATTCTAGATAGAAAAAATACCTCGCTCCATTTCGTTGGCATAGATTTCAAGCAAGAATCATGTATAAAAACACGAGAATGGTGTCAGAAACTCAGCCTATCATACCCATGTAACTTTGAGTATAAAATTAATTCAATTGGATTTGATAAGTTTCAATCGCCTCATGTTTTTGACATCATCCTGTTAATTCATACCCTTTACTACTTTGATGAAATCGAACCATCGATTCGCAAAAGCTACGAACTTCTCAAGCAAGGAGGAATGGCGATCGTCGGGATTTCTCCCAGACAGTTACTCAACGAACCTTATTACCACGTGTGTCGGCGATTGAACGGAAAACCTGTATGGTTTAGCGAGGACGTACAGAAAGTCATAACTGAATGCAATCTTCCGTTTCGTCAAGAAACCATTGAGTTTAGTGCGAACATTACAGAGTGTTTTCAGAAAGAGTCCCAATTGGGTAAACGGATACTTGATTTTATGATTGGTGCCAACACAGCCTATTTTTCTCCGTCACAATTGCGACAGATACTCGACTACTTCGACAGGGTTTCGCAAAAGATGGAAGGGGGAGAAATTATGCTTCCACACTCTGTAACTTTGTTTTATATTGACAAGATAAGTTAAGATAGAGATCAATACTTCTCGGTTAAGCATGTTATCTGTCATTGCGAGGGGGGGTACGTAGCGATAACGGCCTGCTCAATTGAGTTAACCCCCCCCCGAAGCAATCCCCCCATCCAGTATAAGTCGGTGAGATTGCTTCGGGGGGATCCTGACGAAGATCCCTAAAATGTCGGTTTTGGTTTCCCCCTCGCAATGACAGGTTGTTAACCGAGAAGTATTGGGAGAGATGGCATACCATCTGAAATTCCTTCGTTCCGATTAATCGATCGCTGGTGTCATCTGGTTACCCAATATGACACCACAGACAATAACGGAAAGACCGTTAATCCTGATTATACTGTTTCAAGAAGAGGTAGGATTTCTCGATGTCATAAGTTAACACCCGATCGGTTTCCATAAAAGGAACAACCCTTCTGTACTCTGCCCAAAAATTCCTCGTCACTCGAGACAATTTCAAATTAGGGTCTTTTTGCAGCCTTAAGTCAATAGCTTGGGCCGCGTGCATCATTTCTATCCCCAGAATATGATAGAAATTGTCAAGCATTTTCCTGAATCGACGCACAACCCTTGGGGCATTAGTTGACACGTCTTCGATATTGCCAGCAATAGAGAAAACATCAATAGACACCGGAGTCGCCAGTCCCTGGTTTTCTGTTGCTAAGGACACGAAAACCTTCTGAATTGCACCATAGGCGTGAACTGTATTTTCCGTTCCTAAAAATCGAGTTAGGCCAGTAAAATGATCGTCACCGAGTTTAATTGTCCGCTGGGCCGATGCGTTGGAAAGGTGGCTCAATGCGATCGCCGCCTCTTGGAATGATATCACCCAGGGCAAAGGTGAAAAGTTAGCCGTGGGCAGGACTGCCCCTCTGAGTCTGCCATCGACAACGTAGTGGGATGCTTCTTCATATTGCCGCGATGGAGACCGAGCATCTAATACAACTGCCGGGTTATCATCAGAGGAATTGAGTTGAATCTGGAGTTCTGCTTGTAATTCCTTGAGAGAACTCTCGACAACTCCTAGGGTGTAAGCTGCCGTTCTATAGCTGAGAGGGTCTTGAAGCGGCCTGGACTGCGATCGATCCCAGAGATAGCTGCCACGAAGCATCTCTCGGATGTCCCTCGATACCTGATTCACCATCGGAAACGGTCGAATTTCGTTAGAGTCCTCTAAGAAAGGTTCAATATTACCGTTTAATCCTTCAATACTCAAAGCAAAGACAAGTTTTGCCATCTCCAGGGCATGTTCCAACTCTGCTACCGCTAAAGCCCCCAAAGCTTCCGAGTAGCCATTTGAACTCAGAATTGACAGAGAATCCTTTCCAAAGGGAACTAAAGGCTCGATCCCAGTCATTTTCAATGCTTGACTGGCAGGCATTTTCCGATTTTGGTAATATACTTCTCCTTCGCCAATCATGGCCAGACCAATATGAGTAATCAATGTAATATCAGCCTGTCCTACCGAACCCCGGGACGGGATTACAGGAACGATGTCGTTATTCAAGAAATCGCGGTACATTTCCGCAACTTTCGGCTGTGCCCCTGTAGAACCAAACAAGATCGAGTTCAGGCGCGTTACCATGATAGCTCGCACCACCTCTTTGCTCATCTCGGGACCGACTCCCGCAGTGTGAGCGTAAATTAAGCCTCGATTGAATTCTTCCGACCGTCGGATCACCTCTGGGCTCAAGTTGCCACTGGCATCAACCAGCTTCTGATCTTTATTCAATCCCACCCCTTGAGTCAGGCCATAGATTGCTTGACCATTTTGGGCAGCTATCAGCAATAGCTCCTGAGCTTTTTTTACCCGTTCTAAGGCCCCATTATCAATGATTACTCGGGCACCATTCCTTGCCACCTTGACAACATCAGAGGGGGTGAGGTTATTGCCATTGAGGACGATGCTTCGTGATTGCTTTGTTGCCGCTGCCACTGACTGGAAATCAACTTGAGCTACCTGTTCGTGGGCTTTTACAGGACTACCTATCAGACATAGTGCTGCCGACAAAAATAAGCCGATATATTTACTGCTGTTTGGCATTTTTGAACTCTTTTTGCTAGTTTTTGTTGCTAGTTTACTATCCACCAAACTATAGTTCGCCAAGCAGATCCTTTATCTGGTTCCGCTAGCTCACTGCCATCTTGATAAAATACATGCAAACAGAGCCCGTGTCAACAGTCATGGAGCAATAAATTTCCTCTAATACCACATATTTTGATTTTTGTCAAGGATAGGAGCTAGGAATTTAGTAAATTTTAAGATTTATGATGCCACTTGTCCTCATAGTGTGATATAAGAGTTAAGGACCGTTTTGCAGCTTGGGATACAGAAATATTCCAGGCTTTGTGGTCGTGCAGTTTTACCAGAAAGCTTGACGTGAGGAATATAACTCAGGATACAGCAGCCAGTTCTCGCCTAGGACAACGGCTAACAATTGAGCATTTGATCTCTACTAGGGCCATTTCCGAGGCAGGGGGAACAGATGCGATCGCGGGACTAACTCAAACTCCCAAAACCCTACCGCCGAAATATTTCTATGACGATCGGGGTTCTCAGCTGTTCGAGGAGATCTGCGAGTTACCAGAATATTACCCGACCCGGACAGAAACAGCAATTTTGCAGCAGTATGCCAGTGAAATTGCCGGGATGACCGGTCCCTGCGAACTGGTAGAATTAGGCAGTGGCAGTTCCACGAAAACCAGGCTGTTGCTAGATGCCTACCAAGAATTGGGAGGTGCGATGCGCTACGTGCCGGTTGATGTCAGTGCTGGGATCCTCGAAAGCAGTGCCGAACAGCTAATAGCCGACTATAGCACCTTGCAAGTCCACGGTTTGGTCGGCACTTATGAAATGGCCCTAGCTGCCCTGCCACCCACGGGACTGCCAACCCGGACGATCGCCTTTCTGGGCAGCAGTTTAGGTAATTTCCCTCCCGACAAATGCGATGCTTTCTTTGCTCAAGTGACAGGGGCCTTGGCAGAGGGCGAGTATTTCTTGTTGGGGATAGACTTGCAGAAGCCCAAAGAGGTGCTGGAACCGGCTTATGATGACAGCAAGGGAGTGACAGCTGCATTTAATCTGAATATGCTAGATCATTTGAACTGGCGCTTTGGCGGCAATTTTAATACCGAGCTATTCGAGCATTGGGCCTTTTATAATACCGAACAAAACCAGATTGAGATGCATCTGCGGTGCAAGGAACCGCACTCGGTCCGTCTCAAGGACCTGAACCTCAACGTAGACTTTGCCGAAGGAGAGACAATACATACGGAAATCTCGCGCAAATTTGAACTCAATGCCATGCAGTCCTACATGTCCAAACAGGGGTTAAAAACTATAAAAGTTTGGACAGATGCCAAAGGGTGGTTTGGCTTAATTCTCAGCCAACTGGAACCGATTAATTAATTTGTAGGGTGGGCATTGCCCACCTTAAGCAATTCAAAATTCAAAATTCAGAATTCAAAATTGCCAAAGCAATTGAGAACAAGTGTTTCGGCGTTTCCGCCTGTGCAATTTAAATGCGCGACAGCTTATCTTTGTACCTTACTGCCGGAAGCTATGCTAATTCGTAGGGTGGGCATTGCCCACAAAATCTTTGTACCTTACTGCCGGAAGCTATGCTAATTCGTAGGGTGGGCATTGCCCACCAAATCTTTGGACCTTACTGCCGGAAGCTATGCTGTATGCTATAGTAAGCTGTTAGGATTTAGGCAGCTTTTTTTTTGTTTAAACCCTTATCCGGCAAGTGTTTGAGTCGATCGGGAGGCACTGGTTCGCCTGGAGTTAAATAGTTTCCCAAAAAGTAAATCGCAGAATTCATAATTAAGTAGTGCGAAATATGGCTGATTTTATTCTGATAACAGGGGATAAAGCAATGTTCAACCCCACCTTTGGGGCGGCAACTGTGGTGCCGCAACCAGGTACGCTGGTGGGTTCTGGCAAGGACATGATTTTAGGCAAGCTTGTGTGTGTGGATGGGGATGAGAAAAAAGTGATCGTACCGGGCTGTACCTATATGACTCCAGTATACAGTATACCAGGCGTAGGAACGCTCTCGATTCAATCCCTGGGAGGCAATCAAAAAGCTAAAAAAAATAAGTCTGGTGGCAAACCTGTTTTGCTCAAAGGCAGCACCTTCACTGCTAAATTTCAAGTGATGACGCCAGCACAGCAACCACCAAAAGGTCCAACGCCGCCAATTCCCGACGCTACCCCCCAATACTCGGGCACTGGCAGTTTCATTACTACCAATGTCAAAGTTAAAGGTGCCTAATAACCTGAGTATGGCCAAATTGGGAAGGGACGAGAATTAAAAATCAACAATTTTCAATTCTCCAGCTCTCAAGCTTGACATTCTCCCTTAGATTCTACTCTTTGTTTTTAATTTTAATTGGTCCGATTTTGTTGATATGTTTATTTTGAGTTGGATGGAAGTTTGCCATTGTCACTTCGATATGGTCAGCGAAAGCGGGTAAATGCTTCTGTAAGTGCGCTGGCATATTGGGGAAATCGCTCTTTGCTGCTTTTTTCGAGCTGACATTTACTTGGTATTCAACATACTCATTTGCTTTGATATCACTTTTCAAGTGTTTCTCGATTTGCTTTTCATGATCGTGATTCGCAGTTTTACCCAATGGGGTTAAATTCCGCAAATCATTTCCGGGGCCTCCAACTTTTTCATTAAGCAGATGTCCTCGTACTATATGCTTTGTCCAATAGGGTTCCGTACCTGGCTTCGGCCACCATTTAGGGGCTACAGATGGACTGGATCCTTTCAGTTTGTCTTGCGGATCGACCACGCCATGGGCCGATGTTCCACCTTCATATTTATCTAGCGGTCCAAAATCCATTTCTGTCTCGATCGCCCGTTGGTCGTTAAATGCCAGCTTCCCTTTTTTATTGGATGGTCCCGAAACTACAGCAGTCGAACCTCGCTTTCTCGAATCAATCTTAGCCCTTTGAATTGTTGGGCCCGTCCCTGCTGCTAACTTCCCGGCATTTCCTGTTGATTTGTCATTGAGGAGTTCATCTTGGCCGTTATGGGGAATTGTTTCGACGCGGGGCTGCTTTCTTTGTGTAATATTAGATTCTGCCTCAGCCAATTCTGGAGCTAATGACTGTCCCTTGCTGAAATTGAATAAGCTTGCTTGTTTGCCCCTGATATCTGCCTCCCGTTCCAGTGCTGAATCATCATTCACTGCCATCCCCTGCAACTGCATCGTCGGTTGCACTCGCCCAAGTTTCTGCTGTACTACATGCCACGCTTCATGGGGTATGTGCCTTTCCTGACCTGGTCCCACATGGATATCCGTACCCTGAGTATAGGCCAAGGCATTCAACTGGGCTGGTTTTGATGAATTGTAGTACACCCGTACATCATCCATTGACATCCCTGAAAGGTTTTCGACACCTGCTTTTATGCGATCGGGCAGGGGGCCACCAGTATTGTTTTGCTTGTCAAGTCCTGCTTGGCCTGGGTCGTTCTGCTGGTGCCCTTTTAGCTGCGAGACCCGGTGACGATCTCGCAGGGAACCTACCATCAGCTTTGGCTGAACCACTGGCCTATCCTGGTGGGTTACAGGTATCTGCGTCACATCCAGTTTAATGCCTGAGCGATCGCATTCGGGGGATTCTGCTTGAGGTGTCAAAGGTTTAGCGGCCTCGCGCACCGCAGTCCGTTGCAGTATCCAACTGTCTTTTGTCTCCTTCTGGGGGGACTGGTGGGTTCTGAGAACATATTGACTCGTCATTACAGATGTGTTCCTTTTTTTTCTTCTACCAAAAGGGTTATCACTGCCATTTATAAGATACAGTTTTAAATTGGCCCTCTTGGGTATTAAGCGATTAGGGGCAAAAATTGCTATACCTCACTAGCCTGCAAACGCAGATAATCTTTTTTCAACTGCTGGGAGGATATCGTTAAACCCTACTCTGCCTTTTCCCACCTTGGTTGCTCCTTCTACTGGCAGATAATGGAACAACACGCAAATTAGTGAGCCTCCGCTTTCTTTTGGCTTTTTTGATAATATTTCACCAAGTTTCGCTTTGACGTTTTTAGATTTTGAATTGGGAACAACATCACCTATGGTTTTTTCAGCTATTTCCGCAGCCGCAGCTCCTATATCTTTTAATGCGCCGCTATTTGCTGCTTCCCCAATGGCTTCTGCTCCTGTATTCCATCCACCAACTAGCCCAGCGTCACCAGCAATCCCCGAAACTTTCTCTGTCAACTGCTTAATCGTGTCTTGGGCAGGAAATAGACCTTGAAATCGCTCACTCGGTTGATAGTAGGAAACAGCCATATTTATATCTGGCAAAGTTTTGTTTTGGTTGGTTATACCTTTCTTTGATTTACTCTTCAAGAAATCTAAAATTGTTTTCTTGGTTCCGATCAGAGCTAAAGGTTTAACCCCAGCCCCTTTTTCTGAAAATAAGTAGTCTCCATTACTCCCAGCAATAGCCTTACTTGGTTCACCATTGTCTTGAATTACTGCTCCCGCTTTTCCTTTTTTTACTTTTGGAGCTGGTATGCGCCACATATCTGTCTTGTTTGTACCACTATCTGCTGTTCCCTGAGCTTCTGTCCCCTTTTTGTCTTTCCGCTGGATAATTTGTCCTCCAGAATTGTTTTGTTGAGATACCTCCCCTCTTTGCTGCGCCACATGAACCAGTTCATGGTTAATTAATTCCCGTCCCCTCGAACTATCAGGGCTATACTCTCCCTGTTGAAAAAAGATATCCTTCCCTGTAGTAAAAGCACGGGCTTGTAACGATTGATTTATCTTATCAGATTGCCGATCGGCGTGAATCCTTACTCCACTTAAATCATTTCCCAAAGCCCGTTCCATTGGTTCTCTAACTGTCTTAGCAAGGGGGTTCCCCTTGCCTTTCGCTTGTTTGATCGATGCTTCTAATTCTGTACTTACGGCCCCTGTTGCCTTTTCTTTGAGCGGCGATGGTTCTGGTTTCCTCTGCGCCGTTTCACTGCTCGGTCCTTCTAATTTACTTGTGACTTCAGCGGCGATCCGGTCTGCTTCTCGCTCGTATTTATCGTCAACAGAGCCGATCCTGAGTTTAGCTTGGATTGGTACTGAGAAACTATCGTCCTGTTGTCCGATCGCCTGTTTTGCTTGCACTGGCATGGCCGAGCGATCGCTGAGTGGTATCTGCATCAAGTCCAGTTTAATTCCTGGGCGATCGCCTGCTGGGGATTGAGTTTTGGGTGTCACAGTTTTTGCCGGTAGCGATCGCACCGCCGTCCGTTGCAGTATCCAGTTGTCTGCGTCCTTCTGACCGGACTTGTTGGTTCTCCGAACATATTGACTCCTCATTACAGATGTTCTCCTTTTTTTCCTTTTACCTGTTGCCCAAACCCGCAAGCAAATGGTGGGCGGTGCCCACCCTACGAATGCGACTACACCTCGGGCGCTACTTCCTTTATCTTATCACCTCATCCCTCTACTGTCAACCCCTATATCCACCACTTCTCTTGCCTTCACGATGCTATTGAACCCCGGCTCATTTTGCCATTTCTGCGTAAATCGATCGGGCCAGCATCTTTCCCACCCGATCGGGGCTAGTTTTCCCCTTCAATTCCATATCTACCTGCATACCAGGTATCCTAGCACCCTTTTCCATACTTGGCGGTAATCCCTTTCCCCCCAACAGGCGGGCCAATTCCGATTCTACCGCAGCTTGGAATATCCTACGCATGCTGCGCGACACCTCAACTCCTTCTCCTATTATGATCTCATTTATTCTCAGATTTACCTTCATCTTTTTTCATCTTCTCAAATCTTAAAATCAGCCTCATTGATTAATTTATCCAGCTTCTTAAACTCCATCCGCGCCGCTGCTAACACCAATTCCATCGTCACCGCCGTTCTCGCTTCTGCTGCCATAAAAGCTGCATTTAATGCTATACTATGTATATTCCCTCCTGTTAAATTAAACTGACTCAAGCGGTTCCAGTCTAGACCCTCTATTGGCGTCTCCTTGGGAAACACTTTCTGCCAAATTTCTGCTCTTTCCTCCACCCCAGGAAAGGCAAAGTTTACAATAAACCGCAACCGGCGCATAAATGCTCGATCTAGGGAGCTTTTCTTGTTCGTGGCCATAATTGCCAGACCTCGATAAGCTTCCAGACGCTGCAATAGATAGTCGATCTCTATATTAGCATACCTGTCGTGAGCATCTTTCACTTCCGATCGCTTGCCAAACAAGGCATCCGCTTCATCAAAAAACAGTATAGCCCCGCCATCTTCCGCTGCATCGAACAGGCGACGCAAATTCTTCTCCGTCTCTCCTATATATTTACTCACTACTGTTGCTAAGTCTATCCGATACAGATGCAAGCGCAGAGCCTTCGCTATTACCTCCGCTGCCATTGTTTTCCCCGTACCGCTTTCCCCAGCAAATAAGGCGCTGATCCCCTTGCCTCTATTCATCCGTCGGTGAAAACCCCATTCTTCATAGACTATACCTCGCTGTCGCACTTGACTGGCAATTTGCTTTAACAGCATCGTCTCTTCTTTGGGTAATACTATATCCTCCCAACCCGCTTTCACCTCTATGGGTTGTGCGAGATTCTCTAATTTGGGACGGGTTCTCTCTAGGCATCTATCCCACAGTTGCTCTAACAGGGAGTTATCCCCGGACGACAGGAAAAACCCATCGAAATTCTCCCATTTTTTGGCCGTATTCGTAATCGTATTTGATAGGTATATCTGCTCTAAACCAATTCCTTGGGCTGTAGACCAATCTATAATCATAATCTCCGGATATAGCTTCTGCGGCTCTACCTTCTCCCATTCTCTAGAGTCCGTCTCCACCGGTTTATTTGGGGCTACCTGCGCTTCCTTGACAACTTTCTCAATCTCGGCAATACTTAAATTAAACTGCCCTGCTAGACTCATTACTAGATCCCGACTTGCTGTTCCCAAAGCCTTTTCCCAGGCCCCTATTTGTTCTCCTGCTGTCGGTTTGGCAATATCTAAGGTAAAGGTTTCTCGTTCTAAAGCTAAGGTTTTGTCCCGGATGTCGATCAAAAAGAAGCCATTGCTGCGTTCCAGAAAACGATATAGCGCTACCATTTGCCCCTGGCCGATCGTCTCTTCGGCGGACTGGACCTCTAAATAAAGCGCTACCGGTTCTAACAGGCTTTCCCGCTCCCACAAGCGAGCTATGGTTTCTAATACATTACCCTCTGTTGGCAGTAGGGCGATCGGGAGGCGATATAGTTTCAGACTCAAATGGGCGCAAACCTCCCGGGCTACCAGCTGCTTGCTAGCAGTATCCGGTCCTAATAGTTCGATCGCCGGGGGATACTGAGCTGCGCGATCGGTGAACTTATCGATAATTGCCTCAACAGCTTCTTGCTGAGAAGGTGGTAGAAAACTTCCTTCCTGGGTAGAGCTGTTTTGGGGTGGATGCCATGGAAAGACAAGCTTCGCCAGACGATCGTCTAAATAGTTTAAACCCTTGATATAATTGATAATCCTTTCATCTACCCGTAACGGACTGGTTATCAAGGGCTCAACACCTGATTGGAGAATTTCAATTAGTCGCCAGTCCCTTAGAGGTCGTTTGGGAGACACCACATCCCAACTCGGTTCCTCGAAGACAGCAAAGGCGAGGTAAAAGGTTGGATAGTTCCGTTGGTTGCCCTGAATTAAAGCCATTAGGTTGGGAATATCTTGGTCCCATTCCATAGCAATGCACAGCAGCAACAGGTTCGTTTCCAACTGGGATAAATTCAGCTGCTGCTTGAGCATGATCAAAGCTGGTTCGGGCTTGACTCTGGAGGCAGCAACCATCGCCATTTCTGCTTCCGCTAC
>JBFRWI010000196.1:0-8339 GCA_051439505.1 Hormoscilla sp. | reverse complement strand
CGGAGGTTAGCGGTGGGTGTGGTCAAAACCCGTTGATAGTTCTAGGGCCTCGGAAGCCGCCGGATCCCCCCCAAACCCCCCCTTCCAAAAGGGGGGGCAACCGGCGCGCCCCCCTTTTTAAGGGGGGTTTGGGGGGATCCTCTACAACTACTTTTGACCACACCCGTTAGCGGTGTGACCGCCCTTCTCCCCAGATGGAACCAGATGGAGCGTAGTCGAACTGCGCACTTGCACATTGTAACATGCCGTTGCCTCTCGATAGTGCGAGCGGGCCCGGAATAGCCGGGAATAGCCGGGAATAGCCTTTTCCCCTTGAAATTTAACTAAATTATGATATCATGAAAATTTTTGCTAATTTACCCGATCGGCTGGAAACTTTTAAGTTGATTCATATAAGTACGTGAGTTCGACAGCTACTCAAACCCTAAATCATTATTGCGGAACTAGATATCCCCAACTCCTTCCCAGAGAACTCCGAAGGACGAACTCCTTAAGAGGACGCTCTGACACGGGGACGATCTGACGCGGGGAAGTTAGGGGGGATCCGGCGACTGGGAGGGCCGCCCGTTAGATGATGCTGTGGGCGAATTACCAAATCGTGCGCTCTGGGCAGGGGGCAGGGGGCAGGGGGCAGGGGGAGGCCAGAGGGTTGAAATCATCTGCATCTGGTGGTTCTGGACAATTGGGGGGTTCCACCCCCAGTTAATTACCCCACAGTATCTTAGATCGACGGGCTCCGGAGCCACACCCCCCGCAAACATCTGATGGACATACGAAAGCAGGAACGAGCAATTTGATTATAGGAACATTTGCTCTGGTCGCCTCCCTCTTGTATTGGGCTTCAGAATGGACTTGATGTGATGGAGAAATAAATTCCGTTTTCTTGCCATGTCCTGTTCCTCGAATCTCTATCCACCAAGGGAATGCCCCAGTCAAGGCGAATCGTTAACTGCTTGGCTAATTTTAATCGTAAACCAATTCCTGTTGATACTAAAACATTTTTATCGGGATTTGCTTGACCGTCGCTGCGCCAACCTGCTCCGAAATCTACAAATGGTGTCAGTTGGAGCACCCCATGCCGTCCATAACGGAACCGCACTACTGGGATCCACGCCTCTACAGAGCCGAATACTCCATTATCCGTTAGCAGAGTATCCTGGCGATACCCCCGCACGCTCTGGTAACCGCCGATGCCAAATTCCTCCAAAGGTACTAAATCTGAAGGACTCAACTGCACGTTCCCTCGCACTACTAAAAAACTATCATCTGCTAAGGAGCGTACCCATTGTCCTTGTCCCCGCCAGGAGAAAAATCTGCTATCGGGTCCGCTGCTGTTTACTGTCGCATCAAACCAACCTACCCCGAGATTAAATTCTGAACGGAGCGCAAAAAGATATTTTCCCTTTTTCCCCCGCTGGGCCCAGTCTTGGTAAAAGCGCAGCACTGATAGTCTGGTTTCTCCGTCATCATTTGCTCCTGGTGACAGGGGAAAGTCCACTCCTAGCAGTGAGGTTTCGCTTTCCCGCCGCGATGCTGTTAGTCCTAAGGCAATTTCTACCGACGGTTTTCTGACGATCGGCTCCCGGTATGTCAGTTCGTATGTGCGAGAATCTGCTTCAATATCTACTTGGTCGAATGGTCGTTCCACCACATTACTATCCCCGGAAGCGTAGCGCAATTCTAAGGTGCTATTGCGGGCATTCAAGGGCACAGCGTAACCCCCATCGATCGCATCGCTGCCTGCTGTATTCGTGTATCCTACCCGGAGGCGATCGCCCGTTCCGAGCAAGTTAGCATAACTCAAGGAACCGCCGCGCCGGAAACTGCCCACACTGGGCGATCGGCCATTATCTGCGGTCACTTGCAGACTCAAAGGGTTGGCCTCTATTATCTCTACTGAAAGCACATTCGTACCCGGACGGATACCTGCAGACAGTTCCGCCTGCACTGCCTTTATACCCTCTTCCAGTCGCAGCAATTGTAACTCTGCTATCAGTTTTTCCCGATTGAGAGCCTTTTTTGTCGCCCTTAACAACCGCTTCTTTACCCAACTTTCACTTAAGTTACCACTGGTTGTTACCTCTATATCCCGTGCTGCTAATTTCCCTTCCACCACCTGGACTTTTACCACGTCGTTTTCTATCGTTTGCAGCGGCATGTACGCACCCGATGTAATGTAGTCCTTCCTGACATATAACTTAGTAATGCGCGATCGGGCTTTTAGCAGCTCGGCAAAAGCGATCTCCTTCCCCACCAAATCTTTGAGTTCCTCTTGTAACTCTTCCTCTGTAAATACGCTACTACCCGCCAGATGGAACTCTTTGACTACGATCTTCTCTACTATCTTCCCAGAAGCAGTGCGATCGGGCAAGTTTTTCCGACTTTCCTGACAATCAGGTAAAATAAACCAGGGGGAGTGAGGAGTTATCTTGGGAGGATTTGCAACCAGTTCTACTTTCCCCTTATCATTGATAATCCACCCTTGAGCTTCGACAATTTGTTCCTTACTTGGCCGATTGGACACCACTGATTGCTGAGAGTTTGCTCCTGTACTTGCTCCCGGAATTATGGTGGGAACTAGGGGATCGTTGGGAGAGGGAGGCAAACCGCCGCGACCTGTAATAATGAATTGACTATCCTCACTTATGTTACAGCGATTCTGCTCAATTAGCGCCTCGATATCCACTACTTCATTATCGAATTTGACTAACCCTTCACTTGGATCGACATCGGGGGTGTTGATGTCCACAATGCCGCTGAATTCTGGTCCTAAGTTGGAACTTGCCGTGATGTCACTTGTTTCTACAGAAGGGCGATCGCGAAATTCCGTACCAAAGATCCCTTCTGCTTCTATTCTTACCTGACCTCCTGGACCTGCTTGGGCATTAGCAGTGATGTCGCTATTTTCCAGGGCGACTAATGTGTTCGTGTCGATGGTGATATTGCCCCCCGTGGTATTTTGAGCATTGGCGGTGATCTGAGAACCATTGCGTAAGCGCATGTCCTCGGCATTCAGCTCGATATTTCCCAATCCTCTTGCTGTAGTTTCCGCTCTCAGACTGCCTCCGTTGTCTAGCCTAATATCCGCAGCATCTATATTCAGGTTACCCGCTGCTCCTAAACCCTCACGAGGTACGATCGCTCCATTTGGAGTTCTCAGAACTCCACTGACATTGATTTCCGCCCCATCTCCCACCGTCAACCGACTTGTATCAATACTCAAATTCCCGGCATCTCCGGGTCCTTCAGTTCGAGCAGTTAAGCGCGAAGGCCGCTCGTCGGGAGCAACGCCACTTACCTCCACCGAGCTATCAGCGGTTACTGACAAAGTCCCTCCCCGTCCTGGACCGCGAGTAGCGGCTGTTAGCTGTCCCCCATCCCGGACAATCAACCGTTCTGTCTCAATGGTCAAATTTCCCGCATCTTTCTCCCCTACTGTGACCGCAGTGATGGCGCTGGGGACCAGACTTGGCTGTGGAATTGGCTCGGGAATTATAGTAGTGCCTGTGCCCATTATTTCCACAGACTCCGAGGCGTTTACTGTTACAGTTCCTCCCTCTCCGCCGCCAAAAGTACCAGTTGATATCTGTGCCCCCTCTAGCACTCTTAACTGTCCCGTTTTGATAGTCAAATCTCCCCCATTTCCTGCCGCAACTGGAGTATTGACTTGAGTAAATAAACCGCTGGGTTCAACCCCCACTCCGCTTAATTCTACTTCATCAGCGTTAATAACTAAATTTCCCGCATTTCCAGCTCCCATCGTGTCGGTTCTTATTTGTGCTCCCTCTCTCACGATCAATTCTCTGGTGTCAATGCTTATATCTCCCGCTGGTCGATCGCCAAAGAGAGTAGTTGTTGACACCGTTGCCCCTTGCTGGACAATCAACTGATCGGTGGCTATACGCAAGTTCCCACCCTCTGCCAAACCTACAGTTCCAGCAGCCAAGCTACTCGGTCTACCTTGTAACGTTGTGCCTGTCAGTTCTATGGACTCTGAGGCTGTAACTGACAAATTCCCTCCTCGACCAGGACTAAAAGATGATGATGATGCCTGGGCCCCATTCTGGAACGTCAACTGACCTGTTGTAATTGTCAAATTCCCCCCAGGGCCTATCCCCTGAGTCTCCGTTAATAAGCTACTGGGAGTTACGGGATTCTCTCCCGTGGCAATTACTGCTACCGACTCCGAGGCATTCACTGATAATTCCCCCCCGGGAAGAAAGCCTTCGGCGATCGCTAAAATCAATGAATCTTCAGCAACTGTCACCCGCCGCCCCTGCACTTGAATATTGCCGCCGCCTTCCCCACTGGCATCTACGCCCGATCGCCCGGACAACTGAATGTCTTGGAAGTTCTGCACTCCGTCATATCCCAAACTCAAGTCAGCATCTGTCTGGTTCACATTAACTAGACTGTTACCACCTACACTTCCTAGTTCAATCCGCCCCGACTCGGCAATCAGATTGCCTCCTGTTAATGTCACATCTCCGCCCACTAATGCTAGTGTTTGACCGGGATTTACTTGCAGACTTTGCCTGGGTTGATTGCGCACGATCGCAAATCCCCTTTCCGGATTAGCAGTTAATGCATGTCCAAAACCCTCAACAACAATTTCTCTCGGCCTTGCCCCAAATTGCAAGCCTATGGGCACGTTAATAGTCAGCAGAGGTGGGGCTTGAGGATTAGTAGCACTGAACTGAGTGCCATCTGCAAAGTTTATGCTTTCTGCTGTCGTCCCCAGAAATGACCCACCAATGTCTAACTGGGCATCTGGACCAAAGATAATCCCATTGGGGTTGAGCAGAAACAGGTTTGCGCTGCCGTTGGCTCTGATGAGACCATCTATATTTGATGTGCTGTCCCCTGTTACCCGACTGAATATATTTCTTATTTCTACTGCATTGTTAAAGTAGGCCGTGCTGCCAGTATCTACAGAAAACTCCTGAAAGCTGTGGAACAGGTTGCTATCTACTGGAGTGCCCCCTGTTATTTCGATCCTGTTATCTGGCAAGGGCGTGACGATGGAATTATTAGGGAGAGTAGCATCGGGGGCGATTTGTGCCAACCCAGCCATTGGCCAAAGGCACAATACCAAAGGTAAAAGCAGATTTTTTCCCTGACAATTTCTCATTTTTTTACTATCCTGTTTCTCGGTAATAAGGTGGGCAGTACTGGCAGTGCCCACCCTACTCATTGCTTTCTACCGTGTCAGTTTCGACCATCCGCGCTTGATTAACACTCCTACAAAGGCCATGCCAAACACCAGAACACCTAAGGCTGAAGACGGTTCTGGCGCAGGTTTTGCTTGGTTAACATACCCTACCATATCGGGTATATATAACTCTTCTTCCTCTAGAGCAATTAACTTATAATTTTCATTCAGAAGCTGCTCTAATGCTCCTTCTTCATACATCACCTCGTAGTCTTCTGAGGTAATTTCTGCCCCATCTAGTAAGCTGAATACATTTTCATCTAGCTCCGGTATCACTAGATAGTATGATTCACTGGGATCTTCGGACAACTGCACTTGGATATAACGCAAGTCATCGAAACTCTCCTGCACTGACGAGTCGTAGTAGCTGTAAAAGTTGAAGCTAGCGCTATAGCTGTAACTCGGCCACCACCACAAAAAGGGAATGGATATTGAATCACTGCCGTTATTGTCTGCGACTTCTATGTATCCACTGTTGATTTCCTCAAAGTCCAGACCTACTAGCTGGTCCTGATCGTACTCTGACAGGTCCCATTTTATCATTCATCTGCCTCCTATGCAAAATTTTTCCACTTTGATGCCAACAAACACTTGCTCTGCTCATCGGATCATCTGTCATGCCCCAATGGGGCTTGACAAAACACAGGAGCGATGTTATAATACAAACTTATTTTACTCCTGAGTTTAGTATAACCACTGGCAGGACATTCTCCGGGCGCAATTTACTCCCCCTATTTTATTGAATGGAGTCTACGCACTTATATTATATAACGCCAATATTATTTCATAAAAAAGACAGTGCTACATAATGGTTGCGTTATGGGGCACCCCTATTGCAGACAGGGGCGCTACGGTTGCAGACCGGTTACTCCTTCCCGGCTGGAGACTGCCAAGGAGGTAGCCGGTGCATCCCCACTACGGGCGATCGCCCCCAGAAACCCCCAGAAACCGGGTTTCTTTTACCAAATCTCATGGCCTTTGCACAAGATTTTCGCAGAAACCCGGTTTCTTGTCTAGGGATCTGGCCGGCGATCGCCGGCCATCACCTTTGTTCTTTTAGAGAATCTCGCTCCTCCGCCCCCAATACTTCTCTGTTAATAAACTGTCATTGCGAGGGGGGGAGCCAAACCAACATTGTCGGGATCCCTGCCAGGATCCCCCCCGTTAGCGCAGCGACGCCCGACCCAGGAGGGCTAGCAATCTCACCGACGACGCAGAAGCGCTCTTCATCTCATACTGGGTGGGGGGATTGCTTCGGGGGGGGGGGGGTGATTCGGTTGAGCATAAGTTAATCGCTACGTACCCCCCCCTCGCAATGACAAATAAGATGCTTAACCGAGAAGTATTGCCTCCGCCCCAGATGTTCGCTCTCACTCGGTTATTCCTCTGCACTAACCCGATCGCGCTTTAACTAGCAACTTGGGTTACTATTCTCATCATCTGCTACTTGTAGTTCTGGGTCGCTTTGCAACCGAGCCAAAAACTCCTCACGTTCTAAAGATGATAACTCTAGCATCAGGACAGTCAATTTGGCCATTGACAACTTCAGCAATGGCTCTATTGTTGCTGCCAATGTTTCATCGATCGCGCCAAATCGAGCCACCAGGAAGTTTTCGATAAACTGACGCTTCATCTCGACTTTACCGCGTTCGAGACCTCGTTGTAAGGTCGCTTGCTCCCATTCGGAAAATGTTGCGGTTATTTCCATAATCAACTCCTGTTCGTCTTCGCTTTTCAGTTGTTTTCCTTGCAGCGCTGTATACCATTTCTGTACTACATCCAGGATCTTTTCCCCGAATGATTCTTCTTCTGGTAGTGACTTGACTTCGTCAAAGGCCCGCCGCTGCACCGAACCTTTGCCCAGCATCCTCAACCATAAGGTGTCTGGGTTTACCGGTAGCTGGTTGATGGCCACGATCGCCATGTTTAATCCCTCTACGGCAAAATATACCCCTTCTGGCCAGCCATCTGCCGCCCGAGCATGGAATTTTTCCCGCACTGCTGGAGATACTGTGGTACCTAAAATCCACAAAGGTGGAATATCCTCCTCTGTTACGGTACGGTTTTCTTCCCGCCGGACTTCCCGTTCTTTGATCCCAAGCAAAATCTCCTGCCTGTGCAGGCATTTGCGAATCTCGATTACCGATAATTGTGCATGTACTGGTTCTAGCAAACATTCCGTGGAGGCGATCGCCCCTAACAGACCCAGTTTAGCCCGTTCGGAGGCTGAAGATTCCGCTGGTACAAACCAGGCGTCTATTTGCCGTGCTTCATCTCTCACCTCCAGGGGAGCCTGAAATTCGCCTAGGGACTTCAGGCTCGCTTCCAGCAGATCCTTTGCAAAGCTGTCATGGGCAGTTCGCGTCATGGCAATAAACATTATTTTCTCGATTATACTTCATTTTTTGATTTGGGAATCAAAGTCCTCTGAAATCTTGGGGCCTGCTGGTTCGGGGGGCGATCGCATGTGTGTCCAGAAACCGGGTTTCTTTTAACAATCTCGGGCTGAGGCAGAATTTTTTCTCAGAAACCCGGTTTCTTGTCTGGTGGCGCGGGGGCGATCGGGGACAAAGATCGCAGAATTTAGCGAATTAAACGGATCTGCACCGCTAAATTTAAGTTGCTCCAAGCACGGTCTGTAGTCAAAGCTGGTAGTGTAAGCTGACTCGCGAGAGCAAGACAAGCGCGATCGCCTAGAGATAGTCCCATTGAACGAGTTTGCTGACGTAGCTGAGCTATCTTACGCGCTATATTCTCGTCTACTGGGTAGACTAATAGAGTCTTGTTTAATAGACCTTGATTACTCAATAAGGTAGCTACGACATCTGGGTCTTGACCGTGATCGGCCAGTTTCGTAAGGGTTTCTGCCCAGTTTACTGCGCCGATCGCGGCACCGATCTCTAAGACTTCTGCAACTCGATCTGCACCTGGTTCTCCTTGTAAATAAGCAAGGAGGGCTGATGCATCCAAAACTGCAACTAAACTTCGACTCATATTTTACTCTCCCGACGAGCTTCTTCGCGCCGTTCTTGAATCAGTTCATCAGCTAGACTAACTCCTGGCGCAATGTCTTTGAAAATTCCCTGAAGTTTTTGGACTTGTTGGCATAAGCTAACTAGACGTAAGC
>JBFRWI010000195.1:0-40230 GCA_051439505.1 Hormoscilla sp. | reverse complement strand
GGTGACATCACCACCCTAGAGTTTCCAGTCACAGACCTAGATACCTTCCTCAGTTGGATGCACGAATGCATGACCGACGAGGAAATCCGGCAATTTCAGAACCACCTAGACTTTGACGGAGTCTTTGACTTTGGCTTTGTGCGCATTCGGATCAACGTGTTCGATTCCCTCGCCGGTCCAGCGATGGTGTTGCGACTGATCCCATCCACGATCCTCACCCTAGAACAGCTCAAGTCACCAGCAGTCTTCAAAGACATCTGCCATTACCACAAAGGGCTAGTTTTGGTCACGGGACCGACGGGTTCTGGTAAGTCCACCACAATGGCGGCGCTGATTGATTACATTAACCGGAACATGGCCCATCACATCATCACCATTGAGGATCCGGTAGAATTCGTCCATAAGAGTCAAAAATCCCTCATCAAGCACCGGGAAGTCGGCAGGCACACCTTAGAATTTAAGAACGCTCTCAAAGCCGCCTTGCGGGAAGACCCGGATCTGATGCTAGTCGGGGAAATTCGGGACCAAGAGAGCATGAATATCGCTCTGAAAGCAGCCTCCACAGGTCACTTGGTGATGGGAACCCTGCACACCAACAGCGCCGTAAAAACCATCGAGCGGATTCTGGGGATGTTCAAACCAGAAGAACAGCCATCTTTCCGAGTTGCTCTATCAGAATCCTTAGTAGCGATCATAGCCCAAGGTTTGTGCAAGACCACAGACGGCAAGCGTGCAGCCTTCCACGACATCATGATCGCAACTGATGCGATTAAAGAATACGTTCTCAAGGGTGATTTAGAATCAATTGAGGCAGTCATGCTGCGATCGGAGTTTGACGGCATGACGACCATGAACAAAGCATTGTTAGGCCTTTATCACGAAGGTCGGATCACCGAAGAAATAGCCCTAGAAAAATCCCCAACTCCCAATGAAATGGCACAGTTCCTCCGAGGCCGGGTCTAGAAAATAGCTAATGGCTAATGGCTAATAGCAAAGAGAAAATGGCTAATGGGGGGAATGGGGCAATTATAGCATTTCTCAAATTGATGTGGTATAGCACAATAGCCGATTTGTCATTGCGAGGGGGGGTACGTAGCGATAAACTTAGGGGAAATAGAGTTAATCCCCCCCGAAGCAATCTCCCCAACAGCATATCACAGTAATTTTATAACTGCTATAACAATTGCTCAATTTTCAAAGCAATTAACACCAAGTAAAAAGGCATCAAAATTGGCAGAAATATTCAAAGGAATTGCCCTATTTACACCAGGGGGGGATTTAATTTATTGCATCGACAAAAACAAGCAAAGTCGATGGCATTTAGATCTCTGTGCCGCACTGCAAGAAATGCTAGGTTTGCCAGAACCCCCCCACTTTTTGGTGCCAGGATACACGGCCACGATCGATCGATGGTTAGACCCCCAAACACAGCAAGTGATATCTGTTGCGGAAGCATATCCCCCAGTTTTACGGTATCAAGCATTGCTGAATGCAGTTTTTCAGACAAGTAAAATAGAGTGGCAGGCGGCCCAGTGGCAAGAGGGGTTGTGCGATCCGAGAGTATTAGCAACCTATCGGACAGAGTTTCCCCAACTTTGGGAAGATCATGACTTAATAGTGCATTGGGAAAAGACAGGTACTCACTGGGAAAAGACAGCATCAGACAAGAGACTAGAAACGCCAGGATATGTAATGCGGCTGTTTGTTTCTGGTAACAATGCTGCCACCGAGAGTACACTCAAGAGTTTACATCAAATTTTAGAGCGATCTTTGAGACATCCTTACACCCTGAAAGTGATCGATGTTGTCAAGCATCCAGATCGAGCAGAGGCAGATCAGGTTTCAGCCACACCCACCCTCGTCAAAGTATGGCCCCGACCAATACGTAGAATTGTAGGTGATTTGGATAATGTAGACAAATTACTACAAGTGCTGAGTGGTTTAGAAGTATAACGTATGGGCGTTGCACAACGACACTGATGATCGGCGACCGACGATAACGTGAGTTCGGACGATCCTCTAGAAGCTTTGGACAACAACTTCCAATGGCTTTGCTTTTACTCGGCATTTGTTTGAGACTGAGAGGATATCTGTTCATTCACTGGCGCCGACCCGGGATCTAACGATGGTTTCACTTCTGTGACGTCCGTCACAGAAGCAGGCGGTGCGATCTTTTCGGTCTCCTGCAACGTTTGCTCTCGAACTGGTGTCTGCTCAGAATCCATTGATGGGGTCACCTCTATAGCCGGTGTCTCTTCAGAAGCAGTTATCTGTTCTTCTATAGCCAGTGTCTCTTCAGAAGCAGTTATCTGTTCTTCTATAGCCGGTGTCTCTTCAGAAGCAGTTATCTGTTCTTCAACCAACGATGGTGAAATTACTTTTGGGGATGCATCATCGGAAACGGTAGGGGCGGAAGTGACTTCCGACGGTGCTGTCCGCCGGAAAAGGTTCAACAATCCTTGCAAGAATCCACCAGATAAGGGTGTTTCTGATGTTGGCCTGACTTCAGATGCCGGTTCTGAGACTGATGGTGAAATTGCTTCTCGGGATGCTTCATCGGAGATAGTGGGGGCCGCAGTGACTTCTGACGGTGCTGTCCGCCGGAAGCGGCTCAATAATCCTTCCAACAAGCTAGATTTAGGGGTTTCCGATACTGGCTCAAGTGGAGATTCTGGCTCGACTAATGGTGTTACCTCAGTTGAGGCGGTAGTTTCTTCAGAGATATTCTGGGATTGAGATTGTGTAGCTGAGGTCTCTATCGACGACTCTGGGAAGACACTTTCTGGTTGTTCGGCCTCTTTTGGTTGGGACTCTGGGACTGCAATAGTTTCAGCCTCTGATGAGCTTTCTGGTTGTTCGGCCTCTTTTGGTTGGGACTCTGGGACTGCAATAGTTTCAACCTCTGATGAGCTTTCTGATTCAGCCGGTGCAGTGGGATCTACTGGTGGAACTGCTACTTCTTCCGGGGTAGAAGAGGGGGTATAGCTAGGGTCTACAATAGCTTGCGATCCCGCTGCTGTCAGTTCTCCCCGTAGCAACCGGGATTGAGTGTCTTGGCCATCAGGGAGGTAGGTAATTAGCCTCACTGTATTATTGAATTCGTTCTTGATGCTCCTACCCAATTCATCAATAAATTCTAGTTGCACCCAGTTTTGTCCAGGCTTAAAGCCTTTGAGATAGATAGGCTGCCACTGGTCTAGATAGAAGCTTTCACCGTTGATAGTGCAGCGAATCCGCCAATCTAGGATATCGTCGTCGGGATATTCCTGAGCTACCAGATGTAGAGGGGCACCACTCAGATAGAAGTCCAGCAGAATAGGTTCCGCTCCATAGCTGCCATTGGGACTGTTGTAAGTTAACAGAGGTAATGCCCGATCGGGGTTGTTGTCCTCCGTTTTAGTAAAGATGTGAAAGGTAGTTTGGGCGTAGGAGCCCTCATTTTTGAAGCTCTCGTCCCAGGGGCGGTCCGCAAAAACCCGCAGGGTATGGGTTCCCGGAGATAAATCTGTCAACACAGTTGGAACTTTAAGATCGTAAATTCTGGTTAGGGGCTGATTATCGAGGATGACTTCCAGATGGGGTCCCAGTCCTAGCTGCGGATCTTTGAACAACGGCAGATCCTCTACTGCTAGATCGACTGTAACGGTACTGTCATTGAACAGTTCATCCAGTTGGGGACTCAAAATGGTTACCTGGGGCTGGTAGACCTCCAATATCTGTCGCAGTTCTTGAATCACCCGAGGAGGAGCAACCTCCTCGATCTTTGTTGGCTGGGTCTGCCAGACGGGATATCTACTACTATAACTAGGGGGAATTTCTGGGCGAACGCCACAGCTGGTAGCCCCCAAGACCAGAATTACTGCCATACCGGACCTAAACAATCTGAGTATCGTAGTCCACCGCCAATTTATGCCAAACACTCCTTTATACTCCTTTGCCGACTTCCAAACCTTGACTTCACCAAATCATTTTCCCAGGTAAGGGAGCTTCAGAGAACCGTTACTTTACTGTCTTGACTTTTTTCTCAATCCTGAGTCCCTAATTGGTGAGATGGAAGTTTTCCTTGCCACATCAGCTGTGTAAATTGGGGAGAATTTACATTTCTTAACACAGTGCAGTAACTTGATGTCGAGATTTATGGTATAGCCATAAGCCCCCGGCAACATCGGCAATCTTCGATAGACCTAGATTTATATTGTGTATAAGAAAAAATATGGAAAGAGTTCGCAAAGTTCCTTTGTCGATATGGTATGATGCTTGACAAGCACCGAAAATCATACACCGAGAGAGTTAGCAGTAACGCTCAGTCTGGCGAAAGTCATATAAACTAGACAAGCAAAGGGTTACTGCAACTGGCTCATACGCACGCTGAGGCGAAGGGTGTTGGTATCGCTTGGGCTATACAGAGGTCAAAAACCTTAAGATTTTCTGAGATTACCTGTAATTTTGGGAAATTGTTGATATTTTTGCCTTGGTTTGATAGCATGAGATGATGGAAAGAGTTACCTTCGCCCATTCACCAGGGCTGGGTAGACTCAATCTCTGGTTCATGCTAGGGCCCTTAACAGCCCTCATGTGGTACAGATGGCTTTCGGAGTCAACAGACATGTGGTGGGAAGCAAGCAATGCAGTACCATACCATCTGTAGGTGTGACGATCGCACTGAGGATGTGAGAAAAAATGTCTGCGCGGTGTATCTTGGGTCCGGGAGGTTCTCGCTCCCAGGAGAAGCCGCGGGAAAAAGCCCGAAAAGCTACTTGAGAGCTGATGCAGTGATAACATCAGTAAATAACCGAGGGAATAAGAAGTTCTCGTTCTTTCTCACGGAAAAAACGTTGCTTGTCGAAGCCTGTCGAACGAGAGGAGAGTCTCAATGACGACAACCCAAAAAGGGCAAGAGGCAAAGGTAAGGGTTGCAGTCGATAAGGATCCGGTGCCAACTTCATTTGAGAAGTGGGGAAAACCAGGACACTTTGACCGCTCCTTAGCTCGGGGTCCGAAAACCACAACCTGGATTTGGAACCTACATGCCGACGCTCACGATTTTGACAGTCACACCAGTGACTTAGAAGATGTATCTCGCAAAATATTTAGCGCTCACTTCGGTCACCTAGCCGTGATTTTTGTCTGGCTAAGTGGCGCTTATTTCCACGGCGCTAAGTTTTCCAATTACGAAGCCTGGTTGACTGACCCCACGGGCATCAAGCCCAGTGCGCAGGTAGTGTGGCCGGTGGTAGGTCAAGGGATTTTGAATGCTGATGTAGGCGGTGGCTTCCACGGTATTCAGATCACATCGGGTCTATTCCAGCTATGGCGTGCCTCAGGCTTTACAAATTCGACCCAGCTACTGGCCACAGCAATAGGTGGTCTAGTGATGGCCGGTCTGATGCTGTTTGCGGGTTGGTTCCACTATCACAAAGCAGCTCCCAAACTGGAATGGTTCCAGAATGTGGAGTCGATGATGAACCACCACTTGGCTGGCTTACTGGGTCTGGGTTGTCTGTCCTGGGCAGGTCACCAGATACATGTTTCTCTGCCAATTAACGCTTGCATGGATGCGATCGATGCGGGCAAGCCGCTGACAATAGGTGGGAAGGTGATCTCGACAGTGGGTGATATTCCTTTACCTCACGAGTGGCTTTTCAACACTAGCTTGATGGCAGATTTGTATCCGAGTTTTGCCAAGGGCCTAACCCCATTCTTTACCTTGAACTGGGGAGTGTACTCAGACTTCCTGACATTCAATGGTGGGCTGAACCCTACTACAGGCGGCCTGTGGTTGTCTGATACAGCGCACCATCACTTGGCATTGGCGGTGCTGTTCATCATAGCAGGCCACATGTACCGGACGAACTGGGGCATTGGCCACAGCATGAAGGAAATTCTGGAGACTCACAAAGGACCGTTCACAGGTGAAGGTCACAAGGGTCTGTACGAAATCCTGACCACATCTTGGCACGCTCAGTTGGCAGTTAACTTGGCAATGTTGGGTTCTCTGACCATCATAGTGGCCCATCACATGTATGCGATGCCACCCTATCCATACATAGCTACGGACTACCCAACTCAGCTATCCCTGTTCACTCATCACATGTGGATCGGGGGATTCTTGGTAGTGGGAGCTGGGGCCCACGGCGCGATCTTCATGGTGCGCGATTACGATCCAGCCAAAAATGTGAACAACCTACTAGATCGGGTGCTCCGGCACCGGGATGCGATCATCTCACACCTGAACTGGGTCTGCATATGGTTGGGCTTCCATAGCTTTGGCCTGTACGTCCACAACGACACGATGCGTGCCTTCGGTCGTCCTCAAGATATGTTCTCGGATACGGGGATTCAGTTGCAGCCAATCTTTGCCCAGTGGGTGCAAAACCTGCATACATTAGCTCCGGGTAACACAGCACCAAATGCACTAGCAAGTGTAAGCCCAGCTTTTGGCGGTGATGTGGTGGCTGTAGGCGAAAAGATCGCAATGATGCCAATTACCCTGGGTACGGCAGACTTCATGGTTCACCATATCCATGCCTTCACGATTCACGTGACGGTGTTGATTTTACTCAAGGGCGTGCTTTATGCCCGCAGTTCTCGCCTGATTCCGGATAAGGCAAACCTGGGCTTCCGGTTCCCCTGTGATGGACCTGGACGTGGGGGCACCTGCCAAGTATCGGCTTGGGACCACGTGTTCTTAGGTCTGTTCTGGATGTACAATTGTATCTCAGTGGTGATTTTCCACTTCAGCTGGAAAATGCAGTCAGATGTATGGGGTACGTTGGATCCAGATGGTACAGTGTCTCATATTACTGATGGCAACTTTGCTGAGAGTGCCATCACCATCAATGGCTGGTTGCGCGACTTCCTTTGGGCTCAGGCGTCCCAGGTGATCAACTCTTACGGTTCAGCGTTGTCGGCTTACGGCATCATGTTCCTAGCAGGTCACTTCGTTTTTGCCTTTAGCCTGATGTTCCTGTTCAGTGGCCGTGGCTACTGGCAAGAATTGATTGAGTCGATTGTGTGGGCTCATAATAAACTAAAGGTAGCTCCAGCGATTCAGCCCCGGGCATTGAGTATCACTCAGGGTCGGGCTGTAGGGGTAGCTCACTACCTCCTGGGAGGAATTGTCACGACATGGGCATTCTTCCTGGCTCGAATCATATCTGTAGGATGAGAGCGAGAAGGACTTAAACATGGCAACAAAATTTCCGAAGTTTAGCCAAGACCTCGCTCAGGACCCGACAACTCGTCGGATTTGGTACGGGATAGCGACGGCTCACGATTTCGAAACCCACGATGGCATGACGGAGGAAAATCTTTACCAAAAGATTTTTGCCTCCCACTTCGGCCACCTGGCGATCATTTTCCTGTGGACCTCGGGCAACCTGTTCCATGTAGCCTGGCAAGGTAACTTTGAGCAGTGGATTAAAGATCCGTTAAATATACGTCCGATCGCCCACGCGATTTGGGACCCTCAATTTGGGCAGCCAGCGGTGGATGCGTTCACTCAAGCTGGTGCTTCTAATCCGGTAGATATTTGTTACTCGGGTGTATACCACTGGTGGTACACCATCGGCATGCGGACGAATGGCGATTTGTATCAAGGGGCAATCTTCCTCTTGGTGCTGGCGTCGGTGATGCTGTTCGCAGGCTGGCTGCACTTGCAGCCGAAGTTCCGTCCCAGCTTGTCCTGGTTCAAGAATGCTGAGTCTCGTCTGAACCACCACCTGGCTGGTCTGTTCGGTGTCAGTTCTTTGGCTTGGACCGGTCACCTGGTACACGTGGCGATTCCTGAATCTCGGGGACAGCATGTGGGTTGGGATAACTTCCTGAGTACCCTGCCGCACCCAGCTGGGTTGGCTCCGTTCTTTACGGGAAACTGGGGAGTTTATGCCCAGAATCCAGATACGGCAGCTCACCTGTTCGGGACAGCCGAAGGCTCCGGTACGGCGATTCTGACCTTCTTGGGTGGTTTCCATCCCCAAACGGAGTCCCTGTGGTTGACGGATATGGCCCATCACCACCTGGCGATCGCAGTGATCTTCATCGTGGCGGGTCACATGTACCGCACCAACTGGGGCATTGGTCACAGCATCAAGGAGATCCTGAGCGCCCACAATCCCCCTAAGGGCACGCCTTTTGGCGGGATTTTGGGTGAAGGTCACAAGGGGCTGTACGACACGATCAACAATTCCCTGCACTTCCAGTTGGGTCTAGCACTGGCTTCCCTGGGTGTGGTCACCTCCTTGGTGGCGCAGCATATGTATGCCCTGCCGCCCTACGCCTTCCTGGCTCAGGACCAAACCACGATGGCGGCGCTGTACACTCACCACCAGTACATTGCGTGCTTCATTATGGTGGGGGCCTTTGCTCACGGTGCGATATTCTTTGTGCGGGATTACGATCCCGAAGCTAACAAGAATAACGTGTTGGCCCGGATGCTAGAGCACAAGGAGGCGTTGATCTCTCACTTGAGCTGGGTTTCCTTGTTCTTGGGCTTCCACACTCTCGGTCTGTACGTTCACAACGATGTGGTCGTAGCTTTCGGTACTCCAGAGAAGCAAATCCTGATTGAGCCGGTGTTTGCTCAGTGGATTCAAGCGGCTTCCGGTAAAGCTCTGTATGGCTTTGATGTGCTGTTGTCTAATCCTGACGGGATAGCGACTTCAGCTGCCAACGGCATCTGGCTACCAGGGTGGCTCGACGCGATCAACAGCGGTACCAACTCTCTGTTCTTAACGATCGGCCCTGGTGATTTCTTGGTTCACCACGCGATCGCCCTGGGTCTGCACACCACCACCCTGATCTTGGTCAAGGGTGCGCTGGATGCTCGCGGCTCCAAGCTGATGCCCGATAAGAAGGACTTCGGTTACAGCTTCCCTTGCGACGGTCCTGGCCGGGGCGGCACCTGCGACATCTCTGCTTGGGATGCCTTCTACCTGGCGATGTTCTGGATGCTGAACACGGTAGCTTGGTTAACCTTCTACTGGCACTGGAAGCATCTGGCGGTCTGGGAAGGTAATGTGGCTCAGTTCAATGAGTCTTCTACCTACCTGATGGGCTGGTTCCGCGATTACCTCTGGCTGAATTCCTCTCAGCTGATTAACGGGTACAACCCCTATGAAACGAACAATCTGTCTGTCTGGGCCTGGATGTTCCTGTTGGGACACCTGGTATGGGCAACTAGCTTCATGTTCCTGATCAGCTGGCGTGGTTACTGGCAAGAGTTGATCGAAACTCTGGTCTGGGCACATGAGCGCACTCCTCTGGCGAACCTGGTTCGCTGGAAGGACAAGCCAGTTGCTCTGTCCATCGTCCAAGCTCGCTTGGTGGGTCTGGTTCACTTCACTGTGGGCAACGTCCTCACCTACGCGGCATTTCTAATTGCCTCGACGGCTGGGAAGTTCGGTTAATCCGGCTCCTAGTGTTGTAGGTAACTAAAAAAAATCCCTCACCTGACGGTGGGGGATTTTTTGATTGATATCTGCGGCTCTTGGGGTGAGCCTATGAGACTATGAAATAGACAATTCCCCACCCAAAGGCAGGGAATTGGCGCGATCGTCTAGGTGACGCAGGGCCTACTGGGATTAGGCGTCGCTTTCAATGTAGATAAATAACAGACCCATGCATACAGCAGGCAGGAGCCAGGTGACTACAGGGATCAGAATCCAGGGCAAAAATGAAGCTGCGTATGAACCTGTCATGTTAAGTTTTCCTATCTCAAGATTTACATCGTCTCAAAATGAATTTTACTTGAAATTTGTACCCTTATTTTTCTGTCATAACAAGTCTTAACAAAAAAAGAGAAGCGTTTCACACAGCTGGGTAGGTTCGCGCTCCATCAGGCACCTACAGATGAGTGTTTTAGCCAAGTCTGGCATTACACTGAGAGCAGGGTCTAGAACATCCGAGCAGAAAACCAGAAACCGGGTTTCTGAGCTTGATTTTCCCGAAAAGAAACCCGGTAAAATGAGCCGACGCTCTAGTTAGTTGAACAGCCCACGCATGATGCCATCGACGACGCTAAGATTTTGCAGCAGGAAAAATGCCACGAAGGCTCCGCCCATAGCACCAACAAAGAAACCACCCGCCAACTGGCTCCAGCCTTCAGAGGTTTGCAGCGGTTCGGTTTCGGAGGAACTATCTCCTTGGAAAGAGACTATGCCATAAGCGGACATACAGGCCGTCGCGATCAGAATCAAAGCGATCGCTGAAATTAGTCCCCCCAGGCTGGCGAACTCTGAATCCCGCAGGGGACCAAGCTTAGTCCAAGGGCCAATGAGGAAATAGCCATGAGCCATGCCAATTTCCAGTCCGCGCAGGATGGGAGAGAGTCCTTGCCGGTAGGCTGGTAGATTACCGATGAAAGCCTTGGTAAACTCAGAATCGCTGATCGGGGTGGACAGATGACCCACAAAGGGATCGCCGTTATAAGGTTTAATCATCTCCAGATCTTTGGCATCGGCCATAATCGCTTCTCCTGTTTGTGGTTAAAATACGCTCTGCGAACTTAAACTCATATTTTAAGCAAAGATGGGTCGTTAGTTACAAAATTAGACCAGACCTTTATAAATCTTTATTTTTGGGGCTCTGGAGATCGGCTCTGGTCTCTGACAGACTCCCGACGCCGATAGGTTAAGTTTTGTTAAGCAGAAGAGTTGGATACAGGCTCGTGGATTACCGCCGGCACATTTGAGTTCAAAATTGAAAATGTCAGATAAACCAGAGCTTCTGAGGAAGAGAACTCCCCGGAACATCACGTCTCCAACTGCGTAATTAGACAATTGCCGAAATCAAATTAATAATTTTGCATTATGAGTCAAGCATGTGAGTGGTGGTGTAATCTGAAGTAAATATGGAGGGATTGCTTATGGAAGGGATTTTAATTGTGACGGCGGTTGTCAGTTTGGCTACCGGAATAGCAATATCCTACTGGTTAGTGCAAAAAAGACTGGCTAAGCAAATGCTCGAACAGGATAAGCAAGCTCGTCAGGCAATTGAGCAAGCAGAGAGAAATCATGAGTCTCGGATGCAACAAACAATTGGATCTCTGCGATCGGACTATGAGAGTCAGTTGCAGGAAAGTCGCCAGATGATTGCTCAATTAGAAGGAACTAATGCAACCAGTCGGTCTTTGCAAAGTCAATATGAGAGGGAGTTAGAAGCATGTCGGCAGCAAATGGCCTCTTTGGAAAAAAAGGAAGCAGCAAGCAAATCAATGCTGGCTGAATATGAGGGGGAGTTAGAGTCAATTCGGCAGCAAATTAGCTCTTTGGAAGAAAGGGACACAACAAGCAAATCAATGCTGGCTGAATATGAGGGGGAGTTAGAGTCAAGTCGGCAGCAAATTAGCTCTTTGGAAGAAAGGGACGCAACAAGCAAATCAATGCTGGCTGAATATGAAAGGGAGTTAGAAGCATGTCGGCAGCAAATTGCCTCTTTAGAAAGGAGGCAAGAAGAATGGAGCCAAGAAATCACTAAATATCTGGGACAGCAATATGAGATTATGTGGAAACAAGCCCAGTTAGCTGAACTGGCGCAAAGTGATGAGGAAAAAGAGACCCGATCGCCTGTAGAGGAGGTGACTCCAACTAGCCCAGCTACGGAAGATTTATCTCAGAATGTAACAGCCTGGGGAGAGTCAGGTAAAACTAAATCGATCGGGCAGTTAACCAGATATACTAATCATCAGAATGCGGATGTGCGGAGATTAGTGGCGTCAGGATTGGGTAAGATTGCGGCATCTAATAGCATGAGAACAGAAATTGAGCGACTAATTCCGACTTTGGGCAAGTTAAGTCAAGATCCCAAACCAGAAGTTCGTCAAGCTGCTGTGGAAGCTTTGGGGATGATTAAGTCTGACAAGGTGCTTCCATTTCTGCAACGTGCCTTAAAAGATGCGGTGGGTAATGTGAGAAAATCTGCAAATGCCTCGATCGCGAAATTAAATCTCGGTTACGGGTTTAAGCCCAAAGAGCCGATTAAACCGATCGAGGTGAAGAAACCCAAGCGTTGATCGCAAGTCATACAGAAAAAATCTGGCGATCGCACTTCTGGATATGAAGGGCGATCGCCTCCAATTTTTTCTGTGGAATATCTTAGACGATAGTGAAATTTGCTGCTGTTAAAGGAGTAGTATTCAAATCGAATACATCTTCATGAAAGACCAGAATATGATTTCCTGGGCTAAGGGTGAAGGCAGAAGTGTTAATGCAAGTCCTAGATTTGGGAAAAACAATCTTCGTGCTGACTACGAACGGGAGGAAATAAAATATTGAATCCAGCATCTAATGTCGCCTTATTGGCAATATTTACCTTTGGCATCATCTCGGCGTTTATGGGTACGATCAAGCTGCGTCTGGCGCAAAAACTGATGCTGGATGATGCCCACATCGGTCAGCTAATCGCTATACTGCAAGCTAGTAAGGTACTCTCGACAATCTTGGTCGGATACTACGTTCAAGATCGTTTCGGTTACCAACTGGTGCTGACTGCGGGATTTTTGATTTTGCTTGCTGCTATCTGGCTGTTTGCTCAGGCAAAGCATTTTTCCACCGCAAAGATAGCATCTTGTTGGCTAGGTCTGAGCGGTAGTTGCCTCAATATCGGCGGCCATACCCTATTAGCAGCAGTCAATCCTGACAACCCAGCATCCGCAAGCAATCTGGGCGGAGCCTTTTTTGGTATAGGCGCTTTTCTTTTGCCTTTTCTACTCGCCTACCTGTTTGAATTGCTCAGCTTCCGGGGCGCTTTGAAGCTATTGGCTATGGTTATGGCGGTCTTTGTCGTTCCAGTTCTACTCTCTTCCTACCCTCAGATCCAGAGTAATGTAGATCCATCCACTGTTTTGGAACTGATAAAGAACGGGGAAATCTGGATCTCTGCTTTGGTCTTCTTCTGTGCTGTGGCGCTGGAGTTGTCTATGGCAAATTGGACAACTACATATTTGCAGGATGTCGGTTGGAATGAGAAACGAGCTTCTATTCTGTTTTCATTATTTTGGTTGGCTTTTATGGTAGGAAGCTTGGTGGCTGCCCGCTTTATTACTCCCGAAAACACCCGGATCGCTATGCAAGCAATGGTTCTAGTGGTGGCGGCGATCGTCGGACTAATGATCCTCAACAGCAAACGCGCTGTCGGTGCGATCGCTGTTCTGGGAATGGGTTTGTCCTTGGGCCCGATCGCCCCTACCACTATAGGAATAACTTTTGCCAAGTTTCCCCCATCGGAATATAGCCGCGTTTACGGATTCCTGGGGATCTTCGGAACTCTCGGTGCCTTAGTAGTGCCATCAGCAATTGGTATCCTCTCCAAGCATAAATCTATCCGCCCCGCGATGGGCCTGCTATTCGCTTTAGCTGGCGTGCTGTTTCTGCTCACCTTTCTTTTATGAAGAGATCCTACCTAGTCTGTCCCGCCTGTAATTTAAAAATTCAGAAGACATTCTTCTCCTTAAGAGGCTCCCGGGAATGCCATCTTGACATGCTCCCGATATCTGTTACCATATAACAGGCATCAGTAAAAAAAAATATCCCAAAGAAATCAGGAGAAATAAAATCTTGAATCGAGCATCATTAGTCGCCTTATTGGCAGTATTTACCTTTGGCATCATATCGGCGTTTATGGGTACGATCAAGCTGCGTCTGGCGCAAAAACTGATGCTCGATGACGCCCGCATCGGTCAGCTAATCGCTATACTGCAAGCTGGTAACGTACTGGGAACTATCTTTGTGGGATACTACGTTCAAGATCGTTTCGGTTACAAACTCGTGCTGACTGCGGGGTTTTTTATTTTGCTTGCTGCTATATGGCTGTTTGCTCGGGCGCAGAATTTATTCACCGCAAAGATAGCATCTTGTGGCCTAGGTCTAAGCGGTTGTTGCCTCAATATCAGCGGCAATACCCTGTTAGCAGCAGTCAATCCTGACAACCAAACTTCCGTTATCAATCTAGGCGGTGCTATTTATGGCATAGGCGCTTTACTTTTGCCTTTCGGGCTCGCCTACCTGTTTGAATTGCTCAGCTTCCGGCGTGCTTTGAAGCTATTGGCTATACCTATGGCGGTCTTTCTCGTTCCAGTCCTGCTCTCTTCCTACCCTCAGATCCAGAGTGATGTAGATCCATCCAAGGTTTTGGAACTGATAAAGAACGGGGCAA
Organism: Hormoscilla sp.; assembly: GCA_051439505.1. Classification (GTDB taxonomy): domain Bacteria; phylum Cyanobacteriota; class Cyanobacteriia; order Cyanobacteriales; family Desertifilaceae; genus Hormoscilla. The sequence goes on along the minus strand of JBFRWI010000195.1, from coordinate 26,079 downwards.
TCTGGATCGCTGCTTTGGTCTTTTTCTGTGCTGTGGCGCTGGAGTTTTCCATGGCAAATTGGACAACGACTTATTTACAGGATGTCGGCTGGAATGAGAAACGGGCTTCTATTCTGTTTTCATTGTTTTGGTTAGCATTTATGGTAGGAAGGTTAGTGGCTGCCCGCTTTATTACTCCCGAAAACACCCGGATCGCTATGCAAGCAATGGTTCTAGTGACGGCGGCGATCGTCGGACTAATGATCCTCAACAGCAAACGCCTTCTCGGTGCGATCGCTGTTGTGGGAATAGGTTTGTCCTTGGCGCCCATCTCCCCTACCACTGTAGGACTGACTTTTGCCAAGTTCCCCCCATCAGACTATAGCAGCGTTTACGGGTTCCTGGCGCTCTTCGGAACTCTCGGTGCCTTAGTAGTGCCATCAGCAATTGGTTTCCTCTCCAAGCAGAAATCTATCCGCCCTGCGATGGGCCTGCTATTCGCTTTAGCCTTGGTCCTATTTATGCTCACCTTTCTTTTATGAAGAGATCCTCAAGAGACTCCCGCCTGGGAATGCCATCTTGACATGCTCCCGATATCTGTTACCATATAATAGGCATCAGTCAAAAAATATCCCAAATAAATCAGGAGAAATCAAATCTTGAATCCAGTATCAATAGTCGCCTTATTGGCATTATTTACCTTTGGCATTATCTCGGCGTTTATGGGTACGTTCAAGCTGCGTCTGGCACAAAAAATGATGCTGGATGACGCCCGCATCGGTCAGCTAATCGCTCTATTGCAAGCTAGCAGAATACTGGGAACAATCTTGGTAGGATACTACCTTCAAGATCGTTTCGGTTACCAACTGGTGCTGACTGCGGGGTTTTTGATTTTGCTTGCTGCTATATGGCTGTTTGCTCGGGCGCATAATTTCTTCACCGCAAAGATAGCATCTTGCGGGCTAGGTCTGAGCGGTTGTTGCCTCAATATCGGCGGCTATACCCTATTAGCAGCAGTCAATCCTGATAACCTAGCATCCGCAGGCAATCTGGGCGGAGCCTTTTTTGGAATAGGCGCTTTTCTTTTGCCTTTCGGGCTCGCCTACCTGTTTGAATTGCTCAGCTTCCGAGGCGCTTTGAAGCTATTGGCTATGGCTATGGCGGTCTTTCTCGTTCCAGTTCTGCTCTCTTCCTACCCTCAGATCCAGAGTGATGTAGATCCATCCACGGTTTGGGAACTGAAAAAGAACGGGGTAATCTGGATCGCTGCTTTCGTTTTGTTCTGCGCTCTGGGGCTGGAGCATTCCCTCGCAAATTGGACAACGACTTATTTGCAGGATGTCGGCTGGAATGAGAAGCTGGCCGAGATACTGCTTTCATTATTTTGGTTGGCTTTGATGGTAGGAAGATTCGTGGCTGCCCGCTTTATTACTCCCGACAACACCCGGCTGGCTATCCAAGTAATGGCTCTATTGGCCACGGTCATCGTCGGACTAATGATCTTGAAAAGTAAACGCTATGTCAGTGCGATCGCTGTTGTGGGAATGGGTTTGTCTTTGGGCCCGATTCTCCCTACCACTGTGGCACTGACTTTTGCCAAGTTTCCCCCATCGGACTATAGCAGGGTTTACGGGTTCCTGTCGCTCTTCGGAACTGGAGGTGCCTTAGTAGTGCCATCAGCAATTGGTTTCCTCTCCAAGCAGAAATCTATCCGCCCTGCGATGCGCCTACTATTCGCTTTAGCTGGCGTGCTGTTTCTGCTCACCTTTCTTTTATGAATTTCCTGTCACGCTTGCGGGTGCGATCGCCTGTCACGGAAGGGCGATCGCACCTTTAAGCGAGCGTTTATTAATCTTCAAATTGCGATCTTCAATCTAGCACTTTCCTTATTCCTGAGATTCCTGTCGGTGAGGGGTAAAAATCATAGTCCTGTCCATATCGAAGGATTCGTCTTCTTTCCACCAAGCATATAGCTGGATATCCGTCGTGTATAGGTAGCTAGCTTTCTCGGTCAGTTGCTTAAACTCCGCTACTATATCCTCCGTTAATTCCAAGTCTGCTACCTCAAAACCATCTATATATACCCGATAATTATAAGTTAGATAGGTGACAAACCCCATAAATTGGGTATTGAATCCCTTTTGGGCACAGTTTTTTGCAAAGTCATAAATTTCCTGGATTGTTGGAGATTCTCCCACATAATATTCTGGATCGGCAAAATCCTCTGCCAACAACTGTTCTAATTTTTCTATGGTCAAACCCTGAAATTTTCGATGAAATACATACTGCGATCGATCTGACTCCTCTCCAAAGATAATTAGATCCCGGCGCTGATAGTCGGGATTGATTTTTTTCGACAAAATACCGCGTAACAGATCGTTGATTTCTTCCTTTTTCCTGGCTTTCTTTGACCTTGACATGGCATCTTAAGCAATTCAAAATTAAAAATGTAAAATTAAAAATATTGCGAATAGCGAATGGCGAATGGCGAATTTAAAATGAAAAATAGCTCCATTTTAAATTGGAAATTAACAATTGCTCAATTCTCGATTAACAATTGCTCGATTCTCAAGAAGCAAAACTGAGATGACTCTTACCAATTACCATCACCTGGGAGATAACTGGCAACCACCCGCCCCGCACCTCGCAACTGCTGATAATAAGCTTGACTAATAGCATCCCCTTGGTCGGATAATATGTCAATCCCGATGCCATTTCTGCCTATATCATTGCCGGAACTGTGAATGTACTTGCCCTCACCTAAATATAGTCCCACATGCTTGGCAATTTCTGCCGAACCAAAGAAAATTAGGTCCCCTGGTTGTAATTCTCCTATGGGGATTTCCTGCACAAATGCCTCCTGCTGATAAGAATCTCTAGGCAACCAAATACCTACTGAGGTAAAAGCTGCCTGGATCAAACCAGAACAGTCGTAGTTGGGTCCAACTGTACCTCCCCAAAGGTAATAATTAGCCGGCTTCATGGCATCTTTCGCAAAGGCGATCGCCCCTGGCAAGCGTTGTTTAATCTCAACTTCCGAAAGGGCGATCGCCCGATAAGGCATTTCTGCATACTCCAACTTCTCCGAATCATGCCCAGATAGCCAGCAGCGATAATCATCCTCGCACAAGCAGACTTCCACAGCTTGGGAGTCTGCTGGCACAGAAAGCACCCGCAATTGGCGTCCGGCAGCGGCCTGGGTTGCTAAACTGGCACATTCAGGCCCCTCATACAGATCCAGATTGACGCGACAACTGTACTCAATAGTGGTAGATTGAGCAGATCCTCGGAGTACTTGTGGTAATTCAACCATGACTTTTTTCCGCAAAGACGAACAACTAGAAAAATTGGGCGATCGCATCCTAGAGACCACCTGGGCACAATTCCCAGCACTAGCTCACAACCAAATTGCCCTGACCTGGATCCTCTACGATCCGCCCTTCCCCGTCAACACTGGCGGGGCCCTATCTGCCGCAGAATTCTGGAAACACCAAGTCCGAGGTTTCAGCTATCGTGGCGTGGAACGCATTTACCCCGCCCATCTAGTCAAGCTGTTTTACCTGGTAGCTGTCTATGAGTGGCTAGACAAAAACATGATCCAATCGGGCACTGAATTGGAACGAGCCATTCGTGACATGATTGTTCGAGACAGCAACGATGCCACCAGTCTCATAGTAGATGTCCTCACTGGCACCACCAGTGGCCCAGAACTGCCCCCTGGACCCTTTGAAACCTGGAAGTTCCAGCGCAATATCGTCAACCGTTACTTCCAATCCCTCGGTTGGCCAGAATTTGAGAGCATCAACATCAATCAAAAAACCTGGACTGACGGTGCCTACGGACGCGATCGGGCTTTTCTAGGGGAGATGATGGAAAATCGCAATATGCTCACCACCAATGCCACCGCCCGCCTGCTCCATAGTATAGTAGGCGGTGTTGCCGTATCCTCCCAGGCCAGCCAGGAGATGATGGATCTAATGAAGCGGACTCTCAACCCAGATGATTTAGACACAGACCCCAACCATTCATACCGCAGCTTCCTCGCGGGCGGACTCCCCACCGATTCCCGGCTGTGGTCATTATCCAGCAGCATGGTGCCAAAAGCCAGCGGAGCCAGCCAAGTCCGCCATGACTGCGCCTACATAGAAATTCCAGACAAACAACCCTATTTATTGGTAGTGTTTACAGAGGGGACTCAAAGTCAATCATCCGCCATCCTGCCTTTTATCTCTGGGCAGGTGGTAGAAGCATTGGGTATCCTAAATTAATCATCGAGGAGTGAATTGTGAATAAGTTAACCTATAGCGTAGCCTGTGCAGCTTCTCTACTCAGCTGCATGGCGATCGCCACTGCTGCTAGTAGCTTATCAGCTCAAGCTCAGACTTCCGAGTCCTTACCACCATTGAGTACAAATGTTTCCTTTCCAGGTACCGCTTTAACTACTGCTGAGGCGCTAATGGCTCGACCCCAAACTAGCTACAGTCAGCAAACCAGTTCTGAAAATATATCAGAAAATAATGCGGTTCTCGCTCAACGGCGTCGATCGACTCAAACCGATCGCACCCTTGCTGACACGTACCTGGGAATTGGTGCCGATATCGGTTTAGGTGGCGACACAGCTTTAGGGGAAAGTGGCTTTGCTACAGTCGGCAAACTTGGATTTACCGACAACCTTTCTTTGCGCACCGCTAGTTCAATTGGCGATGGCGTAGTTTTAATGCTTTCTGTCGCCTATGACTTTCCCATCGATCGGGAACCATTTGAACCAGTGGTGTTAGCCCCCTTTATTGGCGGTGGTGTCGCCTTTGAACTTGATGAGGGCAACAGCGGTCCCATGATCTCTGGTGGTGTTGATTATCCTGTCTCCAAGGAGTTGACTGCCACCGCCAGAATTAATGTCGCTTTCATCCAGGAAGAGACAACCGATGTCGGAATTATCTTAGGCATTGCTTACAACTTCCCTGCCTTAATTAACCGCTAATATTAAGACAGGTCCGACTGTTCAATTACCCATAATCAAGATGAAGTATGAAGTGTAAAAAACACTTCTACCATGGACTTACAAATCAAATTAAAGTCTCACCGGTTATATTTTTCAATCACTTCATTCTTCATCTTTAAGTATTGGCGGTAATGGCTTGTTGGCCCCTAAAAATTGCGCAAATTCTACTGCTGGCAGGGGCGGACTGTAGAAATAACCCTGAAATACGTGACAACCTTCCTCACAGAGAAAAGCAAGTTGTGCTGCTGTTTCTACTCCTTCGGCAATTACTTTCATCTGCAAACTATGCGCCATGGCAATGATGGCTTTGGCGATCGCCGCATCGTGGTTATTGGAGGTAACTTGGGAGATAAAAGACCGGTCTATTTTTAAGGTATCGATCGGGAAAGATTTCAGATAATTGAGGGAGGAATACCCCGTACCGAAATCATCGATCGAGATCTCAATTCCCATTCCTTTCAATTCTTGCAGGATACCAATACTAGCATTAACATCGGACATCACGCTAGTTTCGGTCAATTCCAGGGCCAGAAGTTGCGGGTCCAGACCAGTTTCTGACAATACCAAAGCCACGGTTTCCGCCAGATTTTCCTGCTGGAACTGACGGGCCGACAGATTAACCGAAACTTGCAGTGGCCGTTCATTCAATTCATACCAAGTTTGAGCTTGAGCACAAGCCGTCTGTAGCACCCACTCTCCAATGCTGATAATTAATCCGGTCTCTTCTGCCACCGGAATAAACTGTTCGGGAGAAACCCTCCCCCGTTGGGGATGACACCAACGTAGAAGCGCTTCCATGCCCAATATCTGTCCAGTCGTTATATCGCATTGGGGCTGATAGTAAAGTTCAAATTCTGACTTTTCCAGTGCAGTCCCCAGATCTATTTCCAGCAACCGCCGTTCTTCCTTCTGGGCATCCATCTTCCGATGATAGAACTCATAGCTGCCACCCCCAAGCTGCCGGCACCAACGTCTGGCCGTGTCCGCATGAACCAACAGTTGATCTGGGTTGCTGCTATGGTCGGGATAGAGGGAAATACCGATGCTCGTCTGGATAGAAACCTTGCGATCGCTCAATTCGTAGGGTTCCGCTAAGGTCTCCAGAATTACCTCCGCCAAGGCCGCCACATTTTCCTTGAAGGTCATTTGTGTCAGCAGGATGCTAAATTCATCCCCACTCAGCCGGGCCACAGTATCTTGGGGGCCCACACATTGGCCTAGGCGTTCTGCTACGGCCTGGATCGCCAAATCCCCAGTGGCATAGCCCAAGCTAACATTTATCTCTCGGAACCGGTCTATATTCAGACAGACAATCGCTACAAGCCCTTGTTTTTCCTTTGCCTGCTTGATAGCTTCTTGCAGTTGGTGACGCAGCCAAATTCGGTTGGGAAGGTTAGTCAACTGGTCATAGTAAGCGACTTTACTCAAGGATTCCGCTACTTGCTTCATCTCATCCAGATAAGGCTGGATAGTTGTCGCCTGTTTTTCCAGTCTTGCTGAGATGGCCTCGATTAATTCCTTGCTGGTAAAGGGTTTCGTGATATAATCATCGGCACCTAGATTCATGCCCTGCCGCATATCTGACCGATCGCTTTTGGCCGTCAAGAATATAAACGGAATCCCGACCGTGTCTGGGTCTTTCGATAGAATGTTCAACACCTCATAACCATCCAGCCCCGGCATCATAATGTCGCACAGGATTAGATCGGGCTTGTAGGCTTTTGCCATTTTCACCCCAGTTTTGCCGTCGGCAGCACCAATCCCTTGATATCCCTTAAATTTGAGAATCTTGATAATATTGGCTCTAATTGGGTGCTCGTCTTCAATTACCAGTATTATTTTCACTGTCCGATTCCTCTTGGCTCAACGGCAATGTCACAGAGAACGTGGTCCCCTTACCAACTTGACTTTCTACGGCGATCGCGCCTCCATGCATATCTACGCATTTTTTGACAATCGCCAACCCCAGTCCCGTGCCGGGGATTGTCCCCACATTGCACCCCCGGTGAAAGAATTCAAATAGGTGTGGTTTGTCCTCTGGCGCTATCCCTAACCCGCTGTCTTTTATCTGAAAATTGATTTCCCCGGACCGCCGCATCAGCTCTAAATTTATCCTACTCCCTGGGGGAGAATATTTGATCGCATTTGAGATCAAATTGCTGAGGATTTGCCGCAGCAGTTTTTCATCTAGGCGCACCCAGTAATCCCCTTGATAGCTAAATACCACAGAGTGGGTTTTCCCCGTGCTGATTTCTAACTCCATCACCAGGGCCCGGCAGAATGCTACTAAATCAAACCAAGTCTGATTAAAGGGAATTTTGAGCGCTTCCGCACGCCCAATAAATAACACGTCCTCTAACAATCGGATCATCTGAGTAATGGCGTCTTTGATCTGACCGAACAATTCGAGTTTTTCTGTTTCCGTGCAGGGGAATTCTTCGAGGATATCAGCAGCGGACTGGATGGTGGTCAGGGGCGTGCGAAATTCATGGGAGACTATGGAAACAAAACGCGACTTCATTTCGCTCAGTTCTTTTTCTCTCCCTAAGGCTTTGAGTATTTCTGCTTCCGCCCGCTTGCGCTCGCCGATCTCCTCGATCGTTCCCAATCTGTATAGTAACTTCCCCTCGGTGTCTCGCAGCATACTTACCGTCAGATTCACCCAGGCAATTTCACCATCACTCTTGATGTAACGCTTTTCGATACGATAGCTACTGATTTCACCCGATCGCCCTTGTTCCATTAAGGGAATTTCTTTTTCCATATCTTCTGGATGGGTGATATCTTTAACGGTCAGTTGCCTCAGTTGGGACTCTGTATATCCCAAAATCTCCGAAAAAGCTGGATTCACTTCGATAAACCTGCCAGAGCGATCGTAGAGGGCTATCCCGATCGCTGCATCTGAAAACACCAGACGGAATCTTTCCTCGCTGGAGAGCAATGCCGCTTCTACCTGCTTGCGTGAGGTAACGTCCCGAGAAACTGCCACAATTTCGAGGACTGCACCTGTTTCTGGGTGTTCGACAACCTTGCTGGTGGTTTCAAACCAGATATAACTGCCATCAAGGCAGCGCATCCGATAGGTTAAACTAGAACTTTTGGCTGCCTCTGAGATTGTAGCATAATGTTTTTTCAGTCCCGCCAGATCTTTAGGGTGGAAAAACTCATAAGCAGAGCGTCCCATCAGTTCGGATGGATCGTATCCTAGTAAATTCTTGCACGCGGGGGAGACATACAGAAATTCCATATCTGGCGAGTGCCTGGAAATCATGTCCGTTGAGTTCTCCGCCAACAACCGATAGCGGGCTTCACTTTTCCGTAATGCCTCTTCTGCCTGGTGGCGTAAGGTGAGGTCTCTGATTACCCCCACCAATATTTTATTCCCCCCCCCATCAGAAAACAGAGATTTTTTTGTAGAAATTATATGTCTGTTACCTTGAGCGTCTGTCAAGTATTCCTCATTTTCATTTTCCCTGCCAGTAGAAAAAACCAGTTCATCTTTGGCACAGAATACATCGGCTTCCTCCTTCGGGAACAATTCATAATCCGATTTACCAATTAATTCCTCCCTGCTGTACCTCAACAACCGACACAAGGCATTGTTGACAATCACCAACCGATGTTGAGAATCCTTGACAAACATGGGATCGGCAATGGTATTCAGAATATTATGCAAAAATCTCTGGGACCACATCATCTGCTGGGAAGGCTGTTGCAGATCCTTGTTTTCTGTATTTGACCGGTTACTCTCTACCTGATTAACTCTGGGATCGTTGCGGTCAGTTACCTGGCGCCAGAGACTCCAGATTTCCGGTTTCTCACCAGCAGCGAGTTGATAAGTTAACCTTCCTTCTACTAAAATCTGATTTCCATCGGGGGCCATCAGCGTCACCTCCAGCTGATGAATCCCCGAACTAGCTTGCACTCCCTGGAATGCTTCGAGGAAACCTGGGCGACTTTCGCAATGCACTAGGTCAAAAAAGCAAATTCCCGACTGTTCTGCTTCGCAGCTGCCGAGAACCTCTCGCCATGCCTGATTGCTATAGATCAGTTTGCCATCGAGATCGATAATCCCAAATAAGTCCGATACGCCTTCTAACAAGTATCGCAGCTGTTCATTGCCTCTGCCCATGCTTGTATAAGCTCTCCGCCTCGCTCGACATGGATATCATTGCTGATTTGTATAATACAATTTTACATAAACTTGTAAAAACCGCACTCGTTGTGCCTCAAGAGCACAGCACGTCAAGTCAGGGCGATCGCCTGCCGGTGGTAAATGCGATCGCCCTGACTTCAGTTTGCTGAGGATTGGAACGGAGAGAGAGGGATTTGAACCCTCGGACGGAATCTAGTTCCGTCAACAGATTAGCAATCTGCCGCTTTCGACCACTCAGCCACCTCTCCTGGTCTATTGATTACTACTATAACAGATTCTAGCTCAGAGATCGTCAATTGGGAAGGTCTGCGCCAAAAATTTTTTTTCATGACTGCGATCCCCTAGGGTTGGGGACGGCTGAAACCACGCTGTATCAAGTGTTCTGACCAATTCCACTTCGAGAGAAAAAATTTTTTCGTATACTCATATCCCAGTCGGTAGAGTTTGACTTTCTCTGCTGGCTTAACGTTGAACTGGGTGGTGGTCACCCCAGCATCGGTGACATCTATCTCAATCGTCCGGCCCCGATCGCTCTTTCGCAGGTGATATCTGTCTCTAGCTTCAGCCATGGTTCTCAAGGAGGCTCCCAAAATGTCAAACACCCCCTTAATCTGGGATTGTCGTCCAGTTGACCTGTCCAGCAAACGGAAACCAAAGGTCGGCCAGCGGGGTCCAACTGCCGGTTGCTCTGGCTGTTGTTCGACATCATATATCCATAAGGGGAAATTGCTCAACAGCCCTCCATCCAGAATTAGATAGTCACCGAGTCTTCCCGGTTCAAAAAACAGGGGTATGCTCAGCGACAGTCGTACTGCTTCAGCGACGGTAAAGTCAAGATAATTTTCCAAGCCGCAAATACTCAGGAGCTTTTCCCGCACGGCCCGGTCTTGGTCGTCTAAGTTTGGCACTGCGGGGTTGAGGTCGTCGGGTAGCAGCAGCATCTCCCGCCGGCTGATATCGGAAGCCACTACCTTGAGTTGCTTTTCTCCCTTAATGAGGTCTGTAAAGGTTTCGATATTACGGGACTTTAGGGTTGAGGCTACCCAACGGTGCAGGGGTTCTGAGGAATATTGTCCCAAACGTCTGGTGACTAAGAGGAAAAACAGCATCCAGAAGGGAAACTGCATGTCATCTCGGGGGTCGCCACTGAAAATCAAAGGACTGGTTTTCTGTTTGAGAAACTGCATGTAGTCCAACTCACCCAGTTCCTGTTCTAACCGATCGATGGGAAAGTTGGCTGCTAGCAGGGCAGCGGTGAGGGAACCCGAAGAACTGCCTGCTAGCTTCTGCCAGCGCAGACCGAGATCGTCGCAGCAGCGCAGGGCCCCTAATAGGGCTATGCCTTTGATGCCCCCCCCTTCAAACACGGCATCGGCATATCTGTAACCGTCTGGGGCTGCTGGATGCATTTTGCTGAGAATATGCTGTTTCTCCTCGTCAGTCAGTCTTAAACCTCTGACTTCGTCTAGCAATGTGGGATTAATATACGTCATGGTAGCGCCGTTTTAGCTACTGGTCTCCGGTCACCGTCGGGCGACCCGGGGCAGCCGATGTCTGAAGCTACAGAGAATTTCCCAGGAAATAGTCCCTAGCATGGTAGCCCAATCATCTGCGGAAATTTCTATATCTCCATCTTGCCCTAAGAGGGTGACTGCTTCTCCTATCTGTAAGTCGTCAATAGCACTCACGTCTAGCATCAGCTGATCCATTGTAATTGCTCCCACTTGCGGTACCAGTTGACCTCGGATACTTGCTTGCATCTGGTTAGAAAGGTTACGGGGGACGCCGTCTGCATAGCCAATGCCCACTACTGCTAGCTTCATATCCCCTGGGGCGATATATTGATAACCGTAGCTGACACCGGTTCCGGCAGCAATCTTTTTTATTTGCGTTACTCGCGCTTTTACTTCCATGACTGGTTTGAGTGAGACCACTCGCTCCAGATCTGCTGCTGGATGTAAACCATAGAGCGCTAATCCGACTCGTACTAGATCGTAATGCAAGCTGGGGTCCCTTAAGGTAGCGGCTGAGTTGGCAATATGTAGTTTGGGTGGGGTTATGCCAGCGGCACTTATCTGCCCGATCGCCTGGCGAAACCGCTGATGCTGCTGGTTGATTATCCTGGGATCCCGACTGTCTGCTGTGGCCAGATGGGAATAGATGCTGGCTATTTCTAAATGGGGCGATCGCTCTACCAGTCTGGCAAACTCTGCGGCTTCGGTCCAAGCTGTACCCAGTCGGGACATTCCCGTATCCAGTGTCAGATGTACCGGTAGACTTTTACCCACAGATGCCAAGGTCTCGGAAAATACTAAAGCTTGCTTGGGGTTGCACAGGGTTGGTTGCAGCTGCCAATGGGCGATCGCCTGGATTTCTTCGGGAGCGTTGACTGCCCCTAATATCAGAATTGGGGCCTTAATGCCTGCTTCTCGCAGTTCTATCCCTTCGGGAATAGTTGCCACTCCCAGCCAGCTAGCACCGGCTGCTAGCACGGTCTCGGCAACGGTAACGGCTCCGTGACCGTAGGCATCTGCCTTGACTACCGCCATCAGATCTGTCCCTGGCGCTAAAATTTGCTTGACTTTTCGCGTATTATGTGCTAATGCAGTTAAGTCAATTTCCACCCAGGCGCGATTCCTGCTGAAAGCTGCGCGATCGCACTGCCGGGATGTCAGACTGGGACTGGATGTTCTCAGGGGGGTTGACTTCGGGCTCTTCATGGATGGCTAACTTGGTGATATCTGCGCAGCTGTTATGAGGATTATAAAAAGTATTGCTACAGTTATATTTATTTATTATGTGGTTATCATCCCAAAATTACCAGGTAAAGCAGTAAAAGGAGGTTCATAAGATAGAGATATTAATTGTAGCATGTTTTTGGATAAACGCGATCTGTCGCTGGTGGTGGCAGCTGGTGGTAGGTGCCCACCCTACTGGCTGTGTTAAGCTAAAAGAAATTCGTAGGCTAAAATCAATGAGCAAGGTTCTGGTGTTGAATGCCTCCTATGAACCGCTCAACATCACCAGCTGGCGGCGGGCGGTTGTCTTATTGATCAAGGGCAAAGCAGAACAGGTAGAACATACCAGTAAATACCTGTATGCAGAGTTTCCCCTACCAACGGTTATTCGACTGCGTCACTATATCCGGGTTCCCTATAAGGAAATCGCTCTCACTCGTCGGAATATCTTGCATCGTGACGGTCACTCTTGTCAATACTGTGGATATTCTGGAGATGATTTGACTTTGGACCATGTCTTCCCCCGATCGCGTGGCGGCGGGGAGAGTTGGCAAAATATTGTCACTGCTTGTGTCCGCTGTAACATCAAAAAAGGAAACCGTACACCAGAAGAAGCTAACATGAAACTACGTAACCCCCCAGGCCGACCTTACAGCAGTCTCTATTTTGAGGTGACCAAGTATATCAAGAGTGGCACCCACAGCGAATGGAGAAAATATGTGATCGGCTTTTAACCCCCTGAGATTTTCAGGGGGTTTTTGCTGGGAGAAAAGGGAGGTTTTTGCCAAATTGGGTGTTGAAGGCTAAAATTACGGCAGCGCTGGCTTTTCGGTGACTTTGGCTTGCCGATGGTAAGTCAGTCAAGGCTGTTTGAACCAGAAAAGTTTATGCCACCGACAACACCCGAGTCTCTATCCCAGGAGCAAGCTGCTGACCTCAGACGAGATCTAGCCTGTTCATTAGATCCAGATAATGCTGTCGTACAATCTCCTAGTTCTGTTAGTAAGCAGGTGGAGGCTTTGCGCCAGACCTTGGAAAAACATCGGGGCGATCGCCACTTGATCGTGATCCAAGATTTTCCCGACCCAGACGCCCTTTCCTGTGCCTGGGCTTACAAATTGATTGCTCAAGAGTACGATATCCAAAGTGATATTGTCTATGCTGGCACTCTCAGCCATCAGGAAAATGTGGCTCTGGTGAAACTGACTAATTTGCCAGTGCAGCGCTGGACCCTCCAAACTGCTAAAAATAAAGATTTATCTATCTATCAGGGCTGCGTCTTCATCGATAATCAGGGAACTACTAGCCAATTGACGGCTTTGGTACGGCAAGCTGGCATTCCCGTGGTGGTGGCGATCGACCATCATTCGGCGCAAACAGACTTACAAGCGGAGTTTGCTGACTTGCGTCCTGACTTTCGCGCTACGGCGACGATCGTGACTCAGTACCTGCAAGCTGGGTTACTTAATTTGGATACGAGCATTAGCCAACATGTTAATTGTGCCACGGCTTTGATGCATGGCATTCGCTCGGATACTAATAATCTCCGGCAAGCGTTGGAAGATGATTTTCTGGCTGCTGCCTATTTGAGTCGCTTCTATGACTCTAAGTTACTGGATGTGGTGTTACAGACTTCTCGTTCTAAGCGGGTCATGGAAGTGATCGAGCGATCGCTGAGAAATCGCCAGGTGCAGAATAATTTTTCCATTGCTGGGGTAGGCTATTTGCGCTACGAAGACCGAGATGCTATTCCCCAAGCGGCTGATTTTCTGGTGACTGAGGAAAATGTCCACAGTGCGGTTGTTTACGGAATTGTCCGCGATGATAGCGAAAATATCGAAGTGGTAATTGGGTCCCTGCGCACGACTAAGATTACCCTCGACCCGGATGAATTTATTAAAGAAGCTTTTGGTCAAGATGGTCAAGGACGGTTCTTCGGCGGCGGACGGACTGGCGCTGGCGGGTTTGAGATTCCTTTAGGCTTCCTCTCTGGCTCTAATGATAACTCGGAATACGCTAAGCTCAAGTGGAGCGTTTACGACATGCAAGTGAAGCAAAAACTTCTGCAGCTGGTTAACCCAGACCATAATTATCCCGATAGTGTTAACTGAATTTTAAGTTTATATCTGTGCCAACTTCAGCCGAGACAGCATGCTGTCCCGCTTGAGGTCGGTATGATTTTTGATTGCAGGTGCGATCGCCACAATCACATCTCGCGAGTTTGGTTTCGCAAATCCAACCGACAACTGATTATATTCTATATCCCAGATCTGCGATCGCTTTCTGAAGCAAGCAATACTCGTTTTATTTAATCAGGGGCGTTGCACAACTCCGGGATGATTCTGGCTGCTAATTGCAGAGGACGAAGTGCGCGACGCAGGAGCGCTATTGTTAATGGTTAATTGAGAACGTCATTTGTAGTAATGAATAGATAGCTTTACTCTTTTCAATTAGCAATTAACCATTAGCAAAGTTGAAAAATTGGCTGCGATCATCGGTAAAAATGTGCAAGAATCAGGATTTTACTTTTTTGCTAAGGGCGAACAGGCTATACTAGATATTTTTCAACTTGAGATCTAGCAGGTTTTTGTGAGATAATTATTGATGGGATAAAATATATACGTGGGACAGTGTGGGTACTTTTGGGTAAGTCTTATATAACGGATGATCATTCCTTGGGGTTGTTCTAACTAGCTTTTGTAGATGGGCAGTGTTTCGGGAGTGAACCCCAGGTCTTCGATCCGAGTAAAGGGGTTTTTCCGAGGCAGTAAGCGAATTACGGCTTTTTCGCCGCCCACGCAGGGCAGGGTACTCACTCGAACGATCATCCTCACAGGTCCGACAGGTTCGGGTAAAACCAGTACCCTCTATACTAGCCTGCAAGCTGTTGCCACCGAGCAGGTAAATGTGGTAACAGTAGAAGATCCAGTGGAGTATGTCCTATCTGGTATTACCCAAACCCAGGTACATGAACGAGCAGGCATGACCTTTGCTGCGGGCTTGCGATCGATCCTCCGCCAAGACCCGGATATAATCATGGTAGGGGAAATTAGAGACAGCGAAACGGCAGAGACAGCGGTGCGGGCGGCACTTACTGGTCACCTAGTATTTACTACCCTGCACACTAACGATGCTGTCGGGGCCATTCCCCGCTTGAAAGATATCGGTCCAGATCCGGGGTTAATCAGTGACGCCCTGTTAGGTATTGTCGCCCAGCGGTTAGTGCGTCGGGTTTGTTAGCATTGTGGAGAACCTTATAGACCAGCAGCAGCAGATTTGGCAATCCTAGGTATAGATCCACATCTGGCAAATGTTAATTCTTGGTTCCGGGGAAAAGGCTGAAGTATAAGGGAGGCATCTCTAATGGGATCTAGCCACAGAAAAGATATGGAAGACCGGCTGCTGGATTTAGGCCGCGATATGGCACCGCTGATTGAAGCATTGCACAAGGCCGATCGGAGATTACATAACATAATGTCGATCGAATTTTCATCCCTTGCCAGTACAATGGATGAGTTAGATCCTGGTTTTTGGTCGAAGTATATGGCTCACCGTCAGGAGATATTTCAGAAGTATATGCAAGAACGCCAGCAGCGCCAGCAAAACCAGGCCAACTCTAAATCCTCAAGGGAGACAGCACCACGCCGGCAGTCACCTTTCCAGTCAGTGGCTTTTGAACAGGAAGCGGGGTCGGAAGAAGCTAGCGCTGCTTCACAGGAGACAGAGGATCGAATTTCTTTATTCTCGGAATTTTTGGATAGGGAATTACCGCCGCTGAAGCGTTACTATCGCTCGTAAGCTGCCCAGAAT
This sequence comes from Hormoscilla sp., assembly GCA_051439505.1. Lineage (GTDB taxonomy): Bacteria > Cyanobacteriota > Cyanobacteriia > Cyanobacteriales > Desertifilaceae > Hormoscilla. The sequence goes on along the minus strand of JBFRWI010000195.1, from coordinate 10,394 downwards.
TTGCAGATTGATGATACCATTAGTAAGGCCCAAAGTTAGTAGAGGCAAATGGTATAATAGATACCCAAAACTATCATTACCCATTCAAAAGAGATGTCTTTTAAAGATAGCAGTCAACCTATTCAAGAAATAACTGTCCAAGAACTGGGACAGTGTATAGCGACATCCACCGAAAATTTACAGTTGCTGGATGTGCGAGAACCTTTGGAAGTGCAGATGGCCTCCATTGCAGGCTTTGAAGTTCTCCCTTTGAGTCGGTTTGAGGAATGGTCTGCTGATATTCACTCTCGCTTCGACAAGGACGCCGAAACGATAGTCATGTGTCATCACGGGATCCGTTCGGCCCAAATGTGTCGGTGGCTGAGAGAGCAAGGTTTTACCAAGGTCAAAAACCTGGCGGGCGGGATCGATGCTTACTCGATACTGGTCGATCGGACGGTTCCTCGCTATTAAGGCGGGTGCCGCAAGGAAGAGAATAGCTGCTATATTGAGTAAATAATTCTGGTTGAGCCACAAATGCTCGCCACAGAAGCAGGAGAAGGGCTGGACAATAGCGCAAGAAAATAGGGCAACAGACTCAAATGGAATATAACCTCAATAGCAGGCAGCAACGGGTTCTGAAGGCAACAGTGCGTCAGTACATTGCCACCGCTGAACCCGTGGGCTCGAAATCTCTAGTAAAAGAATACGATTTTGCAGTTAGCCCGGCGACCATTCGATCGTGCCTGGGCTTTTTAGAAAAGGCGGGGCTACTCTATCAACCTTATACCTCGGCGGGGCGGGTGCCTTCTGATTCTGGTTATCGCATTTATGTGAACCAGTTGATGACGCCTAATGAAGCTACGGGGAGAGAGGTAGAGAAATTACTACGCGATCGATTTTTAGGGGATGACTGGAGTTTTGAAGCATTGCTCAGAGGTGCGGCTCAAATTCTGTCTCACTTGAGTGGGTATATTACCCTGATTACGATGCCCCAGACAAGTACGACGCGAGTACATCACGTGCAGTTGGTGCAGGTAGACCCGAAAAGGGTAATGTTGATTGTGGTGACGGATACCTACGAAACTCAGTCATCCTTGATGGAATTATCTCCAGCAGGGGATGAGGAGGAACCAGATGGGGAAATAGTAGAACGAGAATTGCAGATTTTATCTAACTTTTTGAATAGCCAGTTGCGGGGGCGATCGCTGGGAGAATTAGCGAAGTTAGACTGGGGTGAGTTAGACCTAGAATTTGAAAAGTATGCGGAGTTTTTGCGGTCATTGCTGACAGAGTTAAGCCGTCGCAGTCAGTCTCCATCTGCTACCCAATTGTGGATATATGGTGTCGCGGAGGTGTTGCGGCAGCCAGAATTTGCTCAACTGCAACAAGTTCAGACTATACTGGAACTGTTAGAAAAAGAACCATTACAGCTATGGCCGTTAATTTTTGAAGACCCGGATGTGGAAGGCACGGGCAGAGGAGTGAATGTATGGATTGGTTCTGAGAATCCCTTGGAACCGATGCGCAGCTGTACTTTGATTGCCTCTCGCTACTGTAAAGGTGCAGTACCTGTGGGAAGTGTAGGGGTTTTAGGACCAACTCGGATGGTTTATGAAAATGCGATCGCGGTAGTTGAAGCTACTGCTGATTATCTCTCGGAAGCTTTAAGTTAATCACATGAGAAATTCAAAAGTATTGTCTGGTTTGATGGGTGTCTGTGTCGGGGATGCCTTAGGGGTGCCAGTGGAATTTACCAGTCGGGCGGCACGACTACAGGCACCCGTGACAAGGATGATCGGTTATGGTACTTATAACCAACCTCCGGGCACTTGGTCGGATGATAGTTCCCTGACTTTGTGCTTGGCAGACTCTCTCTGTCAGGGGTTCGATTTAAGGGCGATCGCTCAATCCTTTTGTCGCTGGTACAATGAGGCATATTGGACTCCCCACGGCAAGGTCTTCGACATTGGCGGTACAACCCGCAATGCTATTGAAAGTCTGCTAAAGGGAGTCGATCCTGTGAAAGCGGGGGGGACTGATGAAAGAAGTAATGGCAATGGTTCCCTGATGCGAATTTTGCCCCTTGCTTTCTATCACCAAACCCTCGATTTTCCAGAATTAATGCAGCGGGTGCATGACTGTTCTTGCATTACTCACGGTCACGCCCGATCGCAAATCGCCTGCGGTATTTATATTAGCATAGCCGTTTGTTTGCTGCAAGGGTTAGAAGCAAAAGCAGCGTATCTCCAAGGGATTGAAACGGTAAAAGAAATATATTCACCAAGAAAGTATGCTATAGAAATGTATCGGTTTGAACGAGTAGGCAGTGGCGCGATCGATAGTTTATCAATGGATGAAATTAAGTCAGGTGGCTATGTAATAGATACTCTCGAAGCAGCGTTATGGTGTTTTTTAACAACAGGTTCTTATGCAGAAGCAGTCCTGAAAGCAGTGAATTTGGGAGGCGATACCGATACGACGGGTGCTGTAACGGGTGGTTTAGCAGGAATTTACTACGGGGTAGAAAACATTCCGACAGAATGGATGGAAGAAATTGCGAGAAAAGATGATATTATCGATTTAGCAAATCGTCTAGAAGCAGCAATCTACGGTTAATTGAAACTGAAATATTGCACCATTTTCAATTAGTCAATTAGTCTCCTGGCCCGCCGGGGGTTAAAACCCCCGGCTAATAGCTCAAGTGGGTTAAAACCCACTGGAAACATTATCGAGAAAGCGTTTTCCCCTCGCTCAATTAGTCTCCTGGTCCGCCGGGGGTTAAAACCCCCGGCTAATAGCTAAAGTGGGTTAAAACCCACTGGAAACATTATCGAGAAAGCGTTTTCCCCTCGTTCCCTGGCTCCGCCGGGGAACGGGCTATCGAGGCTCCGCCTCTAGTTTAGAATGGTGCAAGATATGAGTTTTAACCGAAGAATAATATAAATGTAAACCGCATTTTTTTCCAAAAAGGTATGAGTTTAAGCGAAGATATCCTAAAAATTGCTACCGATTTTGTGGGGAAAGACCTGGTGCAAACTGAATCTATTACTCTCTCTGAAAAAGACTGGGAAATTGTCACTTCTGCAATTAACGATCCTCCAGAACTCAATTCGGCGCTGAAAACTGCCATTAACCGCTATAAAAAAGACAAGTTATAAAAATCAATGGAGGATTATTTGTTCGATCGGGTGCATATCATATTATATTTGTAGGGGCGAAGCATTTCGGCGACAATTTATGTCATAAATTGAAAAATTGACTATCGAAATGCTTCGCCCGTGCCCAAGTGAGATGCACCCGTTCGATCGAAGCCGTAGGTTGGGTTGAGGTACGAAACCCAACCGCTGCATATAGGGCTAGTTTGGGGGCAGGTGGGGGCCATTGGAGATATTATGAAAGCTATCAAAGTTATGGAAAAGATTGACGATCGGGGAAAACTGGCGTTAGATGAGCATTTGTCAATAGATACAAACCAGGGCGATGATGACGAACCCAAAAGGCAAATTCTGGAGGATTTTCGGCAAGCATGGCACGAAGCAATGACCGGTCAAACAATTCCAGTTGCCCGACTGTGGGAGGGAATTGATGATGACAACGTATGAGGTCTGCGATCGCTTTCGAGAATATGACCATTGCCGTCAATCTTGTGCTAGACTAGAGATAGGAGTATGGAGTATAGAGCTATGGTTGCAAGTAGCAAACCCGATGTGCTAAAATATCGGCCTAGTAAACTTTTGAGTGATGAACCGCCCTTGGAAACATATCGCCATCTCAATCAAATCATGATGTTAATGTGGTGCCTGAACTGGTGGTGGCGCGATCGCCCGGATGCACCGCCAGAACGACGCAACAATTTCTTTGCAGCCGGAAATTTGACGATATATTACAGTCCGCGTCAGCGCCGGAACGAGAACTTCCGGGGTCCAGATTTTTTTGTAGTATTGGACACGGAGTACAGAGAACGTACAAGTTGGGTAGTGTGGGAAGAAGATGACAAGTATCCAAATGTGATTGTAGAAATGCTATCAGACTCGACTGCGGAAACTGATAGGGTTACTAAGAGAGAACTATACCAGAATGTATTCAGAACGCCTGAATATTTTTGGTTCGATCCCTATAGCTTGGAGTTCCAAGGATTACGCCTTTCTCAACAGGGAGAATATGTGGAAATACCACGGAACGATCGGGGCTGGATGTGGAGCGAACAGCTGGAATTGTATTTGGGAATAGTAGAAGAAAAGCTGAGGTTTTTGACGGCAACGGGGGAGTTGGTTCCAGATCCCACAGAATCATCTATCCAAGAAATGCTACAGAAAGAAGCAGAACGCCGACGGGCTGATGCAGAACGCCAACGGGCTGATGCAGCAGAGGCAAAATATGAAAGGTTGCGCAGTCAGCTACAAGAACGTGGGATAGATCCAGATGAATTAAATTAGGATCCGATCGCCCTTTGGTCATGGTGCTGCGATCGCTCATGGCAACTTAATTCCTTGCCGTGCGATCGCCCATATAATTTTACGCTAGAACTTGGGGCGATCGGATAAAGTTAATCTATTTCATCGCTTCCAGGACTTCATGTAAAGGTAAATCAACAGCTTCGGCAATTTGTTCTGCTGTTAAGCCGTGTTTGGTTAACTTAGATACAGTATTTAATTTAGTTGCGTGCAAAACATTCTCCACCGTTGCATTGGGATCTATTGTCTTTTGTAGATTTGATTCAGTATTCGCCGCATCTCGGTTTTCTAATTTGGCCGTTTCGGGATTAGGAGAAATATGGATATTGCCCATATGAAGATTACCAATGCTCTGATGTTGAGAATTAGAGAATCCTAAACGTTCAACAGCAGCACGAAAATTATATTTATTTAAATCTTCGCCTAAAATATCTGACAAAAGTTGCAATAGTTCGTATCCTTTATCTTTCGCATGACCAGTGGTGCATTTATACGTATCTGCGATTTCTGCGTAATTATGATCGTTGAGTAATCCCTTCACAATTTCCAGTTGCAGGTTATTCAGGTGCTTCCCGGTTTGCTGGAAGACCAAATCATCGATCGACTTTAACACCGCTTGCCAGTCCATCCTCGCTCCGGACTCCTCCGAAAAATTTACTTATCCGCCATTATCCGTCATCATCCGTCCTTTTGACATTTTTTAAGAAAGTTTCCGTCTTTATCCGTCTTTATCCGTCTTTCGCCTATTCCCCCTGCAAGGGACTTCCAAAATTTATAGTTATAGCCCTCCTATAATCCGTCCTTATCCACCCTTTTCACATTTTCTTAAGAAAAGTCCCGTTTTTCCCCGTCTTTATCCGTCTTTTTCCGACTTGTCGATATTGAGGCGACCAAATTACGATAGAAAAGTCCGCAAGCACATACGTATAGCTTCGGACATAGTGTTGAAAGCATCCTCAAGAGTAAGTAGGAAGTAGTAAAGAGGATGAGTGACCGGATGGCCATTTTAGCGACAGTCTTAGGTAATCTGGCTGCTGGAAATATGGCTAACGCTCTTGATGCCTAGACAGTGCGAAGTTCTTTGAAGAACTTTTGTCTGCTTAGGCTTTCAACGATCTAAAGGCGATAGAACATAACTCGGGGGCTTCAATATCCTGTAAGGTGTCCAAAGCTTTCAGCTTTTAGCGTAATTCGTTTTTTAGGAGAACTTCGCACTCTCCAGTATGTTAAGACAAGTTGAGATTTCGGAAACTCGCTCAGGAGGTCTTATGACAAGCAGTAAAAGCTTTAAATTTGAGTTATACCATCTCTTTTTACCGATTTTAGGCTTAGGGCTTTCTATTTTAATCACATTAATCGCTCGTTTTCTGTTGATTTTTATTGTTAGACCTGTAATGATATGGTTTAATCAATTCAGGGAGTATTTGTTGAATAGTTTTTTGATCAATATTACCCAGAACACAGGCACAGAATGGCTAGATAAATTACTTGTTGTAATTATTGGTGTTTTTGTCGTATTTCTCTTGTTTGTCTGGACTGCTATCAAAGAGGCTATCAAAGATGCTATCAAAGAAGAACAAGGGATAGATATATCTAATTTATTTAATATATCTAATTTACCTTACCAAGGAGTTTGGCGTATTTTATTGGCGGCTTTTACGTGTTTAGGCTGGAGTTTTGCTCCACTACTTTATGTATTAGGTCCTCAAGCATTGTTGATTTTGATATGTCCATTTGTGATTTTTTTATGTTTTTTCAACACAATTTTAGATTATCATAACTTTCTAAATATAATAACATCAGGAGCGACAAGCAATGTTTATTTTGATATTTTTACCGATCTAGCACATAAAAAGATTAAAAATCTAGCTTATGTATCTGATTTTATAGATTGGATAAAAGACGATCGAGTTATAATTAATAACTTTTTCAGTTACTGGTTTTATTCGCTAAGAGCTTCTGTTTTAGGTTTTAGGTTTTCTGGAATTTGGCAATGGATTTTGGCTTTCCCTATTAACATACTTGCAAGTATTGTATATTTTAGGATAGGTTTGTTCATAACTTCATCCTCAGCAAAAAGACAATTAAACACCAATGGAATTACTGATAACAGCAATAGTAGTGAATTTAATCTAGCATTAACGTTTATATTTAGCATAATTTTAGCAGGGTTTGCATCTTGGTGGATATTAGCAGGATCGCAACCAGGATCGCACGCTAATTTTGCATCTGATTCTAACGCGCAAATCTCGGCTCCTAAAAAAACCATTGTTCGATATTATCAGTTAGCAACAAGGAATAGAAACTCAGCCATCCAGTTACTCAGTGATAACTGGATACCACGAGAAGCCAAAAGACTTAATTATAATGATAGTTGGTGGAATTCTGTCAAAAAAGTCGAAGTATATGCTTTTCAAACTTTTGCCCAGAATAGCAGTAAAGCAAAGATTAAAGTTTGGTTAAAGTATTATATGAAAAATGGTCTAAATAATTGTGAAAGCTTAATCTTTAATATAATTTTAGATCGCAATCGAAATCAATGGTTACTAGATAGTATTGAACCTAACAGCATCGTACAGAAGCAATATTGCGATGCTAAATAATACAATTTTCAGTGGGTTAAAACCGACTTTAGCTATTAGCAGTGGGTTAAAACCCACTGCTGGCCAGGAGACTAATTGACGAAGTTCAATATTGCGGTTTAGGGTTTCGATGACTGACATAGTCTACTTCAATGCTATAATTTTGTTGATTCCATGTAGCCTTGTTCTTGGAGATAAGTTTCTAAATTGATTATTTCTTCAATATCTTGACGGGATCCACCCGCGCGATCGCCCCAAGGTCAGAAACCGGGTTTCTCTAATAACTTTGGCATCAGAACCGCAAGATTTGTGCAGAAACCCGGTTTCTTTATCAATGCGCGATCGCCCCAAGGTCTCGCCCCACCTGCGCGATCGCCCCAAGGTCAGAAACCGGGTTTCTCTAATAACTTTGGCATCACAAGCAAAAGATTTGTGCAGAAACCCGGTTTCTTTAGCTGCCCGATCGCCCCAAGGTCTCGCCCCAAGGTCAGAAACCGGGTTTCTCTAATAAAATTGGCATCAGAACCGCAAGATTTGTGCAGAAACCCGGTTTCTTTAGCTGCCCGATCGCCCAACCTGCCTGATCGCCCCAAGGCCAGAAACCGGGTTTCTCTAATAAAATTGGCATCAGAACCTCAAGATGTGTTCAGAAACCCGGTTTCTTTTGCTAACTATCAAATTTCCGATCTGCACTAATGTAATAGAAAAGTATGGGTATCGATGAGTATTTTCATTCCATATATTCTCGAAAATATTCTAGTGGCTCATCAAAGTCGGGAGCCATCTGGATCTGTCCTTTGGCACTTCCTCGTTGCCGCCGTTTGGCAGGAGACCCGAATTGAATCAGTTTAAGGATCGGTTGATTGTCACGGGTGATGATAATTTCCTCACCCCTCAGAGCAAATTGAAGAAGCTGACTAATTTGGACTTGAGCCTCAGTGATGTCAACCTGTTGCACGATCGAGCCTCCTATTGATTATACCGCAAAGATTTGTAATCGTAGTTGCTGGCAAATTTAATTTGTCCGCTTAAATCCAGTAGATTCCGCTTTTTGCGGGTGCGTATCAGTTCTTGCAAAGCAAATTCAATCAATTCTTTTTCTGTCTTTAATTTGGTTAAGCGCAATCCTTCTTGCACCAATTCTTCATTAAGTTCAACATTAGTTGTCATAGTCAATAGTTAATTAAATTATCTAATTATGGCACGTTCTCGCTGCAACCGTCAACCTCATCGAGGGCCGCTTTCTTGAGACAAATCGTCCTACTACCCGCATCTATGGGCAACTCGTCAAAAAACACCACTGCCCTAAATCCACAGTTGGCGTTATAATTTAGGTAATCAATTAAAGCAAACAAGCGATGGCTGAAATTACTCTAGATGAAACCAAACTCAAAGAATTGCTCAATACGGCAATTCTTGAATTACTGCAAGAACAAAAAGAACTGTTTTCCGAAGTTTTAGCAGAAACCCTAGAAGATATAGGGATGAAAAATGCGATCGCAGAAGGTGAAAATACCGAAACCGTCAGCCGCGATCAGATCTTCCAAATTCTTAATAGACAACCATGAACCTTGACTTGAGAAAAAACTTTGAAAAATATTTGCTTAAAATTATTGATGCCCAATTGAAATAATTCAGAATATTCTGGTCAAAAATAGGGTTGTCTCTCATATTTGCAGATGTATCTGTAGGGGCGAAGCATTTGGGCGACAATTAAAGTCATATATAGACATATTTCCTATCCAAATGCTTCGCCCCTACGCAAGTGAGATGCACCCCAAAAATGACCTTCATCTTACTTGTCTTTGTTGCTTATAATCATAATCTTCTTCATAGTCGATAGTCCCAAACAAGTCCAACAGTTTCAGTTGTTTGCGACGTTGAATGTATTCGCGCAAAGCCTCTTCTATTAATAGATTAACTGTTGAATGGTTGCTCAAAGCCAGGGCTTCTTCGAGTAGTTTTTCGTCAATTTGAATGGAACTTACCATGGAATTTTGAAAGCAAGTAATGGATGAAAAAAACGATCGCCCGACTACCATCCCCAAGTGCCGGGACCGCCCTTAAAGGGACCGACAATATCGCTAGTGCGCCAACCCCCGTAGAAATCACCAGCTTGGGCCTGCACCAGTTCCCCATCAACATAGCAAGCGTCCATCATTTGCGCGTAAAAAGCCAAATAATCCTTGATTCCTTCAAAAGAGGGAGTCGGGTTAGGATAATCCCAGGCCCCATTGGCCGCCTGTTTCTCCCCTACAGCGATCGTGTAGTAACGGGCACGTCCTTTCCACTCGCAAAATGATGTCTTGGGCGTCGAGGTTAGATACTCCAGCTTGACATCTTCCGGTGGAATGTAGTATGTTGGAGGATGGCTAGTTTCCAATACCCGTTTAGCCTTGCGGGTATCGGCAATAGTCACCCCATTGAAGATCACTTGGATATGCTTGTCAGAATCTTCCAGGCGGGGAGGGCGCGGGTAATCCCAAACAGATTCTTGACCCGGACCTGGTATAATGCGATCGCGTATCATGGTGAGTCAGCCTCCTGTGAAATAAATTCCCGCACCACCCGCAGTTGATATTCAGTCGGGGAAGAAGCGGGGCGTACTTGCTTGAGCCAGTTAACAGCTTCCCAGAGTTCCAGTTTATGATAGCGCATCAGGTAAGCGATACAGACAGTGGGCGATCGCTGCATCCCTGCCAAACAATGGACATAAATGGGCAACTCGTTAGAGATCGTCTGATGGACCAGTTCCACCGCCCAAACCAGATCGGAAACATTGAGTTCCAGATCGTAATGACTGTCCGGTAAAAACCAGTGCAAACACTGAAAATTTTCCCTGACATCATCAGGTAAGGCACCTTCTGCTTCCGCACATAGAGAGAGTACAACCTGAATATCAGCTGCTGCCAGTTGGGCCGAGTCACCCGGTTGGGGCAAGGGTCCGACAGCTAGCTTACCAGGAATCACCCAACTAATCGAGAGAGATTTCCCTTTCGATTTCTCAGATGATGCTGGTCCCTTGAGAAAGTTAGTCCAAAAAGAAGCCAACAAGATAAAAAACATATCTATACTTTGAGCCGTAAGCAAGAGGCCCAAAACCTTTGCGTTGTATAGTAGCACATGGTCAGGGGGAACATATCGCTTCTGTTAAGTGCTATAGTGGGACGAGCGCCAAATGCCAGAGTATCAGCATACTAAAAAACTGGTAATTTCCGGAAAATACCGTCCTCTAGGCGGTTGACGCGGCGCAAAAAAGCCACTCTTCTGCGTGGCCAGTGACTATTTTGCTGCCTTTCGGCTCTCCCTAAAAAGGGGTAAAGTTTGCCTCGGTCATGTTAAAGGGGCTTTTTACATCTGACTCACAAGGGACCAC
>JBFRWI010000194.1:0-21341 GCA_051439505.1 Hormoscilla sp. | reverse complement strand
CGCAACGGTTGCAGACAGCGGCGCAACGGTTGCAGACAGCGGCGCAACGGTTGCAGACAGCGGCGCAACGGTTGCAGACAGCGGCGCAACGGTTGCAGACAGCGGCGCAACGGTTGCAGACAGCCCTTATCCGAAGGTCGAACTCCGAAGGTCGAACTCGCGTTGGGCACCGCCAGCACCGCCCACCAGTTCCCGACTCCCTGCGAGGGTGCTCCCTGACGCTGATTCTGAGAGATTTCCAGTTGATATTACATTCTGTTAATAAAATTCATAAATCTTAATAATCAAAGTGGTCGCAGGGGTGTATAAAGGGAAGACAGGGGTATAAAGGCTGAAGAGATTTAGCTCTGTATACCAGAGAACAGGATGGTAAATTGGTGGAGAGGGAGAATCGTTAAGTTTGTTAACGTTACTCGGCCCCCATTCTCAGGAAAAGTCAATTAGTTGCTACCCAGGAGAGAGTATGGTATTTGGACCGGCATCGGAATTAGGAGTGGCCCTGTTTGAGGACACAGAACCAGTAGAGCTATACCCGGGGCGCTCTGAGGAAGAAGTGGAAACGGTGATTCGCGCCGTGTACCGGCAGCTGTTGGGAAATGCCTACGTGATGGACAGCGAACGGCTGACGGTGGAAGAGTCCCAACTGAAACTGGGGGAAATCAGCGTGCGGGAGTTCGTCCGTTGGGTAGCGAAATCGGATCTGTACCGTTCCCGGTTTTTCGACAGCTGCCCCCGCTATCGGGCAACGGAGTTGAACTACAAGCATATTCTCGGTCGGGCCCCCAATAGCTACGAAGAGATGAAAGCACACAGCGCGATCTTGGATGAAGCGGGTTTTGAGGCGGACATTGATTCCTATCTGGATAGCGATGAGTATCAGGATGCGTTTGGGGAAAACATCGTACCGTATTATCGGGGCTACAAAACCCAAACTGGCAAGAATATGGTTGGGTTTACCCATATGTTCCAACTCTTGCGGGGTGCTTCCAGCAGCGACCTGAAAGGGAATTTGGCAGGAAATGAACCACGGTTGAATAAGTACGTGATTCAAGGCATACCCACGGCTGTGATTCCGCCTTCGGGAGCATCGGATGGTTGGTCTTTCCAAGATCCAACTCTGGGGGCGCGGACTCGACATGGAGCTGGAGCAACTTCCGAAGGCAAGGTATACCGCGTAGAAGTCACTGCCTATAGCTCGCCAGGGGCAGTCAATCGCGTCTCGAAATTCCGGCGCAGTAACAAGGTGTATCTGGTGCCCTTCGATCAACTGTCGAAAGAGTACCAGCGGATTCACCAACAGGGCGGCAAGATTGCCAGTATCACCGCTGTCAACTAGGATCCCGAGCGAAAAAAATAACTCGTAGGGTGGGCACCGCCCACCATTGATCGACCAACTCAGGCAAAAGTGGTTTAAAGAAGGAATTTAAGAATGGAAGAAATGGAACTATGGCCCACAAGCTCTGGGTCGGAAGTGGGGGCAATAATCAGGGCAGTTTACCGGCAGGTGTTGGGAAACCCCCACGTGATGGAAAGCGAACGACTGGTAAGTGCAGAATCGCAATTGTGCGATCGCAGCATGACGGTGCGGGAATTTGTCCGGGCAGTGGCAAAATCAGATTTCTATCGCAGCCGGTATTTTGAAAGCTGTGCCCCCTACCGGTTCGTGGAGCTGAACTTCAAGCATTTGCTGGGACGGGCCCCCCTGGATCAAGCAGAACTGTCGGAGCATATCCAGCTATGCATTAATTCGGGCTACGATGCGGAAATTGACTCCTATATCGATAGCGAAGAATACTACAGCAACTATGGTGAGAATATAGTCCCGTACTATCATGGTGCGAGCACTCAGGTGGGGCAAAAGCAAATTGGCTATAACCGCACTCAGTCTTTGGTTCGGGGTTGGGCAGAAATTGATAGCGCTACGACCTCATCTCGCTTGGTAGAAGCGGTGGCAACTAATGGTACGACAAAAATCCCGTTGCGGTCAAGTGGTCGGATGGCAGCTTATGCCGATGCTACGGAAAAGATGTTCAAAATTGTGGTGAAGGGGGCGAAATTTGACGGTCCTCGTCGTCGCAGCACGACGGAATATATCGTGCCCGGCAGCAGGATGTCGCCGCAAATTCAGCGGATTAATCGCACGAGCGGCACAATTGTCAGGATCACAGAAGTGGTGTAAAACAGGCAAGACGGGAAAATCCTGGGGCTAGTCAAACAAGCCCCAGGAAATGCTGTTGAAGAAAAAGTCCACCGGAGGAAGTGGAAAAAATCAAAAGTAAGAGCATGCAAGAGGTATGAATGATGTTGAGGATTCAGACAGTTGGGATGACGGGAGTGAGCAGTTATGATAATCGCTCGGTGGTGATAGAAGTGACGGGGATGTGCTGTAACGAAATAAGCAAAACCAGCAACTATAAAATTAAAGTTCCATACAGCAGTATGTCTCAGGTAATGCAGAACATAATGGGTATGGGAGGCAAGGTAAAAAATGTCAGTGTGGAGGAAGCAAGTTTATCTCCCAGCAGTCCAGCAGCAGAGGAGTAATTCTCTAAGAAGGTAAAATATTGCCGGGTGGGAAGCTCATTAGCTTGACTATTATTGGCCTTTGGTAGGTGTGGCAATAGGTTAGGCTAGTGAGCAGATAATCGAGGAAATCGAGAAATGGCAAATGTTAGGTGCTACAAATCGTCTGACGACGACAGTCGGATGGTGGAGATAGAGGTGACGGGTTTGTGTCGTCAAGATATAATCCGTGCCAGTAACTATAGGGTGAAAGTGCCTTACCGCCGACTGTCTCAGAAAATGCAGGAGATTGGGCGGATAGGAGGCAAAATTAAGGGCGTCAGGATGATATCATCCTCCCTAGAACTGTCACCACCTTCAGCAGAACCAGCATCGTCAGCGCCAGGGTCGTCAGAAACAGCGGGATCGGAAACAGTGGGATCGGAAACATCAACAAAGGCGAGTAAAGATGCTACTTTGGCGACTCACGCAGAGGTCAAACCTGTCAGAAGCAAACGCAAGTCCGTTGAGGCGAAGAAAAAGGACACGAAAAAGACGAGCAAGTTGAAGAAATTGAAGCGGAAACAGAAATCCAAGAAATGATGGATATTAGGGAATTTGTTAAACTTTCCATCGGACGTTGGCGATCGCAGCGCAGCGGTCACAATTTGGCATTTAGCCATTTTGAAGAAGTGCGATCGACTATTGATATAGTATCATTGGCAGGATCGGATGACTCTGTAATTGAGCTGTGTAAGTCCGCAGGCATAGATCCAGCAGCGGCAATTAGCCCCTTTAGCATGAGTTGGGAGGGCCGATCGGATTGGGATGAAGAGGAAACTATGACAGGAAGCTGCGTCCTGGTGCCAATTCCCGATCGGGAGAACATAAATCAGGGGAAATTACTGCGATCGCAGGGCTATGCGGAAACGATCGCGGCAGTAGGAGATTACTATTTTACCTCGGATGGCACCTTCGTCCTGCTGACAGAGTACGATCGGGCAGCAGCAGAGGAGAGAATCTGGTTTGCGACAGATAATCTCAGATTTAGAGTTTCTACGATCAAAACCAGTGATGGAAAAGGCGTGGTAACTGCTTCTTTTGCCTCAGAAATTCGCTCCTTGTCGGGAAATTAACTAAAGAAAAACTGATCCAAAAATAAAATGGCGATCGCACTGATAAAAAAGAGGAGTATAGCACGGGAGATGATGACGCTAGCATGTTGGATGGCGGGGGATTTTAGTAACGAAAAACAGGCAAATGCTAACCCGACAACCTATGCACATATTCATATATTTTGGCGACCATTACCCTATGAATTTTTTGGGGGACTGGGATTGTATTCCGAGCAAGTTTATGACTACGATCTCTGGAGACCATACCGTCAGGGAGTCCATCGTCTAGTAGCTCATCGAGATCTGATTTATATAGAAAACTACGGTCTCAAAGATCCGGTACCATATGTGGGTGCAGCAAGGGAGTTAGATATTCTCAAAACGATTACGCCACAGGAGATTAAACGTCGTGAAAATTGTGGAATGATTTTCTGGCGGGAAGGGGAAATGTTTCGGGGTGCTGTGGAGGGCAAAAATTGCTTGATAAATAGAAATGGCTGCGAAACATATCTGGTGAGTGATGTGGAATTGACGGCAAAAACTTGGGTGAGTTTAGATAAGGGTATGGATGTCAATACCCACGAGCAAGTATGGGGGTCAAAGGCGGGACCCCTCAGATTTGAGAAACGGCAAAGCTTTGCTGAAGAAGTACCGCAGTGTGAAGTAAATTTAATAGATTAGCAGGAAATGAGTGGAAGGGAGAAATGTTGCCGCCACAAGCAGAAAAAAAGATGCAAGCGTGGATCCGCAGTAGACATCTGATCAGTTCGGGAAACTTTTTTATATTGGAAACGGTGGAATATCCAACGGTAGAAAGATTTACAGAATGCGTGGAGAGTTTAGGAGGAACTTTGATTACAGTAGAAGCAATAGACAAAATCTGGATAGGGGATCATAGACAAGTGATACTATATCAAGCGAAAGCGAGTTTACATACACCCCATCACGATCTCAAACAATACTGGTTCAAATATGGTGGTTTGCAGACAAGATTCGATCGACGTTGTTAACAGAAAGGTAAGGAAATAGCTAGCCAAAAGACATAAGCAAATCTACTCAAGGGAGGTAGGAATGGCTCAATCCTGGCAAAGTCAGTATAAATCATTTGAAGCAACCGATCCAATTGAGCTATGGCCAGGCCGAACGGAAGCGGAAGTGGAAATTGTGATTCGGGCGGTATACCGGCAAGTGTTGGGGAATGCCCACGTGATGGAGAGTGAACGACTCACAGTCCCGGAATCACAGATAAAACTTGGGGAAATCAGCGTCCGTGAATTTGTCCGTCAAGTGGCACAATCAGATTTGTACAGGTCGCGGTTCTTCGACTGCTGCCCCCGTTACCGGGCGATCGAGTTAAATTTCAAGCATCTGCTGGGTCGTACACCTGATGACTACTCGGAGACTTTCTATCACAGTAGCCTGCTGGATGCAGGGGGTTTTGAGGCGGAGATAGACTCCTATATTGATAGCGACGAGTATCTGCAAGCCTTTGGGGAGAACGTCGTGCCTTATTACCGAGGCTACAAAACCCAGACAGGCAAAAAACTGCTTGGGTTTACCAACATGTTCCAACTATTGCCCAGCATTTCGACTAGCGATAAAGCGGGTTTATCAGGAAATCTCCCTCGGCTGAATCGGGCCCTGATTTACAACAATCCTACAGGCAAAGCCCCAGTCACGGATATCAATGCCTTGCTAGCTGAGGTGCTCAAGCCGAAGATCCAGCCAGAAGAAATTATCTCCAAAGCAGAACTGGCTCGCAAGCAAGCCGAGAATGCTTTGCGTTGTCAGTGTGAAGAACTGGAAACGGAGATTGGGACTTTACAAGCACAGTTGGCAGCATTACAGCCGACTGCTACCATCGGAGCAGCCCAATTAAATAAATGGAGTTCTGGAGGCCCTTACTCCTATGGCGGGATGGGTGTAACCTATGGCCAACAACCAACGGCGCCAGAAAGTTATGAGGCTTTGCAACAGCGGTATGCAGCAGATCGAGAGGCGATCGCCTCTTTACGCCTGAAACTCGCAGACCAGCAACGCTTGGCCGCGATCGGATCGGCGCGATTGAATAAATGGCGCACCCGTACTTTTTCCTAGATCGGTCTTTTATGAGCGCGGTCAGCAGTTTTTCCGCTGACCGCTAGGAAAAATATATTTTGGAATGATACTAATAGGTAGTGGGGAGTAGCCCAGAAGATGCTAGGCAGTGCGATCGCCCTTGGAGCAAAAATAAACTTGTATTCAGCACCTCAAGTCCTCAAAGATCCCCGCAAGAAGAGTAGCTTGGAAGATCGAGGTATCTGTAGTCATAATTAAGGTAAGTATAGGGAGTAGAAGACAGCCTCTAGGGGAAAAGCCGAAAGGGACTTGTAGCAAGGACTTAGATAGGGTATACTGAAAAAATAACAGAATTAGAGGTGGTGTTAATGGCAAAGAAAAGTCGTGGAGTTCCGGCGTTATATTCAGAGATAAAGGTCAAGCTGGGGATTTCAATGACGCCCACAGGAAGAAAGTTGCTGGATAAGATGGCCGTAAAGGCAAATTTGTCCCGCTCGGAAATGGTAGAGCAGATCGCAAGAGGGTGTATCTCGATCGAAAGTGACTCAGCAAAAATGGCGATCGCGCTAAGTGAGTCGGTTGACAATAAAACTCTAACAGATGCAGAAATAGCAAAGCTGGGCATAGAGTTTCAGGTGGTGGATAGTCAATTGTCCAGTCCAGTTGCCGATGTGACAGAATCAGAGGTGCAGTCAGAAAGTAATCAAGCACAAGCACAGTTGATTGTAGATTTACAAGAACAGATAAAGGAGTTGGAAGCAGCTCTAGCAACGAAGGACGAGGGGACGGTACCATTAGAAAAATATGAATCATTGCGGCAAGAGTCGGAAGCACGAGCAACTCAGATAGAGGAGTTACAAGGACAGCAGGGGGAGTGGGAAAAGGCGATCGCAAGTCTAAAAGATGGGACGGTGCCGCTGGAAAGTTATGAAACATTGCAGCAGAATGCGGCAGCACAAGCAACACAGATAGAGGAGTTAGAAACAAAGCTGGGCGAATGGTCATCCCGGGTGCCGCGATCGGAATATGAAACATTGCAGCAGGATGCGGCAGCACAAGCAAGTCAGGTAGAACAGTTGCACTCTCAGATAGAGGAATTGTCATCTCGGGTGCCGCGCAATGAATATGAGTCATTGCAGCAGGACTTGGCAGCGCAAGCAAGTCAGGTAGAACAGTTGCACTCCGAGATCTCTGAGTTGTCATCTCGGGTGCCGCGCAATGAATACGAAACATTGCAGCAGGAGGCCCAAGGGCAAGCAAGTCAGATAGAAGAGTTGCATTCTCGGATCTCTGAGTTGTCATCTCGGGTGCCGCGTTCAGAATATGAGTCATTGCAGCAGGACGCCCAAGCACAAGCGCAGGTGGTAGCGTCCTTACAACAACAGTTGCATGAGTTGCAACATAGTATGGACGCCGAGAATAGGAAGGCCGTGCAGTTAGAATTGGAATCAGTCCAGCAAGAGTCGGAAACACAAGCAAAGGTAGTAGCGGAGTTGCAAAAACAGGTCTCTGAGTTGCTACAGCGTGTGCCGCTATACACCTATGAACAGGTACGACAAAAAGTTGCAGAACAGGCAAGTCAGATCGCTCGACTAGAAGAAAAAATTGGTCAAACTCGGGAGCCCTTAGAAAAGTACGAACTGTTACAGAATGAGTCCCGATCGCAAGCAAATCAGATGGCCCAGTTACAAGAACAGATCCGGGAACTGCAAGAACGGGTGCCCTTGGAAAAATATGAATCTTTGCGGCAACAGTCGGAACAAAAAGAACGGGCGATCGCCGCATTGCAACAACAGATGCGGCTATATTCCGATCGGGTGCCACTATCAGAATATGAATCTTTGCGGCAGGAGTCGGAAAAGCAAGCAAAGGTGGTGGCGCAACTGCAACAACAGCTTAACGGTTGGCAAGAGCGGCCAACTCAGACCCTAGGAAATGGACCATTAATGAGTTACGCATCTTTGCAACAGCAGTCTGAAGAACAGGCAAAGCTGATTGCCACTTTACAACAACAAGTCGCCGAGTTGCAGCCAACTGCTGCAATAGGAGAAACTTATTTAAATAAGTGGCGTCAGCGCAATTTTTAGTCTGTCGCAGCGGATGTTTTGGATTTAAAGTTGGTAACTTGCTCTAGGCGAGATAAAGCACTGATAGCTGACTCCCGAATGTAGGGGTCAGCTGCTTCATCCTGGGTAAGGGGGGATAGCACGTCAGCAGCTTTAGAGTCTCCCAGGGATCCGAGGGCATTAATCACCGCGACTTGGAGAGCAATATCATCGATAGTCATGGCATCGACGAGAATATCCAAGGCGGGTGGTCCCACTGTGCCGAGTGCGCCCACTGCGGAGATTTTTACTACTGGGTTGGGATCTTTGAGAGCTGTTTGCAAACCCGCAAGCGCTTCTTTGGGGAAGTTCTCTTCGGGGAAATTCAGGGCGATCGCGGCCAGTGCTTTAGCGCAGCTAGCCCTGACTGTTTCATTATCACTGCCTGTCAGTTGTTCTAACAATGCAGGGACAGCATCCAAACCAATCAGACCCAAAGCTTGCACGGCGGCCCGCCGGTAGACCACATCTTCATCAGACAAAATTGCCATCATTTTCCCAATAGTATTGGCAGTTTTTTCGTCTGCAATTTGGCGCATTGCTCTTTCGCGCAGTCTCGGATTCTTATGTTTCAGTTGTTGATACAAATCTTCTGTGGTCATAGGTCAGTTGTCAGTTGTCAGTTGTCAGTTGTCAGTTGTCAGTTGTCAGTGATCGGTGGTCATCTAGTACGATTGAAGGCAATCATCTCTTCTAAGTCCGATCGCCCCACGCAGCGGCGTTCCGAGCAATAGGCTATCAGATTAACTCCATTCATCATCCTGACGCTACTAACGCGCACCCGAAAGTCATCGGAGAGAAACCAGCAGCGTTCCTGACCTTGGTTTCTTTCATATTCAGTATCGATCGTCAATATCCCATCCGGGGCAAAATGGTATCGACCCACAACCGGAATTCCTTCTACATAGCCACGGTTACGCAGAAAAAACCCAGTTCGACTATTGTCAGGATCGGGAATGTCAACCAGAATTGCGGCATAATTGGGGTTAGGTTCGGATAAGTCGAGGTTGTCCTGCCAGCCAAAACTCGCACCACCAGCAGCTCTGGCTAGATCGACCTTTTGCTCTGCGCAAATTTGCTTGACTCTGGGGTCATCCCGATCGAACACTTGAATAATCAGATTAGATTTCCCTGACTCATCCGCCTGAGAGTCAAAGTGATGGACTGTGCGATCGGAAAACCAGATTCCTTCACTTTTTTTAAAGAAATCCATCATGGTCATTGGCGGTGTTAGCAGCATAGTTGGTTGTTAGTTGTCAGTGGGCAATTCGTAGGACAAGTCCGGCCTGTCCGTCAGAAGGCGAAGGCATGTTAACCTATAATTTAATCAATATAGCAATTCATAGCATGCAGTCAATGGGAAAGAGCGATCGCTACGCGAAAAATAGCACCGGGTCGAATGGAAATCCTACCGAGATCATATCAGCCCTGAAACCAGGAGCCAATCTTGCTGGTGCTGACTTCCAGGGGATGGAACTGATGAGGATCGATTTATCCAGTGTAGATTTTAGCAAAGCGAATCTACACAAAGCTAACCTAATTGGAGCTAACCTGAGTGGGGCCAACCTATCTGAGGCGAACCTCAAGGGTGCCGATCTCAGAGGGGCCAACCTGCGGGGAGCTAACCTGAGTGGGGCCAACTTGCAAGAGAGTTATTTGAACCGGGCCCAATTGCAGCAGGCAGATCTGACTGGTGCTAATCTGGAACTCGCCAAGCTACAACTAGCTTACTACGATCGCGAGACAATTTGGCCAGAAGGATTTGTTTATAAAAGTTCTGGAGCCGTGGGGCCAAAAGCCAATCTAGCTGGGGCTTTTCTGAACACGGCGCTTCTGAGGGGAGTAGATCTGCGGGGAGCTAACCTGCGGGGAGCTTACCTGAGCGGAGCTGATTTGACCGGAGCTAATTTAGAGGGCGCGGCATTGAGTGGGGCCAACCTCCAGAAAGCTTTTTTGACGGGGGCTTGCTTGCGTTCTGCTCGATTAAATGGTGTCGAGTTGCAGTTTGCCGATCTGCGGGCTGCTGACTTGACCGGAGCTAGTTTGGAACATATACAGAGTATTGCTGGAGCTGATTTTACCCTGGCTCAAGGACTGAGTGAGTCCGATCGGGCTATGCTTTGCGGGCATGCAGGACAAGAGTTAGGCACTTGGAATCCTTTTACCCGCAATAATACAGCCGAGAGCCTCGGTTGCCCTCAAATGAATCATAATGCTTAATGGTTGGGTAGGGTGTTATGCTTTATAACTATTGCTTTCGCCCGTACCAACCAATCTGCATCATCGGCGGCAATTGATATCTTGTCCTTGCCTCCCAACTGTTCTAAGGCCAGCAAGCAAGCATATTTAAACTCAAAAATTTCTGTTTTCAGACTATCGGACAGCAGTGGAATTGCCCGATCGTCCCCCAAGTTGCCGAGGGCGATCGCCGCTGCAGCCCGGGACTTTTGAAACTGAGGGCTGCGGTTTTGTAGAGCTTCCACCAGCATATCGTAAGCAGGGGCATATTTGAGCCAACCCAACAGTTTCATTACATGATAGTGAGCACCATAATCATTATGTGCTTTTTCTGCAAAAGTCGCCATCAGCGCTTCAGGAGCAAGTTCGGGATAAACTTCCAGGAGAGTTTTGCTACCCAGATAACACCGCCCAAAATCCGTGTGATATAGTTCAGAAATTAAAAATTCTAGAGTGGGGGTTTCGTCGTATTCATGTACCAATTCTAGGTCAGATGGGCGATCGCGAATCACTCGATCCAGAGATGGTTCTATATCCTTAAAAGCAATATCACCTGCTGGCACCCCTGCTTCTGCCAAGAGTCTAATGCCCCGCAGGCGAAACACTAGAGAAACAGGACAGCTAGCAATTTTAGGAATTGCCTGATAATATTTAGCATCGATCAAATCTTGAATGCAGCCGCGCCTGGCGTTAACATTAGGATGTTGCAGTAACTGCACCACCGAGGACATCTGAGTGTAATCCCCCGTGAACCGACAGACCGCCGCGATCGCCGCACTGGCGATCGGTTGAGAAGGATCCTCTACAAACTTCCTAATCCGATCCAGGGCTGGTTGATAATCTAATTTCGCCAGTACCTGAATAATCACCCGGTAAGTCTGCCCCGGTTTTTCTAACAGTTGGGCAATCTCTTCTAAAATAGCCTCATCTTCAGTACCAATTTCCCCAATTGCCCAGACAGCATTTTCTACCGTATAGCAATCATCATCTGCCAAGCAAGCGCGAATCACCGGCAATGCCACTGCCGCTTGCAAACGCCCCAAGCTTTCCACCGCTTTACGTCTAGCAATGCGATGATACATTTCCTGGTCTGGGTCTTGTATCGTTTCTATCAAAGCAGAGATCGATCGCGCTGTGGGAAAATTAATCAAATGGGATGCCGCCACATAGCGGTCCGACTTATCTTCCAGTTCCTCTAACGGAGTTTTCAACAGGGCGATCGCCTGGTCTTCCGTCAAATTAAAGATATTGAAAAACCGTTTATCCATAACGCCAATAAGTAGTTCGTAGTTCGTAGTTCGTAGTTCGTAGTTCGACCGCAGAGAGCTTCAAATAACCACATAGCAAGGGTTATAGCATTATTGACTAAACAATCAAATCTCAAACTAATTTTGCACAACTACTTGGTTTACCATAGCACAACAGTAGGGACTCTTAGCCGCTACTCAACCCTCAACAGGCAAGCAATACGACTAAGAGCCCCTAGGAACTAATAGGATGACATCCTATTAGCAAGCGAATTTTACTTTAATGTCACTAGGACAGAGAATTGATCACGTAGTCCAGATACTGCTTGAATTCTACCAAAGCTTGGGGAGACATATCGCGAGGAGCACAAGCGCGATCGCGAGTGAATTCGAGGGCCGTCACATAGGGAGCAGTAGGCAGGTTCAGGGCGCGGTAAACTTCCCGTTGACCGGCAATACCCCACTCATCCAGAGGACCAGTACCGCCAACCACCAGGCAGTAGTTGATCAGGCGCAGGTAGTGACCCAGGTCGCGGTAGCACTTCTCCTTCTTCTCTGGGGTACCACCAGCTTCACCTGGTTGTTCCAGGTAGGGGTACTTCTTAAAGCAAGCATCGCCAGCTTCTTTAGTGACAGCGTCGATGCCAGCGGCTAGCTTTTCCGCTGCTTCCATACGAGCTGCCGCCCGTTGCAGACTACCTTGGACTGACTCCAGATCCGAGCTGCTGGGAAAACGACCTGCTGCGTCCGCAGCAGTAACAACCGTGCTGATAACTGATTTCATTCTTGTTTTCTCTCTTGAATGGATTTTGACAAAAGTGACACCGTCTTTCGGGAGCCTTCAAAGCGCACCGAGAAGTTCGGCTTTAACTCGTTAAAGGATTTGGCTAGCTAATAGCAGATGCCACCTGGTCAAAGTAGCCTGCTGCTTCTGATGCCAGAGCCGAGCAATCACCAGGAATGTAATCCATCTTGCGCTGGCTAGCAGTATTATTGATGAATGCCACGGCAGCAGCCTTCATGATGCCAACGGCGCGGCTTGCCGAAGTTGCCGGTACGCCCAAAGCGATGTAGGTTTCCTTCAGCCCATTCAAGCAGCGATCTTCCAGAACCGAAGCATCACCAGCCAACAGGGCATAGGTGACATAGCGGAGGATGATTTCACCATCACGCAGGCAAGCAGCCATGCGGCGGTTGGGGTAGCAGTTTCCACCGGCTTGGATCAAACCCGTGTTTTCGCAGATCATGCCGGAAACAGCATCAGACACGATGCAGCTAGCGTTGCTGGCGATCGCGTTGACTGCATCCAGGCGCTTGTTGCCCTCGGTGATGAAACTTTTCAGTCCAGCGATTTCTTCAGCACCGATACATGCGGTTTTGCTATCCGCTGTTACTACTGCTCTGGAAAATTTGTCTAGCATTTATATCTCCCAAGTCTAAGGTACTCAGATGGTGCTCGTCAAGTAATCTGACCAGCTACTCTTTACTTTAGGCGATAATTGGTTTTGCGGTCCCAATTATTAAAGACAAAGTAACAATCTGTAATATTTTCTGTTGTCCCAACTGACTCAATCCTCCGTCAGAGCTGATTTTTGGGGAATTATTTTGACATTTTGGACAAATTTAGTTACGATCGCAGGGTGGAATGGTGGCTAGCGATCGTTGTCAGTTGTAAATTTTCAGTAGCTGACCGGCACTAACAGGAAGAAGAAAGATGTCTAATCATTATGTGACGCCTCGGGTTGCAGCCTCGGCTTTGGGAGTTCATACCAGAACTCTGACGAGATGGGAAGCGCAAGGAAAAATCAAGGCGATCCGCACGGCGGCGGGACAAAGACGTTACGACCTGGAAGAATATCTCCAACGATCGGGTATCGGCGAGCCTGGCCAAACGACAGCTGAGTGTCAAAATTCCAGTTCTACAACCATTCTGTATGCCAGAGTTGCCCTCCAAAGCCAGCAGGAGCAGTTGAGGAGACAAGCTGCCGATCTCATGGCAGAGTATCCAGACTGTGAAGCGATCTGTGAAATTGGCTCCGGACTCAATTTTAGCCGGCCTAGATTTCTGGCCATGTTAGAACGAGTCATCAGAGGCGAGATCGCATGTATTGTGGTTGCCAACCAAGACCGGCTAGTTAGATTTGGGTTTGACTTGATCGAATGGTTATGTAGGCAATTTGGCTGCCAAATCCTGGTTCTCGACCGGCAGGTTCATAGTTGCCAAGGGGAACTGATTGCAGATCTCAAGACGATCGTCGGTAGCTTCAGTGGCAGCATCAACGGACTACACAAGTACGATCTGCAGTTGCGGCAAGAATTCCCAGTAGCAGATCCGATCGATGCGATCGCCTCTAGCAAGACCGAGGGGGGCGCGGTAGGCCGTCCCCCCACAACCGGCGATCGGCAGAGTCCATAGCAGCTTAAGCATTCTTGAGCAACTGCTTGACCAAGTTATCTTTGACCATCATCTGTCGCAAGACTTCGAGCAAGCATTCTTGAGCTTCTTGCTTACTCATACTTTTAACCTGCTCTTGGTAGACTTTCATTTTGAATTGTTGCTCCAAGGTGAGATTGGAAGGCTTTTTCATGGCTTTACTCCCAGGCGCGAATTGTCTTTTCTTGATTGTCAACAGATGTAACAATGCTTTGCTGCTAAAATCGATACATTGTCAAGCAATAATTTAGGAAAGTAACAAAAATTCATAAAAGCCTGTATTGGCGGCGACAGCATGGTAGAATCCGGTAACAGATGTAGCAGTGGTATGGGGGAAATAGATGGACGCAATGGAATTCTTTATCGCGTCTGCCGGCAGGTGGCGATCGCAGCGATCGACACATCATCTGCCCTTCAGGCGTGCGGAGACAGGGGCCTCAGAGATAGAAGTGAAAACTCTGGCAGCGGACGATCGGCGAGTGGTGGAAATCTGCCAGTTACATCAGGTAGACCCGAGTTTGGCTGCCGGTGGAGCCCTAGTAAGTTGGCAGGGGACCATGGCGTGGGATAAAACAGATGAAAATCATACAGACTCGACGGTGATGGTCATAGTGCCCGATCGGGAGAATCCCAGAGCAGGTCAGTTACTGCGAGAAAAAGGCTATGCTGAAATAGCACCGGTAGCTGGTCGTTATTTGATGGACGATGAAGATGGGCTGATTCTGCTGACCGAATATGAAACCATGAGTTCTCAAGAACGTTTCTCCTTTATTAATTCGGATCTGCGGATGCGGACCAGTGCGGTGAAGCGCTTCGGCGGGTTCAGCACCGCATCCTTATGTGTGGAAACCAGGATCGGATCTCCTTTAGATATTTCCAGCAGTGAAGAGACAACCCCCCAACAAGTAGAGGATGCCAGGGAACCCAGACAGTATTACTCGGTATGGGGCTGGTGATGTCAGTCCCTTTGCACGCGGCTATGAATATTTGCAGGCTGTGCGTCAACTGGCCTTAGACCCAAAGATGGTTCCGATTCCGGATAATCCACAGATGATTACCTGGGTTGGCAATCACATTGACGCCATTAACGCTCAACTCCATGACAGTCTGGAAGCCTGTCACGGCTGCTTTCATGCGGAGGTGCGCCGTCAGATCCGCATTCTGGCCACCCCTTTAGCGCCAGAGTTTGGTATAGACGGTTGTTGCAATATCTGGCGAAATCCTGTAGAGATTCTCATCGATGTGGGTAGGACAGCACCGGCGGACTGGTTGAGCGTAGTTGTCCATGAATATGCTCATGCTCATTTAGGTTCGCCCGGTCACGATCGGCGTTTTTTTGACGTTATCTGTCATCTCTGTTTGGGACTGGGATTGGAACCGCCCCGGTGGCAGCCCTTCGGCGACCCTCAGGAACCACCAGAGATGGAAACTTACTTGCGTTACTGGCCGCTTGTGCCATGCCGGATAAATCCCCTGGCTTTTTGGATGGGGTACTCGTGAAGGGTCGCCCTCCCAGAGAATGTTAAGAATTATTGCACAAAGCCCTGGAAGGTTTGAGAGATAGACGCCACATTAATATATAGTGAGAAAAGTTAAGGTTTGTAAGATTTTCTCAGATTTCAGATTTAGGGAGATTTAATAAAGGTGGCAATTCCGTTATTAGACTACGCCCCCGTGACCATAAATCCTCGGGTAGCTGGGTATGAGGTTCCCGGAGAAGAGCAACCCAAAATTTACTCCAGCGAAAACTTGCTCTCAGCAGGTGGGATGGACGAGTTGATTTGGGCGGCCTATCGCCAGGTGTATAGCGAACATCAGATCCTGAAGCGTAACCAGCAAACATTCTTGGAATCGCAGCTGCGGTTCGGACAAATCACGGTGCGGGATTTTATCAAGGGTCTGGCGACTTCCGATCCGTTCCTGCGGCTGAATTACGAGACGAACAGCAACTACCGGTTTGTTGAGATTTGCGTACAGCGGCTGCTGGGTCGCGATGTTTACAGCGAACGGGAAAAAATTGCCTGGTCGATCGTGATTGCCACTAAGGGCGTGCAAGGTTTTATCGATGAGTTGCTCTCTGGCGAGGAGTACATGAGCAATTTTGGTTATGATACAGTGCCCTATCAACGGCGACGGATTCTGCCCCAGCGCCCGCAAGGGGAAACCCCCTTTAACCTGAAGACGCCTCGTTATGGTCCGTACTACCGGTCCATAGCAGGCTTCCCGCAAATCGTTTGGCAAAACCAGGTGCGCCGTTTTGTGCCACAAGACAAGAAGGCCAAGGCGGGCGATCCATCTCAGTTTGTGGGTATGGCACGGGCTATTTCTCCCACACCCAACCCCATAGGCAGGGTGTCAACTGTCAACATCAATTACGAGGCAACGGTCCCTTATCGGAAAACCAAGGCGTAGGCGCAAGACTTCTAAGAGTCTGGTAAAGGCTGCCGGTGGAGGGGCGATCGCCTGTATCCACTCTCCAGATAGGGGATGCTGCAAGCGCAGTTTCCAAGCGTGGAGTGCTTGACCGGGCAGGTTGACACCCACGCCCCTATTCTTACTGTAGGTGGGGTCGCCGATTATGGGATGGCCGATATAGGCGGCATGAACGCGAATTTGATGGGTGCGACCGGTTTCTAGTTGGAACTGCATGAGACTGTAGTTACCCAGTCTTTCAGATATTTGCCAGTGGGTAATGGCAGTTCGTCCTCCTTTTTCTAGGGGGACGACTGCCATTTTTTGGCGATCGCGCGGGTGACGCCCGATGGGTTGGTCGATGCGGCCCTCGCTGTTTTTGGGTCCACCGTGGACTACTCCTAGGTATTCTCGCCGGGCGGTTTTGGCTTTCAGTTGTGCTTGCAGATGTTGCAGGGCGATGTCGGTTTTGGCGATCGCGATCGCGCCTGTGGTATCTTTATCCAGTCGGTGGACTATTCCCGGTCGCATTTCCCCACCGATGCCCGCTAAGTCGGGACAGTGAGCTAAAATTGCATTGACTAAGGTGCCTGTTTGGTGACCTGGTGCCGGGTGGACCACTAAGTTAGCCGGTTTGTTGACTATTAGCAAGCTTTCATCTTCGTAGAGAATATCTAAAGGGATGTTTTCCGGTTGTAGTTCTGTGGGTTGCACCGGAGGTATCCTCAGTGTCAGGCGATCGCCCCTTTGCACGATCGTCTTTTTGGCAGTGCAGACCTTGCCATTTACTTGCACGTGCCCTTGTTCTATCAGCTTTTGGATCCGAGAACGGGATAGGTCTGGCAGTTCCTGGGGCAGGTGGCGATCGAGGCGTTCTTTAGTTGCGGTAACTTCTAGATTAATTATAGTGGATTGTTCGTCGTTCATCTGCTACTCTATCCTACTTTATTCCAATCTGCACCGCCTGCTAATTTCCTCAATTCTGCATTGATGGCACTTCCCAAGCTATCTGCTGAATGGGCGTATGTCAAAGATAGTAATTGATTTGCTGTCCTCAATATCTCTGCCTTGTCTGTCAATTCCAGCAGTTGCACTGGTTGATATTCCCCGTTTCCCACTTCTAAACTAGCTCGATCAATTGCCGCCTCAAAACCCAGTTCTAGCAACTCATCCCAAGCATCTGCCTTCACGTAATGAGATTTATTATTTCCCATGATATTCAAATCTTGAATTTCCCTAATTGAATCTCTGATAGACACTGCCCAAGAATTTGTCAATCGCTGTTCGACTTGGTTCTTAATTAAGTGAATCAACATCCTCATCAGATAATTCTTGATATTTCGCAATATTGATTTTCTACTCATCTCTTCCATCTCATCGACAATTGCCAAGGCATCTTCATACCGCCCTGACAGGATGCTAGTTCTCAGGTCTATCAGTTCTTGTGTCATGGTAATTTTGGGATATCTTCGCAATTGTAATTATTATAGCATCGGCGGCGGGCGATCGGGGGGGAAAGACTAAAGTCTTTACTACGAACGACGGCGATCGCCCCCTTGCTTTTAAAGCATGATATTTGAGTACGAGGACGAGTGTGACTGGAGGACAAAGATGATACAAGCAGTTAGCAAGGAACAAACCATTTTAGGACAAGCAAACCTCAACAGCAGCATCCTCAATCATATTGATTTCATTAAGGAGTCCCTGTAGTCGATGAATCTAAGTATTCTTTATTTGATAAATATTGTTCAATATTTTGCATGATTTCCCTTAAATAGCTGACTGTCTTCTTCTTAATCTATAATAACTCATCTGCAGTTTTTTCTTTTCCTACCTCGGCAAAAGATTTATAGCCATGGGCTAAATCATTCCTATTTGACTTGATTATCAATAAATCCAATCCATGACCTGTTTTGGCATAATCAGTCAGATGTGAAAATCCATATTCAGTTGCCGGATATCTGATTTTTCTAGCATCGACGTTTCCCGAAAAAAGATCTTCTTTCTCAAATCCAGCAGTAATAATATCTACCGCAATAGCTGTTATACTTGAAAATATTTTTTTTTGGTTTCGCTTCTTGAGGTTTTTGAGGATAACTTTTTTGAGTTCCGGTCTAATTTTGTCGTAGTCAAATCCTTGACTTTGCAGTTCGTTAAATATTGCTCCGATCGCGTTTCGCATTGTCGATTATACTAGATTATAGAGCAACAGAAAACCACTGGATTTTAAGGTATTGATTAACTCAGAATCAATTGCTCGTATTTTTTGGCTTCCCCCTTTACCTTCCATACTTAATTTAGTAGTCTCCTGCTCCAAACTCTTCAAGAGCAGAAAATATTTGCTCACTTCCTTCGAGCGTTCGTTGAAGTCCTGAAATAACGTGCTAGTCATGATTTACTGAGAAGTCGATCGCGAACATATTCGATCCGCCGAATCACTTTAGATCTGGATTTGCTGGCATCTGAGTTAGTATATGCCTTAAATTCTGGCGAGTCAAGCCAGGCCATTGATTTTGGTTCGAGACCGCTCTTTTCTCTCAAAGCGAGTGCAACTCCTACAGAAATTGCCTCGAAGCGAATTCTTGGTGTTCTCACATTACCTTTGGTTTTGCTAAATCCATGGGGAAAGTATTTGTCAACAAAGTCTAACATTTTGTGAAATTCACAGCCCATAACATCTGGGTCAATTCCAGCATGGTTACGTGCTTCTATATATTCATGGAGAAACTTATTGACCTGCCTGTCAAAATTCTGATAGTTATTTAAGTAGGCAAAAAAACGTAACACAAATTCTTCAGGTTCCCGTTTGCGGACAAGTACCTCCGATCTGGGACATAGTTGCATAAATTTGGGAGTTTTGGCGAGTTCTTCAAGCAGATGGATAAACGGTCCAGTATCTCTAGCTAGAAGCTTCTCCATATCATATAGTTCGACGCTACCTGCATTGATGCGTTCAAACATATCCCGTCGCGTTTCTTCATCAGCTTTCGCCGTCAGCACGCTCGTGCGAATTCTGACCCTGTTAAAGCGTCGTTGTCTTGCTAGGGACAAATCGCGGAATTTGAAGTTGTTAAGTTTCTTGAGCTTTTCTAGTCCACACAACTGTAGCTCGTTATTGAGAAATATGTCTAAAGTTCGGATACGTTGAGTTCCATCAACAATTTCTAACCGACCGAAATCCTCCCAATCATCTTCTGGCTTTGGTCGCAGATCGGCCACAACAATATGGGTAGGTAATCCTATAAAAATAGATTCAATAAACTTTGACTGCCGACTTTCGTCCCAATTCATATCTCGTTGATAGTCTGGTATATACAACTCATTGGTGTCTTCATCCAGCCCATCTCGGTATTTCCGGACGAGCACTTCCACTGGTAATTCTCTCGTGTTATATATAGTCAACTGTTTTTTGCTTTGCCCGGATTTCTGCATCCAGAGGCCGAGTCAATTCTTAGCTTAACGCATCTTTGTGCTTGCTGTCAACTGCTCCTTTGGGTTGACTAATAGTGACGGATAAAGCGAGGCGATAATCACCGGCAGCGACAGAAATAATATTAGATGTGGAGGGTATTCCAGGCCGTCCTTCCTCCCAGAAAACATGTTACTACCGGTCCTTCCGCAACGATCGCCGGAGCATATCTATTGTCTCGTTCCCACTGGCGATCGCATCTGGGCACTGGCAACTGGTGTACGGCGGTAGTTACATTTTTCATTTTTTCCGCTCATTTGTGGATGCCGTGCCTCTACATTTTCGATGGGCGATCGCATTTAGGAGTGCGATCGCACCTTCGGTGGCGGGCGATCGCGCCAGTTTCAGCCAATATAGAATCACAATGGTAGGGGCACGGATAACAGATCGGTATCAACCCAAATCTATCTATTGCCGTGCCCCGGCGCCATAGCCCGATCGCATTTTTCTGGGCGATCGCGTCTGGGCACTGGCAGCCGGGGCACGGCGGTAGTTACATTTTTCATTTTTTCCGCTCATTTGTGCCCCTACATTTTCGATGGGGCGATCGCTTCAATTATGACAGTGCCACCTTCTACAGCTTGAATGCGCAAGTCGTAACCGTAAAGTAAGCTCATTCCGACTAAGGGCTCAGTTTCAGCCAAATTCACAGGAATGTTTTTGTACTCGCCATCCCAGATAACAGTCGCCGCATATACCTCGAAGGTTGCTTCGCTACCATCACCCAAAGTTCCTCGTTCGACTCCAACCCAAGGTAAATTTAACGCAACAATGATTTCACTCGGCAAGCTGATGAAGCCCGTGTAACCAGTGTCAATTACCGCATCAATAACTCGCCTTTAAACATTTTGTCTATCCCCAACCACAAGACGAATCATTGCCTCACATCTAGCATTAACCACACCTTGCATCATATCGTTTTTTTCAGACTCCGCGCACCAAAACGATGAACTGTTCGATCGCCAATGCGGACGATCCAGGGTTGAGCTTCTGGCGATCGCTCAAATAACCGATCGGTCGCAGTCAAGATGTCCTCTGCAACCTCAAAAGTTCCCGTCTCAATGTCGATCGCCACTATTTTGCCGTGATGAACCGCTTCAACTTGGGGGCGCACTTGAGTCTCATAGATGCGATCGCCGCGCCAGGCAATTTCTTCTTTACTGTAACGAGGTTGTCTAACTACCATCAGTTCTCTCTTCGGTGATGCCTGCAAATTTTCCCGAATCAGGACTTTCTTCTTACATCTTAGCGGCAAAACCCCCAGAATATCTCCCGATCGCGTAAACTTTTGTAAACCAATCTTTTTCAACCATAATATTTGACGTACAGCCCCATAACCCCCGTAACATCAACCACCAAGCAGCGAGACAAAGAATAATTTGAGGTTGGGGGTATTCGGTGGTCCTCTTCCCTTCCCAGAAAGCCTGTTACTACCGGTCCCTTCGGCAAGGCTCGCCGGAGCATATCTATTGTCTCGTTCCCACAGGCGATCGCTGGGAACCGGTGTTAAAGGCTCAGCCTCGCGGTAACATCAGCTTGACTGCTAGGGCCCCTCGCCTTGTGACGGTCGGCAGAGCCTCACATATGCGTTCCCAGGCAGAGCCAGGGAACGAAGGAAAAACAGGTTACTACCGGTCGCGATCGGGTGCGACTCTCGTACTCTCGGAACCCAGTCTCTGGCTGCCAACGGGTGCTAGAGATAAAGCCGACCCCGTGGGTGGCATCAGCTTTACCCGTATGGATCTTTGCCTTGTGACCAGA
>JBFRWI010000193.1:0-12914 GCA_051439505.1 Hormoscilla sp. | reverse complement strand
CCTCCGTGGGCTTGACTTTTGCCACCATCTATGCTGCCGACTGGAAACCCCCCTCTCCCCACTCCCTACTCCCCACTCCCCACCCCCCCCGACAAATGTTAAGAAAGATGTGAGTAAGGGATAGCTTGTGGAAGGGGGGGTTTGGGGGGGATCCTCCAACTACTTTTGACCACACCCGTCATGAATAGATAGCTTTACTCTTTTCAATTAGCAATTAGCCATTAGCAAAGTTGAAAAATTGGCTGCTATCATCCCAAAAATGTGCAACGCCGTAATATATTAGTCGGTTTAAAACCGACTTTAGCTATTAGCCGGGGGTTTGAACCCCCGGCGGGTGAAGTGCGAAGAGAAGGAATTAGTTCTTGACAAATGGTATAATATGAGATAATTAAGTAAATATTAAAATATCCGGAACGCAGTCAAAAACCATTGTTAAGATAAATAGAAAGAGCCGAGTAGGAGTTAACTTTACATGTGTGGAATAGTTGGCTATATTGGCACCGAAAGGGCAACAGAAATTTTGCTGACAGGATTGGAAAAACTGGAATATCGGGGTTACGATTCCGCTGGCATTGCCACAGTCTGGGAAGGAAAAATTGACTGCGTCCGGGCGAAAGGCAAATTGCAGAATCTGCGGGAAAAACTGGTGAATGTGGAAAACCCGGCCCAGATAGGTATCGGGCATACTCGCTGGGCAACCCACGGCAAACCTGCCGAACACAATGCCCATCCCCATACGGACATGGCCAGACAAGTGGCAGTGGTGCAGAATGGAATTGTGGAAAACTATGCATCGTTGCGCGAAGAACTCAAGGAAAAGGGATACGAGTTTCGTTCGGAAACAGACACCGAAGTTATCCCGAACTTAATCGCCGAAATTTTATCAACGAACTCTTCATCCCTTCTAGATGCAGTACGACAGGCGGTGAATAGACTGTCAGGGGCCTTCGCGATCGCGGTTTTGTCTGGGGACTATCCGGACGAATTAATCTTAGCGCGACAACAGGCTCCATTAGTGATTGGATTTGGGCAAGGGGAATTTTTCTGTGCCTCGGATACGCCTGCTTTGGTGCCCCATACCCGGGCGGTGTTGCCCTTAGAAAATGGGGAAATGGCGCGTCTAACGCCTTTGGGAGTGGAGGTATATAACTTTGCCGGGGACAGGCTGAAAAAATATCCCTTCACTCTCAGTTGGAACCCCGTGCAGGTGGAAAAACAGGGCTTCAAGCATTTCATGCTCAAGGAAATTCACGAGCAACCGGGGGTAGTGCGCACCTGTTTGGAGGCTTATTTGCAAACGGAGAAGCAGTCCCAAGGAAAGGATAATGCATCCATTGGCAATCCCGTAAATCTGGGTTTACCAGAAGAGTTATTCCAGGATTTGGAGATGATTCAAATTCTAGCCTGTGGGACGAGTTGGCACGCGGGTCTCGTGGGCAAATACTTGCTGGAACAGTTGGCGGGGATACCGACCCAAGTGCAATATGCTTCGGAGTTTCGTTACGCGCCCCCACCAATAACGGCAAATACTCTGACAATAGGGGTGACCCAGTCTGGGGAAACAGCCGATACTTTGGCAGCTTTGGGAGTGGAACAACAGCGGCGTGGGGGTGGAGAAGCAAAATATCAGTCGCGCATCTTGGGAATTACCAATCGATCGGAAAGTTCTCTCGCCCGTATGGTGCCTCATATTATTAACACCCATGGGGGAATTGAAATTGGGGTGGCGGCGACAAAAACCTTTGTGGCCCAGTTGATGGCCTTTTACTTTCTGGCTCTGGATTTGGCCTATCGGCGTCAGCATAAATCGGCCTCCCAGTTGGAAGAAATTATCGATGGTTTGCGCCAGTTGCCCAGGGAAATTGAATTAATTTTGGAGACTCAGTCTGGCTACATTGAGGAGTTAGCTCGCGAGTTTAACGAAACCAAGGATTTCATCTTTGTGGGGCGAGGAATTAATTTCCCCATTGCCCTGGAAGGGGCGCTGAAATTGAAGGAAATTAGTTATATTCACGCCGAAGGCTATCCCGCTGGGGAGATGAAACATGGCCCGATCGCCTTACTGGATGCGAAGGTGCCCGTGGTGGCGATCGCGATGCCGGGAAGCATTTACGAGAAAGTGCTCTCGAATGCCCAGGAAGCGAAGGCGCGGGATGCCCGTTTAATTGGGGTAACGCCGAAGGACGAGCCCCAAGCGGCAGAGATTTTTGACGACTTGTTAGCGGTGCCGATGGTAGAGGAAATCTTGTCACCAATCTTGACAGTAATACCCCTACAATTATTAGCATATAACATTGCGGCGCTGCGGGGATTGGATGTGGATCAGCCGAGGAATTTGGCCAAGTCCGTGACCGTAGAATAGATAACAGCCGCGCCTCGCCCACCCGCCCCAACCCTAAAGGGTCGGGCTACAGGAACAAAGCCTGCCTGCGCAGGCTGAGTTGCCTCGGAAGACATTGGACGCGCTGAAGCAGGAATCAGGATATGATAATTAGGACCCATGTTAATGTCAGAAAGGAGTAACCGGTTATGAAGGGAGCCATGAAGCCAGAACGAGATGGCGATCGCATTTACAAAGGGCGCTTTGAAGAACTAAAAAAGGAGGTGATGATTGGAATAGAAGCCTCGTCACGGGGTGAAGTTGTAGATGGAGAAACTGCAATTAGAGAAATTCGGCAGAAGCTCGATCGTCGAGGGAAACAGTCATGAGCAATTTTTACATAATGTGCAAAAAAAAGTTTTTGGGGATTATTATCCTAGGATTACTCACAATATTCATGGTTGCTGCTTTACCTAGTTTACTTGCAATTCAAAAGAATCAATTAGAAACAGTTGCGACAGCACAAACTATCAACGGAGTGCCTCCAGGATACGTCGGTGTCTGGAAGGGTCATGGTTTCCAGGATAATAACACTGAGTGGTCTATCTTAATGACCCTTATATCTGGGACAGTTGATTCTATTGTTGGCACAATAGCGTACCCCACACTGACATGTGGAGGAGAGTTAACTCTACAGCGCGTGAATGCTAACTCGATTGAATTGTACGAGGATATTACCTACGGCAACAGTCGCTGTGTTGACAATGGAATAGATACGCTTAAGCTAGTATCAAATAAAAAACTGGAATATAGATGGCAACACTCAACAAGGAGTAATTATTCAACCGCTACCGGCACCGTTCGGAGAATTAGTGACTGATGTTTAATATAGTCAAGTTGACTGCGGGATCTCGATCTGCTTGAATTAAGAAACCCGGTTTTTACAGAAAACAGGGTTTCTGGGCTACGGTGCGGGTGAAAATGCTAGCTGCAAAAGTGAGATGCTTCCGTTCGCGTACAGTAGAACGTGCGATCGCAGTCACTTGACTGCCCTGATAATAGATCGCGATCGTGAGATTAATGTAAAATAGACATAGTTGGCTAGCAATTGCCTTACTCCTATGGTTGTAAGTACCCTCATAGACCTACCTCCTCTCGAAAGCGGCGATCGCCTGAGGAGGGCTTCCGAAGCTATAGCCATATCTTACCAAAACCTTAACGGGTGCAACGGTAATGCATGTAATATAGCCCGCGCAGGCGGGCTTTGTTCCTGTAGCCGGGCCCTTTAGGGTTCGGGCGGCTAAGCAAATATGCAGTGTACCCAACCTTAACCAACAATGTCATTAGGTAACACTTTTACCACAGCAGATATATTAGCTCCGATCGGCGGTGGCATTAACAAAACAGATTATGAATTTTGAACAGATTTGGCAGCAGTATGACTTTACCGAAGCTGAGTTGTTAAACATGGGTTGGCAACTCCCTGGCGATTATGTCCTGCATTTGAACTATTATTGGGACGAATGGGGACAGGTGAGCGATCGCGATCGCCCCCTGACAGTAATTCTACTCGACTGCACTCGTCTCACCGTGCAGTTGAACCCGACGCGCCCAAAGTCAGGTTACCAATCTCACCTAGGAACCATCGTCGGTTGGGGCTTAGTGACGCCGTCAGAGTGGTTGCTTCGTCAGCAACTTTCTGAGGACTTGTGGCTGCATTTGCGCTTTGAAATCGGTAGCGATAGCTTTATTGAAGCCCTCTGTCGTTCTCTGGCAGTTCAGCAGCAGGAATTTGCCCTTTCCGTTAGCAGTGCTTAACAGCCCCATATCCTACATGCTTGCTTAGTTATTAATTGCTAATTGACTGAGGCGTTTAAGAATGCTTAGAACCCGATACAAATCATTCCCGGGGTTGCGCAGAGAAAATTCAGCAGAGGTGGCGTATCGTGGGACTTCACCTCTGACTAATTTGATGAAAATGAAGGTGCCTCCAGTCGCGATCGTGCCAAAGCTGGGTTTCTCTCGATCGGGGTTGGCCAGCATGTAAGCTATAATTTGTGGGAGTCCAGCTTCGATCGAGAAGCTAGCCCGTTTGGACTCGATTACCATTACCCACAATTGTTCTTGCAAAACTAGGGTATCAATGCTACCCTCGATCGCCACTTCTTCATCAGAGGCTGAAATCTCTATAGGATGTTCTGCTTGGAAGTGAAAAGGCGGCAGATAGAATTCCCCGATAAAGAGAAGAGGGGAGACGATCGCCATGTTAACGGGCTTTTCGAGAAAATGTTTTTTCCCGATCGAATTCAAATATCCCGCTTTTACCCGGTCTAGCAGTTGTTTTTGCAAATCGGTAATTTCTGGCAAATTGTCTTGCCACTCGCGGAAAAATTGGTCATCTTCAACAAGCTGAAGATGAAAGATCCTTTCTAAGTCGTCCAGGGTGACGTCTTTAATCCCATGCTTGTCAAGTGAAACAGGGGGAAAATTGCTCCACATCTCGCGACGCGCTTCAGTAATATCTGCTGCTGTAATCTTAATTCCCAAGTCAGCACACAACCCTTTGATGCTGGGACGCGGACCCGAAGATTTACTCTTTGCTGTGAGAAACTCTGCAAAATTAAACAATTGCCGTTGTTTGTCTGGAGGCAATTGTAGCAGTTTTTCCAAGACTGCTTGCTGAATGTCTGTGGTTTCGCTCATTTTGATTACCCCTGTCCCACCAAAAAACTCCGATCGCCATTTCCTTAACATTCTATCACTCTGACAATTGATAAAATAATCGCGCTTTGCACTTACTGCAAACAGTGGTAAGCTAGTTGAGGAGTTTTGTAACAATCGGACTATGGCAAAGATCAACGATAACTACCTGAAGCTCAAAGCTGGCTACCTGTTTCCCGAAATTGCTCGCCGGGTAAATGCCTTTGCTCAGGCCAATCCTGATGCTAAGATTATTAAGCTGGGTATCGGCGACGTGACTGAACCCCTACCAGAAGCCTGCTGCACCGCCATGATGAAGGCAGTTCAAGACATGGGCGATCGGGCCACGTTCAAAGGCTACGGTCCCGAACAGGGCTACTCCTGGCTGCGGGAAAAAATTGCCGCCAGTGACTTCCAAGCCCGGGGATGCGACATCAATGCAGAAGAAATCTTCATCTCCGATGGTTCCAAGTGCGACACGGGCAACATTCTCGATATCTTCGGCCATGATAATGCGATCGCCATTACTGACCCCGTATATCCAGTATACCTAGACACTAACGTTATGGCAGGCAATACTGGACCCGGCAACGATGCAGGCAAGTATGAGGGTATACGGTATCTGCCCATTACCGCAGACAACAACTTTACCGCCGAGATTCCCTCAGAGAAAGTCGATCTAATTTACCTGTGCTTTCCTAATAACCCCACTGGGGCAACGGCGACCAAATCAGATCTGAAAGCGTGGGTAGACTATGCTAATGCTAATGGTTCGATCATTTTCTTCGATGCCGCCTACGAAGCTTTCATCACAGATCCGGATCTGCCCCATTCTATCTATGAAATTGAGGGGGCAAAATCATGCGCGATCGAGTTTCGTTCCTTCTCCAAAAATGCCGGGTTTACGGGTACTCGCTGTGCCCTAACGGTAGTACCCAAGACCCTCACCGGCAAAGCAGCAGATGGTTCCGATGTAGAATTGTGGAAGCTGTGGAACCGCCGTCATTGCACCAAGTTCAATGGGGTATCATACATCGTGCAACGGGGGGCCGAAGCGGTCTATACTGAAGCTGGACAGGCACAAATCAAAGCCTTAGTAAACTTCTATCTGGAGAATGCTAAGATTATTTGTGCTAAATTAACAGCAGCAGGATTGCAAGTTTATGGCGGCGTGAATGCACCTTACGTTTGGGTTAAGACCCCTGCTGGATTGTCCAGTTGGGATTTCTTCGATAAGCTGTTGCATAACTGCAATGTGGTCGGAACGCCCGGTTCGGGGTTTGGTGCCGCAGGGGAAGGTTACTTCCGCATTTCCGCATTTAATAGTCGGGAGAATGTAGAAGAGGCGATGCAGCGGATTACCGAGAAGTTTAAAGTGTAGAAATTGGGGTGGGCATGACCCACCCATTCATTATAATGTGCTATAATATAGGCGAATCAACCTGCTAATCGACAATGCAACTGTACGAAATCATCTGGAAAACCCGATTTATTGAGAAACTTGCAATTAAGCACGGAGTGACAACAGATGAAGTGGAGGAAATATTGTTTTCCAACCCTCTGATCCGGAAGAGTCAGAAGGGAAAAGTTAAAGGTGAAGATCTGTATATTGCTTACGGTCAGACTGATGGAAGCAGATATTTAGTTGTCTTCTTTATCTATAAACCGCAGCTAAAAGCAGCATTGCCCATTTCGGCACGGGATATGACAAAATCAGAACGGAGGTACTATGAACGATAAACATAGCCAGATAACACCTATCCCCGAAGAATTTGCTAGCTATGAAGAGGCGGCAGACTTTTGGGATACCCACGATACGACTGATTATTTAGATAGCTTGGAGACCGTATCTATAGAAAGGGTGGAGATAAAACGGCGACAGTTTGAAGTTGAGGTGGATGCCGACTTGATGAAAGTTTTGTACGATCGCTCCCTACAGCGAGGTGTGGGTGTTAGTCAATTGGTGAACGATCTGCTGCGATCGACTATTGGCGATGTCGCCTAAAAACAAGTAAATTTACTTGTTTAATAGCGAATTTAATCGTAGGGCATCGCCCACCGTCAATTTACTTGTTTAATAGCCAGGATAATACACAAGGGGAGGTACTTAAATGAGTAAAATTGAGTAAGCTGTCGCGCATTAAAATTGCACAGGCAGAAACGCCGAAACACTTGTTATCAATTGCTTTCAAAATTTTGAATTCTGAATTTTTAATTTTGAATTGCTTATGGGGTGTGGTCATGCGTGAGTTGGTACGTTGTCACCTTCGCGAGTGGCCAGAAACCGGGTTTCTTACAATATTCTCGCTCTTTGCACCATAGCTTGTCGCAGAAACCCGGTTTCTTGTCTGAACGATATATACTCCCAACGGTCAGAAACTGCGTTTTTTGGAACAGTATAGAATGTCATTGCGAGGGGGGGGAATAATTGAGAGGTCTTTTGTAGTAGGAGTAAGTCCCCCCGAAGCAATCTCGGTAGTGCTGTGGGCGGGGAGATTGCTAGCCCTCCTGCGTCGGGCCGCTACGCTAACGGGGGGGGGAGCCAGTGATTTCTCCTACTGCTTCGGTCAGGGATCCCCCCCCTCGCAATGACACCCAATTCCCACTCGTGCGCAAGTTGATCCCTTTCGGAGTATATCAACCATCTGACGAGATCGACCCTGTTTCTTCACCGGCGTTATCGGCCACTCCCGATACCACCGGCTTTCCCCTAACCGCAAAATTCTCTAATTTTTTTTCCGCAGCTATTGCCATTTCTTTTCATTTACACTATCATTGATGGAGTAATTAGAAATAGTTATTAGTAAGCACCGAGAGTAACCGGGGTTACTGACCACAAACCTATTGTCAATGCGGAGGGGATACAGACGTGCAGCCATTAACCTTCAAACAGGTAAACCAGCCAGACAGATGGCAGGTTTATCAACGCCTGCAAGAATTAGATATCGCTTGTGAGTGTTCCATCAATCAGCCCTTGAAGGTTGATATCCACGGTCCCACAGCAGCTATTCAACTCCAGAGCGTTATTAAGCAATTTACCGCCGAACGCCCAACACTGGTGGAATGGTTAGAACGCTGCTGGCAGAGGGACAGTTAAGCTTTTGTATTGACTCTCTTCTTGGTCGCAGCAATGCCACTTTGTTGACAATATACTTGAATAAGGAGGTAGAATTGCCAAAATCCTCAGACAAGATTCTACCAATGCCATGCTAGGGCCAAAAATATGGGGGCGCGATCGCGCCCCCATCAACTTGCAAAATTGAAAAGATCAAAGATAAAAGCAATAATGATTTTCAGGATTCTATTGTCCGACTTGTGTCTGTAGCCAAGGATGAGAATTTAGCGAAGCGTGCATCTCCCCT
Source organism: Hormoscilla sp. (assembly GCA_051439505.1). GTDB lineage: Bacteria > Cyanobacteriota > Cyanobacteriia > Cyanobacteriales > Desertifilaceae > Hormoscilla. The sequence continues at coordinate 4,532 of JBFRWI010000193.1, read as the reverse complement.
GGTCCTAAATACTCAACAAACTGATTTTCTTTGTCAACAAGGATCATCTTCGGATCGACGGGCGTACTTGTAACTTGGAAAGACATGACTATCAGGCAGTTACCCTTGCTGCTCAGCCTAGCGGCGGCTCCCTGTATCGAGCAGATGCCGGACCCCCTTTCTCCCGCGATCGCGTAGGTCTCAAAGCGATTGCCGTTAGTCACGTCGCAGACTAGCACCTTTTCAAAATTCCAGATGTCTGCCTTATCCATCAAGTTAGCATCAATGAGGATACTTCCGATGTAGTCGGGATTAGCATCAGTCACCCAAACACGATGGATCTTCGACTTCAGGACAATTCTCATTCTCTTCACCTCTGCAAATATAAGTTGCTTCCTGCACTGGCGTTTTACGATAACAGGAGAATCAGCTGTTGTGCATCATCATTCTTCTCTGCCATGCTAGGGCCAAAAATAAGGGGGCGCGATCGCGCCCCCTTCAACTTAGACAAAAAAACTGGATAATCGATACTGCTGGTTGTTGCAACAAAAATTTAGACCGCAACAGGAGTCTTCGTCACGGCAGTCAGTTCGCCCTTAGCATACTTAGCAGCAAAATCATCAAGACTTACCTGCTTGATCTTGCTAGCATTACCGGCGGTCCAGAACTGCTGATAGCGATCCAAACACACTTGCTTCATGTACTTGATCGAAGGCTTCAGGAAGTGACGAGGATCGAAGTTAGAGGGATCCTTGGCCGCAGCTTCGCGAATAGCAGCAGTAATAGCCAAACGGTTGTCCGTATCAATGTTCACCTTGCGGACACCACTCTTAATGCCCTTTTGAATTTCCTCAACCGGTACACCGTAGGTTTCGGGAATGTTACCGCCGTACTGGTTAATAATTGCGATCAGGTCTTCTGGTACAGAGGAAGAACCGTGCATCACCAAGTGGGTATTAGGTAGACGTTTGTGAATTTCTTCAATGCGGCTGATGGCCAGAATTTCACCAGTCGGCTTGCGGGTGAATTTATAAGCGCCGTGACTGGTGCCGATCGCCACTGCCAGGGCATCCACTTGGGTCTGTTCCACAAATTGCACAGCTTCATCTGGATCTGTCAACAACTGTTCGCGACTCAGGACACCTTCTGCGCCGTGACCATCTTCCTTGTCACCCATGCCAGTTTCCAGAGAACCCAAGCAACCCAGTTCCCCTTCCACGCTGGCACCGATCGAGTGAGCCACTTTCACCACTTCAGCGGTGACATTCACATTGTACTCGAAGCTAGCAGGGGTCTTAGCATCGGCTTCCAGAGAGCCATCCATCATGACGCTGGTGAAACCGTTGCGCATGGCCGAGTAGCAGGTGGATGGTGCATTACCATGATCTTGGTGCATAGCAATGGGAATATGGGGGTAGGATTCCACCGCTGCTATAATCAGGTGCCGGAGGAAATTTTCACCTGCATATTTGCGGGCTCCCCGAGAAGCTTGTAGAATCACCGGACTGTCTGCCTCATCCGCAGCCTGCATGATGGAGATGATCTGCTCCATGTTGTTCACGTTGTAGGCTGGAATGCCGTAACCGTTTTCGGCTGCGTGATCCAGCAGCAGACGCATTGGTACCAGTGCCATGTAATCGTCCTCCTAATGAAAGTTGTCCCGTCGAATTTGGTTTACAAGTTGAATCCTTACAACAATCTTAAGATATTTTGTCGATTTTGCCAAAAAATTTTTTCTCTTTTATTATTTACCCTCTTTATCCTGTTGATAGAGCATCCCATAGCAGGCTAGGATCCCCATCGGGTAACGCTTCTGAACTTGGACTGTCCACCCGATCCTTAAACAAAGAGGGCAGTAGTCTCCTGGGACTACTTGCCTTCTTCTCAAAAGAGTGCTATAATCACTTGCCGGACCCATTGAACAGCTCAAAAGTCTGGCGGCAAAACTGTTTTAGCTTATCTGCTGCCTCCTGGACCGGCGAGGTAGCCCCCACAAACCGCCAATTCTCGATGGTGGAAAATCGCCACTGTTGTCCTTGATGGTCGTAACCACCGGCTTCCACCCCGATCGCCCTTCTGTATCCCTCCAAGGGGTCTTGGTGGAAGCGAATCTGAATCAGGATGCTGCGGCTTTGGAGTGACCGGCAGAAGCCGGGGAAATGGAAGCCAATGTCAATAGAATCTGGATCTACATGTTTTCTGGTATCCGGGTCGTTCATCCAAGGCTTTAAATCCACTTTGACATCGGGAAACTCATACTTAAAGAGATTCACCACAGCGGCCACCTTGCTAGCGATTTCAAAATTATTTACCTGTTCGGCTGCGTTCATAGGTCGGTACTCCTATCGGATAAGGTTAAAAACTACTGTAACCCGATTCAATCACCATCTCATCGATGTGAAATTATCCTGACAGCATCAAAAGTAACAAACAGCATCAAAAGTAACAAAACTGGGCGATCGCCGAGCTAATTTAACCTTTTTATTATAGGTAACCCAATCCTCTCTTGCTACAAAAAAACTCGTCAATTAGCTTCAAATCACCTGACACCGTAGTTTTCAGCCTCTTGTGAAGGGCGAATGTCCGCTCCTAATTTACCTGAAATCCTGTAAACTCTAACAGGAGAGTAAGTCCGAAAAAACATCGCTAAAACTTGACTTTTTTATTTGCTAACTTAAAAAAGGTGAATAGCCAAGGAATAATTGTCAGAATAATCTAACAATTAACAATGGCTAGTTGTAGGTTGTGGGTTGTTAGTTGTAGGTTGATGACCTTCGGGACTTACTAGGATACCACTAAGGCGAATAAGACGGCAACGCCGGCCCCGATCGCGGTATTGAGAATATTCACTACCTCATTAGTGAGCCAGGTGAATCGCGATTGCAGGGTAGCGCCGATCAGACTCTCCAGGTTGGTGGCTATAAAAGCAGATATAACACATAAAAGCACGCCTGTCAAGTTTATCAGGCCGACGCCCCAACCCAAAAGGGCGATCGCCACCGAAGCGACTACACCGGCTAAAGTCCCTTCCAAACTGACAGCCCCTTCCGTGCCCCGGGCCACTGGTTGCAAATTAGTAATCAGAAAGGTGCGCTGACCGTAGGCTTTCCCCACCTCACTGGCGCAGGTGTCGGAGAGTTTAGTGCTGAAACTGGCCACATAGGCTAATAATAGTAAAGGCATGGCAGCCTGTGGTTGTCCGAGAAAGTCGATCGCCAGGACTCCCACAGCACAGATCGCAGCAGTCAGGGCCGAACCCCAGACATTTTCCGGTCCTCTGGCACCGGAACGTTTTTCAGCTATTCCCGCTGCTTCCTTTTCGGCCATGCCGATGCGGGTGACGCCAGAACCTATGAGAAAATAGAAGGCAACGATGACATAGCCTTGCCAACCCAGAGTTCCCCAGATCAGCACTCCCAGCACCCAAGCATGGAAAATGCCAGGGAGGGTAAGCAACTTCTTCGGGGCAAACCAGACAATAGCTAGCAAAACTGTGTTTAATGCTACAGCAACGAGCCAAGGATTGAACAGAAAGATACGATCGAGCATGGTAAATAATTATTATTCGCTGATTTTGTTTTACCATTAGGGCAGGTGTGGGCCATTAGCCATTAGCAATTAGCCATTAGCAATTAGCAATTAGCAATTAGCAATTAGCCATGAACCCAGTATTATTTCATCTTGCCTTCCCAGTCACGGATATTGCCAAAACCAAAGAATTCTATGTCGAGGGTTTGGGGTGCCAAGTCGGTCGCGAAACCCGCAATGCGGCGATCATGAATCTGTACGGACATCAGCTTGTCGCCCATATGACTAATGAACCACTGACCCCTCAACGGGGAATTTATCCCAGACATTTTGGCTTGATTTTTACGGCCCTTGGGGACTGGGAAGCTTTATTGGAAAGGGCGCAACAGCAGCATTTACAATTCTACGAGCAGCCAAAGCACCGCTTTCCCGGTCAGATCACAGAACATCGTACCTTCTTTTTAGCCGATCCCTTCGGTAATTTGATGGAGTTCAAGTATTATAGTCATGCTGAAGCGATTTTTGGCGCTCGCGAGTTGACCGCCATAGGCGATCGCACTTCTTGAATAAAGGGAAATTGTATGCCGATCGATCCAGAAACACCGGCATTTCTAGATAGCATAGCCCAGATGGGACTGCCACCGCTCAATGAGTTAGAACCGGCCCAGGCAAGGGAACAAAACGGTTTAGCTGCTAGCTTCTCCCACGAGAAAGAACCCCTGGCCCAGGTGGAAGATCGCACTATAAAAGGTCCTGTAGGAGAAATTCCTATCCGCATCTACCGTCCAGCAGCACCAGCAGCATTTCCCATACTAATGTACTTCCACGGGGGAGGTTGGGTAGTAGGCGATCTGGAACTGGAAGACAGTATCTGTCGCACTTTAGCCAAGCAAGCAGACTCTTGCATAAAATCCGGTAATTTCCGGCAATACCGGTAATTATCTCCCTTAGGGAGATGCAAGATGCAGGTCCTGGATTTGACCTACGTTAGGGGAGTCATGATACCTACGGGTGATCGCCAGCCT
>JBFRWI010000192.1:0-49102 GCA_051439505.1 Hormoscilla sp. | reverse complement strand
CAGTCCCCCACCGGAGGCGAAAACATCCAAAAAGAATCCCGTTGTGCCGTCGTAACGCAGCACCTGGTCAGTTTCAACACTGCTGACATAGAGGTTGCCATCCGGTCCCAATGTTATATCAGTGGGCTCATTGAGTCCTCCACCGGAGGCGAAAACATCCAAAAAGAATCCCGTTGTGCCGTCGTAGCGCAGCACTTGGTCGTTCAACAAGCTACTGACAAGTAAAAAATCCATAATTTACTCCTGACTGAGCCGATCGCCCCACCATCGAGGGTTTACGAGAACAGAATAACGCAGTTTCTCTCAGTTATGCAAGATTGGTTTTGTGTATCGATACCGATCTGCAAGCAAGGCGCGATCGCGATCGCCTTCACAGTCACCGACAAGGGGCGATCGCGTCTGGGCACCGCTAGCCGGGGCACGGCGATAGTTACATTTTTCATTTTTTCCGATAATCTGCTGATGCCGTACACCTACATTTTCGACTGCGATCGCATTTTGACTGGCGGGCGATCGCGCCAGTTCCAGCCAATATACAATAACAATGGTAGGGGCACGGCATCGATAATATCATGGTATTAACCGAAATTTATCTATTGCCGTACACCGGCGCCATATCCCGATGGCATTTTCGGTGGGCGGGCGATCGCGCATTGATCTTTTGGCGATCGCGTCTTTGACTGTGGATGCCGGGGCACGGCGATAGTTACATTTTTCATTTTTTCCGATAATCTGCTGATGCCGTGCCCCTACATTTTCGACTGCGATCGCATTTTCGGTGGGCGATCGCGCCAGTTCCAGCCAATATAGAATAACAATGGTAGGGGCACGGATAAGATAATATCAGGGTATCAACCGAAATATATCTATTGCCGTGCCCCGGCGCCAGATCCAGATCGCATTTTCGGTGGGCGGGCGATCGCGCATTGATCTTTTGGCGATCGCGTCTTTGACTGTGGATGCCGGGGCACGGCGGTAGTTACATTTTTTATTTTTTCAGATCATTTGTGGATGCCGTGCCCCTACATAACATTCGCGATCGCACCTTCAGTGGCTGGCGATCGCCATCACCATTTTATCTTAGCAATATAAGCCAGAACATTAGTCTCTATATAAATCAGTTTAGGTTCTCTTGCCATAAAGAATACTGCGATTATAAGGTGGCAATATTTCGCTCTCAAAAAACCGCGTACTTATATCGAAATCTTCGGCATCGGTTTCTACAGTAATTTCGGAAGATGGCGCTTTTTTTCTCAAGCTGCTGTCAAGTGTATTTTTCGCTTGGAACGCTTCTATTATCGCATTTATTTGCGCGATCTGTTCCTGTTTTAGTCCTGTTACATCAATATTTGGCGTCATGGCAAATCCTTACCTTATACAGTACCCGTAGCGGCAAGGTGGGCGGTGCCCACCCTACATTTCATGTCACTAATCTGCGACCCTCAGCTCTTGATGCTGGCGCTGCCAGAGGAACCCGGAGATTCCGACTGAAACGCCCAGGGTGACGGCGATGGTGCGGAAACTCACTTGCTCCCCAAACACCAATGCTTCCGGGGGAGCCATTGTCACTGAAGCCGTAACCCCACTTGGGGCGTAGCTCGCTGTCAGCTGGGAGAACAGAACTTCAATTAAAGTGATGCCGATAACCTGACCGAGAGTTCGCGAAAAAAACCAGAGTCCAGAGGCAACGCTGACATACTTCGACGATACGCTGCCGAGAATCGCACTTTGATTCGGGGGTTGGAACAAGCCAAACCCGATGCCAACAGGCAACATCCGTAATAGATATCCTGAAACGGTCAACTCTTCATTAAACGTGCCGATCGCCAAACAACCGATGAGCAACAATACGACCCCAACTGTACTGACGCTTCTCTCCGTAAAGCGATCTGCAAGCACCCCTGCGATAGGAGCCGAGCAAACGCCCAATACGGGCATAACGGCAACCAACAATCCGATTTCGGGCTTGGGATAATGCTTCACCAGTTCCAGAAAAAACGGCAGCATAAACATCACTGCATTGACGAAAATGTAGGTAATTAAACTCAACAGCAAACTCAGACTGAGTTTCAGCGATCGGAATAACTCAAGATTAATTAAGGGATCGGTAGAAAATTTCTGAGACAGCAGGAAAAATATACACCCAGCCACAGAAGTCAGCAGTAAAATGAGGGTTGAGCCGCTAGCCAGGTTCTCTCCCTGGGTGGAGGTTGTCCCCAGCAGAAAGCAGGTTAGCGTTACCGTCAACAGAAGCGCTCCCAGGAAATCGAAGCGCTTTGATTCGCGAGGGCGATCGCCCTGGGGTAACAGCAATATGACCAGCATCATACAGATCGAGCAGATGGGTACATTGACCAGGAAACCCGCTCGCCAGCCAAAATACTCCAGGAGCACCCCACCCGCTGTAGGTCCCAACGACACCCCTACCCACCCCGTACTGGCAACGATCCCCAGAGCAAGACCTCGTTTTTCATCCGGGAACGACTCCGTCACGATCGCTGGCGTTAGCACCGCAATAAACACCGCTCCAGACCCCTGAAAGATGCGGGCTGCAATCAACACCTCAATTGTTGAGGCCATGCCGCAGACCAGGGAACTGAGGATAAATGCGACAAGCCCCACCAGGTACAGCCATTTCTTACTCCACATATCCCCTAATCGCGCCGCGCAAAGTACCAAGAGCGAAAGCATCAGGGAGTAGCTGAGCGGCACCCAAGCAACTGTGGCAAAATCGCTGTGTAACTCTTCTACCAATGTTGGCAATGCCAAATTGACAATATGCACGTCCAGGGAACACATAAACGTTCCCAGACTGGCAGCAAATAGAATCCACCATTGTCTGGAGGTAATGACTGCACCAGCTTTTGTAGTTGTCATTATTTTTTCAGCGATCTCCCTCTGCATGAATAAGAAACGATAATTGAATGTCAGTGCAAATTTTCGCGTCGGGACACAGCATTGCTTTTGTCCCCACAGGTTTGTTGTTTCTGAATCGATCTAATTCGCTATTTTAAGGGCTACAGTCCTACGACAGGCTGTAGCCCTTAATGTGTCTTGCGACTTATGAGCTACAGCTGTATCGCTGCGATCGGTATTGAGCCGTTTTTTTAATACGGGAAGCACTGCGCTCTCATCATCTGCCGCTCCCCAGAGTAATCCTTTCGACTATGAAGGAAGAAAAGATTATGGGCAATCAAAATTTGTCCGGCGCTCCAATGGTGTTCTATGGCGATGGGTGCTGCCTCAATCGCTTTATCAACAATAGAGTAAATTTCCTCCTCATTCGCAAATCCTCCAAGGTTGACGATCGTTTGCTCCAGCCCCGGCAATTTGGGGATATTTGCTCGATAGGCCAGAATAGGGGTTCCATCTAAGTCCTGAATCAGAGGTATGGTGCGTTCTTGATAGCTCTCCGGAACGGTTCGTTCATAGTGAATGATGACGTTCTTAAGCTCTGGATATTCTCCTATTAACCGAGTCGCAATCAGTCGGCCATCCTTGAGTAGAGTGGCACCGCCACGGCATTGGACAAAGCAGCATCCTAGCATAAAGTATGTTGGCAGGGGAGTTTGATAGTAGCCATCAATGTGCCAGGGTAAACTCGGTCCGCTTTGCTCGGAGTTATGGGCTAAAGGAATAATCGAGGTCCGCTTCCCCAGCATTTCACCCAGTTGCGCCAATGTGGCTTCAACCTGTTCTGGATGGGTTTGCAGCCGGATAAAGCCTGCGGTTGATACTTTTCGGAGGATATCAGGCGGGGGAGCATTTCCGTCTAGTTGAATCACCGTCAGATCGTAGTTTGCAAGAGTTGCACCGTTGGAAGAAGTAGCCATGTTCGGAGTCCTCGATCGCGTTATGGACAATTGCATGTCAACCTGCTACCAACGTAACGCGGGACAAATTCGCCCCCCGCTCGCGGCCCCTACCGCTGTGGGCCGGAACCATTGCACAGCGGGCTTGTCCCGGCTTAAGTTGGTAGCCTGTCAACCATCAATGAAATAGTTTCAGTACCACTATAGTCTCTGAGGAACCTCTCGATTGTAATGTAAAGCACACAGCCTTGTCCAGGTGGCAAATTTGGGAATCGATATCCGTCGTTTCGGACGACATAATTTCCAGATCGAGCCCATTTAGCCGCGACCTACCGCAGAATTGTCAGAGGGGTGTGGTCAAAACCCGTCGATCGTGATGGCCCCCCCTCCCAGTCGCTGGATCCCCCCAAACCCCCCTTAAAAAGGGGGGCGCACCGGTTGCCCCCCCTTTCGGAAGGGGGGGTTTGGGGGGGATCGGATCGGTACTACTTTTGACCACACCCTTGTCAGAGTCCCGAAGGCCGAAAGCCAGCAAGCTCGTTTATCACCTTGACAGGGCTTCCCGATCCCTAGAAAAGTGAGTGGTTAAGCAAAATTAATTGTATCAACTGGAGAGTGCGAAGTTCTCAGACAATACGACGAGCGCTACTCGCACTACCCAGGAGACACGGAAGGCCGGCCATGAGACTAATCTATGAACGTTGAAAGCGCAAAGCTTCAATTGATTGGGCGGTGAGGAAGATCCCGACAAAGATGTAACTAGCAAACGCAATGATACTACTGCTATCTAGCACTCCTTTGACCAGATTAGAATAATTTTTCAGCAAGGATAAATGTCCCAAAGCCTCTCCTACGTTACCCCCTACTCCCTCCGCGATCAAGTCTATCACCCAGAGGAACAAAATGAGCCCGAAGGTGAATACCGCTGCTAGCAAGGTACTATCCGTCAGAGAAGAAATGAACATTCCCAAAGACAATACACTTGCAGCTAGCAAGATTACTCCCAGATGTCCCACCAAGGGCACTCCTAGTTGGACTGGGGTATCCGCTGCACTCATGGCATAGATTTCATATAATAGCAGAGGCAGCACCATCGTGATAAAAAACGTTACCGAACCTAATAATTTACCCGTTGCTACCGCCCAGTTAGTAATGGGCGAAGTCGCTAACAGTTCTAAAGTGCCCCGCTTGCGTTCTTCTGCGTACATTCCCATGGACAGCATCGGCATGATGAATAATACCAGATTTCCCATCACCCCTAAGAAAAATTGCTGGAACTGGTACGCGACATCGATCGGGATAGCATTTCCCGTCTGGTCGTTAAAAGCAGCTTGGGCAATAATTCCCGTCGGTCCCAGCAAAAGTGCCGCAAAGAAGAAACCTGCTAATAACCAGAATACACCCGCGATCGCGTAAGCCAAGGGCGAAGCAAAATAGCCCTGTAACTCCTTGCGATAGATTGCCACAACGTTACTGAAGATCGTCAACATCAAACTGCCACTCCTTCTTCCGTATCCTCTACCGTAGTTAACTCTAAGAATACCTGTTCTAGGTTAACCCGATCGCGCCGCATCTCGTAGATCCCCACTCCAGCTTGCACCAAAGCAGCAGCTATCTCCCGACCCGGTTCCGATCCCGATTCCGATTTTACCTGAATTAGGTAACGATTTGCCCCGACATTTTCCCCAGGCAAAGATAATATCTGACCTACACCGGGCACGACTTCCAGTATCTGCCTGACCGCAGTCACATCTTTATCCAGTTCCAGTTCGTACTCCGCTCCACCGGCCAACTGCGCCATCAAATTTTCCGGCGCATCAGTGGCCACCACCCGCCCGCCATTGATAATAGTCACCCGGCTGCAAGTCATGCTCACTTCGGGCAAGATATGGGTAGATAAAATAATTGTATGATCTCCCGCCAGACTTTTAATTAAATTCCGCACCTCGATAATTTGCCGAGGGTCCAAACCCACCGTCGGTTCGTCCAGAATAATCACCGGCGGGTCGTGAACGATCGCCTGAGCAATGCCCACCCGCTGCCGGTAACCTTTAGAAAGCTTGCGAATCAGCAGTTTGCGCTTATCTGCGATCTGACAGCGTTCTAAAGAATGATTTACCCGATCGCGGCGGTCCTTTCTGGGAACTCCTTTGAGCCGGGCCACAAAATGCAGAAAACCCTCCACAGTCATTTCTGGATAGAGAGGGGGCACCTCGGGCAAATAACCAATCCAGCGGCGCACTTCCAGAGATTTTTCATGGACATCGTAGCCCGCCACCCGGGCCATGCCCCCCGATGCGGGCAGATAACCTGCTAAGATCCGCATCGTCGTCGTTTTCCCCGCCCCATTCGGACCCAAGAAACCCATAATTTCTCCCGGTTTCACCGAGAAGGTTACATCCTGAATGGCTGGGGTGGAGCCATATACTTTGCTGAGATGCTCGACTTCTATCATTCTACCCGCACAGCAGTTGTTGTCTTTCCCTCTGTCCTTTTACTATAGCACGCACTCTAATATATGTCAAACTAAAATATTTGTCATTGCGAGGGGGGAGACGTAGCGATTAACTTCTGCTTTAGTGGTTAACCCCCCCGTTAGCGCAGCGGCCCGACGCAGGAGGGCTAGCAATCTCCTGGGTACACTGCATATTTGCCGATGGATCTGTAGGGGCGTTAGCGCAGCGGCTGCGCAGCAGCTAGCATTTGGGCGACAAATTAAGTCATACATCTACAGAGTTACTATCCATATGAATTTTATCTTGCTCAATTTTCAATTTTCAATTTTCAATTTTCAATTGCTACCGGCATCTCTTAGTCTAGTCAAGGACATCTCTGTGGCGATCGCCCTCGTAGTGATAACGACTGAAAACTAACAACCAATAGTTATATGGGGGGTCAGACCCCACAGACAGCTCGATGTGAGAAATACTAGAATAAGCAGAAGTTGGCAAGCGGTGATTGGTGACAGCCCCCAGCAGTCGCGCGATCGGGTGCATTTGATGATTTGCCGAATGACCTGTAGGGGCGAAGCTGAGGCGCGATCGAATTACGACATCAAGTGACAAACTTTGTACTGGAATGCTTCGCCCGTGCCTGCATACCAACCGAACGAGGGTAAAACGCGCATCTGATAATGCTTTTAGTGGGTTTTAACCCACTTGAGCTAAAAGCATTAGGGTTTGAACCCACGGCTTTGCACAGAAAAAGTCTAGGAGCAGTGATATATAAATGGTAGAGGTGCGGGCAATAGCAGGAATGCAAGAGATCTGGGAGCAAACCCAGGGATCCGCCGAAATATGCGTGGCAGTGCTGGATGGCGTAGTTGACCAGTCACACCCCTGTTTCGCGGGAGCTTCTCTGACGCGACTGTCAAGTTTGGTGGATGGAGTTGCCACCCCCACAGGTATGATGTCAGGCCACGGAACCCATGTGGCCAGTACGATATTCGGCCAGCAGGGAAGTCCAGTAACGGGAATAGCCCCCCAATGCCGGGGGTTGATTATTCCCGTATTTGCAGAGGATCGGGAACGTTTACTTTCTCAACTAGACCTGTCACGGGCGATTAATCAAGCAGTGGAGGCGGGAGCCCACATCATTAATATTAGTGGCGGACAACTGACCCAATCGGGAGAAGCAGAAGACTGGCTCCGAAAAGCAGTCGAACTGTGCAAAGAACAGAATGTTTTAATCGTAGCAGCAGCAGGGAACGATGGTTGTGCCTGTTTGCACGTACCAGCGGCCCTGCCAGTAGTGCTAGCAGTGGGAGCAATGGATGATGCCCAACAGCCCTTGGATTTTAGTAACTGGGGAGAAGCTTACCAAACTCAAGGAATTCTGGCTCCAGGAGAAAATATATTAGGGGCAGTACCCGGAGGTGGTACGATCTCAAAAAGCGGCACCAGCTTTGCTACCCCCATTGTCTCGGGAATTGCGGCCTTGCTGCTGAGTTTGCAACTCCAGCAGGGCGAAACACCGGACCCCCAAAAAGTCCGGGCAGCGCTTTTAGATAGCGCCTTACCCTGTGACTCCCCAACAGATGCAGAGGGGTCGCGCTGTTTGGTGGGGAAACTGAATATCCCTGGTGCCATGAAATTAATTGCAGGAGTAAAGATGTCCGGAGATTCTGAAACAGTACAATTGGAAACAATAGAAGCCTCGGGCTGTAGCTGTGAAGCCCAGGATGAAGAGACAGTAAAAGAGTCAGAACCAGCAGCAGCAATACCAGCAGCAACCGTAGCTGCAGCAGCACCAGCAGTTAGTCAGTCCAGTTCAGCAAATAGGCTAAATAACCCCATAAATTCGGTAGCCGCCAGCGAACAAACATCCTTCGGAGGAGGTTTAATCTATGCCTTAGGAGTATTGGGATACGACTTTGGCACGGAGGCCAGGCGGGACTCCTTCAAGCAATTGATGCCTGGGGTAGAAATAGACGGGACTTCGGTGCCCGCAAATCCCTACGATGCCCGGCAAATGGTAGATTATCTGGGAGAAAATATATCAGAGGCCAAGTCCTTGATTTGGACTTTGAACCTGGAGTTGACCCCCATATATGCGATCGAACCAGTGGGGCCATTTGCCAGGGAAGTCTATGAAGCATTGCAGGAAATGCTGGCAGGACAGGTAGAAGCAGAAGACAGCGAAAACTACGTCGATCGGGTGAGTATCTCGGGACGCTTGACAGGCAGGACAGTCAGATTGTTTTCGGGGCAAGTATTACCGGTGCTCGAATCGGAGAATACGCGGGGACTCTACAGTTGGAAAGTAAATAGTTTGGTGAGTGCGGCTCTGGAAGCGATAAGCTCAGAACGACAAGAAAGCAACGAACAAGTAATGCGGAAAGCCCTCAGCAGTTTTCTGAACCGCATCTATTATGACTGGCGGAACTTAGGGCAAACTTCCCAAGAACGGGCAATTAACTTTGCGGCGACGAATGCTTTTCAAGCGGCCTCGACTTTCTCGGAAGCAGTGGCAGAGGGCATGGAACTGGACAGCGTCAGTGTGGAAAAAAGTCCTTTCTGCCGGATAGACAGCGATTGCTGGGACGTGAAACTGAAGTTCTTTGACCCGGAAAATGACCGACGGGCGAAGAGGGTATTCCGATATACAATTGATGTCAGCGATATCGTCCCGGTGAGCTTGGGAGAAGTCCGTTCTTGGTCTACTCCTTATTAAAATTGTTCGTCATGGTTCCGGACGGGCGTTAAAATGCCAAATGCCAAATGCTAAATGCCAAATAGGTATGAGATTACCCAAACAAGCTGCCCCAGTCAAAAGACCAGATATCATCTACCCCCATAGAGCAGTGGATGTGGTTCACGGTACGGGAGAAAATCTGCTAGGAATTCGCATGGAACTGCTGCACGGCGCTAACTATAACGATCCGCCGCAGTTTAACTACCAGAATATTATGTCGGGCAATTATCGTGGTTGTGGAGAGCGAAAGTAGGCTTGTAATTGTGGATGTTATTAAGTGTTAAAATTTAGCTGCTGAGAGAGGAGGAGAAGAAAGATGAAACAATCGCCCCCTAGTTCCCAAAAGGAGTCCGAAAGCGTAACCAGAACGGCCGAAGAGGAAAAGGAAACTGTGATACTGGCAACGGGACTGGAAGACTATGGGCGCTGGAAAAAAATGTTCAAAGATCGTTCCCCAGAAAACGACCCGCCTTACCGCCGGGGAAGAATTTGGGCTTAAGTGCCCTGGAGATCATCGCCCCCACCCTCAAGGGTGGGGCTACAAGCACAAAGCCCGCCTGCGCGGGCTGAGATGGGATCCTATATCAACATACTTCTGTTATGTCTAATAATTCTTCGAGTTACATTAGTCCCAGTCAAGCAGGAGATAAGGTCTATGCCTTGGGGACATTGGGATATGATTTTGGTACGGAGGCCAGGCGGGACTCTTTTAAGCAATTGATGCCCGGGGTAGAAATAGATGGAACTGCGGTACCAGCTAACCCCTACGATGCCCGCCAGATGGTAGATTATCTGGCAGAAAATATCTCGGAAGCTAAGTCCTTGATTTGGACTTTGAACCTGGAATTGACTCCTATTTATGCGATCGCGCCTAGAGGCCCCTTTGCGGCGGATATCTATGAAACTTTGCAGCAAATGCTAGCGGGACAGATGGAAGCGGAAGATAGCGAAGATTATATTGAAAGAGTCAGTATCCCGGGGCGGTTGACAGGCAGAACGGTAAAGTTATTTTCCGGACAGCCGTTGCCAGTAATTGAGCCGGATAATACTCGGGGCATGTATGGATGGAAGGTGAATAGTTTAGTAAATGCGGCCTTAGCAGTGGTGCAAGGGGAAGCGGGAACCACAGACGATCGGGGGATGCGCAGGTCTCTAACTAGCTTTTTGAATCGAGTATATTACGATTTGCGGAACTTGGGGCAGAATTCGGGCGATCGGGCGTTAAACTTTGCCGCGACGAATGCCTTTCAAGCAGCGTCAACTTTTGCCGAAGCTATTGCTAGCGGGATGGAACTGGACAGCATCAATGTCGAGAAAAGTAATTTCTGTCGCTTTGATAGTGATTGTTGGGATGTAAAGCTCAAGTTTTTCGATCCGGAAAATGACCGGCGGGCCAAGAAAGTATTTCGATTTACCATTGATGTGAGTGACAGCATTCCGGTGACCTTGGGTGAAGTGCGTTCTTGGTCCACAGTTGATTAATACCTGAAACTAACTATGAGATTACCCAAGCAAGCAGCACCAGTAAAAAGACCTAATATAATCCCCATCGGGCAGTAGATGTCGTGCATGGTACGGGAGAAGAACTGCTTGCCATTCGCATGCATCTGCTGCACGGTGCTAATTTCAACGATCCACCCCAGTTTCAGTTTAGAAGCTACGAACAACTAAAATATAGTTCGCAGTAAATTGAGAATTGTAAATTGAAAATCGAGAATCGTAAATTGAGAATTACCCCATTTTGATGAGGCGATCGGGAGGTTGTAAATTAACCGGGCCAGCGCTAAAGCGCTTACTACGAACGAGTTAGCTTCGCTGGCAAAACAGCTCTTCCTTATAGGATATCTTTTTCACTACCTGGAACCCTGCTGCCTTCAATTTCGACTTCACAAATTTAATTTTCTCCTTCCCTATGACTCTCTCGTGCAGCTCAATAATCAGCTTCCGCACATTATGAAAATCGGCAGATTTTAACAATCCATATTCTCCGCCTTCTATATCAATAATTATAAAAGTAGGGTTAATTTTCTGCACCTCTTGATTAAAGGACTTGACCGGGACTTTAATCCCCTGAAAATCTGCATCTCTTTTAATAATAGAAGAAGACCAAAATTCATTTCCTACATAAAATGTTTGTTCTCCGGGTTGTTCTCCCAGCAAGCAAATCTCTAACGTGGGATCGACCTTGTTGAGAGTATAGGCGTGACGAATATCTGGTTCTAATGCCGGGTTCGCTTCATAAGTAAAAACGCGATCGGATCCAATTTTTTTAGCGCAATAGCTAGAAATTAAGCCCAGGCCCGTACCCAGTTCCATGACAATATCATCCTTTTGCAACTGCGATTTAACCAGCTTCAGTTCGTGGTTTTCGTAGCTACCCATGTAGAGGTATTTTAATGGCGATCCAGATATGCGATCGCTGATGGGAATTTTGATCCCTGCGATTTTCACCACCTGGGGTTGCCGAACTTGACGATATGCTAATAGGGGACGGGTTTTCAGATGGTAGAGGATCTGCGATACTTTACTCTTCAATTTATTACTCATTTTTTTAACCCTAGCAAATTTTTAATTCCAGTAGGGGGGGCCGCGCCCACCATCCGCTACCGATAGTACGATTCTGATATAAACAGTATAGCATGGTTCAGGGATCCTAGAAGATGCTGTGATCGCCGATATCAAAAATGCGATCGCCCATTGTCCGATAGGCGCTCACGCCCACCCAAGAAACCGGGTTTCTACGACAATATTGGCAGCATAACCGATATTTGACAAAGAAACCCGGTTTCTGGTCCCTCACGCACCCATCCCCACAGGCGATCGCCGATAAAAAAATGCGATCGCCCCAAAGCGCACATCAAAATCAAGAATATTAATCATCGTACCCTCTCATTTTCCTTAGCAATGTGACGCTATCAGGCACTGTATGGGAAGGCTTCCAATGCCGCTGATGTATTTCTGCTAGCAGTTGTGTTTGATGATTTCTTGCTTCCAGCAATCTCAGGGCTTCAGCTATGATGTCATCTACCGTCTTATACTTACCTGTTGTGAGCTGTGACTGGACAAACTTTTCCTGTTCGGGTTGCAGGGTGATGTTCATAATTAACTATACCAAAAACTGTTCAGTTGCACGATGCCTGTTTTCTCAATATATCATAGATTCTGTCGATCGCCCTCAGATAGGCAAGCTCATATATCTAGCCGAGTATTTGACGGACTGATAAAATTAATATATAATGAGTAAAGCTATATCTAAAATCGAAAAGCATGGCAAAAATAGCCCCGGAGATTCAGGCGATAATTTGGAAATTGACGCAAAGATTGTTAGAGATTGTAGACGAAGCCAAGGCAGCAGAGTACAATTTATTGGAGCGTTTTGGAGAAACGGATAGGACGATCGTAGCATTGGATCAACTCACCGAGATTACAGCGCAAGCGACAGCGCGTTTTTCTCAACTATCTACTCTGCTGATTAGAATTGCCGAATCTCAGCCGGTCGCTAATCAGGATCTGTTAAGATTGTTGGATGAGAGGATTGATACTATTGCTAACCGGATACCCGCCTTGGCACGGAGTATCGAAGAAATTAAAATTGATTGGAATTTACCATGAGCGAAATACAACAAATGCCTGACCCAGAAAGGGTGAAACAGACGATCGCTAAAGCCCATCGGGCTTGTCAGGAAATGGAGTTGGCAGGTTTGGAGTTGCAAGAGGTTATCGACCAGTTGGAACGAAATATTCGCGAACAGCGTTTGCAACATTTGCGACGTTTAAGACAAGTATCCTAGAAGATGCTGCGATCGCCTATATCAAAAATGCGATCGCCCCCCGAACGGTTTGCGATCGCAAAGGGCGATCGCTCCTCAACCCTAATGCTTTACTCAATGCTAACGCCACGAAACTTCTGAGGACGCTGCCGACTGGCTAAAGGTGCTTCTGCTGCCGCCCGATCGCGAATTTGATGGTCTTGAAAATAAGTCTGCCACATACCCGGGGCATCCAAAGTCTGGCCCCCATGACGGGTAAGGCGTTGGCGGACCCGACATAAGACAGGAGTGTTAACGCAAGCACCAGAAACGATCACTTGCCCCTTAGTCAGGGAAGGTAATTCTTTCAGTAAATCCCGTCCCGCAGCTTCCACTCCATGCTTGAGACTTTCCTGATCGACAGGGTTAACTATGCGCATCAGGAACTGACTCATGCATTGAGAAAGGACATCAGAATCTAATTTACCAGGACGTTGAGTAATCAGACCAACCCCCAAACCAAATTTGCGACCTTCGCTGAGAATAGTCCGCAGCACAGCTTTACAACGGGAAGGGTCGTGGGCGGGGGCAAATCTATGAGCTTCTTCCAGGAGAATAAATACGGGAAAGGGCAGATAATTCTCTGATTCGGGAGTAATTTTTTCTTTCTGAGTATTCATCCGCGCTTGATACCCCTGACGCAAAATCGCCGCACAAATTACCTGCTGTTCTTCCTGAGATATTTCATTCATTTGCAAGACCGTGATTTGTCCCGGTTGAAACAAGTCCTTCGGTGCCAGGTGTTCGTAGGCATGGAAATGGGACGATCGCTCCAACTTTTCCAACTTCCACTCCAATGCCGGTGCGGAAGAGCCCATTTTTTCATTACCCTCCTCATCAAATTGCCGATCGGCCTCATGGACAGCAGCAATCAAATCTTGGATGTCCCAGCGGTATTCCGATTTCTTGTGTAGATTCAGGATACCATAGGCTTTGTGCAGGATCGATTGCTGGCGATCGCTCATGGTGGGCAACAGAGTCAAAATATCATAATAATCCAGGGAAGACATGCGGATGCGCACGTCATCGGGCATCATAACTTTCACTCTGGGTGCATAACCATCGGACCCCACAAACCCAGGATGACCGCGCATTTCTTCCAGAGTACCGTACTCTCCGTGAGGGTCAAAAATCAGCACCGCCGCCCGGTTGCGCGGGGACATTAATTCCTCCATTAATACCCCTGCCGTGTAAGATTTTCCAGAACCCGTACCTGCTAGAATTGCCAGATGGGTACTGACCAATTCCTTCACATCCAGCACCACGGGCACCGCATCTCCTTCCCGTAGCAATACCGAACCAATATGAGCGCTACCTATATCGCCCATACTTTTGCGGTTGAGAACTTGCCGCAGATTTTCATCACTAGCAAGGGTTACTTTCGATCCCGGATCCGGCGTTTGTCGGGGATTAACAAAACCCAAAGCTTCGTGAAAATAGCCAATCACATCAACCGTAACTTCATAAAGTTCCGGGTTCTCGTGGGTGAAACCAACCAAAGATGCGATCGCCTCGGGGCTAATTTGTGGGTCGGCAAAAATCCGGTCTGGCAGGTGGTCGATCAGACGCAATGCCGATATTTTACCGAGAATTTGCCGTTCCTTCTGTAAAATAAACACCGAGTAATACACGAACTCGCCAATTTTAACTTGCCGATTATTCGTAGTGATGAAAACATATTGATTACCATTCTCACCTGGTCCTTTTACCGTGCCAATTATGCCAGCATTTGTCATTTTTAATAATCCCTTACTTCGCTGTCAGCCCGCCGGGGGTTCAAACCCCCGGCTAATAGCTCAAGTCGGTTAAAACCGACTGCAAGCCTTATATAGAAAATGTTGATATCAAATCCGGATGATTAACCATAATAAAAAAGATCTCTTTGTAGGTTGGGTTGATCCCCAGCGAAACCCAACAGTCCTTAAGTATAAATCTCTATAAATCTCCAAAGTCCCTCGATCGTATGTTAATCTGGCAGCCCGATCGTCTCCCAGACCTGATAATATTTTCTCATACCCTTCCCAGCTAATGTTATGGAACAATACCCGCTGTTCGGGAAGTGCGATCGGGCTTTTCGTTGTTGGTGGTGCTGTTACTGTCACCTGCTTTCTCCACAACTTACAATTGTAAATATAATTATAGCACATCTTGTGTTTATCTGCTGCTTTTTGTCCAGTTTTTCCGGTTATGCTTGACAGGCGCGATAAAATATGATATAAATATCGATCGGGGGGAGCGGCAGGCAACCGATAGCTCCGGTCCCATCAAGGTTTGACTATGATTGTAGCAATTGGACCTTATAGCATTTTGTCAAAACAATGCTACAATTAGTTGAAGCTATGATATGACAATACTCCAGAAGGCTTTTAGTCGGTTTTAACCGACTTTAGCTATTAGCCGGGGGTTTGAACCCCCGGCGGGCTGACAGCGTAGTGACAAATAAATTATCCAGATTATGCTCGTAAAAGCTAAGCCCAAACGTCTGCGTTGGCAACGCGATCGCTATACTACCCTGGAACGTCAGATAGACGTATTTACCGCAGCGGGGCAGTTCATGTTCTATCTCTGGTGGGATGGAAAAGTCGGTAATAACTCGGAGACTATCAGGAGGCGTCGGGCCCGCTGGTTAGTCAAGACAATGCTAGATTTAGGACCGACCTTTATTAAAATTGGTCAATCACTCTCTACTCGTGCTGACTTGCTACCCGTTGAGTATGTAGACGCCCTAGCGGAATTGCAGGACCGGGTGCCCGCCTTTAGCACCGAAACCGCGATCGCGATCGTTGAATCCGAACTGAGGAGTTCCATCTATGCCTTGTATCGGGATTTTGAACCAATTCCCCTAGCTGCTGCTAGTCTGGGACAGGTTCACAAAGCACGGCTGCATACGGGAGAATATGTGGTAGTTAAGGTCCAGCGTCCGGGCTTGAAAAAGTTATTTGACATCGATGTCAAAGCCGTGTATAAAGTCATGCGCTTTTTTCAGCGGGTTTTTACTTGGATGAATAAGTATGACTTGGACGATCTTTATCACGAGTTCTTTAAGATATTATATCAAGAAATAGACTACCACAAAGAAGCAGAAAATGCCGAACGCTTTCGCCAGAACTTTGGGGATGTTACTCAGGTGCTCGTTCCCCAGGTATACTGGGAATATTCTACGACCAAAGTTTTAACCCTGGAATATGTACCGGGAATTAAAATCGACGATCGCGCCGCGATAGTAGCCTGTGGTTTAGATCCTAATAAAATTAACCAGTTGGGAGTTTTCTGTTACCTGAAGCAATTATTACTAGATGGATTTTTTCAAGCGGACCCCCATCCCGGAAATCTGGCAGTGAGTCAAGATTGCCAGTTGATCTTCTACGACTTCGGGATGATGTGCGAGGTCAAGTCCCTGGCTAAAGATGAAATGGTCAGGTCATTTTTTGCAGTCTTGAGAAAAGACACCGATGAGGTACTGGATACTTTAATTAAGATGAAGTTGATTGAGCGGGTTGGTAACATGACCCCAGTCAAACGCACGATCGCCTTCCTCTTAGATAAGTTTACTGAAAAACCTATAGATTTCCAAACTTTTAATGAAATCAAAGACGAATTATATCTCATGTTCGAGCAGCAACCCTTCCGCTTGCCAGCAGAGATGATGTTCGTGATGAAGTCCTTAACAACTCTCGACGGTATTGCTCGCGCTCTCGATCCCGAATATAATTTTGCTGCCTTAGCTCAACCTTTTGTCACCAGTATAACTGTCTCTAAAGGTGGCGCGATCGGGGAAATAGCCCGACAGGCCCGCAAATTCGTCAAGTATAAACTCCAACAGCCCAGCAACACAGAAATTTTACTCCGACGCTTTGAAGAACGGATCGAACTGGGTGAATTACAAGTGCGGGTGCGTTCCCCCGAAAGCGATCGGGCCCTCAAGCGCATTTACCTGGCCCTGAAAAGCCTCATTTACGCCTGCTTGACCGGATTCTCATTTTTAGCCGGTGCCGTACTGCTAGCCGTACAGCATGGCAACTGGGCGATCGCGGCCTTTATCTTCTCGGGACTCTGGTTCGTGCTGTTGCTGCGTTCTTTCACCACCCTCGCCACCCGGGAAAAACTTGACCGACTGGCAGAAAAATGAGAATTGTCAATTGAAAATTGTTAATTTTTTTGGAAGAATATTAAGGTAAAGAACAACAGATGAACTCAGCATCATTGAGGGCTGTATCATCTCCTCCTCCTTGAGGAGGTTCTACTCGCGTTTTGATACCGCAAATAGCACTCTGAGATGGACAACTTTTACGGCTTGACCATCCCCCCCAATCCAATCGATAGTTTGTTTGCAAAGAGGTTCCATCTTCACACCAAAACTGTGCATCTACAGCACCTGTATCATCGCCCCGGCCTTGCTTCGGTTCAATCCTCAGACGAGCTGCAACGACATATCCAGTTTTACAATTTCCTAACTCAAATTTATTTCCCCACCGCCCTGCGGCTGAGGCAATTTCCGTAGTTCTTACTCGATCTTCCTGGGTACCACACCTGAGATAGATACCATTAAGTGCTGTATCATCACCACTTCCCTGTTTTTTTTCTACTTTCAGTTCACCACCTAATACCCATTGATCTGTTGGGCATTGTTGCTGATTCCCCCAATTTCCCCAATGTCCACCAAATGGGCCAATTTTCCCGACTACTTTATACTCTTGCTTGGGAGGTTTTGCTTCTGGTAAGATAATTGGTAAGATTGATTGCTTATTGATTTCTTCTCCCCACTTTATTGCAATTTGTGGTTGCCTATTTCGATCTAGTTTCTGCATCATTTCTTTAACTTTTGGGCTTTGTATATCCAGATTGAGTTGATAGTTGGTTGATGCAGCAGCAACTCCAATTTTTTCTACGACTTCCCCATCTGCATATTGTAGGTAGGCTCGAAAGGGTTCCGAAGCCATAAATTCCAGAAAATCCAATCCATAATAGGAGATTAATTGAGTATTAGGTGTAATTGAGTCAGCCGGATTGGTAGTACAAATTACTGGAAAAACGACAGGTGCATCAAAACGCTCTGGAGCTAATTCATGGCGAAGAGATTGGAGTTTTTGTTGTAATCGCTTCGCTACAAAATCAGACCGACAAGAAAATTCATTGCCTGTTTGTCCCAGCATACTGCTGTAGGTCTCTCGAATATCTTTAGCAACTTGCTGGGAAAGGTTGCTTCCAGAGGCTTCTAATTGTTCAATTAGATTACCGATGCTATCTTCCCATCGCCCTGGTTGTTGCCTTAGTTCTTCAATTCCTTTGTTGATAATGCCTATCGTCGGATCGTCTAAGCCTATCTGAGTGCAGCTATTCCCGGATATAATAATTCCTAAAATTATGTAGAAAATCACCATCATCTTCTGTTTTTTATTCATAAATTTCATCCTTTTAACGTATTTAACTCACGAGCGCAACTGGGGAGGGCATCGGACATTTGACCCAAAATTCGCAACACCCGACACTGATGTGCGCCGAAGTGGGTTGATGATCTGCCTCCCTGAATCGAGTTCTTCTACTGTCAAAGCAGTCAAACCCTTACCCTGAGAGCATTTTATAAATTATAGCATCAGTAGCACAATTGTAGCAAGTAGCAAGTAGTCTGGGAAGGTAATGCAGTGATGCACGATGCTGATTGTCGTGCTCGATGAGTCGATAGAAGACGACCACCCAAACAAAATGCCTGAAACTGTTTTCTTGCAATAGTTCTGGCGTTTTTGTTCTCGAAAGGCTGTACCACCAGCAACATTGTAGTCGCTCCTTAGCGGGATCCCCTACAGGGGTATCCGACAGCAGCTGGGAGGGCCCATAAACGATCGACGGGTTTTGACCACACCCCTGGTCGCTCTGGCCACCGATTCCCCTCGTTCCGGTGGGCTCCCTGGGAATGTGAGAAACAACGGTCGTCTGACTCAAAAACCGAGGCTCCCGCCTCAACCGGTGGTGACCAGGGAGACCCTGGTCACTGGTCGCTGGAAAGGTCGGCTCCCGCCTCAACCGGTGGTGACCAGGGAGACCCTGGTCACCAGAAAATTGGTCACTGGAAAGGTCGGCTCCCGCCTCAACCGGTGGTGACCAGGGAGAAACTGGTCACTGGTTACTGGAAAGGTCGGCTCCCGCCTCAACCGGTGGTGACCAGGGAGACCCTGGTCACCAGAAAACTGGTCACTGGTCGCTGGCAACCGAGGCTCCCGCCTCAACCGGTGGTGACCGGGGAGACCCCGATCGCCAGAAATTCGATATAGACCGGCGCATGCACAAAGCAGATCCGGTACTGGCTGGGTTTAAAAATGGAAAAGGTGGGCAATGCCCACCCTACCGATACCCCCAAGGGAATTCGAATCCCTGTCGCCTCCGTGAAAGGGAGGTGTCCTAGGCCTCTAGACGATGGGGGCTTGATTTACCTTCCTTAAATAATATAGCTAACCCGATATGAGATTGTCAACCCTTTTTGCTAAATTTCCCAAAAAAATTTTTGGAGAAGTAGGAAAAGGGGTTTAGGAGCGGTAGACCGGCAGGGTAAAGTTAAAGCTGCTACCGGTATGATCGGCCCCATCCACCCAAATTTCGCCATAATGGGCCCGGATAATCCGCTTACACAGAGACAGACCAATGCCATATCCCTCCTGGGCTTCATCCCGTTCTAGTCGGAACCGGTCCTCAAAGATGCGCTCTCGATTTTCCGCCGGCACCCCAGGACCAGTGTCGCTAATACTCACCTGCACTTTCTGAGTGGTGCGATGGAGAATGGAAACCGCAATGGTGCCGCCGGTGGGAGTGTACTTGATAGCATTGTCCAAAAGATTGACTAGCACCTGGCGGACCTGTTCGAGATCGGCATACACCGGTGGCAGATCCTGGGGGATATCCGTTTCCAGTTCCTGAGATTTGGCCTGAAACTGTTTTTGCAACTGGCCGATCGCCTCCTGACAGAGTATACCTAAATCCATCTTTTGGGGTTGGATGTTCAGCTTACTGCTACTCCCTTTCGCCGCTTGCAGGATATTGGTAATTATCCGGTCCATCGCTTGGATCTGAGTGCGAGCATGTTTGAGTAACTGACTGGTGAGGGCCGGGGTGAAGCGAGAAGTGCAACTGTCCCTATCTGATTGACCCAATTCTAAAGTTTCGATGGCCAGGGAGGCAGCTGTTAAGGGATTGCGCAGATCGTGAGCTAACATGGCTACCAGCCGGTCCTTAAACTGTAATTGCTCCTGGAGTTGTTCTTTTTCTTGCTGGAGGCGAAAAATTTCGTCAGATAGCTGCATCAGTTCTGCTTCCATGGTAATGGTACTGATGGCAGTTAGGGTTTTACTGGTTTTCGCACCATTACCAACGGCCTTTTGGTCAGCGAGATATGCTTCGGCGTCGCGTCGCCAGCGGGGCAAACATTTCGCTAACTGATCTGCTATATTAGTTCCTGTCAAGGTCTGTCTGGGTTCGGGATGGATTTTGATCAGGGTCGGAGTCACTACCAGTTTGAAATGTTCGGCCAAGTAAGGCTGTTCCCCGACATCCACTACCATCAATTCATAGTCGCAGTCACCATGCAATTCT
This sequence comes from Hormoscilla sp., assembly GCA_051439505.1. GTDB lineage: Bacteria > Cyanobacteriota > Cyanobacteriia > Cyanobacteriales > Desertifilaceae > Hormoscilla. Next base: position 28,707 of record JBFRWI010000192.1, on the reverse strand, counting down.
TTTAGATGGCGACGTATTTGCCTGATCTGCTCCCCGGAAATTGGACGTTTGTCCACAAAAAGTAGCAGCTGTAAAGGCGCTTCGGAGTCGATAAGTTTTTCAGGAGATGCCTGCATTTAGCTATTTTCAGTTACCAGTTATCAGTTATCAGTTACCGCGCACCAGTTGTCGATCTGGTTGTCTGGTTGGTCGGTAGCCGGTCACTTCCCGGTACTGTTCTATAATAATTTTAGATTTTATTAATAATTTAGCAAATATTGGCGATCGCCCCTTCCCTCGACTGGGTGGCCACGCTCGCTATCGGTGGGCGGTAATCTAAGATAGTGAAAATATCTCAGGGAAGTAATGGTGCTCAATTGGCTGCAAAAACCGGGACACAAGGTGGCGATCGCCTCTCTTTGTATTTTTTGGAGTTTCGCCCTCGTCTGCACGCTGCACAGATACTACAGCTTTTACGCCAGCTTCGATCAGGGGATTTTTAACCAGGTCTTCTGGAATGGGATCCATGGCAACTTCTTCGAGAGTTCCCTGTCTTCGAGTCTTTCTACCAATGTCGTCCATGCTGGGGATGTGCCGGACGTATCTTACCACCGGTTGGGCCAACATTTTACTCCGGCCCTGCTGCTGTGGCTGCCGATATATGCCCTGTTTCCTTCCCCAGCGACTTTAACGGTATTGCAGGTGACCCTGCTGGGGTTGGCGGGACTGGTTTTGTACGCCTTGGCCAGACAGCATTTGCCACCAGGGAAGGCGGGAATGATTACTCTGGCCTATTACGCTGCCAATGCGGTGCTGGGTCCGACTTTGGGGAATTTCCACGATAATTGTCAGTTGCCCCTGTTTGCCTTCGGACTGCTGCTGGCAATGGAAAAACGCTGGTGGTGGCTGTTCTGGCTGCTGGCGGTTTTCGTGTTGGCCATTCGGGAAGATTCGGGAATTGTGCTGTTTGGCGTCGGTTTCTACCTGGTTGTCAGTGGCAGATATCCCCGGGTTGGTTTGGCAGTCTGTACCCTCAGTTTTGCCTATATACTGATGCTGACTAATCTGATTATGCCCCTGTTTTCGGCAGATATTTCCCGTCGCTTCATGATGGAACGCTTCGGTCAATATGCGACGGGGGCGGAAGCTTCGACTCTGGATATTATTTGGGGGATGATCTCTAACCCCCTGCGCTTGGTGCAGGAATTATTGACGCCCTTTTTTAAGACAATAAAATATTTGTTGGGGCAATGGTTGCCTTTGGCTTTTGTCCCCGCATTTTCTCCCGCTTCCTGGTGTATCGCTGGCTTTCCCCTACTGAAATTGTTTTCAGGTCAGGGAGAGTCGGTGTTGGCTATTAATATTCGCTATGCTTTAACTCCCGTGCCGGGACTGTTTTATGGGGCTATCCTCTGGTGGGCGGGTAAAAGTGATTTTCGCCTCTGGTGGTTTAACGGCCACCGGAAAAATGATGAAGAGTTGAGAAAGCCTAAAGCTGTTTCCCGTTCTGTACGCAGGTTTTGGACAGTTTGTATTGTCCTGTCCCTGCTGTTTACTCTCACTTCTAATCCCAATCGTACTTTCTATTTCTTGATTCCCGATTCTTTCCAACCTTGGGTCTATGTTAGTTTAACCCGCCAGTGGGAACATGTGGGTTATATGCGCCCCATGCTGGCAGAAATTCCTGCTGATGCTAGCGTGGCTGCTACTACTTATCTTGTCCCTCATCTTTCCGGTCGGAGGGAAATTGTTCGCTTTCCGGCCCAGTTTCGCTTGCGCAATGATGACCGTCAAGTTGTTGATGTGGATTATTGCCTGGCAGATCTCTGGCAGCTAAAGGAATATCAGGTGGCTTTTAAGCGCGATCGCCTACAATTGCAGCAGGCAACGCAGTTGATATCGGACCTGCTGGCCAGTAATAGATATGGGGCGATCGACTTTGCTGATGGGGTAATTTTACTGCAAAAAGGTACCGAGTCTGATGCCGAGGCATTAGCTGCTTGGCGGGCTTTCAGTCAATAAATAATCCCATCACAAATATTGCTACATGACTGGAGAGATCATGCCGAACCAAAATATTACTAAAAACCCTGACTGCCAATCCAGAAAACTTTCTCTGCGACTCATTCTGATCGTCCCCTTTGTGTTGCAAATATTTGCTGCGGTAGGACTGACGGGGTGGCTATCATTGCGGAACGGACAAAAAGCAGTTAACGATGTTGCCGCTCAGCTGCGCGACGAAATTACTGCTCGCATCAAGGAACGCTTGCATGTCTATTTAAGTACACCGGAAACGATCAACAAAATTAATGCCAATATGATCGCACAGGGTCAGTTAAATTTACAAGACTTGACTACCATGGAACGTCACTTTTGGCACCAATCTCAGGTATTTGATTTGGTGAGCTATATTTCATTTGGCAGTCAAGGGGGAGAATTTGTGGGGTTGGCAGTTAATGACGACGGGACTCTCACTTATCAGGTAACTGAATTCACCGGAAATCTGCGAAGATACGCGATCGATGCTGAGGGCCAGCGAGGGGAGTTGTTGAAAGGATCGCCCAATTATGACCCTCGGATTCGTCCCTGGTATACTGGCCCGGCCCGGGCAAAGACCATGAAATGGACTGACGTATATTCCTGGGCCAGTTCCCCTACTTTAGCAATTACTTTGGGGGAACCTTACTACGATCGAGATAACAGGTTTCAAGGAGTTTTGGCAGTAGATATCACCCTAGCTCAGATGAGGGATTTTCTACAGACTCTCAAGGTGGGCACGGGCAAAACTTTTATTATCGAGCGATCGGGATATTTAATTGCCAGTTCTTCCGATAAAAAACATTTTCGACCGGGAGACAATAAACCAGAACGTTTGCTCGCCACTGAGATAGACGATCGCTTAATTCAAGCAACAGCAAGATATTTACAAACAGAATTTGGTAAGTTCGATCGCATTGGGCAAAGCAGCCAACTCAGTTTTGAGACTGGGAAACAAAACATATTTCTGCAAGTAAGCCCCTTCCAGGATGGTCGGGGTTTGGATTGGCTAATTGTCGTGGTCATTCCCGAAGCGGATTTCATGGCCCAAATCAACGCCAATACTCGCACTACCATCGGGCTGTGTATTTTAGCTTTAGTAATAGCGACAGTGCTGGGAATATTTACTTCTCGCTGGATTGCACGACCAATAATGATGCTATCAGCAGCTAGCCAAGAAATTACCGACGGTAAATTATCGCAAAAAATAGAAGTGCGCGGGGTAGATGAGTTAGAAGTTCTGGCAAGTTCCTTCAACCAAATGGCAGCCCAGTTGCAAGAGTCCTTCGAGGAATTGGAAACCCGAGTCCAAGAACGCACCGCCGAACTGGAACAAGCAAAAGTTGCCGCCGATGCTGCCAACCACGCCAAAAGCGAATTTTTAGCCAACATGAGCCACGAACTGCGAACGCCCCTCAATGCCATCTTAGGCTTTTCGCAACTAATGACTCGCAGCGGTTCCCTTCCCCCCGAACAGATGGAAAATCTCGGCATTATTAACCGTAGTGGCGAACATCTCCTGACCCTGATTAACAAAGTGTTGGACTTGTCCAAAATCGAAGCCGGACGTATTAGTCTGAACCCGAAAAACTTCGACTTCTATCGTCTGCTGTCCGATCTGGAAGATATGTTCCAGTTGCAGGCGGACGATAAGCATTTGCAGTTACTTTTTGAACTAGACCCCCAGCTGCCTCAATACCTGCGTGGGGACCAGGGAAAGTTACGTCAAGTGTTGATTAACCTGCTGAATAATGCCCTCAAGTTTACCGAAGAGGGGGGCGTGTCCCTGCGAGTACAGGTAAAGGCTAGTGACAACTCGCGACTTGATTTTGAAGTAGAAGATACCGGTCCTGGCATTGCCCCAGAGGAGATCGACAGCATCTTTGAAGCCTTCGTGCAAAGCGCCACAGGCAAACAATCTCAGGAAGGGACGGGCTTGGGTTTACCCATAACCCGCAAGTTTGTCGAACTGATGGGAGGTTCTCTGAGGGTTAGCAGTGAGGTGGGACGGGGCAGCATCTTTAAGTTTGATATTGAAGTTACTGTAGTTGATGCTAGTGACATTCCTGCTACAGAACCAACACGCCAAATCATTGCTTTAGAGCCCGACCAACCGACCTATCGCATTCTGATTGTAGATGATAAATTGACCAATCGTAAACTGTTACTCAAACTGCTGAGTCCCCTCGGCTTTAAACTGCAAGAAGCGAGCAACGGACAAGAAGCCATAGAAATGTGGAACTCATTCGAGCCCCATCTCATTTGGATGGATATGCGGATGCCAGTGATGAACGGGTACGAGGCCACCAAACATATCAAAGCTACTGTCAAAGGTCAAGCCACGGCTATTATCGCCCTCACTGCCAGCATCATGGAGGAAGAACGGGCGATCGTCCTGGATGCGGGTTGCGATGATTTTGTCCGCAAACCATTCCGAGAAACAGAAATATTTGAGAAAATGAGCCAGCATATGGGAGTGCGCTATGTTTATTCCGAACCTGCTGCCCCTGCTGCTAAAACTCCGACTGAGGCAGTTACCCCATCCGACCTTTTACAGTTGCCACGGTCGCTGCTCGCCCAGGTAGAAAATGCTATTTTCACCAGCGATCTGGAGGCGATCGACAAGGCGATCGCCCTGATGGCTACTCACAATGCCGCTTGCGCCCAGAGGCTGTCCGAGCTGGCATATCAGTTTGAATATGATAAAATCCTGGCTTTAATTCAAAAAGCTCAGGATGGTGCCTGATGGTGCGATCGCATATCTACAGGCTACGGGAGTATACTAGCATATAGATTATAGTCCATCTACTCTTGCACGGCAAGGAAAGGCACCACTAGCTGACAGCGAAGTGATTGTACAATGCCAGTAAATATAGAGAGTCTGTTGTCCGGTAGGCGGACATGAGCGACCATCAGTTATAACCTGTAAAAGTACCCAGTTGTTGAGGAAGTTTTATCATGCTCGCCGACCCAGTTCAGATTAAACTTAGTTGGAAAGACCCGATTACCGGAGAGTTACAGGAACCAGTCTTAGAGGTGCCGATCGCCTTCGGTCGGGAATTAAACGAAATGCCAGCTTCTTTGGGAGACAAAACCGTACAAAGAGTTGTGCTCAATAGCAAAAAAGTCTCCCGGTTCCACGCACTGATTACCTGCGACCATCAGCAGTTGTCGATCGCAGACCGCAGCGCTAACGGCACCTTCGTGCAAAAACAGCAACTGTATCAGACAAGAATGCCCCTCAACGATCGGGATACTATCAGACTGGGGCCTTACAAGATTACAATTACCCTGATGAGCGATTACGATCCTGAAGATACCGAGGTCAATACCAGTCTGACAACAAGTTCCCTCGCGTCAGTATCGGCATTTTGGCAGCAACCTTGGGTAACTGTAACCATGGGAACGATTCTGGTTTTATTGATGGGAGCTGGTGCTTGGGTCTTGGCGAGCAATCTCTTAGAAAAATATGGACCCCAAGCACCTCAAACACCATCGCCTACTTCCCAAAATCATCCTATCAGAAAAATTTAGATGCCTCCACTCAAACTGTCGCGCATTTACATTGCTACTGTCGAGCTTCTGAAAGCCTTGTACGGGTTTCCCAATGCAAGAATTTTGAATTTTGAATTTTGAATTTTGAATTTTTTAGTTATGCCATGTTTGATTTGAAGTTGACCCGCAAATCAAAAATCAGCAGCTGGCTCATACTGGTGCTAGCTGGCCTTTTCTCTCTACTCATAACTCTAACACCAAGTTGGGCCCGATCGCCTATTGTGGGAGAGTTCGATCGCAAGGCTCCGGTGGTACTGGACGGGCGAGTTTTGTTTCACGTCCACGACTTAAACTCCCTCAGTGCCGAAGAAAGAGCAGAGATAATTAATCAGAAATTGGAACAGGTATTAATCGATCATCTAGAGCGAGGACAAGAACCTGCTTTTTACGGTATTTCTGAGAAAAATAAAGAGACGATTCTCCGCATTAATGACCGCGAAGATCTGACCGTTACCGAAAAGGACTTGAGGGAAGAAAGAACGACAGTTGCTCAGGCCAGAAAATGGGGGCAAAAGATCGCCGATGCTCTCAAGGTGGCGAAAAGCGAACGCAGTTGGAGCTATCGCCGCCAAGCCCTGCTGTTCTCGATGTTGGTGCTAGCAGGCACCCTGGCGGTCCACTTAATTTTGCGGTGGTTTAACTGGCTGTTAGATCGACAAATAAAGCGCTCTTTAGACCGAAACCAAATGTTTTTGGAGGATGGTCATAAACTTGTGCAACGGTTTGTGCGCTTGGCACGTATAGGGCTGTTATGCGGGATTTGGACGGCTGTAATCCATTATATCACCGATCTCTTTCCAGTCTTGCGGCGCTGGCGCTACTGGCTGTTTAATCTCTTGCGAGACAGCATCACCGAGCCCATTTTTACTTCCAACCAAACAGACTATACAGTTCTGGATATTTTGGTGCTCTTGACCTTAAGTATCGGACTTTGGTTTCTGGTCCGAACTCTGACTAAGCTGCTGAAATCCCGGCTTTTATCCAGAACCAGTATTAATCGGAACGTGCAAGATGTCGTAGCGGTATTAACCCAATATACCCTCAGCTTGCTGGGTCTGATTATCGTTCTGCAAATCTGGGGTCTGGATGTTAGTTCCCTGACTATTGTGGCCAGCGTTCTCGGCGTGGGGATTGGTTTTGGTCTGCAAAATATTGCGAATAACCTGATCAGCGGTTTGATTATCACCTTCGAGCGCCAAATTCAGGTGGGTGATTTTGTCGAGGTGGGTTCTCTGATGGGTGTGGTGGAACATATCGGCGCTCGCAGTACCAAGATTGCTACTCTAGATAAAGTCAAGATTATCGTGCCTAACTCTCGTTTTCTGGAAAGCGAGGTGATCAATTGGACTCATGACAGTCCCATCTGTCGCCTGCATGTCCCCGTGGGTGTATCCTATAGTTCAGACCCCAATAAAGTCCGCTCCGTGCTGCTAGATGTGGCTAAAAGTCATCCGGATGTTTTGGTAAATCCAGTCCCCCAAGTTTGGTTTAAAGATTTTGGAGACAGTTCCCTCAATTTCGATCTCCTGATTTGGACGCGGGAACCGGAAAAACAATCTCCCCTCAGAAGCGACCTTTACTATCGCATCGAACAGACTCTGCGACATCATCGGATCCAAATTCCTTTCCCCCAACGAGACTTGCATTTGCGATCGACTAACATCGATGAGTTCCTCAAAACATTAAAGCAACCAGCATCTCAAAATACGGCAGTCTCCTCAAAGTCTTCCGAAAACAGCAAATTCTGTCAATCTGTTAACCTAGATGATATTATCAGTCAAATGCAAGGTGCGGAAGGAGTGGAAATAAAAGACCGGTGGTATCGCAATAATTTGTATCCCGCCTGCTTTATCGGGGCGGAAGCTGTAGACTGGTTGATGCGAACTCAAAATTGTCATAAAGATGAGGCGATCGCCTTGGGACAACTGCTGTGCGATCGGGCCATCATTCATCATGTTTCGGACGACCTTCCCTTTATGGATGGCTATCAATTCTATCGCTTCTGTAATTAAGAAACCCGGTTTTTTCTACAAAACCGGGTTTCTGGGCTACTCGCAATACTTCTCGGTTAATAACTTGTCATTGCGAGGGGGGAAACCCAAACCGATAATTTACAGCTCTCTACCAGGATCCCCCCGAAGCAATCTCACCAACTACACCGAAGCACTCTTCATATCATACAGGACGGGGGGATTGCTAGCGCTCCTGCGTCGCGCCGCTGCGCTAACGGGGGGGGGGTAAGTCATCAAGCATAAGTTAATCGCGTCCTACCCCCCCTCGCAATGACAACCTATATCCAAAACCTTGAAGTATTGGGACAGGGCAGGACAAACCCTACGCAACCGGAACCTTCTGCCTTACCGGTGCTGGTAATGCTGATTTCTGGGGCCCTCTAGTCAGACCAGCACAAGCATTGACGCCAACCGATAGCCCACCTAGCTGCTTCAACTTACTCAATAGATCTTCTAGTAATTCAATATGATCTTGACTGAAGTAGACCGAAAAGCCCCGACCGTCTAGAGAGTAACCGGGAATGTACAAGGAAACTTGATTCAACCCCTCATGGGTCGTCAGGATGGTCATCTCTGTCCCATCCAGTTTGTAGGTAGTATCTGTCCATGTTTGTGCCATTGTTGCTTCTCCTTATCCCCTATTGCCTCTCACTGGCTATCTCACCGGTTAAAGGCTTGATGTTTTAGTCAACATATTTATGCTAACGTAAAGTTGACTAAAATGTCAACATAGGGATTGATGTTTTGTTCAAGCTGGATCTAAAATGTCTATGTAGTGGAGAAAACAGATGCAAAATCAGACTTTTGGTAGGGTAATCCGACAAGCTCGCAAGGACAAGGGCCACTCTCAGCGGAGTCTGGCGGCCCTGGTGAAGCTGGATTTCACATATTTGTCTAAACTGGAAAATGACCGCGCCGACTATCCCCCCAAAGAGGAGGCGATCAAGTCCCTGGCGCGTCACCTGGATTTAGATGCGGAACGGTTAATATGTCTGGCCGGCAGGATCCCGCAACTGTACGAGGAGGTCCTGAAAAATAACTACGACCAGATGCCGGTACTGCTGCGGCGTCTGCGGGAAAATCCAGAGTTTGCACAAAAGGTATTTCAAGCTGCCATGGAGGAAGATAACGTTGTCTCCGATCAAGCCGTATCGCTTCTACCCGAAGGCAGAAATCCAGCGTCGGGCCAATGACCTGCTCATGCGGATGCAACTGACACCCAATTGGCAGCCAAGTTGGCCCTTTGAAGCCGATCGGGTGGCAGATTTTCTGGATCTGGGAGTGGTTTGGGACAAAATCCCGGCAGATGCAACCGGTCCAATTGCGGCCCGGATTCTGCCGCGCGATCGCCTGATTGAAATCAACGAAGAGATTCTGGAACTGCCAGCAGGGTTTCAACAATCAACCATTGCCCATGAAATCGGACATTGGATGCTGCACATCAACTACTCTCTTCTAGATGTGGAGACGGAAGAGTTGGAGTCTTCCGATCGGGAATTTGTCTGTCGTGCCAATAGGGGTCTGGACAAGGTAGAGTCGATCGAATGGCAAGCGCAGTATTTTGCCAGTTGTCTGCTAATGCCGAGGTCTATCCTCTCGGAAAAATGCCAGGGAAGGGATTTAACTAAATGGTCTAATCTCTACGCCCTGCGTTCGGAGTTGGGGGTAAGTATCTCCAATTTAGTCAATCGCCTGCAAGATTTGGGTTGGATAGCAGTTCCCAAGGGCAGTCGCAAGATTTATCCGGGTACGGCCAGGATCTCCGAACAGATTCCCATGTTTGGTTAGATTCGTCAAGCAACAAGAAAACAACAATATGGACGCCAATTTTCCCCTAGAATTAGACCACATCTTGGTCTGGGTGCAGCCGGAGGCACCGGAAGCCCAAATCCTTACAGAATTAGGGCTGCAACGATCGGGCTATGGAGAGCACGCGGGGCAAGGTACGGCTTCATACTTCTTTTTCTTTGAAAATAGTTACCTGGAACTGATTTGGATTAACGACGAGCGGGCAGCTAGAGATAATACTGCCAGAACGGGGATCGATTTCTGCCATCGCTCTCGCTGGCGAGAAACGGGAGCATCTCCTTTTGGAATTGGCTGGCATCGGCTCACTCCAACCATAGAAGAACTGGCTCTTTTTCCCGTCAAATACTCTGCTGAATGGATGGCCCCAGAAAGCTACCTTGAGTTTAGCAACAACTTTAAGCAAGCAACAGAGCCGCTCTATTTTGTCGTTCCGGAATATATTTCTGTCACTCAAAATCGACAAAATCCAGAAAAATTCATGCCTGAGTTGAGCGATACTCATCCTTTGGGCGTTAAAAAAGTCACGTCTGTCCAAATTACCCTGGGCCAAGAAGGGGAGTTAAGCCCGATCGCTTCGGAACTCTCGCGCCATACCCCGGTCGCCATCGAACCGGGCGATCGTCCCTTATTGGAATTAACCTTCGATGGCGGCAGCCAGGGAAAAACTCTCGATGCCCGACCCACCCTACCGATAGTTTTCAAATGCTAATCCCAATTGGGATAATGGGCGATCGTTTGCAAGTGGAGTCTATATTTCCTGATGACGAGCAATCAGATCGATGGCTCTGCGCGGATTACATTATAGAAGCTCAAGACTCCGTCACAGGTATGAAGCGATCGCCTCCGGATCGTAACCATAAAGCCACCGAGAGAACTCATCATCGCTTACCCGTACCTGGGGGGGCACCCTACCAAATTGCTTCTCTAAATCTTGTATATCTAAGTCAAGATGGTAGCCGCGATAGCCTGCCAAGAGACTACGAGCTTGGATATTTTGGGTGCGTTCTATACGACTGCGTTCGTAGTTTTTTAAGGCGGCTTCTACCGTCACAGCATGGGAAAGGCACAGCATTAGTTCCCAAGCATCTTCAAAAGCTGTATTTGTACCTTGTCCGAGAAAGGGCACCATGGCATGGGCGGCATCTCCCAACAGCGTTACCCGGCCCTGGCTCCAACTTGACAATGGCAGTCGATGGTATGTCGGTAGTTCCCCGATCGCATCGGCATCAGTTGCAGAGATAATCTCTGGCACCGGAGATGCCCAACCTGCCACTTCTGCGAGAACGCGCTCCTTAATTTGGGCAGCATTCCCAGACTTAAAAATGTTACCAGAGAAAACCCCAAGGGGCCAATATATATATCCTCCACCAATATCTGCGAAGATGATTCTTTTACCCTCGGTCGCGAAGAATGTTATTTGCTTGGCAGGCAGTAGTTCGTGGCTGTACTTGACAATACCACGCCACAACATCCAACCTGCATAGAGAGGATCCCCGCCCTGTCCCCCGGGGTTGCCAATTAGGGTTTGTCTGACGGCGGAGTTAATCCCATCGGCTCCGATCAACAGGTCTGCTTTTACTGTTTTTCCCCCGTCAAACTGAACTGTCACGCTGTCATGGTTTTGGGAAAAGCCAATGCAGCGATGATTCAGGTGGATCCTGTCTGGTGGCAGTGCTGATGCCAGGACTTTTTGTAAAGCGAACCAGGATATCACTAAAAGGGGCTGTCCGTATTTTTCCATCGTCGTGACTGGCAGGGTCGTTTCTCCGACTGGTGTTTTCGAGTTAATCTTACTAATCAGACTGCCCTTTTCTTTGAGCTTGGAGACTAGATCTGGTTCTATGGCATCAAGGCAGTTCAACCCGTTGCGACAGAGACTCAAACCTGCCCCCACTCGGAGAAATTGTCGCGCTTTTTCATACACATGGGCATCAATGCCTTGTTTTCTGAGGGCGATCGCCGTTGCCAGACCGCCTAGCCCGGCACCGACGATCGCCACTTTCTCTACCACTGGGCTATTAACCGGTGTTTTGCTATTTATTTTCATTGCGATCGCCTGTTCTCCCTTATCTAATCACCCAGCAATGCCTACTCTTTTAAGGTAGTCCATTTCCAGAAAACGGGAATAAACTTCTCGAATCTTTTCTGGAGTCATGGGAGTCTCGCCGTAGCTGGGGCTGTTGGACATCACTAAGAGCCAATGATTGAACTCTGATAGCCATCTACGCTTGCTTTCATCAAATTCTTGAGCCCCTGCCGTCAACAGACTGTCAATCTCTCGTTTCCAGTTAGAAATAAGTTGGTCAAGAAACTGGGTTGATGCGGTCATAGCATTGATATATCGTATATCGCCACAGCATCAACCCGGTTTTTTTGCTTCTACTCGATGCTCTAACAGTACCCTAATTAGGAGGCAAGGTACTAAACTTTAATCCCTTGAGATTCTTGATAAGTGGGAAAATCCGTATAGCCTTCTTTCCCAAAAGTAGCATACCAAGTTTTGACATCTGCCGGTGGATTCAGGGGCCAGCCATTTATAAAGCGATCGACTAAATCTGGATTGCTAATAAATGGGCGTCCAAAGGCAATTAAATCGGCATTTCCCTCTTGAATTGCGGCTTCAGCCGTTGACTGTTCGTACCTGCAACTCCCCATCAGCGGACCCGTAAATACCGATCGAAATTCTGCCAAAGTCATGGGCTCTCCCAATTCGTGAAAGTTATCCAGGCCATCCACCAAATGGAGGTAAGCCAATCCATAAGGGTCTAATTGCTTGGCCGCGTACAGAAAAGTTTCCCGAAAGTCTGGCGAACCCATATCCTTAAAATTACCGTTAGGAGAAAGCCGCACTCCTACCCGATTAGCAGACCAGACGGTGAGGACAGATTCGACAACTTCTTTGAGAAAACGGTATCGGTTTTCCAGGCTACCACCATATATATCCGTGCGATGGTTAGTTTTGGACTGTAGGAACTGGTCAATCAAATAGCCATTGGCAGCATGAATCTCTACCCCATCAAAGCCAGCCCTTTTGGCTAGTACAGCCGCCTGACGAAAATCCTCGACAATCAGGGGAATCTCCTCTGTTTTTAAAGCACGAGGTGTTTGGCAGGGTTGCTTGCCAATAGGAGTATGAATGTATTCTTCATTCAGTTTAATCGCAGAAGGGGCGACTGGCAGTTGGCCGTTTTCCTGAAAACTCCTGTGGGAGGCGCGTCCACAATGCCAAAGTTGCAGAAAAATGAGCGTTCCTTGGGCATGAACTGCATCCACAATTTGCTTCCAGGCAACTGCAAGTTCGTCGGAGTAAATACCGGGCGTATTTAGCAATCCATTCGCTTGCTTGGAAATCGCCGCCGCCTCGGTAATAATTAAACCGGCGGTAGCCCGTTGAGCGTAATACTCGGCCATTAAGGCGTTGGGCATCCGTTCGACTCCCGCCCGGGAACGAGTCAGGGGAGCCATTACTACCCGGTTTTTGAGGGGCAAACCTCCCAAGTCAAAAGGACTGAGCAGTGCTGGTGATATGGTGGTCATTCTCTTGTCGTCTCCACAACTCATCTGTGCAGCTATCTATTTTATATCTTACATCTGGCATCTGGCACGAATCTGAAAGTATACACGGCGGCTAGAGCGTCGGTCAAGTATACTCTGAATGGCCCTAAACTGCGCTTTTTAGAGCAGTTTAGAATGTCATTGCGAGGGGGGGATAATTGAGATATCCTTGTGCTTTTTGATTAACTCCCCCCCGAAGCAATCTCCTACCTCGCTGGACCGGGCAGGGTAAAGGTAATTCTTGCCCGATCGCCACGTTGAAATTCAAAGGCATGAGTTGTCCACGACTCCTACGCGCAGTGCAATCCGCGTATACTTGGTTGAGTCATAGGGAGTCCCACGGTGCATCACTTGCGAGTTGTCCCAAAATAAAATATCTCCTGGATGCCAAACATGGGCATAAACTGGCGTGCGTTCACAAACAGTTTGAAACAGTTCCTGCCCAAACTTTTTTGCCGACTCTGGTTCATCCTCCATGCTGACAGGAATCGCTGTTTGGAAGTCTAGATATAATCCTTTTTTACCAGTGACTCTGTGAGTAGACACTATTGGATGCACTTTCCTGGGAAGAACGACCTCATGGGGCTGCTTAGAGAATCCTGGTGGTGTATGATACATCGACATCTGCTCTAGTTGCTGCTGATGGGAGCGATCGAGGTTATTGTACGCTTCTATCATGTCGAGGAACTCAGTAGTATGGGGCACGCCATCTATTCCTTCGGGAGGTATTTCCACCCCATAGAGTATCACCACATAAAGTGCATTCATTTCCAGTCCGTCCGTGCGGGGGACGCCATCCTTATCATGGTGCCATTCCCAAGCACCCTTTCCCACTGGTTCGGAAGTAAAGCCCTTGGGATTTCCCAATATAGCCACTTTTTTGCTTTGTAAGTCTGGACTGATATCGGGATCTAATGTGAAAGACTTGCGCCCAAATATGAGATCGCCAAAGGTCTGTCGGGCAAATTCTTTCAACTGCGATGCAGTCAGATGTTGCTGTCTGACTACGACAACGCCGTGTTCCCAAAGGGATTCCTTCAGTTCCCGTACCTGGGAGTCTGTCAGGTGGGCGAGATTGCAACCGGGCAACACTTCTATTCCGAGTCTTGGTTGGTGCTGTTGAGGCTTGGTGTTTTGGGTCATTTTCATGCAATTTGTTTCGTCATCTATTATATTTATATTAAAGCACCATACTCTACTTTTCAAGTATACTCACGAGTTATCCTTATAGGTAGTATATCACTTTGGGGCAAGTCTCAGCTCGTCAATTTTCCATAACGGGCCTCCGACCTAAGGAGAAAATTATATATTCGGTACCCGATCGCGCACCGCCTGCAACTGGAGGAAATGACCCTTGAAAAACACCGGTACCTGTTCGGAAAGAACTTGCTAAAATCTGCCGTATATCTGCATACGCTTGCTTTCATCAAGTTCTTTAGCCCCTGCCGTCAACAGACCTGTCAATCTCTCGCTCCCAGTCAGAAACCCAACCGGCGATCGGGGGTTGTCCCGGTTGGGGACCTTGGTTAAATTGATGAAAGGAACCACTACTAGACCAGAAAAAAGAGAGGAGATTGGGTTCTACTGCTGCACCATCAATACCAAAAATCCCCACATAGCATTCCCAATCTCGGGTGCGGAGCAACTTTTTCAGCACGGTGTTGGTGCTGAGTACCTGTAAATTAGTTTTGATACCAATTTTACTCAGGTCTTGTTGAATTTGAACAGCGGCGTCGATGCGAGCTTTCTCCCGAGATATCACTAGGATATTAAATTCTACCCGATTCCCATCCCAATCTAACAGTTCTTGTTCCCTATTGTACTTGAAGCCTGCCCCGAGCAACAGTTGCTTGGCTTTCTGGGGGTTATAATTATAAACCTTTAACCCCGCTGCGGGAGACAGATAATAAGGACTAGAAACTGCTAAGGTAGAATGTAGCACTTCTGCCAGTCCCCGATAGATGTTGTTTTTCATGCGATCGCGGTCAATGGCATGGGCGACTGCTTGGCGAAATGCTAAGGTATTGAACCAGCGAGATTTAATGGGATCTACAAAGGGTTTTCCTTTAGCATTGCGTCCTTGATTGAGATTGAATTCGATAAACCTCAGACCTATCTCCGGTCCGTTATTATAAATGGTATATTTCCCCCGCTTGGACTCTCGCTTGAGTAACTCAAATGCTTCTGGGGTCACCCTCAGCAGATCGAACTCCCCAGAACGAAATCTTAGCAATTGGTTGTCTGTTGATTCGATAATGGGCAATACCACCCGATCGATGTAGGGCATGGGATTTCCCCGATCGTCCTTTCGCCAATAATAGGGATTGCGTTCCAAGATTGCCCGTTCCTCGGGGGAATAACTGACGAGACGATAAGGTCCGTTGCAGATAATCTTCCGAGGATCTGTGTCCGTTCCCCATAGAGAAAGAAACTGAGGATTTCCCTGACTATCAAGAGTTCTTACCGACTTACGTAAAGCATGGGCAGGCAGAATTGCCATTCTAGTCATGTATCTGACAAAGGGGGCAAAGGGTTCGGGCAAAATAAACTCAACCCGTCGGGAATCTAGTTGGCGCACCGAAGGGAAAGCATCCCGGTTACCAATGCGCAGAAAATCTCGACGTCGAGTCGGAATTTTTCGATTCAGATAAACCTCTTGAAAGGTAAACAGGACATCATCCGCCGTGAGGGGTTGTCCATCGGACCACTTGAGTCCCTGGCGCAGGGTAAAGGTAATTCGTCGCCCATCGGGGGAAATGTCCCAAGATTCTGCCAATGCTGGTTCCAACTCCCCAGTCATGCGATTTTCCGTAACCAATCCCTTGTACATCACGACCAAAGGAGTATATGCCTTTTGATTGATGGCAAAGTTAAAGGTACTGGGGTTACTGGGAAGAGGCAAGACTAATTGCTGAGTCCTCTGAGTTTTGCTAGTCAAGTGAGCACAACTGAAGAATAACAGACAAGAGAACATTAAGGTAAATAGAAAGCGCCGATGTTGTCTGTGAGTCCTGCCGAATTGTCTAACTACAGTAAGAAAATTATGTATCATGTCGTAACTCTACCAGGATCCTACTTGGGAGTCAACCTAATAAGGGTCGTGACGGGTTCGGTAAGTCCCAGAAGGTCTGTGAATTTTTGACCCCTGGCATCAATTAGATAAAGAAAGGACTTGTCTGGTTCGTAGAAATCAGCGGAGGGGCGTTTTCGGTGAACTGTTATATTTGTCCAACCGTTCTTGGCCAGCATTAAGGCCGTTGCCAAGCCAGCAGGCCCACCGCCGACGTCGATCGCCACTTTGTCAACTACCGGGCGGGCAAATTCCGGAATCTGAGTGTTATTCTCTATCTTGTTGGTATTTGTCATCTACTTCCTTAACTGGCTTTGCTGTACTTTCAATTAATGACGACTGTAGGAACGCTCAAACTTAGTTTTCACCTTCTGGGCCACCGCTGCTAATATTACTGCTAGTATAGCAGATGACACTGCTACAATACTGGCCCTTCCCTCTGTGATAATGGCTACTGCTGTCAGGGCGATCGCCACTCCCACCAAACTTTGTTTCACCCGGATAGCTGTCCGATAGGCACCAGAACAGGAACTACAGAATTGAGTGTGTTGTTCAAATCGAGCCATAGATACCGGTGGCCGATCGCACTTTACCTTATTTTCAGGCAACTTGCTAGTAGCGTAACCCTGATAAAAAGGTAAATTATACCCATATTTATCCAGCCACTTACGGTATTCTAGCACAAAGGCATCCGAACTGTTGAGAGGAAGATAGAGAGATTTGAGTTCTCGTCCTAATTTCTCTATTTGTTCTTGCTGTCCTACAACCAATTGCATATCCTCCTCCAGAATTCGGCTCTGACCTAAGTGGATTAGCCAGCGAGGAGTCAACTTAATTTTCCAAGTAAAAAAGTTGCGATAGCTTCTCGTCAGAACCCGACAGCTTCCTTTACCAAGAGGCATCGAATAGAATGCCAGTCCGAAGCGCCAACCCTTCCGTTCGATACTAAAAGTCAACAGCACTAAGTTAGGGGCCACAAAATCCATGTTTCTCCAAGGTTGATTTGCTTGGCGTGTTTCTCGAAACCGGCCTTGGAACCCGGCCAGAGAACTATCGAACACTTTCATCTCCAGAGGTTGAGCGTTTTCTCGCTTTCCTTGACTGCCGTCATGGCTAATATTAAGGTGAGCCGGGTCTAAGACATTCTCTATGAAATAGCTTTGGTCGTAAGGCAACTCAGATACCCTATCTGAACCTGCGAATCCCGGCTTGTCCCAATCTGCTAAGGTAGCTATGAGTTCTTCATCAGCAGTTTCCGCTTCCCCTGCCCAGATCCAGACTATACCTTGCTTTTCTACAACCTTAAAAGATTTCACGCATGCCTTAGCTGGAATCTTAGCATCATCTGCTAACTGAGGAATATGCAAGCATTCACCTTCAGCACCAAACTGCCAGCCATGATACAAGCATTCTATTTTCCCATCAATGATTTGCCCGTCGGAGAGTTTGGCCGCCCGGTGGGGACAGCGATCGGTCAAACACTCCAGTTTCCCATCCTGGTTTGAGAACAATACTAGCGGTTCGTCGTACAGGGAAAAGCTGTAAGGACGATCGGTCGGTAAATCTTGGACAAAGGTGACTGGATACCAGCATTCCCTCCAGTCGAACTCTTGTTCTGTTTCTCCTATCGGCGCTGTGGCCGTTGGTGGTATTACCTCTGGTCTTGATTTAGTTACTGTCATGGCATTGGACCTGGTTTATTTCTAGATTATTGCATGCTCGCCTGGATCTCGTCAATAGGTAAATTATATTTTACCCGATCGCCTTAATTATTCCCGGCAACATAAAAAGCCGAGGCTACCTGTGTTCGACAACAATTATCTTAGGTATTTTATACATCTCTCTATAAATTATTCCGTTGTCAACGAGAAAGGGGATACACTCTCGACCTCTAGAGCGTCGGTCCATTAATATAACGCCGACATTTTCTCTCCATCTGTGAATCTACATATTCTCTACATATTCTCTAGTGACCAGGGTCTCCCTGGTAACGAGTATATACACATTTTCTTCTTTTTGTCAACCCCCCTCCTATGGGCCGACGCTCTAGCTATTAATTATTTATGATATCACCGCAAACAGTTTTTCTGCTGCTTTCGGCAACTCAATAGGGATGAAATACTCTGCTGGGTATAGGTAATCTTCTCCTGATTCATCAATAACTCGAATTAGCTGAAGTTCCGCTGCCCGGGGTGACTGGAACGCCTGATAGATTTTTCTCATCTCCAAAGAAGCTGGATAATCTTGATTGTTGATGCACAGCACAAATATTGTGCCTGAGGTATTTACCTTCATCATTATTTGGAATTTATCCAATGATTTCAAAATTAATTAATTATTAGTAACTGGTACTACCTGTTAACAACAACGGTATTAGGCATTGTCTACATCTCTCTCTAATTCTTCAGTTGTCAAGGAGAAAGGGGATACCTGATAATTCCCTAGCAACATGAGAAATTCTACGCGGGATATACCGGCCAGTTGGGCTCCACGACCCGATGATAATTTGCCAAGTTCAAATAGCTTGACGGCTGCTAATAATTTTAATTGCTTGGCAATGGTCTCTGGTGTTTCTTTGAGACCGATCAAAACTTCTTCCGGGACTTCCAGTTTAATTGTAGTCATAATCTGATGATAATGAACTGTACCTGTTTATCCTAGCACTGTTGTGGGATGAAGTCAACCCGTAGGACAGGCATCTTGCCTGTCCCCGGATAAAATAAACTAGGGCTTAATGCCAACGAGCGTGCGATGACGGGGGTCGCTTGCTACGGTTGTTTTGTACTCAAAACCTACCTCTCGCATCGCCTCTTCCACATCAAAAGTATAGTAATCATCACTCCAGGGTTCCGTGCTTTTCATCAGGGTGAAGAGTGCCGGCGGGAGATTTTGGATGACCGGCGATCGGGGGTTATTATCTACAATTGCCAGACAACCGCCCGATCGCAGCAAGCGCAGGGCCTCCTGGAATATTTGTCTCGTTGCTTGACGGGGCAGTTCGTGGATGACAAACTGTAGGGTCACCACATCAAAGGAATTGTCTGGCATTCCCGTATCTTCCGCCAAGGCATGTATCCACTCGGATATTTCGCCCTGCCGATCCGTTGTCTTCGCCACCGTCAGCATGTAAGGAGACAAATCTAAGCCAACCGTGCGAATTTTCATAGCTTGCCTTTGACAATAATAGCGGTGGAGTGCCAAGGTCGAGATGCCTACGGAACAGCCCATATCTAGCACATCTTTGACTGTCTCCGGACTATACTGGTCCAGTACCTGGTGAAAGCCACCTCGCAATCGTGACTGGGCCGTCTCCCAAGTGATGTTTTCTTTCGGCCAAACCCTCAAACCCATCGCTAAGGTAGCTGAAGAAGCTTCAAAGGCAGCTTTCCAGCAAAGATTTCCCTCCTCGTAAGCGTGGAAAGGCATCTTGTAGTAATCTGGGTAGACTACCTTAGGGTTGGTCATATCTTCTAGCAGCCCCTTGGCCCCGGACCCATCTAACTCCTGGTAAGTTTGCCGCCAAGGAATCCCATTCTTTTCGGCAGTTTTAATTAGCACCTGCCTAGCTTGGTGTTTCATCACCTTGTAGATGGGTTTTGTCCCGATCAGAAGATTAACGAACCGGGAGACCAAGTCCTCACCCGCCCAATCTGGTTTCAGTTTGTTCGTCATAGTCTTAGACATGATTCCATCCGCTCATTATTGCATAACTTTACTCTTATCTGCGAGCCAAAATCTCCCCCACAACTCGTTCTGCTGATTCTAAGGCTGATTCCATGCCCGGAGAGGCGATCGCCGTATGTTCGCCAGCAAAGTGAATGCGCTGCCAGGGTTTAGCCATCTTATCCCGAAACTGGCTGATTTGTCCCGGGGCAAAATAAACATAAGCCCCTCGGGCATAGCGATCGCTTCCCCAGGAAACCACCCGGGCTATTTCTATGTTACCCTCTGTCGCGGGGCGCAGGCGCTTCAGTTCTGCCAGCACAAATTGGTTTAATTCCCGTGCCGACATGGCATCCAATTTTTTCGCACTGTCTCCATTTGCCCAGCAAACCATACCTTGTACTTGCCCATTAGCATCCTTTTGGGGAAACATTAATTCTAGCACCGAGTCTGTCCACATCCCGATCGGGTAGCTATCCTCTTCCCAGAAAGGACGAAGCACTTTCAGATGTACCTGAGTTACCATTGTATAGGGCAATTCTCGCACCGCCTCTGCCTGTTCTCCTCGAAAAGGAGGATCTATTTGGACCTGACGCAGCACGGAAAAAGGTAGAGTACAGACAGCATAATCAGCCCTTAATTGGGAACCATCAGTACAGTATACTTTCACTTCCCTTTCGCCACTGCGAATAGCCTCCACTATTTTATTCCTTTGTACGGGAGACTTCAATGCGTTGGCCATCTGTTGGGGCAGACGACTGTTACCGCCTTTAATATGTGTGGGGTTTTGACTGGGCCTTTGCGATCGCTGGTCATTCCTGAGGGCCCACAGGGCCGAGGCAGTCTCGATGCCATTCATGAAGAAAGGATAAACATTCATCAGCCGCAGGGCTTCTGGCGATGCCCCTTTGGTCCGCAGATATTTTTCTAGGGAAATGTCCAGGTTAAAATATTGCGGCGATGTCCAGGCTTTAGCATCCTTCAAGGGATTATCCGGACGCAGATAATGTCTCATCAAGCCCAGTGGCATGATACTGCGTTCCCTTTCTGTTAATTGATTGACCGCTGCATTTTTCCAGTCTGGGGGTAACAGAGATTCCCCCCGAACATTAAGTAATAATTGCCGATCGCGTCTCACCGGTTCCGTCTGTACTCCCAGGATCTGTGCCAGGGTTAACAGGCGCTTGTAGTTCTCGCTGAAACCTTGACCTCCAGCTTCCGGTTTCCATGGTAGGTCTTCTAAAGTATAAACTCGACCCCCCACCCGATCGCGTGCCTCCAATACCGTCACGGAAACTCCCGCAGCTTCCAACAGCCAAGCCGCATATAAACCGGAAAGACCAGCACCCAGCACCAGCACTGAAGTTGCTTTTGGGCCTTGGGCGATCGCCAGTTGTTCTGCCCGGCCTGCCACCAGCAGGGCCAGGGCCGACTGGCTGAGTCTTAATAAGAAATCACGGCGCTTCCAACTCCCCATCCTCACTGCATTCTTTTCTCCTGACGCTTCCATTCCCCAGCTTACCTGCAATTGCGATCGCCTGCATTTTAAGTTTTGTTAAGTTTCATGTACTTATCTATCTTAACAGCACAGAGAGCACAAGTTATGATATGTTGATTCAGGGTAGTACAGTAGGGTTGAATAGGGTTAAATATGAGCAATACAGATACTAGAGAATGACCTCTCGGGGTCCAGGAAAGAAATACAGATTGACGCTCTTATCCTATATAAACTACCCCATGGATCGCGTTCAACGTTATGTAGTGCGAATCTCGGCATTAATGTGGTATATAATAGAATCGCCTATTTGTCATTGCGAGGGGGGGATAACCGCGATCAACTTATGCTTTATGCGTTAACCCCCCCCCGAAGCAATCTCACCAATCGCGTATCACACAAAGGATGAGAAGTGCTATAGTGCGTCCCAGAAACCGGGTTTCTGGGACGGCCCACTTTGTTGATTCTTTTGTTTTTTGTACTAAGCTGTCGTGCATTTAAATTGCATGGGCCTACGCCGAGATCCTTGTTCTCAGGGACTTTCCCAATTTTGAATTATGAATTTTGAATTTTGAATTGCTTATGTCGCCATCATCTCAGCAAGCCACTGCCACTGGGGCAACCTACCAACAGATTCGTCGTCCCCTCCCTCTCCAGCTTCTCAACTGGGTGGGCCACCAAATTCCCCAAACCTATCACCTAGGTCCCCTCAATCTCAACGAAACCAACCTCCTGGAAACGACCGAAAACATTACAGGTTTGTCCGACTGGGGCAGTGACAGCTTTCGCCCCCGACTCCAGAAATTACTCGACGCCCTCACCACGGTCGCCGATCTCAACGCCGCCGGTCGCTATTATTTCCGCCGCTTCTACTTTGTCCGACTCCTGGCCAACCGCCTCAAACTCCAGGACCAACGCAAACGCCATCCAGAAATTGCCCAACGCCCTCTGCCCAAACCCCTCTTTGTGGTGGGGATGTTTCGCAGTGGTACCACCTTTCTCCACAATTTGTTGGCAGAAGATCCCGACTGTCGCTGGTTGCACCTAGGAGAATCCCTCGATCCTTGCCCACCACCGTCCCCTGAGACTTGGGAAACGGACCCACGCAACCAATACGCCTTCGACCTGCTCCAGTTCCAAAATACCCTGGCACCCAACTTTTCCACTGCCCACCACATTGATGTGTCCCGACCTGTAGAATGCAGTCGTCTGTTTGAACATGACATGGTGGGACATTTGTTTGATTTCCGAGCTGATGTCAAACCCTACTCTGATTGGCTTCAGGAACAATATTTAACCGAAAGCTACCAATACTATCGTTTTCAATTGCAGTATCTCAGTCAGCGCTGGCCAGGCAGTCACTGGGTGCTCAAGGCACCTGCCCATATTTATGCTATAGATGCCTTGCTGAAGGCTTTCCCTGATGCTTCGATCGTCTACATCCACCGCGATCCCCTGCAAGTGTTGCCCTCTTGTTGCAGTTTGTCAGCGATCGGGCGGATTCGTTTTGCCGATCGGGTAGATGCAACTGCCGTGGGTCAGCATTGGCTCCAACGGCTTTCAGAGGCAACCGCACGGGCCATGGCGGTGAAGGAAATGGCCGATCCAGACCGTTTTTACGATGTGGACTATCAAGTCTTCGTGAAAGATCCAGTGGCTATGATTCGCCAGATTTATGAATATTTCGGCTATCCCTTTACGCCTCAGTATGAGGCTAAGCTTAATGGCTGGATTAATGACAATCCTCAACACAAGCGTGGGGTTCATCGTTATACGTTGGAGCAGTTTGGGTTGACTGAAAAGGCTGTTAAAGACCGGTTTGGGTCTTATTCCTGGAGTTGAGACTAAATAGCACCCAGCACCAGCACCCTCACTTGGTTTTGTTCCTTGGGCGATCGCCAGTTGTCCTGCCCGGGCTGCCACCAGCAGGGCCAGGGCCGATCTGAAGATCGCCTGATTAGAACTTTTGTTAAGTTTTATGTACTTATCTATCTTAACAGCACAGAGAGCACCATTGATGATATGTTGATTCAGGGTACTACACAAGGGTCGAACATGAGTAATACTGATACTACAGAATTGCCTCTCTGGGTGCAAGACAGAAATACCGTCATTGCGTCGGATGCTGGGGTAGAATGGCGATCGGGCGAACAACCGGATTATGGCAAGACGGATACATTCCTCAAGGAAGAGAGTCAGTTCCATCATCCGGAAGGTTCCTTGGAGGCGAACGCCCAAAACTTGGTGAGAACATTTGAAATGGAAGCATCTCACAAAGCCAACTCCCAACAATGGATATCCATTGTCACCGATAAGTTTCAGATGATGACCAACGGGGGACGGCCTTACACCGCCGAGGAAGTTGCAGAGAGCGGAACATATAACATATTTCTGGGCGATACGGAACATTATCGTTCCTCAGAGGAAACCTTTTACTCAGCTGAGAAAATCTTCCACGCAGCGTTTCCCAATGGGTTTCTCTGGGAAATAACAGAAGTGCTTGCCGGACCGCCAAATGTAACATTCAAATGGCGGCATTGGGGAACTCTGAACGGACCATTCAAGGACCGCGCCCCCACAGGAGAAACGATCGAAGTCGTGGGAGTCAGTATTGCGCGCGTGACTGAAGACTTGAAAATTGAGTCTTTGGAACATTTTTTCGATAACAGCGAGTTTCTCAAAAAGTTAAGCGCCGGCTGTCCATTCCATTCTCAGGAGAATTCTTGATTCGGGATTATCAGAAATAAAGGGCTGAGCCATTTATTTCTGATAACAAAATGATTGGCAAGTGGTATAATGGTAGAGAAGTGTGAGAGAACAGGAGAGTAGATGAAGACGACAGATTACAAAGTATTTCCGAGACATGTAGGGAAATGGTCGGGGACTTTGAAAGTCCTAGATCCTAACATGCAGCAAACAAAATCCTACAAAACCACTCAAAAATGGGAGCAGTTTGAGGATAAGTGGGTAATCTCGAACACATATATTTACAATGATGGTACGTCCAAAACCAACCAGTACGATGTCTTTCCCCTTGGGAATGGTGAGGTGGAGTATAAAACAGATTCTCCGAAAATGAAACAAGTGACCATGGGGGCGATCGAGCATGGAGAGAGTACAATATACGTGCAAGTTGTCCACAAAGAGACTGGGAAAGTTCTGGACCTGGAGACAATGACCCTGGTAAGCGATACCGAACGGGTGCGCACAAGTCAACTGTTCGATCGGGAGGGAGTATTTAAGGGTTTGCTAGTAATTGTGGACAGTCGGGTAGATCAAAATAGCGACCAATAATACCATTTTGTCAAAACAATGCTATTATGACTTTAAGCGTGATTTTATTAGTCGGTTTTAACCGACTTTAGCTATTAGCCGGGGGTTTGAACCCCCGGCGGGCTGACAGCGAAGAGAGCAAATTACAGAAGACAAATTGTAGCAAATTCACGTTCATAGTAATGTGATTTTGACCGCCGACCACTGACAGAGGAATTATATGGATCCCCAAGAACAGAACTGGAAAAACTTAACTGCCAAGCATTTGCGGGACTGGCACGGTATTTGGACGAGATACGATGCCCAAGGAGAGGTCACAGAGTACTTTAGAAGTCTCAGAAGCTTTAGTAGCGATCGGGCGCAAACCGAAATCGTTCAAAGAAATCTGTACATGTACCCTGAAGGCAACACAGAGGAAAAAAGTTGGGAGTTTAATCAGGGAACTCATAGTTTACCTGATGGACTATTTCACCCAGCAAGCAGCACAGGGAGGGGGGTTTTCCTGGCATCAGGTCATGCAGGGTGGGTGACAACCCAATTAAAAACAGACTCCTATTTTGGGGCTGAGTTATTTTTCATGCACGAGGAATTACGACCTACTGTGGTAATTGTTTATGATGAGCAGGGAAATTTATTGAGAACGACGAATATTCGTGAAGATGCTGCGGGTTTCCCTAGTCAATATTGGTCAACTGAACTACAGCAATTGCCCGATCGCAATTTAAGTGGCAATTGGCAAGGCACATCTGTCACCATTACCCCGGATCTGAAGATTTCCGAGCCAGTGCCGAGCAAGCTACATTGGAATTGGGAAGGACATCATGCTTTCTTTTTGCCTGATGGTGTTTCGATCAGTTGCCCCGATCGGGTGATTGTGGGCAGTCCCTTTATCCTGGCAGCCAATTGGCTAGTAACACCCTCCGATATGCACGAACTGATCCTCAAGTATGACGAATCTGGTGCTTTTTATAGCCTGACGCTGGATCTATTACACCTTATCTAGTAGAAGCTCTCAACCGGATTTCGGGTGAGTAACCCAACAAAATATCTACATTTTACCCACAAGAAATCCGGTTGATTTACCGAGGGTGAGCGATCTCATCTACCATAAGATCCTCCTTGTCGAGTTGACAGTAAAAATTGTCTAGTCTCCTTTTTAATTATAGCCTGTAATCGAGGCGATCGCTTCACCCTTCCATCTCCCTTCTACTGCCGCGTCAAAAATTTCCATTTGTTCTGGGCTGAGATCGTCTAACATTCCCGACACCAACTCTAGCACCAGCATTTTCTTTATTCTGCGGGCGAGTTCGCGATCGTCGATGGCATCTAATTGCTCCGCTTATCCTTTAACATGGGGGAGGGATCGGTATTGACGTATATCGCGCTGCCATGCCACTGGATCCACTCCCGCGAAAGTATTGAGGGCAGCAAGTTTTTCTAAAGCTTCTGCCATTTTCTGACCGCGAGAGACTGTCTCTCTACCTGGATGGGATTCTAAAATTGTAACATGAACCTCCAAAGGGCGATCGCTCGTTTCTGGAGTTTCATCAAGCCACTCTAAGCAGTTTCCTGTCAATACAGCCTTAAATGTGTGCAACATAAAGTTAAGTTTCAATTAAGTTTTATCTTGTCTATTATATCTTGAATTAATGAAATACAATCTACGCACCTTCTCCCTGAACGATCGCCACCAAAATCCCCATTAAATCTTCCAAATCATTGGGCACGCGATATAGGTTCAAATCTTGGGTAATCTGTTTTTTATCCCTGGTCAAAAACCCAAACTGCCAAATATTGCCAATGGAAACTGCACCATAGAGGCATTTACTTTCTGGTTGCTGACCTTGGGCGATCGCCCGATCGATCGCAATTAACTCAACCCCCAATTGCGTAAACCCCCCTTGTAAATTTTCATCCTGCGCTTCGATCGCCAACAAATGATTCTCAGATTGTAAATAGTAATCTAACGCACCTTTTAACTGGTCGTTTACTGCTAAAGGATAACTCACCTTGACTTTCACGCGAGTATAATGAATCAAATCCATTAAAACTGGTGCAATCAAAAACTCTCGGCGTGCTGCTTCGCTGTCTAAAGTAACCAGCGGTAAACTTTCTTCGATCCTTTGGCGTAAACTTTCTAATCTGTCTAACTGACCTTGAGATTGAGGAAGTGTTACCGCTTCTGATTGGAAACTATACCCAAAATATGCGAAAATATCTTCCCTGTAATAATTGAGCTTGCTGTAGTCATAAAAGGTATAAGATTGGCCGAGTTCTATCGCTTTTGTCACGATCGCCTCCTGGTGATATTAGGATCTTGACAGAGGGGCGCGATCGCCCCCCAGAGGATCCTTATCCCTTCAATTGTGCCAGCATAGCAGCTTCATCCCAGTAAGAGGATAGCTTTTGAATTAACCCTTCAGAATTCATTTCAAAAACAGTAATACCCTCAGAACTAGCAGTCTTGCCATTTTTGGCGATCGCCCGCATCGTCCATTTAGCCGCCGCCCCATTGCCAGTGATAAAGATATGCTCTGGCGATACTTCCAGCTTATCGTAAAATTTAGCCAACAGGGCGAAGAACTTTTCTCCATCGCTATGGGCATTCATCGGCGGTTTGTCAACCGGGTCACAAATTACCGCATCATCAGCAAAGCTTTCCGTCCAGCCCGCTGCATTCATCGCTGCCATGTTATTATAATAGGCAACTACAACTTTTTCAATTGCTTCTTTCGACATCTGCGATTATCCTTCTAACTTGAAAATTACCCCTTCTCATATCTTGCACCATTGTCAACTAGAGGATCTGCCTCTATAACTCGTTCCCAGGGGTCCCCTGTGGGAACGAGGGGAAAACGCGCATCTGACAATGTAGATAGTGGGTTTTAACCCACTTAAGCTATTAGCCGTGGGTTTTAACCCACGGCGGGCCAGGAGGCTAATTTACAATGGTACAAGATCTCAGTACATTACTACTTATCCGCTTGTAAACTCGCAAAAAGTTCCTGCCAGTTGGCCGAGGCAGCGCCATCTGCCTCCTTGACCTCGAAGGTAACATTATATGCCTGGGGTTGATCGATCGCCTGCAAACAGAGTTCAGCGATATCTTCCCGACTAACTTGACCTTTAATATTATCCCCTTGGTCAAACATCAGAGATTTTCCACCCTCCTTTTCCGTCAGGGCACAAGGTCTGACAATCATATAGGGAATACCGCTAGCGCGAATAGCATCTTCTCCCCGGAGTTTCCAGGTGAGAATTCCTCCCAACTGCTCGTTCATTCTCACAGCGGGTGGTTCTTCCTCTAGATTAATCCCAGGTCGGCCCGGACGAGTCACCCCAGCGGAACTGATCTGAATAAACTGTGGTTTAACAGCACCGCCATAGGCTTTAATGGATTCCACTTGCAAAGCAAAACCACCAGGAGTAAAATGGGGATTAAGTCCGCCATCGTACTCAAACTTACTCAACATCAACTGACAAGCGTAAATGCTGCTAATATCCAGTTTAGCGTCCGGCACAGTTTTAGCGCGAAACACCGGAATAAATTCATCAAAGGGAATTCTCACAGTTATCCAGCGGTTAGGTTCCGTATCAAAAGAATAGCTAAAACCAATCCCATCCCATTTCCCCTCAGTGCGGAGCAGAAATTTATAGCGCTTACCATCCCCCTTGACCCGCAACTCCATGCCAGTGTAACCTGTCAGGTTAAGGGGCATCTCGAAGTTTTTGGTACGCACCGACGCAAAACCACCAGAATTAGCAGTTGAGACATTTCCCGCGAACACCGCCCCCTCATCTATCAGTCTCATTTCACTTGCACTCACTCCACCCATGACCACATCATCCACTGCACCCCAGGTTTGCTTCAAATCAGCGGATGGGTTCGTAAAGTCAAAGATGAGTTTTTCCTCAGCTTTCGGCAGATATCGCGTCGCAACTTGCACCAAATTAGCAATTCCCTGATAGTCCACAATCTCTGGACTATCAACAACTTCTGGCATATAGAACTTGATGCCTTGATAATATTTTTCCCGAGTCGGAGTGTCACCTTCAACGGGTTGCACTTTCACCCCAGTACAGCAGATAACTGCCCTGACATCCAGCATCATTTTCGCAGTCAAGGTTTCTGGGATAGTGATATCTCCTTCAAAGAGTTCCACTTTATCCCCCAACATCTCCCTGGCCCTGCTAACATCTCTAACTAAGGCCCGCACTGGGTAATGGCGATCGACCAGACGCCGGACGACGCGCTTACC
>JBFRWI010000191.1:0-3860 GCA_051439505.1 Hormoscilla sp. | reverse complement strand
ACCGTATCAAATGAACATTTTCGCCAAGACATAAATGAAGTTACCACATCCCTAAGATCGCGGTATACATAGATTGCCCTCCCCTTGTTTTTCATAATTAACTCTGAAAAATAAGGATTGTATCCGTGGATTTTGACGATGTAATAATTGTCTTTATCAGTTTCGGTGGCGCGAGTAAATAAGTCATCTCTATTTTTCACTGAGGGTAACCAACCAAATCCATATCCTTTTGAGAGTTTCTCTACTAAAGTCTGGGTTATTTGATACTGGAGCGTAGAGCCCGATCGCATTAAGCCACAACAGAATACAATCATAGGTTTACCTGAATAAAATGGCAATAATTAGCTATAGAGAACGCCAAGGTCAAGGAAAACACTAGACATCTAGTGAAAATCATCTCGAAATCGATTATTTTTTGAGCGATAATTTTTCTTTACCCGACATTTACCAATATATCATCCCTCTAGTATCTCGAAAATAAAATCAATCTTAAGATTTGCAAGCACAAACGTCCGACTACTTATCGCAACTTATTTTCAAAGACTTCTAAGGTTCTCAACAGATTGACAGCTGAACGATAAGCTTCTTCCGTCAGTTCCATCTGCTCCTCGGGAGTATCTACTATCTCATCCGCCAGTAACCTTAAGGAACCGATCATTGAGTTCAAAGAAGTGCGCGCTTCATAGGACGCTTTAGCCACAACTGGATCGTGAGTTGGAGCTTCCGCCTGATCGGCAAATTGCATGGAGTAAAGACGCTGATAGTGACCATCTTTCTCTAGCAGTTCTGTGTGAGTACCAGTTTCTACCGCCCGCCCTTTGTCCAGCACCGCAATTATATCTGCTTTTTGCACCGTTGACAGACGGTGGGCGATGACGAGAACCGTGCGATCGCGGCTCAACTCATCGATCGCCTCCTGAACCAAGCGTTCCGAAACCGTATCCAGGGCACTGGTGGCTTCATCTAGAATCAGAATGTCCGGGTCTTGCAGCAGCGCCCGGGCGATCGCCAGACGCTGACGCTGGCCCCCCGAGAGCATCACCCCCCGATCGCCTATTTGCGTATCTAACCCTTGTGATAATTTCTCAATAAACTCATAGGCATTTGCACGCTTAGCCGCATCAATAATCTCTGCCGATGTTGCCTCTGGACGGGCATAATTAATATTATTTCTCACCGTGGTATTAAAAAGAAATGTATCTTGGCTCACAATTCCCATGGCCTTTCTGATAGTTTTGAGGTCGAACTCTCGCATATCTCTGCCATCTATAGTGATGCTGCCAGCCGTGGGTTCGTAAAATCTCGCTAACAAGTCGGCTATAGTCGATTTGCCCGCACCCGATCCCCCTACCAAAGCTAACGTTTGGCCGCGAGGCAGGAATAAATCTACATCCGATAGTACCTGATTTGAACTACTTGGATAACAGAAGGATATCCGATTAAAATGAATTCCTTCAACCATGCCCTTGTAAGGGACAGAACCCTTAACCATGAAAGGTTTATTATCCCGTCGCAAGAAGTCATGCACTATTTCCACACTGGCAGAAGTCTTTGCTAAGGAATTGCGAATAGAATTTAATTGGGAGATAAAGGGCAGCAGTCGAAACAATACCACTAAATAAGTCAGCAACACTGCCGAGAGCGCTTCGAGCTGATCTGCAAAAAATGTTCTACCTATAAGCGTCACCACAATTAGCGCCATAATTCCAGTCATTTCACTCAGGGGTCCGACCGCCGCCGAGTTCATCTTCGCTTCAAACTCAGCCTGCTCGTGAGCCCGGATCAGTTTGCTGATCTGCTTATACTCCTGCTCCTCATTTCCTGTTGCTTTCACCAGTCTCATGCCATTCAGCATTTCCAACAGAGTAGATGAGTAAGCTCGCGACATCTCTGTCAGCTTTTTGCCGTAATACTTTGCCCGACGGTTAAACAGCTGATTGATCGTCACTACAGCGGCTAGCAAGAACGTTGAGGCGATGGTTAATTGCCAGGAAATATTCAACAAAATACTAATAAAAACCAAAATTGTTGTCGCCACACCAATGGTATTTACATAGGTATTTATCGCCCCCGTTGTTTGCAGAGACTCCCCACTTAGGCGTGCCACTATATCCCCTGTTTTCATCTTGGAGAAATAATCTAAGTCTACATCCAACAGCATCTGCAACCCCGCTTCTCTAATATCATTCATTAGCGATCGCCTGAACGATACCGATACTAAAGTACTGATGTATTTCGTCAGGTTCTTCAGTATGAGCGTCAATATAATTGCCCCTAGCATTAGCAGCAAGCGGTATTTTTCCGGCACCAGTTCAAATGGTCCTAGAATTGCTTTGAGAATGTCCGGCATCCTCTCTATGTCAATTTCCTGTCCCGCCAGTTGTAAAAACACTGGCACCAGCAAAGCCGTGTTCACCCCATTAAATATCGCACCCGAGAAGTTGAGAATTACATTCAATGCAATCCTCAGAGGATAGCGGCGGGCAAAGCTGAACAGGAGTTGTCTCGGAGTGCTGGACATAATTTTTCCTCTCAAATTACCGTATTACTTCAATATAAATTCTCAATTACACCTGAGAGTATACCTGCCATTGCCTCGATGCTGTAATGTTCTACACATCTTGCCCTTGCTTTCATCCCTCGTTCGGACGCTTCGGAACCCTGCTGAAATATCCACTGGATCTGTTCGGCTATTTGTTCTGGGCTTTCTGGATCCACTAAATAACCGGTGTCGCCGAGTATTTCAGGCAGGTCCCCTACCTTTGTCGCTAAGATTGGTTTGGCCATTGCCATCCCATCTGTCAGCTTGATAGGAAACTGGGCTTTAGCAGTTATGTTATCTCGCTGGGGAACGACAATGACATCAGCTGCAGAAACTATTTCCGGCATTTTTTCCATCGGAGATTGAGGTAGCCTAATTACCCATTTTTCCCACTGCGCTTCCAGATATTCAATATAACCGTCACCAATCTTTCTACCTCCCACTAACACCAGCCTCATATCTGGTTGATTTAGCCTATCGAGTGCCATTAAAACATCCTCAAGACCCTTGTGAGGTCGCGCCGTCCCTGGAAACATTAGCACTCGATAGTCTGAAAGGCCGTAACTAGCCTTACTGAGTTCCGGATGGAAACGATCGGGGTCGAACAAAGTCGTATCCTTACCATTGGGCAGATAAGTGCCGCCAAAGTGCTTTTTCAGGAATTGCGTATCCACCGTAACAGCCTGAGCCCGCTGTACGAGCTTCTCCATCCAATGTAAGTAAAGAGGATGCTCTGGAAACCTGAGTGCTCCCGATGGTTTAAGTATATCTCTAGCTAGTTGTTTAGGTGTGGGACGATATTGCCAGTTATAGCCTCCATACCAACTCAACTCCCAGTCATCCACGTCTAAAATCACCGGTTTACTGGTTAGCAATCCTTTAATTAGAGCAATGCCAAAGCTCGTTGGTCTAGGCTTGACTGCATATATGATATCCCCTGCTATTCTGGCTAGCAGTTGCTTGACTGCATAAAAGAACTGGGGATAATCACATCCGGGAACCCAGTCAACTGGCAGGTTCGATGGCGGCACTGGATATAAACTTTCCCCAAAGAGAAATCCGCAAATTTTGACATCGTAGTTTAATTTTTTCAGCACCTGTCCCAGGAGGTATGCTCTAGTCCCTCCACCTCCTGACAAATCCGGTGCCAGGATTGACACCTTTAATTTCTTACTTTTTTTCGATTCATTTGACATGAGATAGAAACAGAGCTGCATTTGGCCATGTTCCCCACAGTTTATCGCAAAATAAGCTGCATTTTTTGCTAATCAATCAACTTCACAGAAGCTGGTGTTTGCAGGGAGTCGAACACGCGATT